>NZ_JALKBZ010000016.1 GCF_023227765.1 Fuchsiella alkaliacetigena
AACTTTACAAAGGATGATGGAATTTTCTATTTCAGCAGTTGACTATCAAAATTCAGCTTAAATTGACGCGTATGATACCAAACTACTAATTTTGTGATAATTATCTTCCATTGCATTTATTGGAGGCTTCTGATATTTTGAAAAACTTACATTATTATATCTGGGTTATATAAGTTTTAAGCAGGGTCCTACTTTTGAGAATAGGGCCCTGCTTTCTATATATAAATGTAGAAATAGAAAAAATAGGGCCCTGTTTCCCCTATATATAATGTAGGGAAAATTCAAAAAGTGAGCTTTTAGTTTGGAAATTGGTATTTTTATGTTATAATATTACTCAGGTTGTACACAATATATGGAGAGGATGTTTGATATTTATGGTAAATAATGAAGTTGAAAATAAGGGTAACTATGTAATTATCACCTACGGTTGTCCGTAAGTTATCGCTTGAAACATTAAAAAATAAAAATATAAAGGCTTAAAATCTACCTTTAAGCCCTTTGGATCCTTGAGCCCACTTGAATTGGTGGGTTATATTATTTTTGAATTGTATTGTTAAAACTTTTTTGTTGTTTATAATTATTTTGTCTATAATGCTATTTATAAAGTTTTTAAGCATTTGTCTATCAGCAATAGCAATTTTTTTATAATTCACTTCGCTATTATCAAGTAACTTTTTAGCAATCAAAAATTGATTAGCTTTATTTAGAAAGTTGTAATTCGGTTTATTATCTGCTTTATTGCTTTGTAATTCTTTTTCGATTTCTGCTATCTTATCTTCGATCTGCTTCTTATTCAATAGATAGTCCTTCTCACTCATAGTTTCCTCAGAATATAAATAAAGCTTTTGGAGGCGGTCCAGGGCCCTTTGTTCTTTTGTTATTTCTTCTAGTAACTTCTTTCTTTTACTATTCTGCAATTCATCATTACTACTTTTCTCACTAAAGATTATATCTTTACCTTTTGTGGCAATTAAGCTATATATAGAGCTGCTACCTTTAACATCTTTAACTTCCTTAAAATACTTCCCTTCTAATAACTTTTCTTTATAATTTGAGTGATCGTATTTTTGTATATGGTTAGCTAGATTCATTAAGTTGGCTATGTAATCTAAAATAAACGGGCCCAAGTTAACTTCTGATATAAAGTTTTCACATTCATAACCAAAGTTATATTCTCGACATTTATAGATCCCTGGCCTAAAACCATTTTTTCTTTTGCGACCCCGAGAGGCCAAAAAGCCAGAACTACAGTTTCCGCATTCTATTAATTCAGAAAAGACGTGTATATGCTTAGCTTTCTTTCTTCCAGCTTCAGCAGGATTGGCGTTTTTAGTTATTATGGCATTGGCTTTCTCCCAGATGTCTCGATCGATAATTGAAGGAAAACAGTCCTTGGTTAATATTTGTTCTTCCTTATCTTTCTTTTGGCCTCGACCTGACTCACGGTAGTTATAGCGATAGTCACCTTTATAAATAGGGTTTTTAACTATCTGAGCTACGGTTTTAACTCTCCAGCGGCCGTCATTTTTAGTTTTGTAATCATTTTCATTGAGAAGGTTAGCAACGTGACGGCTAGATTCACTTTCTATGTATTGCTTAAAGATTAATTCTACTATTTCAGCCTCTGATTCATTGATGGTTAGCTTTTGAGTGTCGGGGTCATAGTCATAGCCAAGTGGGGTAGGAGCTCCGTTCCAGAGCCCTTTTCTGGCCCTATCTAGCATAATAGAAGTTACTCTCTCCGAAGCTAAGTTTCTTTCTAACTCAGCAAATACTAGAATTATCTTTAACATTGCTTCTCCCATGGCCGTACTGGTATCAAATTGTTCATTTTTGGAGATGAAGGTTACTCCGTAGTCTTTAAGCTCTTCATACATTTGAGCAAAGTCAATTAGGTTTCTGGAGATCCGATCTATCTTCCAGACTAGCAAATGAGTGAATTCTTTGTTTTCGATACCGGTCATCATTTCCTGATAGCCGGGCCGGTTGGTGTTTTTACCGGAGTAGCCGGCATCGGAGAAAATCTGATAGTTGTCTATTCCTAGGACATATTTTGAGTAGTTTTCGAGCTCTTGTTTTTGAAAGTCTAGGGATTCTTTGTCTACCTGGTGGTGGGTAGATACTCTGGTGTAGATGGCAGCTTTTTTCAATTTGATCAACTCCTTAATTGAGATTATAACATTTGTGGGATATCGGATTCAATAACGGTTAGGGTAAAGATTTGTTTATTTTTCAAATTGATCTAGTTGAATTTAAAAACAAGCAGGAAATAATGTCTTAATATAGTAATAAATATTATAGCTATAATTTACTTGAATGCATATTTTAGTTATTTGTCGAGTTAGGAGGTGGGCTACACTTGTTTAAGAGTAACAAAGTGTAAGTTATAAATATTAAATTATAATAAAGGAGAAAGAAATGTGAAAAAAAGAATATTAAGTGTAATGCTAATTTTGGTTTCCCTACTTTTATTCAATTCTATTTCTTATGCTTGTGTTGGAGCTAGACCTTTAGGAATGGGAGGAGCCTTTGTTTCTGTTGCTGATAATGTAAATGCTATCTACTGGAATCCAGCTGGACTAACACAATTAGAACAATACGAAACTACATATACAAGAACAATAAACAATAGAGATATGATTAACTATAATGATTTTATTGGATTTGCTGGAACTAACGATGAATTAGGTTTTAGTTATGGTTTAGGATACATTGGCGAAGGGCAAGAAGGTACAATGATAGATCCTTACTATGGAGAAACTGAAGTTGAATTAAGTACTAACTGGTTAGTATTTTCTTTTGGTAAAGATCTTTCTGAGTTAGAAAATGAAGTGTTTGATGGTCTTTCTGTAGGTGCTAATATTCGTCGTATGAGTCGTGAAGAAGAATATAACCCTATAAATTATCAAGGGACAGCTTCGGATTCCGATTCTAGTATAGCTGTTGATTTGAGTGCTTTGTATCAGATTAATAATGAATTATCAGCTGGTCTTTTAATTCAAGATCTTTTTGAAACCGAGTTTGAATTATTCGATCAAAAAATATCTTACATAAGAAATATTAGGCCAAGTGTATCCTATCAGTTAGATGACTATTTGACTCTAGCTTTTTCAGTATACGATTTTAGAGATGAATTTGACAGAAATATCTCTTTTGGTGGAGAATTAGAAGTTACAGCAATATCTGATTTAGAAGTATTAAATTCTGAAGAAGAAAAAGTATATGTTAGAGGTGGAGCATACCAAGAAAACTTGACATTAGGTGCAGGTTATGAGTATGAAGATCTTCAATTTGATTATGCCTTCTTAGGGGGAGACTTAGAAAATACTCATCAACTAGGTGTGACTTATCAATTTGAAGGATTATAATAAATTTAATAGAATTAACTTCTATTAACAGGGGGCAAAAATGATATATAAGATATCTAAATCTAAACTTGTTTCATTATTAATATGTTTGATGGTCGTTTTAATTTTGGCTGGATGCATCCCTTCTGCTAGTAATCCTTTTAGTAGTGATGATGGTGATGGCAGTGAAATAGTTTGGGATACTTATGTCACTGATGATTTTGGGATTAAATACCCATCAGAATGGGAAATAGTTGAAGAAAGTAGTAACTTTGTTTGGATCAGACCTTCTGAAGAATCAGATTTCTTATTTGAAATAGAAGGAGTGATTGATAAGGGAGATAAAGATAATTTTTTAGAGGTTATATCTAATTTTATAGAATACTGGGTAAATTCTGATGAATTTAGAATTATTAATTGGCAAGGATATGGACCAGAAAATTATAAAATTGAAATGGATGAGAATAGTTATGATGTATATGAGTTTGAAGTTGAAATTATCAACTGGGAAAATGAAGAAAATTTTGATAAATTCCTATTAACTAGTATGCATAATGAGGGAAAAGTTATACATTTGAATTATTTGGGTTTAGAATATGAATACAATAATAATTTAGATATAGCAAAAGAAATGGTGAAGTCTTTTGAATTTCTGAATTAATACCATGTTAATTAACCAGGGCCCAGATACGGCCCTGGTTTTATAATTAGTTACCTACTGTAATCTGATTCTTCATTCCATCAAACCTGGCCGATCTTATTCTAGAGATTCTTTTGATATATTTAAAACTTTTCTAAAAAGCTTGTCTATATTAGACTAAAGGTTAAATGATGTCTGATGTGCAAATATATTTATAGAACTATTAAAACTGAAATCGAAAGGAGAGATAGTAATGAGGTCAGTAGGTGTGGTAAGAAAAATAGATAACTTGGGTAGGATTACTATCCCTAAGGAAGTGAGAGGTAATTTAGAAATAAAAGAGGGTACTCCAATGGGGGTCTATGTGGATGGGGGAAAGGTTATAGTTAAAAAATATGAGCCGCAGTGTGTTTTTTGTAATAGTACAGAGGATGTGGTTGATTTTAAAGATGAACTTGTTTGTTCTGAATGCCTTTCTGAGATTGAGGGAAAAGTGACTTAGTTAAAGGTAAGATTTAGAGATAAAAGAGATATCAAATAGTGGTGAAAGTGGACCAGGGCCCAGCTACGGCCCTGGTTTTATAATTTAATCACCTACTGTAATCTGATCCTTCACTCCATCAAATCTGGCCGGCCCTATTCCAAAACTAGCTAAATTCAGTTATTTCTTATGCAGGGCCCTATTAATCAGATTCTGAGCTTTTAAGTGGAGCAGGGCCCGATGTTTTTGATCAGGCCCTATCCCCAGTGAAGCAGCACTCTGATTAACATAATTAATAAAGACCAAAAGAGGTTACTCTAAACTTTCCTCTACAACCTTAATTTCTTCTTCGGTTAGATTATACAGATCATAGACCAGCTGATCTATTTCTTGATCAGCTTTTTCTATCTTAGATTCTAAGCCTGCTATTTCTTGCTGCAAACCTTGCCATTCATTGACTACTTTCCGGACTACATTGTACTTATCAAAGTCAGGGATCTCTATTTGCTTGACTCGTTTAGGTAAGCTGCCGCTAAATTCATTGATTTCTTCTAACTGTTCATTGGTTAAATTCTCTAGATAATATTTGATATACCTTCTTTTATATTTATCGTTTACCTGGAACTTAAATAATTCATATTGGCCAGAACTCGATTTATCAGAGTAGAGGGTTATAATCTTATCATTGATATTAACCGTCATCTCTCTGACTTTTCTGGCCCGCCCGGAGTAAATCTCATTACAAAATTCTTGGTTCATTATTTCTTCAAGTGGTATGCCTAAGCTGGAACAATACCTATTAATAAAGTTACTAAAATCCTCTTGTTTTTGATCATAGATTTGTTTTTTAAAGTCTCTAATTTCAGAAACTTTTTTTACTAAAGTAGATTGTTGATAAGCTTCAGGATATTTAAACGGGAGCTCCTTACACTCAGCTATTAGTATCTTCTGAAACACATCTTTATAAATATCTAGAAACTTATATCTGTGTATAAAGGTTATGAGCTTAGAATTTAATAAAGCGGCAATGTATCTTGGATCTATTTCTTCTTCATTAGGGATCAATCCAAAGCCTATCTGAGCAAAATATAAGGACTTATCAGTATAAGCGGAGTATATCCTAGCTGGATTTCCAGATATAATCTGTCTAACAATAACTCTAGGCTTTTCAAAAAAGCGCTGTTCGCGAGGAGCGCCAAGCCATTCACCATACTTTATATACTCCTTAATTTTAGGCTTGATAAAGTAGCGAAGGATATTCCCGCCTTTAATTAACGGCTTATATTCTTCGCTATGCTTGTTTGGTGAATGAAACTCCCTATTATCTATCACTTCTTCAGAATGACCTTTATATTTATCATAAGGGGTTATGCCTAAGCTAAAATCACAAACTTCCTTAAATGGCACTGTATCTGCATAGCATTTGTCGATTATATTTATAACTTCATCTGTAGTATAAATATTAAAGTTGTTAGCTTCGTCTTTAAGCCAGTTTTCTTTACTGATCGACTTAGGCGGACTCGTCAAAACATCATTAATCTTTTCTAGGGAAGCATTATTGATAATATGGATATTGCTTTTTTCATGGAATACATTTTTTTGAAAGCAGAAAATGATTGTATTTACATTCAAGTTAGCAAAAACTTCATTTGGTAACTTAACTATACCAGTTATACCCTCGACTAATTTTTTTCGTATCTTTTTATACGAGGAGTTAACCAAAAGTGAATTAGGTATAATAAAAGAGAGATATCCAGTAGGCTTTAGAAGTTCCAATGACCTTTCAATGAAAATAGAATAAAGATTAATTCTGTTTATTGCTGTTTCGAAGTTCTCTAAAAAGTACTCTGTGATTTCTGTATCTAAATCTTTTATGTCTACATAGGGAGGATTGCCAATGATTACATCAAATCCGCCTTCTTCTGTAGTGATTGCATTAAGTTCACTGTCTTCTGTTTCAAAGACATACATTTTTTCACTCATTTCATCTAAAAATTCTTTTCCCCAATTAAATGCTTTATCTCCAGCAATTTCTGGATCCTCAATTAATGAATTTCCGCATTTAATATTATCGTCAAGATTAGTTAATGGCTTATTTTTATTAGCGGTTTTAAGCCATAGGGATAGTTTAGTAATTTCGACTGATTCTTCATTAAGATCAACTCCATAGATGTTATTCTTAAGTATTTCTTTTTGCAAAGAGGGGAGACCAAAAATACTTCTTTGACCGTGTTCGTGTTGAAGGAATTCTCTTTGCTTTTGGATCCATTGATGCTCTTGTAGTAAATAATCAAAGGCTTGGTTTAAAAAAGCTCCAGAACCACAGGCTGGGTCTAATACCTTGATATCTTTTAGCACTTCTTCGTATTTTTCATAAAATTCTAAGTGTTGCTTTTTATACTTTCCTTCGACTTGTGGAGTGCTTGCTGATTCAAGTTCTGGTAATTCATAATAACCAAGCTTTTTTCTGATATCGTCAAGATAGCTGCCTATAGAGTTTTCTACAATGTATTTGGTTATGTATTTAGGAGTATAATAGATTCCGTCTTTTTTGCGTCTAGATTCTTTTTCATCATACTCATCTTCTCTAATATCGGCTTTTAATTCTTCTATATCAGTGATGGATTGTTCGAAAATATGGCCGAGAATATTTACATCAAGATCGCTATCAAAATCATAATCGGAGATTTCATAAATATTATCGAAGAATTCGTTCTTAATAATTAGATCATCTAGGATATCGTCATATTTAAATAGGGTACCGTTATAGCCATTAATGTTATGCTCAGGATTACCTTTATCTACTGATCTAAAAACCCCTTTTATTTCTTGCCAAACTTTAGTAGGGCTCATGCTATAGGAACCTTTAGCTCTTTGTATTGCTTCATGGAGTAGGGTATTAGGCAATAAGCCTTTATCTTCACAAAAGCAGATGAAAATAATTCTATCTAGAAACTTTTGAGCCTTTTCTAAGAGGAGCTCTTGATCATAGTTTGGGTTATTTTCTTTAAGGTGCTCGAAAAGATCGATTCTAATTTGCTTATACAGGTTATAGAATTCGGTTGAAATATCTTCTTCTCGTTTGGTTGTTTCTTCGGTTAACTGCCAGGTTAGACTGTCTTGGTGTTTATTGATTAGGTTTTCTCTGGATAATAGAAAATGGAATTTCTTAAATTCATCTGGTTGATTTAACTCTGGGATTCGAAACTCTTCATAGTGTCCTTGACCGCGAGTATACTTATAGAGTCTAATTTCGATCATATTGGAGACTATAATCCAATTACAGCCGTCATACTTAGTAGCATAATTAAAGGCTTGTTCAACTGGGGTGCCGTAATCTTTCCCGGATCTTTTTTGTTTTTTATCTAGGCTGATTTTGGGCCCTTTAAGTTCGATTACGGCTTTGGTTTGTTCAACTCCGTTGATTTCGAAAAAGCCTAAGCTACCATCTGGTTTGCTGGCATCTACTTCGGTAGCTGGCTCGGCTTTCATTGTATACTGTTTATCTTCGGCTTCGGTGGTATCTTTATAGCCTAAAATTAAACCAAAGATACCTTTTAGAAAGGCTCCCTGAAGCTGTTCTTCATTAACTCCTTGGTTTAGTTCAAGGTTTTCTTTCCATTTGGTGATTCTATCTATTTTCTCCTTTTCTTCTGGAATAGAGTGCTTTGCTAAGTGTTTGCTTAATACTTTCTTATTGAATAAGTTTGCCAATTTTTCGGCCTCCTTTAATTTCTTAAATTGCAAAATGACTAAAAGGATGTTTCGAGATGTATTTCATCATTCTATTTAAAGACTCAGTAATAGTAAATTCTCCACCTGAATAACCCCACATTGAACCAGTTATTTCTTTTAGGAAACCTGATTTTTCAATCCTTTTTAGCAAAAATATTAAATCTTGTTCATCAATATATAGCTTATTAATTACTTGCTCTTTAGGATTTAATCTAGTGGATTTTTGCAATTCATTTTCATTATTGGTTTTATTGATATCATTTTGATAGCATTTATAAAAAATATAGATTACTTTTAACTCAAGTGGTGATAGAAGCTCCAATGAATATAAATATTCTTCAGGTCTAAATTTACCGTCATTATCTACAGATATAATATTAGTTAAAACCATTACATTCATAATAATTTTTTCTCGACTTCTGGTTTTTAATGTGGAATCTAGAGCAATATTAAGCATATCATGAAACTCTTCTGTTTCTGTCCACTTTAATTTTTGATCAAACCCTTTTTTATCTAGGCTATTTTTAATAGAATGCAAAGATTTATATAGTAAGACCAAAAACATATTCATTCTTTTTTCTCTAAATTTTGTACCTGCTTTTGCTAAAAATCCATCTATAATTGGTCCTGCAATAGGTATCAATTCTACAATTGATCTTATAATATCATTTTTGGAATAAATAGAAGGGAGGTTTTCTTTTGAAATTAAGTTTTTAAATTCTTTTTCTGACATGTCCAGAATTGTATTTTCCAAGATTATTCCTCCTAGCTCTATAAAAGCAAGAAATTATCTCATTTATTGATTTTACATAATTTTATATTATTGAATCTATTATTCACAATTTGACTAAAACCAACTACTTATTAATCTAAAGTTTTATTTTAATTTGCTTGTTAGTCTATTTAAGACCCAACCTGCAACTACTTTTTGTTTATCCTCATCAAGCCATTCTACTAAAAGCCAGTTATCTTCTTTATATAAGACCTTTATAGCTGATCCAAATTCTAATTTTTTAACTTTTTCAGATTCTAAAGATTTTCTTTCTTTTAAAATAGCATAATCTGAGCTGATAAATTTATAGTCATTGATTTTATGTTGGTTTCGTTGTAGGTTCGATTTATATTTTTCTAGAGTATCTTTCTTTCCTAAGAAATCGTACATTGAGCTTCTAATATCTTCAAAACACTCTTCAACAAGAGGTTTGAAGAAAAAAGATATAACATAAATAATAAACCTTGTGATTAAAGTAGCCACTATACCTAGAGTGATCGTCCTTATTTCTTGACTATTAATGGAGTTTGTTGCCTTAGAAATCACTTGTTGCACAATGGATTCCAAGTTGAAAACCAATTCATAGAGCCCGTCTACTAAGTAGGCTGTTAAGTCAACTTCTGACAGAATAATATCTATAATTTGTCTGGTTTTTTCAGGTGATCTTTTTATAGTAATTGAAGCTGGTTTGTCTGTAACAGCTGTATTTTTCTTTTCTTCCTTAAAATTTTGTATTTCTTGATTGAATTTATCTATGAATTCATCTCTGAATATCATGTCTATTTCGTCTGGTGAGTTGATAGTTAAAGGGGTTTCTAATTCTTCTAAAAAACTTATGGTTTCTAGGGATATATCTTTAATGCCTGGTATAGAAATGAGGTCTTTGAATGTTTGATTTAATTTTTTTATAAAGTTATGATTTTGGGATATTATTTCTTGATAGTACTCGAAATCGGCCTTGATATTTGGTATAATAAAGTTAATATCAAGATTTGTTAAAGTGCCTAAATCAATTATTTCTATTTCAGAAAGCGAGTGCTGAACTCTTATTCTTGAATCATAAATCGAGTTAATTGTTGAGTTTAATTCTTCTAGGTCTTGCCTAAACTGATCTATATTTTCTAGAGTTTGAGAGTAATTTGTTAAAAATTTTCTTTGTTGTTCAAGCTGTTCAAATAATTCTAAGTGTTCTGTTATGTAGTCCATTGAATCTCACCTCTTAAAAAATATTATAGGAGTGGTTAAAATGCTTTACATTTGTGGTGTAACTGTTGCAGTACTTAATTTAGCTGGATTTTATGCTGAACCTATAATCCCAGGTTTTTTGAGATACTTAGTGCCTAGTGTATATGTTGGCTTACTTGTTTACACAGGAGTAATCAGCGGTTTCGAAGATGGTCTTAGAGTGTTTAATGCCTATGTTATTTCTTTGCTTGTGTTAATTCATATAGGTATGCTCCTATCGGAAAACTTTTTGCCAAATTAATTATAGAAGTTATATAGGGCCCTGTTCCTAACAAGCCGGGACCTATTCCCATTTTAAGAATATGTCCTTGCCCCTTAGATTTTGGACAAGAAAAGACTATGCTTTTCTAACAGAAAATTGCTCTAATTTACTCGCTAATTCTTATGCTACTAGCTTGACACCATCTATTAGCTCGTTAACCAGCTGGCTATGATAATAAGCTGGTGGAACACCTGAGATGCTTGAATGTGGGCGTTCTTGATTATATCTAGCTACAAATTCATCTATAGAACCTTTACAATGAGCAATATGACGATAATGAGTCTGATATACTTCTTCTCGTTTTAGTGTTCCGTGAAAACTCTCAATATGAGAGTTTTGTTCTGGAGTATTAACAGCTATTCTTTCGTGCTCAATATTTGTTTCGCTAATATAGTTTTGAAAGTCATTGCTTCTAAACTGAGTACCATTATCCGTTCTTAAAACCAAGTTATCTATATCTCGTGAATTTACTGCCTTCTTTAAGGCTTTAAGAGCTTCATCAGTTCGGCATCTAAGACCTACATGATGTCCTACTATTTCTCTGGTATAAACATCTATTATATCGAACATATAGACCCAGCGACCGCTTTTATCTAAATACATTTGAACCATATCCATTTCCCATAATTGGTTAGGAGCTGTTAATTCACGTTTTTGCTTTAACTGATAATTATCTGGTTTTGGAGTAACTTTGTCTTGTAACAGATCAAGTACATCCATTATACGGTAAACACGCTTGTGATTGACTTTTAAACCATGCTTAAACCTTAAGTAATCAGTCATCATTCTATAGCCTATATAAGGATGCTCTCTGCAGTGCTCTTTAATTAGCTCGATAACTTCTTTTTCAGCTACTACATTACCAGCTTGATCATAAACTGGATGACCTGAATAAAGTTTTTTACTGCTATTATTATTCTTAGAGCTAGCGTTATTTAGGCGATAATAATAGGTGCTTCTTGCTATATTAAAGGTTTTACAAAGCTCAGTAATTGAATAGTCAACTTTAAGCTGATTAATTGCTTTGACCTTATCAGTGATATTTAATCCAGCCAGGGCTTTTTTTTAAGGATTTCCATCTGAACTTTTTGTTCGCCAATGATCTTTTTCATTTCCTGGATTTGCTGTTCTTTTTCTTTAAGTTCAGCATCCTTTTTAGACTTAACTTGATTATTGTTAGCTAAACCATCTAAAGCACCGTTAAGAAAGTCTTTTTTCCAAGTATATATGGAATTGCGACTAACTTCATATTCATCAGCTATTACAGATGGCTTACGACCTTTAAGAACTTCTAGCACTATCTCCATCTTAAATTCAGGATCATAAGTTTCACCTTTTGGCATTATTTTTACCCCCTATAATTATTATAAAGTGTTAACTGACCTTTTGTCCAACATCAATAGGGGGCGTCACAAATACTTACTTTTCAATCTTCGGAAATCTTCTTTTGAAAGCTTTTCTTTTAACCCTCTTAACTCTTGAGCATCAGTCATATCTAAATATCTATCCAGGACATTGATAGTTGCCTTATATCTACCAGTGTGATAATACATTTTAGCCAATTCTCTGTATGCAGCTGGGGCCGGTCCTATCCCAGAGCTAACTAACTTCAGCCATTTCTCATCCCTAAACTTAAGTAGAGTCTGTGTTTTGATCGGGCCCTGGGTTTTTGAGCGGAGCAGGGCGCACTTTAGGTAAAGATTAAGAGGGTTAGGCTGTATACTTATATATTTAATTAAACCTCACCACCCGAAACTTTCATTATTATTATTATTAAGTTCTTTATTCAACAAATCTATAGCACTTGAGAAATATTCTTCTTTAAAATCAAACCTATCTGAAATTCCTCTTCCGATTAAACCCTTATATCTTTTCTTTACTGCTGGATTAGGGTCAAACACCCAAAATCTCCTTATTCTTGAATCTCCTAAAGTTCCTAATGCAAATAAATATCTGAAAAAAGAATCACTTTTAGGCAATGAATATCCAAAAACATAAATATTTTTTGCATCCCCTAATTCTTTTGCAGCTTGATGCCAAACATTTGTTAATTTGCCATGATAACTAGTTTTATTCCAGGTTGGAGGAACAATTAATGGGACTTCATTAATTTCATCATGTTTATGATTAACTTTACATATTTTTTCACTATTACAAGTAAGAAAGTAGTCTGAACCTAAAGTATGTTTATTAAACGATATATTGGCAGGAATTATATCATCGCATTTTAAACAATGTGCCCAATTAATGGAACCATGTAGCTTTAATATTTTAACACCGTAATTACTATCAGGGTTAAGACAATAATTGCTTTCTATATTATTTAGTTTAAAAGCTACATCTAGTGCTAGATCATAATTGAAAGTGATAATCGCCGAATTGTTAACTTTATTTTCTTGGTTATTATCTTTACTATTCTTATCTATATTTTTTATTAATTGAACGAATTTATCATAAGAAGGTGTTGGCTTAGCAAAAGTTGATTTGCCTTTTGGATATCTAATGCTTTTTTCTAAAGTTTTTACAATCAAAATTACTAAAGCATTTCTAACTTCCGAAATTTCCTCTTGAGAATAGTCATCTAATTTTTTAATGATTTTAGCCATTTCTAATATTCCAAAGAGTGATTCTATATTGTTTAAATCTAAATAAGATTTTGCATATACACTATAAAGATCTGAAATAACTTTAAAAACTTTTTTTATACTCTTCGAATAATCTTTAAAAAAATCATTTCTTAGTAAATCTTCAGCTCTATCTAAAAAATTATCCATTACTGGTGCTCCTGATTCTACTGAAGCACCAGCACCTAATATAAAAACATTTTCAGCCAAATTAATCTCCTCCTAGATTTGAAATCCTCATATATTTTATATCAAAGTTTGTTCAAAACTAACTGAATTCAGTCATCGCTAAACTTAAGTAGAGTAGGCCCTATGTTCTTGACCTGGCCCTATTTCCTTGAATGTATTAGTGTAGAGGTTAGTTTATTTATAAAATATTATCGTTTTAGATTTCGTATAATGATTTAGAAATATTTAATACCCCTAGGATTCACGCTGTCCTGTTGTTGCAGTGTGAATTTTTTTAATGCTGATTGATTTCATAAGTTAGTTCCAGTTTGCTTTTATAAATTTAAATTGGATGTCGCTAACTTTGTGTTATGTGATGTTGGGGCTTTAAAGCATTAACATTATCTTAAAGCTAATATTTTTTTATAAAAATGTTTTAAAGAAAAATCTTTAACTGAATCTAAATTTTTAGAGCTTTGATTTAACTCTATTTTATAGTTATCATAAAAAATTATTTCTAAGATAAATTTAGACTCATGAGTTTTACTATCAAACACATCTAAATCATCAATTTTAAAAGATAGAGTCTTTATATCACATAAACTTCTACATGTTAACTCAAATTCGTTTATCTTATGATCATTTGCACTCTTATTAGATTTGATTTCCCATAAATTTTCTTCAATTATAATATAAATACTTTGTATATATGGATCCTCTTTTGGAGAGAATGCGGCATCTATCTCATCTAAATTCCTTATATTTAAATATTCACATAAAAAATCAAATGTTACTTTAGTTCCAAAAAAACTTTCTAATTTATCAAGATGAATATTTAAACATCTTTGGTCATATGTATCTACCATAATTAAATCACCTCATAATAATATATTTAATAAAATTTAGATAGAATCAGTTGACATAAATTTCTCATGTGCCTCTTCAAGAACATTATAAGAAAATGTTTTATTACCAGTTAAGGAACTATTATTATTTTTAAAAGCATCTTTTATAGTTTGAAAATAATCCATTACATTACCATTTTTAAACCTATAACAATTAAAATCTATAAAATTATCATAATTTTCCTTAATAGTTCCTTCGGGATCTAAAGTGATAACATCAATAGATTTTAAATGCTCAGAATCTAAAATCGAAGATTTAAATAAATACGTCATATAAGAATCTGTCATTGGTAAAGAATATCCCAAAATTCTAATATGATTAGCTTCTTGCAATAATTTATTAGCAAGTTTCCAAGTTTCTAATACATCAGAATTTGAATTTTTATTCCAAGTAGGAGGCACTATATTTCCTTTTTCTATACAACCATGTAATTTACATAAGCAAAATTTATACGAATCCTTTTCATAATCATTAATGGAATTTACAATCTGTAAATCATTCTCCCATTCATATGTATTAGATAAAAATTTAATATAATTTTCAATAACCATATCATAGTTAAGACTAACCATAGAATAGTCATATTTTCTATCTGTAGATACTTTACCTAATATATTTCCATCTACTTTTTCAAATACTAAATTTAGAATATTAGTTATAAGGTTACCATATAAATTATGTTTGGAATTATCTCCCATAATAAAATCATAAAAATCACTATGAAGTCTATCTTTAGGAGTTATTTCGTCAGTATAATAATTTATTACATCAGTTATATAATCTATAAATATATCTCTTTGATTATTATCAATAAGATAATTTCTCATTTCTAATACAGATAATATTTCTTCAATATTAAATAAATCTGCGTCATAATAATTTTTAATAAATGACATATCGTTTATTAACTCAAATACTTCTTTAAAATGATCATACTTATCGGGTTCAGAAAAATACATATCTTTAGACTTAAAAATAAAATTAGACATAACTGGTAATCCAAGTGGTGCTGAAAATCCAGCCCCTAATATGTAAACTACTTTTTCCATTTTTCATCTCCTCTGTTTTAGAAATTTTTCTTCCATTAGAAGTTTTTCTCATAACGTTCTTCGGGTTGTCGATGCCCATGAAAACTCATAATCTCCAAACAAAAATTGAGATTTTTATAAATAAAATCTAATTTCTTTTTATGCATTAAAATAGGTGTCGGCAACGCGATGTTAGATGAAGTGACATCTCACATAAAAACACATTTAATCTATAATAATTATCTTTTTTTCGTCATTAACACACTCACTAATCATTTCTTCGATTTCATTACTTTCATGTTCTTTTTCAAAAAATCTTGCATATCTTTTTTCAATATTATATTCTTTCTCAGTTTCTCTTATATAGGCTTGTAATTTTTTATCAGCAGCCCATTTTGTATGTGCTTTTATACAAATGCAGCCTTCTTCTTTTTTTATTTCAGATTTAAATGTAAACAAATACCATGTCGGTTTAAAAATTTTATTATCATATGTCATCATCGACTTACTTACAGTCAAATTTTCTTGAATATCATCTGGATAAATTTCAGAAATTTTTTGATTATGATATCTTGCTACCCATAAATATTTTCCCTTTATTTTTGCTTTATCAGTATTATTTAAATTTTGTTCAATTCTTTCTTTATGTTTAGCTAAGTAAGATAACTGTGCTTCCTTCCCATCAACTTCTTTAATATATTCTAAATAATCTAAAAAAGCTAACCCATCTGCATCTCTTTTTATTAAATTATTTAATATAGGAAAATTATCTTCCCACTCTTTTTTTCTTAATAAATTAATAACCGAACTATCAATTAATACTCTAGGATAAATTGCTTCTTTACTTTCTAACTTATAAGAATTAACTAAACCTGAAGAAAAAATAATATCATCACTTTGATAATGCAAATCGACGGTCACTCCACCTCTTATAAAAATATTATTAACAATTAATTCAGCCTGTATATACATTATATTTAGAAGAAAGAAGAACACCCAATCAGCTATATAATCCTCTGAATTTTCTATGCAATCTGAACTAATACTAATACAATCTGAAAAGATTTTAAATTTTGGATCTATTTTTAAAGATTCATCCTTCGGAGATAATTTAGAACTCAAATTTCTTTCTACACAACTACTAATACTATCCTTTAAATTTTTAATAATCTCAACTGCTTCTGATTTATTTTCATTTGCCTGTTTAATTAAATTAGAAAATCCCATAATATCAATAAAAGCCACTATTTGTTCCTTATATTCTACTTCTTTATCAGACATTAATATAAACCCTCCTTAAATAATGTCATTTCATCTGACCTCAGGTTAGACGATCGTAGGTATACTTAATTTAATATGCAGTAATCGGATTAATATTAATCTCCCACTTTTTATTTCTTCTAGGATTATAATTTCTATCTGTATTACTAACAATAGTCACTTCTCTACGATTTTCTGCTCCATATAATATATAATTATGTAAAAATTCTCTAGGTTCAAATTCCAGTAAATTACCTTCATCATCATATAATTTAATAGATAATTCTTGAAATTCTACAGGGGTTTCACCTTCGTTAATAAATCTAAGATCAATTTCTATTTCACCATTTTTATTCTCTTTAACTCTTTCTACATCTACTCTAATCAACGAATTATTATACTTATCTCTTCTAGATAAATTTTCAATTTTTTCTAAAAAATCATCTCTATCTCTTTCCCATACACTAGTATCTATTTCATTTAAACCAAATGAATTTATAATTTTATCTTTAAAAGTATTTAATCTTTCTTTATTATTCATTTTAAAACTTACTTTAGTGGGATCTATAGCACCTTCTATGTTAGAAAACTCGAAATGTGGCAATAAAATTGATTGATATTCCCTTGAAGTTACCCAAGTTGCTCCCATCTCATTTAAACAAGGAACACTATTATAATAATTTTTAGATAAAACACATAATACCATTATATTTTGGTTAAATTGTTTTTTTATATAATCATATATTTTTTTTCCTAAAGGGATATTGTAACCTTCTAAAGAACTGCAGAAAATATAATCGTTATTTTTAGGAATACCCATGTCATTTAATAATTGAATAAGTAACTCTACATATTCTTTATCTTTTGAAGAATGACTTATAAAAATTTTTTCAAAATTTTCACCTTTAAAAATGTTTGTTTCGAAACTTTTTTCTACAGTTTCTTTTAATGCTTGTAAAACTCCTATCATTGTGTTGAAGTAACTTTCTCCTCCACCTACAGCTTCTTCACTCGCCTCCATAAACTTTGAAGTTAACGGATGTGAAGGAAAATTATCATTTAAAATAGCTATACACTTAGAAATCCATCTTTCATATTCTTCTCCACTAATATAATCAGAAAACCATTCATCACGAGAAGCATGATAATTCCTTTCTTTAACTTCTCTTCCTTCAATAATTAAATCTTTCAAATATTCTTTTATATCATCCATTATTCAATCCCTCCCTTTGATAAATAAAAATCTACTATGCCTATGTCGTCTAACTTGATTATTAATGATAAATGTCGTTTATATTCCAAATTTATTACTATTAATGACTGTCATTTATACTTTTAATATATAACGCCAAATAGAAAAAGTGTTTAGAATTATCATTCTATAGCTATCAGTTAGTCGCTTTGAGTTTATCATTAAGTATGTTTTCAGATAAGTAATTAACAGTTTTATTTTTTAATCAATAGGGCAGCAGGCCCTACTCACCAACAGCCCTAATAAGAATCCCCCGCCAAAGCCTGTCCAATACCTGATCATTCCATTCAAATTCCTTTCTCAATGAATTCCTAACCTTGATCCCCAACCCAAAATGAAATAGGTCCTCAGGATCGCCATCTTGCAGCTGCCGGCGAATCTTCTCAATTGTATCTTCTGGCATATTTTCAGCTAAATAGTCAACAGCCTAGTTTTGTTTATATTTTTGAGTTGAGTAGGGTCATATTAACTTATAAGCTCAATTATTTCTTTACCTAACTTAGTAGCAGCTGCTATATTTGGTAGCCAATCAACTAACATTCTTATTCTAGATGGTTCTGGATCTTCTTTAGATATTTCTTCTTGAATCATAGCAACCTTTTCTAACTCTTGTTCTTTTTCAGCTTTATTAAGTTGAGATTCTTTGATTACACTTCTAAGTTGTTCGAGTAAAGGTTCATAATCATTTTGATTTATGCTTAGGGTTTGATTAACATTAGATGAATTGTTAGCTATATTAGCTTGGCCATAATTTTTAATTATTTGGCTTGCAGGATTCTTCGGTTTAGGCTTTAAAGACTTGGCTTTTTCTTCTAATTGTCGTATAATATACCTAATGAAGCGGCTGATTATTTTTTTATTAACTTTTCTAATTTGATCATTAAATTTCTTGCAATACATAGAGCTGTGACCATAATTTAAAATTAAATCTTTAGCATTTTCGGCCCACAACATTATATAAATAACAGTGTAGGCATCTAATTCTTTTTTTGGCAAAGTTCCATCTGCTGATCCGACCATCCCTCTTTCTTTTGTGGCTTTTTCATACCAACTGTCAAAATCAAAACCGTTTTTTCTTATAGGTTTAAGTATTTCTTGTATTATTGGGTTATTATCACAGTAAGATTTTAAAAAATTCAGATCGGTTTGAAAGTTATCATAATCAGTGTCTAAAAAATCAGCGGCTTTATCTCTGAATTCTGTAGTAGTTTTTTGCACTTCTTCATAAGAATGCATATTTTTACCTCCTTTTAAAAATGAAAGGGTGATATTATGAGTCGAAAGCATATAGAAGTTCAGATTCCTTTAGATGACTATGGTTTAGTTAGACAGAAGTGTTCTTATTGTAGTCAAGAGTTTAAACTATTTCCTGAAGATCTTGAAGCTATAACAACCCAAAGAATGTATTGCCCGATTTGCGGACTTCATTCTGATGTAAATGAGTTTTTAACCGAAGAACAACTTGGTAAAATGATGGATATTGCTCAAAATCATGCAATTAATTTAGTTAATAACTCACTTAAAAAATTAGATAAAAGTCTTAAAAGTTCTCCAAATGTAGAATTTGAATCTAAACCTCTAAGCAAGAAAGAAGTCAGAGTTTTAATTGAAAAGTCTGATTTTGAAAAAGCTGTACTTAGTTGTTTAGAATGTTCTGAGTATTCCATATTTTTATTTGTCCCTGCAACTATGTCAGTGGTGTATTGTCTAAAATGTGGTGATATGTTATTTTTTGAGTAGTTGTTTGTGCTTAATTATATAAGTTATATTAGGGCCAACAATCTTGGCTCTTTTTTTATTCTATCTCTACTACTGTACCGTCGAGGGAGCCAGTAGTGGGGGAGTCAGATAGACAGCCAGCTGCTAGAGCAGCCAATATTAAAATCAATATTAAATAATTTTTCTTCAAGAGAGATCACTCCTTAAGTTATTCTTCGTCATAGTTCGACAATAAAATTACAAAATAGCTAAATATTTCTCAGGCAGGTAATAAAAAAAGGCTTCCGTTAGCCACTAATACCACTAATAATCCCTATCATTTCAGAAGCGAAGCCGTCAGCTGCATTTTCTATTGATGTATGTTGCATGTCCAATCCAATTATGTAATTTTTCTTTGGTGAGTGGTAAAGTATATGCTCAACTTCGTGCATAAAAACTTCCTGCTGCATTTGTTTGGTAAGATTTTTATCTATGATTATGAAGTAGTTGCTATAAGCAGACTTGTACACAAATCCCCAGAAACCCGACGGGAGCCTTGTTGTATGATAATATATGTTGTTACTCCTGGCCCACTCTTCAAAGCTTATGTATGTATCCTGGAGGGCATCTATGATCTCCTGTTTAATATCATCCTCCATAGCGTTCAGCTTCCTCTTCTTCGATCAGCTTTACTATTTCGATTATTCGTTTGATACTGCTAGGTTTTAAGTCTTTGGTCTGCTTAAACATTAGTAGTAGTTCTTCTCTAGTAGATACTTCCTCCCAAAACTCCATTAGCTCTGGATTATCTGCCAGGGCTTGTTTAATTTTTTTGTTTGCCTGTCCTGGGTTACGTTGATCGGTACGGCCGAGAAGGTAGTCTGTACTGCAATTAAAATAATTAGCTATTTTTTGTAATGTATCATAATCAGGTTGTCTTTTATTAGATTCGTATAGGCTTATTGTTTGTTGCTTTAACCCTAATTCTTTGGCTAAATCTTTTTGATATATATTATTTTCTTTTCTTAATTTCTTAATTCTATCGCCAATCATTTAAATAACCTCCAGTATTTCAATTTTAATTATACAACTATACGTAATAAAAATAAAGCTTAACAACAAATTGAAATATAAGCATTGACAAACAACATAATGTAATATATAATAAAGATAGTTAAAACAACAATATGCAATATATGAAGGAGGGGTATTATGCCTGTTAGAGATAAAATGATTGCTAAGAGAACAGCTAAAAATTGGAGCCAAGAGAAATTAGCAAGCAAAATAGGGACAAGTCAGCAAAATATATCTCTTATAGAAAATGGTAAAAGGAATCCTACACTTAAATTAGCTAAAAAGCTAGAAATAGTTCTTGAAGAAAAAATGGAAAATTTATTTCCTGATATTTTTTTGGCAATAGAAACAACAAAATGCAATGCGGATAATGAAGAAGACCAAAAACCAGCTTAGAAAGGCGGTGAGAGGATTGGGTGTACTAGTAAATCCAAGAACTAATTACTATTATGATAATTTGATTAGATATGAATGCCTTGAATGTGAAAAAGGATTTATAGTAGGTAAATATCTTAGCCAAAACAGCGACAAGGATATAATCTGTCCTTATTATCATAGTGATAGGGTAGAAGCAGATGCTTGCAGTGATGATGATTTGCTGGAAAGATATCAGCTGGGTTGTCTTAATCTTGGCTATTATAAAGAAAAATAGAATTCAAAACCGAATAAAGGGCCCTAACCAAGCCTACAAAGGTGGCAATGACTCTTATTGACAGATAAGACGAGCTTCGACGCCTCCACGGTCTAAAGAGAGCGTGGCAGACACTTGAGCAATAGCTAAGACTCAAGATGTAGCGGGATTTGTGGTCTGGGATAGGGCCCTTTGGCGAAAAGAGAGGAGGGTTAATAATGGAAAAACAAGCTATTCAGGAATTGAGATTAACATTGTTGGACTTAAAAGAAATAGAGGAAGAACTAGAGAATGAATTTTCCAAATCGGAAATGAAACTGCCAGCAGAAAAAGAAGGAGTTAGAGTAACTGAGGTGAGAGCTCAGCTACTCAAGGTATATGAATTAAAAATTAAAGTTCTATCAGAATTAAATAGCTTCTAATTCTTTTTCTACAATTATATGTGGTGGTTCTTCTTTGATTTTGATGGTTTCATATTGCTGAATCTTAAACTGTAGTTCTCTTTGATCACGAAACTCTATTAAATCTTCAAATACTCTGTCGTACTCTTCATTTTTTATTCTGTCTGAACCTAATAACTTTCCAAAGTGCAAAGTTGAATGTTCAGAAGAAGATCAAAAACCAGCTTAGGAAGGAGGGCCAGACATGAATGGTTTCAATAGAGATAGATTTAAGAAACTAATTGAAAAAGCTCAAGGGGATAGAGAACAAATGGAATTTGCCAAGGAAAGTGATCTACCTCTCAGTTACATTTCCCATGCTATAAATAAAGAAGTGTATACTCCGCCTGCTCCTAGAGTGCTAAAAAGAATAGCCGATGCATCTCAAAATAATGTAACTTATGAAGATTTAATGGATGCCGCTGGATATCTGGATGGAGTAGCTAAAATTGAGTTTAACAATAAGATCAGCAAGTTAGAACAGAAGATCGGACAGTTGGAAGAAAAGGTAGCTGAACTGGAGAAGGGAGCTCCAGCACAGCAAAAAGAATATCATTTTACTCCTAAGATTGATAGTTTAAAGACTTGCAAACCAGAAGAACTTCACTCTAAGCTTAAACAGCATAAAAAGAAAAGCCAAAAGGTCAGTTCGAAAGAAATTAAACAAGAGTTAATCAAAAAGAATTTAGAGAGATTGGCTGTCTTTGAAGAGTGCCTGGATATTGAAGTTGAATACAATGATGGTGAAGTACATAGCTCAAATAGTAAAAATTATATTTGCTGGATAAGCACTATTAATGATTTGATTAGAACTATTATTAAGTTAGCTGGTGAAGATTTAGAAAATTGGTGGTTGCGGGAATATAAAAAGATAAAAGAAAGTAAGAGTAGTGGCACATAATTAGGTTTGTTTTAAAATGTACCAGCTTTTTTCTTAGTTTTATTATATTTTTTCACTAAGAAGTTATAGACCTTTATATAATTATCCGAATAATTGTCAGCCAAGGTAGTTATATCGGCGTTATTTTCAAAGTTATATTTAGATAGAATTTCCAAGGTTAATGTGTGGATATCTTTATCTTTTCTATCTAAAATACTTGAAATTGTTGCTAAGTCTTCTTTGTTCTTTTTATTCATTTGTTACCACCTCATTCAATCTTAACTTGCCACTACTCTAAAGACATGTTTCAATGGTTTGGTAATAAAATCCTTTTTTAAAGGAGGATCCCAATGATAAACGAAATTATACAAGCTCCAGTTGAGAGCTTAAAGCCTCATCCTCAAAATGATGAATTCTTTGACGATATAGATGGCGAAAATTATCAACGCTTCAAAGAGTCAGTTCAGGAAGATGGAATAATTAGTCCGATAGTAGTTTCTTTAGATATGACTATTATAAGTGGTCACCAAAGATACAGAGCAGCCAAGGATCTGGGGATAGAGGAAGTGCCGGTTTTAATTCAGGATGAACTTACAGATGAAGACCAGAAGCTTAAAGCTTTGTTAGCTGCTAATTTTGGCAGGATTGACCATAATCCAATTAAGCAATCCAAGGTAATTAGCAAATATGAGGAACTGTGTGGTATTAGCCATGGAGGGGACAGGAAATCAAGCGGACATAATGTCCGCTTGAACCAAAAAGACATAGCTGATCAGCTAGGAGTTGATGAAAGGACAGTCCGCAGGATTAAGAAGCTACAGGATTTAATACCAGATCTTCAGGACTTAGTAGAGTCAGGTCAGTTAAGTAAGACAGCTGCAATTAAGGTTTGGTCTAGACTCCCAGAAGATGAACAGCAAGAATTTCTTGAAGAGATAGGCAAAGATAAGCTCCAGGAGATGACCACTAAAGACCAGCAGTCTAAAGTAGAAGATTTAAAAATGAAGCTTGAAAAAGCAGAGAAAGAGAAGTTAGAACTAGAAAGACAGAAGCGGGTAGCCGAAAGTCGAAAACAGAAAGCTGAAAAAGAGAAAGCCAAGCTAGAAAAAGAGTTAGAGCACGAAAAGAGCAAGGAGCCTGAAGTTGTAGAAAAAGAAGTCTTACCCGAACATGCTCGCCAGAAGCTTAAGGAATTACAGATCAAAGCTGCTAAGTTAGATGAACTTAAAGAAAGTCAGGAAGAAGTCAAAAACTACAAACAGCGGAAAAGGGAGCTGGAAAAAGAGATAGGTCAGCTTTTGGAATACCAAAGGCAACTTAAGGAGGAAAACGATGAATCGGCCCAGAGAGCCAAGATAGTCGAAGGTGTCTGCGGTCCGATCCGTAAGCTAGAAAAGCACAAAGCAGAGATAGAACAGTTACTAAAGCTAGAAGTAGAGCTAGATAAATGGGCTAGGGAGAACTTGAGAATGAAAGCAGACTTTTTAACCGAATTAGCTGAATTGATTTATGGCCGAATTGATGGAGTCAGCGTAAGCAGTCCTCAAAAAGCGGAGGTGATCGAAATTGAAGGATAACATCTACGAAGTGATGCTTAGACAGCAAAATGAACAGCAGGAGTTTGAGATTGAAAAGAACTTAGAGGAACATTATTTATTTGTGCTGGCTCTGACTGATAAAAGTATCTGCCTATCTGAGATAGGAAAAGAGAACTCTAGAAGTATTACGGCTCAGATAAGAATCTGGAAAGAGAGCCTATCGGCTAAAGAGCGAAATACTAAGTTCCTCTTTATCAAGGTAGAAGATAGCTTTAATGAGTTTAAAGACTATGTTTTAAATAAGTATTCCGGCAGCAAGAAGGACGCCTGGGAGGCTAAGTTTTCAAATCCTCAGTTCGTTAAAGATGCTAAAAGGCTTTTCATTTCTAGAGTATATAGGCACAAATATCAGTTAGCTATCAATGGTAAAGGCGGCTTCTTTAGCGGTCTAGCTCATAACCAGATGCAGCTAATCGAAACTAAAAAGCATATCCGGGGACTGTCTCACGAAGCAGCTAATAAGGCAATTAAGTATATAGAGAAACAACCAGCAGGAGCCAGATACTTAACCAGAGGAGACTTTGAGGCAATTAGGGAGATATTTGAAGATTTACTTGATCAAAAGATAGAAAACTGTCTGCCGGATAGAGCTAACGAGATGAACTTAAAGGCTATTAATTAAAATTTTTATAGATTTCCCCTTTGTACGAAAGGCGGTGGCACCAATGTAATCAAAACTTCATAGAGGCTTGCAGCAGGTTTCACTTATCGTAAGTGCTCACCTGCAAGCTTCTTTAAAGTTTTGAAAGAAGGGAGGTGAAAACAGTGGATATCTCAGAGATCTTTGATGAAGATGGCAATAAGATCCCCAGCAAGCAGGCCGATTGGTTAAGAAAGGTGTTAGCAGAAAAGCATGATATACACTCTGAAGAGGAGTTAGAGAGGGAGCATCAAAAGCTACAAGAGCAATGGGAGCAACTGGCTGAAGCAGAGATAGACTTGAATGAATCCGCTTAACTAAGGAGGTGAGTTGAAGTTGCCTAGGATGCCTACGGAAATAATCAACAATGATAATTTAGTAACTGTGAGAGAAGCTGCGGAAGTACTTGGGGTCAGTATAAATACAGTAAGCAGATACTGTAGGAGAGGCAAACTCAAAGCTTTTAAGGTTAAATCAGTATGGGCTATTGAAAAGGCTGGATTAGAGGAGTTTGATTGCAAATCCAAGCATAACAACACTTCGTTTGAGCCTCCTGAAGAGGAAGTTCAGGAGATGTGGGATACACTTTATGATTTAATTCAGACAAGCCAGAAGAAGAGAAACAGAACTAAAGTTGACTATAAGGGGAGTGAAGTCTGTTGAAAAAAGTTAAAAAGACTATGGAATGTGAAGTGATCACTAATAGTGGCTTGCCAGCTGCAATTGGTGAAGTAGTAGAAGCAGAGTGGACTGAAGTAATTGGCCCTGAAGGACTAGAAGAAGTTGTAGATATGAAGATCAATGGAGAGCCTTGCGAATTTCTAGTAAATACTAAGATGGGTTATGTATATTCATCATAATGGTGATAGCTTCCGATCAGAGGAAGGTGACTGATAGAAGCTAGTCAACCGGCGAGGAACCGGTTAAGTGAGTAACTTAGCTTAAAGCTAGTATATCAACCGAGAGTAAACAGTTTTATATTGAAATGACCTAAATCTAAACAAAGGGAGGTGTAAATGTGCGTACCGGAGACTTGATCAGAGAAGAGAGGCTTAGAAAAGGGATCACTCAAAGGGAGTTGGCCAAAAAGATACATACCTCCAGATCTACAGTAAGTAGGTATGAATCAGGAAAGCAGTCTATACCTTATGATGATTTGATGAAGATTATTGAGGTCTTAGATAGCCCTAAGTTAAGACTAGAGGTTTTGGGAGCTGCAATACCTTGTTATTACCTAGATCAGGTTAATCTAGAACCTTTAGCTACTCAGCAGAAAGCAATAGAGGAGCTAGAGGAGGCCCTGGAGAGACTGAAAAAACTCCAGCTAGTGAATAAGGTTAAGCCGGAGGATTTAAGCGAGAAAGAAAGACAGGAGCTGCTTGAGGATACAATGATGGAGCTGCACGATGTGAATGTATGTATAGATTTAACCTTTATCTCTTTATCAGAAAAGTATGATATAGACCTTAAGGAGCTAGATAAACTCAGTAGAAGGAAGATGGTGGAGAGTGGTTATAGGAGCAGAAGTTATAAGTTTGCTTAAACTCAGGGAGGTGAGATCAGTGAGCCAAGAAAAGTTAATGGAGCTTTTGATTGAACATTTGGAAAGTAGTCACGCTGGAGTTAACGGCTCGTTTAGGTATTTCCTGGAAAATAATAGAGAATAGGAGGGTTTAAATTGGCTATAGCTAAGGCGGCTTATGCTACCAAAGTCAGGACTTTCTGTGAAGATTGCATTAAAAAAGAAAAGACTTGCAATCGCAACAGAGACAAATGCAAGTCTAAAGGTAAACTGTATTTCAAGCTATACGATAAGAACTCAGTGTACCAAGCACTGAGACTTAGAAAATAGCTTAAAATACTAGGGTCTGACCTAACCAAAGGTCAGGCCCACAGCAAGAATTAGCAACTTAATTCTAACATGATTCAGACTTATTTTCAATAAGGAGGGTTGATTAAATGAGTATTACTACTAAAATTACTGACATTAGAGACTGTGTAGAGTCTCCCCGGAGGATTTGCGAATATAATTATTTGGATTTGAACTCTGAAGTTACCCAGGTTGTAAGAAGTAGAATTACTATTGATGAAATCGAAGATAAGCTTTTTCAGCTGCAAAAGGTGAGAGTCTCCCAGGATATTAACGGTAAGTTTCTATATCCCCATAATGAAGCTCTTGTCTTTGAAGATCTGTTAAAGCTGGCTAGAAAAGGGCAGTTGATTAATGTAATTCATTTGGATATGGGTTGGGTGCAGAGTTATTATCTAGTAGTGAGTATTTTGGACCAACACTTAATCTGGAAGATTTGCGGTAGCACTTGGAGTGGTCGTAATGCCAGCTAAATATATCGAGTGCAATCTTAAAAAGTACGGAATGCAGGAGAAGCATAACGGCTATTTGGATAAGCAAGGAGTGGAGAAGTTTGTTGAAGATATGAGAAGTGATATAGCTCCTGAGCAGATATATTGTATCGAAAGAGTTAACTGTAATGAGAATGTTCACTTCCTAGTCAAATATGGTGATAAATCTATGGAGAACACTAAGCGATACATTCTATCAAGATACGGCCCGGGACAAGGATCGGGAAAGCTATGCTGGTTGAATCAGATCAGAGACTTGGTTATTCCAGAAGAAGAAATAGAGAAGAGACAAAAAGTTGGAGTAAAGGAAGTTGTATAATGTTAGCTCTAGATAGGATTGAAGGAGTTGAAAAACTAGAAAGACTAAGGAACTACTTGGCTTTGATTTGTTGTATTGCAAATGAAATAGCTCCTAGTACAGCTCTAGAAGGGTTTGGTTTGTTGGATCCAAATAAAGAGCAGCAGATAATAGAGATGATCCAGCTTAAGAAGCAAGGACTTAGTTATAAAGATATAGGCAGTAGATATAATTTGAGTGCCGATGCAGTTTATAACAGGATCAGAAGGTATATGCAAAACCAAGGTGCTTGGAAGGATAGAGACTGGTAATAATAGTCGGGGTCTTCGGATCCCGGCTAACTACGAAAGGAGCGGTTAAAATGAGTAAGCCTAAATTGAAATATATAGATTATAACTGTGTATCGATCGGGGTTAGACGAAGAATTGGTACTTATCTAACTAAAGAGGATAGAGCTAATAATAAAAAGTTAGCTATTGTTTTCAATCGCAAGTACAAGGATAACAGCAAAGCTTTCCTTATATCGCCTAAGACGGCGTTAAGATTTAAAGAGGGTTTGGAGTTAAAGCTAAAGTCTATACCTAGAGATAGTGAGGATATCAGTATCTATCCAACGGTTGAAACTATAAACAATGATTTAGAAATCAAGTTAGATTTTACAATGTTCGATTTTAAATTTATGAACAGACGAGAGAATGATTTTTGGCATAGGTACATCACTTACTTAACTAAGGGCCAAGCTTTGCAGCTTTTAGAGAAGTTGAATAGGGCCCTAAGTAGAACAGGAGTTCCGGAACATAAAGTAATTATACCTAAAAGTGGTGCAGTTTGGGATTACGGTAAGGACTACCGGAGAGTATTTGCTGATGAGGTAGGGATAGATGCAGAGAAAATGATTGAAGCCGCGATCAATAGATCAGATCGAGAAGTTGTCTCTTCTGAGGAATTTAAAAGCTTTGATTTAGCTAAAAAAGCTATATAAGGAAAGGGTGAGCAAGTTGATTAATGGCATTAAGGATATAAATAGGAATCCTACAGAGCTTGAGGTTGGTCAGATTAGAATTGGCAAGAAAAACTCTCAAGGCTATCCTACTAAGCTGGACCACTTTATAATAGTAGACCCTGAAAATCAGAAACAGTTACCTGTTCAAAGTAATTATGGTAAGAAACCAAAAAGGATAAGCGTATTCCTGTTACATGATGATATAAATTCTAATTTTTTGAATTACTATGCTTATTATCAAGGCTATAACAAGCTAAGATGTCGTGGGGACGGTGAGCAGTCAGTTTGGAGGAAGGATAACGGAAGCACCAAAGAAGGTAAATGTAGTCCTTCTAACTGCAAGTATTATCAGCAGAAAAATGGCTGCAAAATCAATGGCATCTTGAAGGTTGGCTTAACTGAAGATCCTAGACTTTATGCTGCTTATTTCTTTAGAACTACTAGTTATTATACAGTTAAAAGAATCAGGGATTCACTAGGCTATATTTCTAGATTAACTGGTGGTATTTTAGCTGGACTTGAGCTCGATCTTTGCATTAAAGAAGAGAAGAATGATAACGGAAATATGTATATAGTCCATTTAGAATACCCTGGAGACATTAAGCAGCTTCAAAATGAAGCTATGCAGTTGAACTCTAGCAGAAGTAAGTTAACTAGTGGCAGCTATAATGCAAATAAAGAAGAATTAGATATTGGAAATATAGAGCTGGATAATGATTGTAAGTCAAAATTAACCAAAGAGGATCCAGAAGCCAATAAATCAGATGATGATATTATAGATAACCAAAGTAGTAGAGCTCAAAATAATAAGTCAGTTGGTAAGAAAAAAAGCCTTATAAAGAAGATAGATCAAGTTATTGAAAAGAGAGGTCTAAGCGATAAAGAGGTTAAGACAATGCTGGTTAATATATTTAGTAAAACGGACACTGAGTATTTAGCATATAATCAATTAGTTAGTTTTTTAGCAGTGCTCAAGAAAGAAAGATGTCCTAAATGTCTTAAGGACTTTCTGGACAAAGATAGCGATAGAGAAATTTGCAAGAGGTGTCAATAAACCAAGGGCCGGCTTTGGTTGGTCCAAGATATAGAGCTGGGGCCTGCGGGCCCTGGCTATCTATACTGCAAAAGGGGGCTATACTTTGAATATCCTAGTGGGATACAAATTAGTTTGGTATGTTCTGGTATGTACTTATGTGTGGTGGGGTCTTTCTTTAGTCAAATATCTCTGGTTATTCGTGATAATGAGCATTGTATTTTGGCTACAGAATTTAGATATTAATTTGAATAATTTCGTGGTTATAATCTAACAGGGAGGTGAAGAGAATTGAGTAGATATGTAAAAGTAGCAACTAAATTTTGGACGGATGAAAAAGTTAGAAAACTGTCCGAAGATGCCAGAGAATTATATTTGTATATACTGACTTCTCCACATTCAAACATGGCTGGTTATTACCGTTTGCCAAAGGCTTATATTGCTGAAGATTTATACTTTAATAATGACTTAGCAAAGGGTTTAGAAAGGGTTTCAAAAGGGTTAAAAGAACTGATAGAAAATGGTCTTATAAGGTATTGTGAAAGCAGTTCGGTAGTCTTGATTTGCAATTTTTTCAAATATAACTCAATACAGAATAAAAACCAAGCCAAAGGTGTTAATAACAAAATTTCTGAACTGCCTGAAAACCGCCTAACTTCTTATTTTATAAGGGCTTGCAAGGATTATGCTGATAATTATATTGAAGAGCTGACCAAAGGGTTACCTAAACCGTCTCGAAAGGGTTCGGGGAATACAGAAACAGAAACAGTAACAGAAACAGTATATAATAATAATTCATGTTCGGACTCTGACGAGTCCAACGACGACATTAATAATCCAGATGATCAAGCTGATTCTAAAAATCAGGAATCAAATCCTCCAGTAGCTACAGAAGAAGAGGAACCTAAGTTTGATCAAGAGAGCCCTCCTTTCAAAGCATCTTGTTATCTCCGTAAGCGAATACTGGAAAATAATAAGCGGGCCCGGGTACCAGATCCCAATCCGTCAGATATGGAAGATTGGGCTACAGAGATTGACAGACTCAATAGATTGGGCCCTATAGGTGCCAAAGAAAGTGATAACAAAGGTTACAGCTGGCAGGAGATCAGGGAAATTATTGATTGGTGCCAAGATGATAACTTTTGGAAATCTAATATTTTGAGTGCCGGTAAACTTAGGGAACAGATTGTCAAATTAGAGAATCAAATGAGGAATAGAGCATCACCGAAGGAGTCTAAGCAGGCCCAAAAAGATGATATGCTAAGAAAACTATACGCTAAAGGGGGATAACTATGACTAGACAAGAGGTTATTAAGATTTTATCGTTCATTTCAAATGCTTATGCGGGCAAGTTTGAATTTCCCAAAGGGACTGAAGAGGCTTCGGAAACATTAATTCAGTCTTGGCTTGAGTTTTTAGAAGATTATGAGCATCAAGCTGCTAAAGTAGCTTTGAAAAAATATATAGTTGAGAATCCTAAGTGGCCACCGGCAGTAGGAGAACTAGTACAGGAAATCAATAAGATTCATTTACCTGAAGAAGATAACTTACTTCCAGCGGAGGCTTGGAGCCAGCTAGTCAAAGCAATCAGGCACTATGGTTACTACAGAGAACAGGAAGCTCTAGAGAGTATGAGTCCGTTAGTTGCTAAAACTGTAGAATATATGGGTTGGCGAGAACTTTGCTATGAAACTAATACTGGAGTCTTGCGAGGCCAATTCTTGAAAATGTATAAGCAGCTGCAGCAGAGGCAGCAAAAAGAAAATATGTTACCGAGTAGTTTGAAAAAAGAAATAAAGGAGCTTAAGGGTGATCACCAAAAACGTGATGTTCTTAAATTGATTGATGATGTCAGTGATTCAGCATAATCATCATTCAGAGGGCCATACTATCGGCCGTGAGAGGGAGGTGGATTAATTGGCTTACATAGTACTGTTAGGGATAATTTTAGCAGCAGTAGTATTTCTTAGACGGGACCAGGCAAAACTAGAAGTTAAAGAGATTAATTTGGAAGGAGTTGAATTTAAAAATGAGGAAGAGAAATTGCTTTAAATGCCGTCATTTTTCAAACTGCTGGAGTATTTGGGAGTATCGAAATCCATTGGAAGTATGCGAAGGATATGAAGAGTACCAACGGAAGGAGGTGGGGTAAGTGGAGTTAGAATCTTGCTATCCCAAGGGGACAGATCTTGATAAGCAGATATCTAAACTTATCGAAGAGTTAGAAGAGTTATTCTTAGCCGCAGACCATAAAGAATTGGCAGCGGAAGCATTAGATATTAGAACTGTTTGCGACGGTATATTTGAACTAGCTATCGAAGAGATCGGCCGGAATAATGATAATTACAAGCAAGAACTAACCGAAAGACTAATTCAGGAACATAAAGAAAAATTGCTATCTAAAAAGCAGTTAGACGGGGAAGGGGAAGTTAATAATGTCAGTAATATACAAGCCGAGCGGCAGGGCTAGAGAATATGCAGACTTAGCGCTTAATATTTATAAAGGCTGTGAGCATAGATGTGAATATTGTTTTGGGCCAGCTACCCTCAGGAAGAAAAAAGAGGACTTCTTTAGCAATCCAGATCCAAAGAAGAACATAATCGATCGTTTAAGAAGAGATGCAGAGAACTGGAAAGAGGAAAAGAAACCAGTCTTATTAAGCTTTGTATCAGATCCCTACCAAGCTATAGATAGCAAGCTAGAATTGACTAGACAGGCTATTATAATTCTGAAAAAGAACGGCTTCCCGATAAAGATATTGACCAAAGCTGGAACATTAGCAATTAGAGACTTTGGTATATTAGATTCGAATGATTGGTTTGGTGTTAGTTTAACTTGCAGCTTAGAAAGCGAAAGGAAAAGATTAGAACCTGGAGCTGCCATAATTAATGATAGAATTAATAATTTGAAGTGGGCCAAAAGGTGTGGTTTGAATACTTGGGTTAGCTTAGAACCGATAATTTCTCCGACAGCGACAGTAGAATTAATTAAAAAGACTAATAAATTTGTAGATCACTATAAGGCTGGTAAATTGAATTATCATCAAGAAGCTAAGCAAATAGAAGAAGTTATCGGCTGGGATAATGTAGCTAATATGATCATAGATCAGTTAGAGCAAGTTAATGCAGATTATTATATCAAGAATAGTTTAAAAGAACATTTGGAGGGTAATTAATATGCGGAAAACTATAGGAAAAAGCCTAGCGGGAAGAAATCTCAAAGTCAAAATGCACGATCCGGGACAGAGGACGGGCCCGGGTACTCTTCAAGGGGTCAGCTTAAAATACAATAAAAAAGCGAGAAGAAAGGTGATGAAAAATGCAAGGAATAACCAATCTTCGAGTGGTACAGCGAGGCTATCAGCTAAGGTTTGAGAAGCAAGGTTTTGATTTTAAGAAAGATCAGGGCCCTGCAATAGCAGGCTGGATATCAAAAAACCGGGTCGATATATGGCTTAATTATCTTAGGGAAGAAGCTATTAAAGACGGCAAGTCAATACTAGGTTTTGCTAGTGATATTAATAGGTATTTTAGGATTAAAGAAAGACCAGAGGTTAACGAAGATCACATAAACTTGTATGAACAAGGCAGTCCAATAGGTTGGATTAGCCGGGAATACAGACAGCAGGTGGAAAATATGCTTTGGAATTATTTAAAGTATGGAGATTCAGTAGTTGAAATTGAACAAACCAATGAAGAAGAGCAGCTGTCATTATTTTAAAAAATCAGAAAGGGTGATTAAAATGGCAGATTACATAAAAGAAGGCGCAGAAAGCATAGAAGCAGTAGCTAATAGAGTAATCAAGAAACATCACGAAAAACTGGCTAATATCAAAATAGGTTACCAGTTTAGAGGCACGGCCAGAAAATCCAAAGGCAGAACTATACTAGCTGAAGCAAGTAAGATCCCTGGAAAGCTGCAAAACTTTATTAATCTTGATCTGATTATTACAGTCGCAGAAGATAAATGGGCAGCTGCTGAAGATAACAGAATAAGAGAAGCTATTATTGATGATGTTTTAAGAACTATCCATTTAGAAGAACAGGAAACAGCCGAAAACTTCCCCAGGAGATTAGCAGATGATTATTACCAGTTAAGTAGTGGGAAGAAGGTTAAAGGCTTAAAGAAAGCTCAAGAGGCTCAACTAAAGCTGTGTGATTATGAAATTAAGATCTATGATTATGATGTTAAGGCTAATATCAGGAATATGGAAGAGTACGGCCCTTGGAGAAAGGATCTTGAGAAAATGGAGCAGTCTATAAAACAGACTAATATTTTTTCTCAGGTAGCAGGTGACTAATATGAGTTATGCTAATCGAGGACAGGCACTTGAGGATATGATAGAGTTGACTAATAATCAATATCTGCGCCAGGGTAGGGCTCTGGTGCAGAAGATCGAAACTCCCGTAAAGCAATTATCTAAAATAAGCAGGAACGGAACATTTAAAGCTTGCTATAAGAAAAAATCTACCGTAGACTATTTAGGTATTTACAAAGGCCAAGGAATAGCTTTTGATGCTAAGCAGACTAAAGTAGAGACTAGATTTGACCTTAAAAACGTCAAAAAGCATCAATACTTGTACTTAACTAGCTGGGTGGCTAATGGAGGAATAGGTTTTTTGATAGTTCACTTTGCAATTCAGGATGAATTTTATTACCTGCCGTTTAAGCTACTGGATAGATACTGGCAAGCAAAGTTAAAGGGCGGCCGTAAAAGCATCCCTTATGATGAAGTCGCTAAAAAGAAGTACAGGATAGATCAGGGCCAGAGTGGAGCTTTAATAGATTACTTAAGCGTTATAGAAGATGAGGTGATTTGATGAATTTAAAAGAGGCTAAAACACTTGCCAAACTACAAGATACTAGACTAGAAATTGAAGCAAGGATTTATTGTCCAGCGTGTGATAGCGACAAAAAGACTTTAGTGTTAAAACTGCAACACGATAGAGCTTATTGTTTTAACTGCAAAAAGCATTGGACTCAAGCTCATATAGATGATTTGAGAATGATAATTCAGGCTGAGAAAGAAGAGGAGAAGATGGATATTGTTCAGATTATGAACCAGAAAGGAGTGAACCAATAAAAAAAGAAAGGCGAGCCTTAAGCCCGCCCGAATGGAAGATATATCATTGGAATCCCTAAGTTAAAATTAATTATATCAGATATTAGGGGGCGGGTAAAGGTGACTAAAGAGATAGATCGAAAAACTAGAAAGCTTATCGGCACATTAATAGAGTGGTATTTAACAGGTGAGTTAGAAGACAGGATTGAAATAGAAAAGATTAAAGCAGAAGAGGATCCAGCTCCAAGAGGAGCAAACTATAGCGGGGTTGCTTCAGGTAGTGGAGGAGGCGGTGGAAGTATAACCGAAATAGAAGGGTTTGAAATAAAGATATCTAGAGCAGAGTATAGGATGAAGAAACTAAAGAGTTTAAAGAAAATGATGGATGCAGCTTATCGGCTAATAGATAAAGAGTATAAAGTTATCTTAGAAATGTATTACAAGGAAGGTTACACTATAAAGCAGATATCAGTTAAACTTGGCTACTCAAAAAGATCCGTAAAACGTAAGAAGAGGTCTATATTAGATAATCTGGCCCGCCATTTGGATATAAAAAACTGCAAAATAATATGAGTTGGCACTTTGCTGTCACTTTTTTGGCACTAATTTGGCACTTTGCTGGCACTTTTACTACCCTTTCTTATGCTATAATGTATAATAAGAAAGATTTTATCGAAAGCGACAAATGGAAGTTTCACAATTTTTCCTCCTCGTTCTTTTGGAGAGCGAGCAATATCTGACTTAGGCCCTGCTTGAAATGGTAGGGCCTAATTTTATGTATACTTATAACTTAGTCACTTATGACTTAACTTTTTTAAAATAAAACAGGTAAATATTAAAACATTTATCTTCTTTTTTCGCAACCAATTATATAAATTGCTAAACTTAATTGTTAATTAATATCAAATAACGTATAATAAAAGCAAAGCTTTTTAGATTGGAGGCGAATAAATGATAGTTGTAAATACTGATAGTGTTGCTGGCCAAGAAATAAAGAAAACTCTAGGCTTAGTAAGAGGTAATACAATCAAGGCTAAGCATTTAGGAAATGATATTGGAGCTTCATTAAAGACTTTAGTTGGCGGAGAGATTAAAGGATATACTGACATGATCACTCAGGCTAGAGAAGAAGCAGTTGAAAGAATGATAGCAGAGGCTGAGAAGCTAGAAGCGGATGCGGTAATTAATGTCCGTTTTACTACTTCTCAGGTTATGAAAGGAGCTGCTGAAATTTTAGCTTACGGGACTGCTGTAAAGTTAAAATAATAGATCATAAAAATTTCAATATTTTATAAAGTAATGATTACACATTTTGCAATCGGTTATTATAAAATTATACTTGATGAAGATGATATAAAATAAGCTACATTCTAAACTGTAAAATGAAGCCTTAGATTAAGTGAGAACAACTAAAAAAGGAAAACTCCTAACAAATTCATAAATTGTTATTTGATTAATCTCCCCCTTAAAGCACCCAGACCCCCTTTCCCCATACTGGGTGCTTTTTTAATTTGAAAAATTAAACTAAGGAGGTGTTGCCAGTGCCAGAAGAAACCAAAATCTTACGATGCATAGGTAAGAAGAATGATGGCTCTAGATGTACTAGAGAAAAAGAGTTTGCAATGAAAAAAGCTCCAGAAGAGTGGAGGTGTTGGCAGCATCCTCCCGAAGGAAGTAAGAAAACTAATAAATCTAATGAAGTAGGTCAAAATAAGCTAACTGATAATCAAAAGGAGCAATTGATATTATGGCTTGCCGAAGGAAAAGGGCCCAAGGATATTGTTAGATTAATAGAAAAAGAGTTTGAAATGAGTTTTGCACCTGCTACAATCTGCTATTATAAAAAGAAGTACCAAGATAAAATTTTGAAAAAACAGAAGGAAATAGAGAAATATATTTCAATCAATGTTAAGCTGGCCAATAAAACTAAAAGGATAGAAGAGTTAGATAGTCTTTATCAGAGATCTTTAAATCAAAATAAACTTGATACTGCCAGAAGAGTATTAAAGTTAATTGCAGAAGAAATGGGAGAGCTTGAGCAAAACATTAATTTGAATACAACTGCTAAAGAAGGAATAATGGCAGCTTATAAAAGGAGAAAAGAGAGGGAGAGCAATGACCAATGAACCTGATTGGGAAGAGCTCTCTTATTTTTATTATGACAAACCAGTAGAATTTGTAGAAGATATTATTGGTCAAGAGCCTACTGATCAGCAAGCTAAGCTTTTAAATTCAGTTTTAGAAAATCGGGCCACTTCTGCTAAAGCGGGCCATGGAGTAGGAAAAACAGCAGGCGAAGCCTGGGTAGTGCTTTGGTTTATGTTTACTAGAGCTATGTGCAGGATCCCCTGTACTGCTCCTACTGGCCATCAGCTTAATGATATACTTTGGCCTGAAATCAAGAAATGGTATAACCAAAGCAAACTAAAGGAACATGAACTCTTTCTATGGACCAAAACTAGATTTGCATTTAATGATGAAGAGTATAAGGATATGTGGTTTGCTACTCCTAGAAGTTCAAACAAACCTGATAATATGCAAGGTTTTCATGCTGATGAAGTTTTATATATAGTTGATGAAGCTTCAGGGGTAGATCAAGAAGTAATGGAAGTTATAGAGGGGGCCCTAACAAATGATGGGGCCCGTCTTTTAATGTGTGGAAATCCTACTCAAATTTCAGGTATGTTTTATGATTCGCATAAAAAAGATAGAGACTTCTTTAACTGTCTTACTTTTTCTTGCGAGGATAGTCCTTTAGTTAGTCAGGAGTATATAGATAGGATCTATGATAGATACGGCTATCACTCCAATGTGGCCCGGGTAAGAGTTAGAGGTCAATTTCCAACTCAGGAGCCAGATACTATTATTCCAATTACTCTACCTGAAAAGGCTGCAATGACAGAGATAGATCCAGAAGGTAGAGTAGTTCATATTGGAGTAGATGTGGCCCGGTATGGAGACGATGAAACTGTATTCTACAGCAGGAGAGGTGGCAAAAACTTAGATTATGAAATAAAGCAGCAGACTTCCACTACAGATACTTCAGGCTTTGCAGCTGCCTTAGCTAAAAAATATAATAGCCAGTATCAAGTTAAAATTAAAGTTGATGTAACAGGAGTTGGAGGTGGAGTAGTTGATGAACTTAAAGCTAAGAGTTTAAATAATACTATAATAATTCCTGTTGGCTTTGGAGAAAAAGCAGCCGAAAATGATAAGTACGCTAATAAAGTAACTGAAATGTATTTTTTAGCTAAAGAGTACTTAAAAGAAAATCCTAATCAGATTCCAAATGATGAAGAGTTAATAGCTCAGTTATCCAGTAGAAAGTATAGTATCGATTCTAAGGATAGATTTAGGATAGAATCTAAAGATGATTTTAAAAAGAGGACTGGCCAGAGTCCTGACAGAGCCGATGGATTTGTATTGAGTTATTACGAAGCTAAAAGAAAAACAGCTGGTACCTGGTAGGAGGTGGATCAATGTCAGAAGAAGCAATTAAAGCTATGAGTGCTTTAGTTAATAGATTTAGATTTGTAAGCAGAATAGGAACTAGCCATAATGGTGAGCGTGATTATTATGATGTGCTTGGTTATCCAGGGATAGGCGGAATGTCTTTTGAAGACTATTGGAATATGTACGATCGTAATCCTATAGCAGGTAATATAGTTGAAAAGCCAGTCTTCTATTCTTGGAAAAACAGTCCCAAAATCATAGAAGATCAGGATAATGATACTCAGTTTGAAAAGGATATAAAAGAAATCAGGGAGAATACAAAGCTGTTCCATTATATGAAGAGGGCCGATAAAATAAGCGGGATAGGTCAGTTTGGAATATTACTTATCGGGACTAGTCAAGGAAATCTCAATGAACCTTTAGAGGATAACTCGTTAAGCGGGCCCGGAGATATATTATATACCAAACCTTATCACCAGGGGAGCGTAGAGATTAAAGAGTATTATGAGGATGCAAGTAATAAGAAGTTTGGTAAACCTAAATTCTATAATGTTAAGATTGATTTTCCGGCGACTGGTCAAACAAAGACTAAGGAAGTACATGAAAGTAGAATAATTCATATAGCGGAGGATAAAGATGAATCCGATGTAATTGGCAGGCCCAGACTTAAAAGAGCTTATAATAATTTAATCGATCTGCTTAAAGTTGTTGGCGGTGGTGCAGAGACATTTTGGCTTAATGCTAGAAATCCTAAGCAGTTTCAACCTAAGGAGGATTATGATTTTGGGCCCGGAGAGAAAGAAGAAACTGAGGCTGAAATAGAGAAGTTTTATAATAAATTAACTCGTTGGATAAAGACCAAAGGAATTGAAATTAACGAGCTAAACAATGAAATTGCTGATCCTTCCTCTAGCTTTGAAACTATAATCAAACTATTAGCAGCCTCAGCTAATATGCCGGTTAGAATTTTAATAGGTAATGAAGCTGGAGAGCTGGCCAGCAGTCAAGATGAGAGGAACTGGCTATCTTATATAGAAAGCCGCAGGGAAAACTATGTTAACCCTGAAATATTAGAACCTTTTGTAGATTGGTGTATCGATAAAGGAGCTATTAGTGAGCCTGAAGATAGTTATAAAATTAACTGGCCTAATCTATTCCAATTGAGTGCCAAAGAGAAATCAGAAATATTAAGCGATGTAAGTGATGCTTTGAGTAATATGAGCCCTGACCAAGATGTAACCAAGCTTTTAGAAGATGCAACCTTAATAGTCGATATAATAGAAGAATATACCTCACTTAATATAGATCGGGATAAGATGCCTGATAAAAATGTGAGTTCCTTATTAGAGATAACTAGAAAGTTAAGAGAAGATCAGGACATTAGCCAGGAGACTAGACTTGAGATTATAGCTCCGCTTATTGACGGCCTAGAAGTTAAAAAGGAACTTAATAGGTTAGATGCGGAAGATAAGAAGGAGTATAATCGGATTAAAGAAGAGATGGACCAAGCTTTAGCTGGAGAAGAGTGATAATATGCCTACGGAGTTTGTAATTAAGAGTATAGAAGAAAGGTTGAAAGAAGAGGAGCGGGCCCAGAAATATGTTAAGCTTTTGGAAGGTACCTTAAAAAGAATAGATAGAGACTTGCTGGAGATGTTTCCTAAAGCCAGTGAAGACGGCAGCTGGTCTAAGTCTAAGTTGCATAAGTATAACCGTAAACAAAAATTGAAAGAGCAGATCGAAGCTGAGATAAAAAAATATGCTCAGGATTTTAAGAAGGAATTAAGGGATGGACTGGCTCAGGGATATAAGCAGCAGTCGCTTTTTGTGCAAGAAACTATATCTAAAGCTACTGATCAGTCTTTTTCAAGACTACCTGTTCAGTCAATCAAAACCGTTGCTATTGATCAAGCCGAGATTGCCGGTAAAACATTAACTGAATATATTAGCAAGTACAGTACTGATTTAGCTCATAGGATCCAGACGGAGGTATTTCAAGGAATTGCTTTAGGAGAAAACCCAGAAAGGGTAGCTAAAAGGCTGGCCCAAGCTGGGAAGATGGGAGAAGCTAGGGCTAAGACTACTTTCCGCAGCTGGTATAATAAAATATTAAATTCAGCTAACTTTGATACTTATGAACAATCAAGCGTGGAAAAAGTTATTTATGACGCTACTTTAGATACTAGAACTACAATGATATGTGCTAGCAGAGATGGTAATATCTATACTTTAGAAGAAATCAGGGACATGTTACCGGCTCATCATAACTGACGTAGTATCGGTAGACCGATAGTCCCAGGTGTGGACTACGATGTCGGCAAAACCTATGATGATTGGTTATTAGATGGCCGGAGATCCAAAGAGCAAATCAATGAGGTTAAGAATAAATTAGAGCAAGCTAAAAAATATGAACGAATCGGTGATCAAGAGTATCAGCGATTAGATGGTATAGTGAAAAAAGCAGAACAAAAACTAGCTTAAGCACCCGCAAGGGTGTTTTTTTATATTACCTAGAAAGGAGGTGTAAAGTTGACAGAGTTAAATTTAGTCTGTAATGAGATAAAGAATGAAAATATAAGCTATAAGACTTTAGAAGGCCAGAAGTATTTAGTGGCTCCAGTGGTAATTGTCCAAGAGCAAGTGCTTAATGGAGAGCTGCTTACTGCTAATGAATTAAGCAAGTATATAGCAGCTTGGAATGGGGTACCGGTAACAGTCCCTCACCCTGAGGATGATCAGGGCCGTAAGGTAAGTGCCAACTCTTCCCCAAAAACATTAGAAAGATATAAAGTAGGTATAGTTTTTAATGTATCCTATGATCAACAAAAGAAGCAGCTCAAAGGCGAAGTCTGGATTAATGAAGATAAAGCCAAAAAGATACCTAAGGGAGAGAAGGCTGTAAAAAAGATCAAAAATAATAAGCCGTTGGATGTAAGCAGTGGTTATTTTTCTGATACCAGCAAAGAGAGCGGCTACCATAACGGCCAAAAGTATAATGGCAAGCAATATAACCTTAGACCTGATCATTTAGCTTTGCTCCCAGAGACCAAAGGAGCTTGTAGTTGGCAAGATGGTTGCGGCATCAGGGCTAATGAGCAGCAGGGAGGGGGTGGTATTATCAGCACCAAGGAAAAGGTGGAAACCTTGTTTGGTAGATTTTTAGATAGCCTGGGCCCGCTAGATGAAGAAGAAGAAATAGTAGATAATGATCTAAGCGATCGAGATGTAAGGAGTCAGTTAAGAAAGAAGTTAGCCGATAAGTTCGGCGGAAAGAAGATTAGCGTTAGGGTAAGGGAGGTATTTCCAAATTATGTAATCTTCCGGGTTATCGATAATAGAATGGAGCGTCAATCTTCTTTATACCAAATGAGTTATAGTCGTAATGATAATGAGGATGAAGTTAGTTTAGGCGAAGAGGCTCAGGAAGTGCAAAGGAAGGTAGAGTATGAGCCAATTAACAACAATAAGGAGGATGAAGAGATGAAAGTAAATGAAGATGCTAGCAGAGAAGATATTATTGCTAACGTGCTGGATTGTGACTGTAATAAGTTATCTGAAAGTACTTTAAAGGCCATGGATGATGAAGAATTAGAGTTTTATGCTGGTGGTTTGGATTGTAATGAAGAGGAAGGCGAAGAAAGCACTGAAGGTGATTCCGGTGAGGATACTTCTTCAAAGCAGGAAGATGAAGATAATGAAGAAGTACAAGCTAACCAGCTACAAGGGATCATCAACAAGGCTCTAGAGCCAGTAACTAATAAACTAGAGCAGCTTGAAGAAGAGATCAATAAGGATAAGGTGGAGCAGAAAAGACCTTATATTGACCTGATTGCTAACTCTGAAGATAATCCGTTTCCGGAAGAAGAACTTAAAGAGATGAGCTTAGATAAGCTTAAGTCTTTAAGTAGAGCTTTTGGAAGTTCTTCGGCAGTTGACTATTCGGGGTTAGGCGGGCCCAGAGTTAATCTAGAGCAGGATGAAGACGTTGATTATGAAGGTTCAACTATTGATGACTTAAAATCAAACCAAGGGGGTAGTAAGTAATGGCACCAAAAAAGATTCATATTAAGCAGTATGTAGACTGTCAAAAAGAAGCGCCGGCAGCTGCTGAGATTACTCCAGGTGAGTTGCTAGAAGAGGTTGATGGTAAGGTGCAACCTCACTCATCAGCTGGAGAGAACTGTATTCCTTTAGTGGCTAAAGAAGAAGGTTATATAGGAAGGAGTATTGATGAAACCTATTCAGAGGATGATCAAGTAAGATATGAAGTTGGTCATACTGGAGAGAGGTTTTATATGCTCCTAGGTGCTGGAGAGGATGTAGGTAAAGACGATTTGCTTGAATCAGCAGGAAATGGAGCTTTGCAGGCCCACGATGAGCCAACTGCTGATGGTGACAGCTCTGTTATTCAAGTAGATGCTGCTCGTTTTAAAGCGGTGGAAGCGGTAGATAACAGCGGAGAAACAGAGAAAACTAGAATTCGAGTAGAGGTGATTAAATAATGAGTAAAAATATTATAGCTCCTGATCAATTAAGCGGAGCAAGTTATAACTTTAATAGGATGGTGCTGGCCGGACTTACTTTGAACGAGATCAAAAAGCAAAGGCTTAAAACTAATGCTAGTCTGCTGCGAAAAGATGAATGGAAGGTAATTGATGATACTATTGTAACCGTAGCTAGAAATAGACTGCATGCAGTTCAAGATTTGATCGATAGAAACTTAACTAAGGATGCCGGAGGGTTAGGATCACTGCTGGCTCAGTATGAAAAGGCTTCTGGAATGACTGAGGCTGAGATTAGTATGAGCCCGATTACCGATAGTGAAGAAGATACCCAGACCTTTGATATTGCATCTACTCCAATTCCGATTGTGCAAAAAGACTTCACTCTTGATATTAGACGCTTGCAGGCTAGTCGTCGCCGAGGTACTTCCCTAGATGATAGCCAGGCTACCGAGGCTACTAGAAAAGTTTCGGAAGCTAGTGAAGATATGGTAGTTAATGGGGTGCAGCTTACTTTAAACGGAAATAAGATCTATGGCTATACAAGCTTCCCGGATCGAATTCAAGGAGCAGCACCAGGGAGTTGGGATACACTGAGCAATATTTATACTACCGTCCGTTTAATGATTAAAGATGCTAGGGATAATGGCGATTTCCGCGGGCCCTTCTTATTATATACTGCTTCTGAGCAATGGGATGAAATGATGGAAGTTTATGAGGATGGCTCAGGACAGACGGCCAGAGATAGAGTCTTAGATAAGTTTCCTAATCTTGAAGATATTAAGCCGCTTTATAATCTTGAAGATGGAGAGTTAGTGCTTGTGCAGATGACTTCTGATGTGGTTAACTTACAGATTGCAGAAAGCATCAATACTATAGAGTGGAATACACATGGGGAGTTAAAGTCTCATTATAAGGTAATGGCTTGTTGGGTACCTGAGATCCGCTCTGATTCTAAAGGTCGCTGCGGTCTGGTTCATTATACTGGAGCTTAAATTCAAATCATAAGAGGAGGCTTTTATAAATGAAAGTTAAATTATTAAGGAGCACGTTTTCCCGTACTGAAGCGGGGAAGCGTGTTACCTATAAGGCTGGCGAAGTTATAGAAGATGTAAGTCAGAATACCTATGAATCTTTTAAGGAGAATATGCAGGTTATTCAACCGGGCCCGCTTGACGAGAATAATGCTGATGGCGAAGATAATACTGGAGATTCCAAGGAGCAAGATAACTCTTCTAAAGAAAGTGACTCTGCGGAAAATGAGGAAAGCGAATACACTCGTGAGGAATTAGAAGCTAAAAATGTGACTGGTGAAGACGGACTAAGATCTATCGGTTCAGAGCTGGGAGTTACTGATTATAATAACTTGAAGAAGAAAGAGTTAATTAAAGAGATTTTAGCTGCTCAGGAAGAGCAAGAAGAGAAAGATGATCAGTAATGATTGAATATATAACTACAGAAGAGCTTAGAGATAACCTAGAGATTGATGGTGACTTTAGAGAGAAGAAGTTGGCCCGGATAGTCAACCGGGTTAATGCTGAAATTTCTGATTTGACTAATAACAACTCTACTGATATGAATATTTTGAAAGATGCTGCCTTTGATTATGCAGAATATAAATATCATCGTACTCCTGGTACTGAAAGCGAATCAGAGGATGATCTTAACTACAAATGGGGTAAAGATGTTAAGGAAGCTGCTGATTTTGTCCCGGATAAGTATATAGTTGAAGAAGATGAGAGAAGTGATAATGCAGAAATAAGTTTCTTATAGAGGTGATCTGATGAGGTTTATGAAGGTTATTAGCTCGAATATTCAGGATGAAGGTATAGTTGGAGTTGAGTCTGAGGCCAAAGATGGCGTTATAATGACTGATTACCCTTGTAAGATTGATGAATCAGTTAGTTATGATACCGGAGAAGATGGAGAAAGTTATGAGGGGTCAGCTAAACTAAAGGGCCAGCTTACCCAAAACATTAAGAAAGGCTATATTCTCGAAGATGAAAACGGTCTCTATAAGATAGTTACTGTTCCGAAGTTGGGCCGTAAGTGGTTAAGGGCTGAATTAGTTAAGCTAGGATGAGGGGGTGAGCTTATTGGTTCAAGATGAGTTGATAGCATTTGAATGGGAAGGTCTTGACGAACAGATTAGAGAGTTAAAGATAGTTGAACATGAAATTGAAGATGAACTTGATCGGATCCTACTTCAATGTGCAGAAATATATCAATCAGAAGTCCAAAAACTAATTAAACAGGATAAGTGGCACCATAAAACTCCCGATAAACACGGTAAATACGTTAGAGACTTGATAGATACTGGCTATATGAGGAAAGCAATTACTAGTTATGTAGCTCGAGACTTAAACCACCGCTACGGAGTGACTATTTTTCCAGCTGAATATACTAAGTATTTAAACTATGGCACTGAAGATGAACATGGCAATGAGTTGATTCAGGCTTATAAGTTTGTAGAGAAAGCTAAGAAGAATGTAGAGGATGAAATTTATGATTATTTTGAAGAGAAGATAATTGAGGTTTTAGGGTAGGTGGTGATAATTGAAGCTTATAACTGATGTAATTGAAAACTATTTAGGTCAACTGAAGATAAGTGATAGTTACGGGCCAGTGGATAAAGTGAAGTCTTATGGCCACTTAAAGGATTTAAAAGGGGTAGATTATGGCTTGGCTTATCAGTTGGATACTGGCCAAGCTTATAAAAATAGAAAGATGAAATTTGATGACCTTCTATTTATTCACGGCTTTAGTCCTAACATTAGGTCAGCTTACTATTTACGGCCAAAGATAATTCAACACTTAGATAAAAGCCGGGAAGATCTGGAGGATGAAAATATTTATGTTTATAGCTGTCGGTATCGAAATAAAGAAGGTACCCCAAAGAAAAATAAGGTCTTAGAATTATGGGAAGTAGTTGTATCCTTTGATATCCGTTGGGAGGTGCTATAAGTGAATGAAGTTTTAAATGATTTCAAAGAGCAGGTTACTGATAATTTTACAATCAAATATACAAATAAGACAAAAGAGGAATATTTTGTCCCTGGGGACTATCCGGCCCTATGTGTTGATCCTGAAAATTTTGATCCAGAAACGAAAGGTTTGAGTCGTAAGTTTGCTTATAATAACTTTGCTTTTAATTTAGTTTATTATGAGCCAATTCCAGCTAATGATAATGTAGATATGAGTTCTTTTATAGATAAGATTGAAGATATAATGAAAGAGTTAGTAACTAGCTCAGAGTTAAACAAAAAGTATTTGTTTGGAGCAAGTGTTAGTTTACCTAAGAAAAGACGACACGACAATGAAGAGTTTAAGGCAGTTATTAAAATCAAAGGAGAAGTCATTTAAACCCCTATTTGGGTGTTTTTATTATTTTAGAAGGAGGAATGCAAGATGGGAACTGGACGCAACGCAAGAATGATGGTTGGGATCCAAGAAGAAAAAGGCCAAGAGGCTCAGGAGTTAAAGAGATATATGCCTAGAAGCATTACTATGGAGACTCAAACTGAAAGTGCCGAAAGTGAAGCCTTAACCGGTAATCGTTTCGTGGAAGATGAAATGACTTCCGCTATCTACTGTGATGGTGATTCTAATCTGGAGGTTAATATAGAAAGCTTTCCGGATTTACTCAAACTAGCTGGCTTTGAAGAAAATTCAGAGCCGAATAACTTTCAAACTGAAGTAGTTGAAAGTGAGGATAATACTGAAAATACTATCAAGGTTGAGGCTACCTATGGACTCAAAGCAGGAGATTCTATAGATATTGATATCGATACTGCTACTATAGACAGTGTAGATCACGAGACTAAGTTAGTTAAGCTTGATGAGCCTCTAGAAGAAGCTCCGAGTGCTGGAGATGCAGTAGTCAATAATGATAGATATGCTCACGTATTCAAAACAGCTTTAACTATTGATTATTGGGCCACCTTGATTAGAGATATGAGAGATGAGGATATGTACTCTATTTTCAAGGACTGTAAGATTAACTCTCTTAACCTTAATGCTACTTCGCAAGCTTATCTTACTTTAGACGTTACCTGGAATGGTATTAAAGGAGATGAGGTTGAGGATCAGGCTCCGGAAGATGACTATACTGTTGATAATCTTACGGGTCCTAAAATGGTGGCTACTGATATTGATCTGTTGATTGATGAAGAAGATGCCACCGATATAGTAGATGATTTTACTACTGCAGTTAATAATAATCTGGATACTGAAGATTTTGGTCTTAACCGGACTAAGCAGCGTAGAACTCTGGATGTAGAGGAAGGTGAGATTAACCTGGACTTTACGGCTCAATTTGATAGGCAGATGTATCTTGACCTGAAGGAAAAGGAGAAAGAAAATATCTATACTGAGGTTGAAGCTCAGTTTGATGAAGGATTGGCTATTGAGTACCCAAGAGTTAAGGTTAATTCTGTGGAGGCTCCGGTAGACGGGCCCGGAAAGGTAACTACTAGCTTCAATGGTAATGCTTTATTTGATCAGACTGAGGAGACTCCAATGATTGTTACTGTTGTTGATGAGAATGATCAGAAGTACTAAGAGGTTAGTATTTTTTATTATTCGTTGTGTTCTTAGCTTTTTGTTTCTTTATATTTTTGGGGTTGTTTTGTTGTCAATAGTAAGTCTTTTTATATTTTTGATAACCATTGAAATAATAGGGGAGCTGATACTAATGTCAATGAGAGAAGAAACTATTAGAGTTGAAGATGGAGAGAGATTTGTTGAGGCTAAGAAATATTTATCACTAATTAACCGCAGGAGCTACCAAAGGCTCGGCCAGCCTGAGAAGTTAAAGATTAAGAAGGGCCAGGAGATGGAGACTAATATAGATAAGTCCCCTGAGAGTGATAAAGTGCTGTGGATTCTAAAAAAGCAGGTTACTGATTGGTCCTGCGAAGAGGAAGTTAATGATGGTAATATAGAGCAAAATATTGAAGTTGCTGACCTGCTTATGGATCTGGCTGATGAGATTATTGAGGCTAATGACTTAGGACAGTTAGAAGAAGAGACTAAGGTTGTTAGATGTCCTGAGTGTCAGGTTAAGTATGATCTAGAAGAGGATATGGTGGTAGAGACAAAAAACTAGATCCTAGGTCTGATGAGCGGAGATATCTTTATAATGCTGCTGGTATGTATGTTAGAGGTGAACCTCCTGGAACTCATAAGGGGAGAAAGTATTATCGAGAGATTCAGGAGGCTAGCATTTATTTTGTTAATGATTTCAACGGTCGTTGGCAGCTTCAACATTTACCTTATGGTGATGCGGTGGGTATAGATAATCATCCGGCGGTGCTTATGGATCGTTTGTTTTTGATTCAAAGCTATGTTAATCAGCAGATCAAGAAGAAGCAGGATAGGAAGAAGAGAAAATAGGGGAGTGATGTCAAGTGAGTATTTAAATTATTTTAAAATAATACTTGATATGGGACTATAATACTGGTACAATATGCATGTAAGTACCTAGGTATCTAGGTATTAAGACAAGCTTTGATTTTTGGTTATATTATTTTGATTTGTGCATAATAATTAGTAACAAACTAACTATTAAAAGTGTATTATAAAATAAACCCAGCTAGATGGGGGTCTAGCTGGGCCCAGAGTTACCTCCTATGTAAGGTCTATAGAGTCAAAACTACTTTAAAGTAGTTTCTTGATTATCTCCAATAGTAGTTGGAGGATGGCTAATAACACTTCGATTATTCTTAACCAATTCATATTAACCACCTCCTTTCTTGAATATTTAGGAGGCAGCGCTCTGGTAAGCCAGTACCTACCGATAATAGGTGCTGGCTTAACCATTATTATAACATGCTTTACCAGTATCGACAAAAATAAATAGATATTAAACCACCAAATAGTGGTGGTTTTTTTATTTCCCGAAATATTTAAATAATAATTAATTTTTGAAACACTCGCAAGGGTGTTTTTTTCTATTTAATAGGAGGTGTAATCAATGACTAGGCAAGAAGTTGTAAGTCTTATGATCCGGGCCCAGAAAGATCTACAAGGAATAGACGCTACCGTTCAAAGCCTCCAGGGAATGAGAAGAGAATTGGAGAGGGTAGCTAGAGGTGTTAGATCTCAAAGCAGAAAGATAATCCGCAATATTGAGCGGATGAAAAGAGGTTGGGAGAGGCTTAGAAATACTATGAAGACAATCAGAAATGCTGCCTTGGGCTTCTTTACCCTGATTGTTGCCAAAGCATCGATTCCAATAAAGTTTTATGCAGATTTGCAAAAAGAGTTATCTAATGTCAATACGCTATTAAACGTGTCTCAGGAAGAGTTGAGAGAGTATGAGCAGGCTATAATATCATTATCAAATCAGACTGGAAAGAGTGCTACAGAGCTAACTCAGGGTTTATATGATGTAGTTTCTGCTGGAGTTGATGCTGCAAATTCTATGGGAGTATTAGAGCAGGCTGCCAAGGCTGCTCAGGCTGGAATGACTGAGGTTGATACCGCTGCTAAAGCTGGAATATCTACTATTAATGCCTACGGAATGTCTATTGATGAGCTTAATGATGTTTATGATATTCAATTTAGCACAATCCGTTCAGGGATTATAACTTATGAGGAACTAGGAAATAACATAGGCAAGTTAATTCCATCAGCTGCTGCTTTGGACGAAGAGTTAAGTAATGTTTATGGTTCTTTAGGTTTTATTACTCAGCAGGGCCAGAATGCTGATCAAGCTACTACATCTTTAGCTAGGGCTTTTGATGAATTAGCTGCAAGATCAGAGGAAATAAGAAGTGTAACTGGGATAGAGGTATTTGATGATTTAGGAGAGTTTAGAGGCTTACCCGAAGTTATGGAAGAATTAGCTGAGCATATGGAAGATATGTCAAGAGAGGAAGTAATAGGCAACTTAGAAGAAATAGGCTTTGGAGAGCAAGCAAGTAGGGCTATAAGGCCTATGATCCGCAACTATGAGCAGTTTGAAGAGATAATCGATGATGTAGCGGACTCTTCAGGAGCTATGGAAGAGGCCCACGAGAAGGCGATAGATAATATAGCTCACGATTTCAACAGATTACGCCAAACTGCAATTAATGTATTAAGACAGATCGGCTCTGCTTTCGAGGGTGAGTCCAGAGATATTATCACTACACTCAGGGAATGGTTAGAGACGACCGGTGAAGTGATAGAAGAAAATAGAGAAGCGATCAAGATTGTAGCCGAATTTGCACTTGGATTAGCTAAAACAGCAGCGATTATCGCAGCGGTGGCTACTGCATTTTTGGCATTGACTACTCCTTTAGGCTTGTTGATTACAGGGGTAGCTGCTTTATATGCTGCTTGGAGGTTGAACCTCTTCGGGGTCAGAGAGATAACTGAAGAAGTTATAGAAGATATTAAAAAAATATGGGATGATTTAAGAAGCATTGAAGCTGTAAAGTTTTTGATTGAATTTGCAGGTGACACCTGGAAAGCTCTTAAGGATGGAGACTTACAAACTGTTCTAGGTAGGATTGTTACTTTGAAGGTTAGCTTGGCTTTGATGAAGGGTGCAGCTGCTGCTATTAAGGCTAAAATAATATCTGGTTTAGGATTAGGGTTAGGAACAGCAGCTTTAGGAGCTGGTAAGGTTGGTTTAGGAACTAGTATGTTAGGTGTTCTTTCAGTAGGTATAGCCTTAAAAGAAGCTTTAGGAGATGAAGGCGATTTTGAAAGCTTTGGTGCTGATCTGATTGCTGCTTTAGCTGCTGGTATAGGAGTTAGTTTTATAGGTGGTCCAAAAGCTGGAACATTAGCTTTTACAGTATTTATGAACTTCCAAATAGGGAGCTGGATAGCTGAAGAGTTAGATGAAAAATTAAGTGAAATAGGGCCAAAGGCTGATAGTTGGTTTACTAGATTTCAACCAAGTGGCGGTTCAAGTTCAGTACATAATCCGCTTCCTGGATTGAAATCCGGAGGTTATACAGGCAATATACCAGTAGATGAAGTAGCCGGAGTAGTTCACGGTGGGGAGTGGGTAGCTCCTGCTTGGATGGTAGATGATCCTGAGTTTGGTTCTATAATTGCACAACTTGAACAAGCCAGACGTGGATATAAAGATGGAGGACATGTGGGCCGTAACCTTTCTACTCTCCAAGAATCAGGACTAGCAGACGATTCAATGCTATACGGAATGCTTGAAAACTTATCTAAAATAGCCGAGGATACAGAAGAATTTCAAAAGCTAGTTGAGGTTATAGCTTCGGTTGATCAAATCCAAAATAGCTTTGAAAATGAACTGCAAGATGTTAAAAGTCAGATTGAAGAAGATACCGGAGAAGTAGAAGAGTTTCTTGAAAATATTGAAAGTAATCAACAAGAGCAAAGCAGACTATTAGAAAAGACCAATAGTGTACTAGCTGAAAATCTAACCGAAATCTTAGGTCAAGATGGAGACTATGGAGATCTTCAGAATATGCTGGCCCAGGACTTATACGGAGCAGCTACCGAAAATATAACTAATCAATTTGCAGATGCTTTCGAGGCTCATTTCCAAACTGAATTTGCTGGTATTTTAACTGATATTGAAGAGATAGACTTTAGCGATGATCCTGAGGAAGCATTTGAGCAGGCTCAGCAAGCATTGGAAGAGTTTGAAGATCAGCTGGAAGAGGCAGGTTATGAACTAGAGGGTTCTACAAGTAGTTTAGAAAGATTTGCTGATACCTTAGAGGCAACACTTAACGATCTTTCCGGGGTTATAAGCGATCTGAATAATTTAGGTATGGAAAGTGATACCCTAGATAATCTCGATAGCTTGATTAATTCAATGCAAAGTGGTATGAGCCTAATGGATAGCCTAAGTGGGACATTAGGAAACCTTGCTTCAGGGTTAGATAATATAGGAGCTTCTTCGTTATCCAGTGGTGCTTCATCGTTAGCTAGCTTGGCAGGCGGGCCCGCTGGAATGATAGCAGGCGCTGGGATAGGAATAGGGAGCGAATTGATAAGTAGCTCTAGACAAAGACAACAAGAACAAATCGAAGCCTTTGAAGAAGGTTTAGCTGAATCTAAAGAACAAACAGAGCTTTTAGAAGAAATCAAGGGGAATACTTTAGAAACAGCTAGAAACATAGTGTCGTTAGTTGCTGGCCATCCTACCCAACACTATATTGGCCAAGGTGAAGAGCACTTGCAAAATTATTTAGGAATGATGCAGACAGATATACTACCTGATTTTTCAGAGCTAGAAGTATTAGGAGCTAGAAATCGTAGAACACCTGGCAGAAGTGATGAAGATATGAGTGAAACTTTAGATTTATTTACTGCACTGAGATATATGGGCCATGATGTATCTGGGTTTTTAGAACGTGCCGGAGGCTCTTGGGGGCCTGATTACGATGATCTAAAAGAGATGAATGACTTAATTCAAGGTTTAGATGAAAGTGATTTTGATGAAGATGTTATAGAAGATATATTTGGAGAAAGTAGGATAAGAGATGATGTAGATACAAACCTTGAAGAAATACAAGATCAAATTCAATATTACTTAGATACTATAGGAGAGCTTAAAAAGCAAATTGATAACTTCTCTGAATCTGTTCGGTATGAAGATTTTGGAATGACCGAATGGCAATCAGCCCAGGATCAAGTTGAAAATTATAGAGAACAAATAGAGCAGATGTACGAAGAATCAGGTAAGGATTTAGATGATCATATGCCTGAAATAGATGAAGCTGTAGAAGAGTATGCAGATAAATTTGTAGATGGCGGCGAAAGAATTATTACAGTAATGCAAGATGTCAGAGGTAGTTTTATCAATACTTTTGCTGATGGTGGGTCTTTAATTGAATCATTTGCCGGAGGATTAAGCAGTGCTTTTGGCACAATGTTCGAAGATATATCCCGCCTAATGTATGATACTCTATTAAATGACTTAGACCAAGGATTTAATGAACTTTTTGGGAGCGTTGCAGATGAATTAGTAGAATATGATCTGAGTGAAGATGGCAATTTAATGGATTTCTCTGAAGATCTGATAGAATCTAGTGATTTAGATGGTCTATTTGATGAAATGGCTGAGTTAGAAGATAAGCAAGAAAATATGACTACCATTGTAGATGTTATAAGACAGCAGGCACGAGATGCTGGAATAAGTGAAGAAATGATTGACCAGATGCTGCCTATGACTGAAGCTGAAGAGCGGGCCCGAGAAATAGCCAATACTGTTAGCAATGAATTGGGCTCAGCTATGAGAGACGCTTTAGATACTGGCGACTATTTAGACTTTACTCAATCAATGGGAGAGAGCATCTATCAAAATGCTAAAGATGGGTTGATAGACGCTTTTGTAGAGAGTGAAACTTATCAAAAGCTATTCGAAGATTGGTTTGATTTTGGTAATGTGGATAGCTTACTAGATGGCGTAGAAGACCCCAGGCAAGCTTTTAAAGTTATAGAATCAGAGTTAGATGTTGTAATGGAAGATCTAAAAGAAGCAGGACTTGACTTTGGTTACGATAGAGTACCTGGTGAATCTGGCCGTGAGGAATATGCCGGTGGGGATTATTATGCTGGAGCTGATACTTCAGGTGAAAAAGCTAAAATAGTTAATCAGCACTTTTATTTTAATCCCAGCATAGGACATCTTTACGGCCCAAGCCAGACAGAATTATTTGAAAAATGGGAAGACTGGCAGGAAGAACAAGAGAAAACTCAAATTTAAAAATAACTACGGGGAGCAGGAGGCTGCTCCTCATATTTATTGGGAGGCGATGATTATGCCAAAAGAGATTACGGAATTTGGATATCAAACTATTAGAGATTTTATCGAAGGTAAAGAGATAAATCATTGGGAGTATTTGGCTTTATTTGACCATACAGGAGAAGAGTTTTTAAGAATATCTATTGATGAAGATGAAAGGTTAGAGTGGATACATGAAGAAGGAGCTGATGTTTTAGTTTTAGAAGGTGAATTTAGTGGCAGTAATGAGGATATAGATCTGCCGAGAGCATTTGAAGAAGGGTGTTTGTTTAATCAAGCAGAGGGAGGAGATCCAGTAACACCTAAGCAGAATATCAAAGACCCTGAATCTCCCTATGCTCCAGTTTTAGAAAACTCAGCAGATACCATTACTATAACTATAGAGATAGAAGCTCCTAAAGGGGAGGAATAACAGATGAACTTAACCTTATGTGGATACCCTGTTAAGGATGAAAAACACGAAAATGTAGGCGATAAAATATTCTTTTTAGAACACGACACTATCTTAGAAAGTACGATTGAGATAGAAACAGATGGCGGAGAGGAGTTGACTTACGAAGAAGATTTTGAACTGGTTAGTGAAATCGAAAAATATTCTAATGAAGTTGATGATAAGGTATTTAGGTATCTGAGAATAATCAATGAAGATTATCAAGAAGTTAAATTGGTCTTCAATTATAAAACTCTCACTCCAATCAGGCTAAATTTAAACTTCTTTGGTTATCAAATCAAAAATGAAGAACATAGGGATGTAGGTGATGAAGTATTCCCTTTAGCACATGATACTATTTTAGAAAGTACGATCAAGATAGAAACTGAATCTGGCACTGAATTAACCTATGAAGAAGATTTTGAATTAAAAAGTAAAGATCCTATGTATTCCGAACAAATAGAAGACGATGAAGTTTTCAAGTATGTTAAGGTAACTAATAAAGATTACCAAAGTACTAAATTAATTGTCGACTATAGAACAATAGGGGATTATTTTGATTATGCTGATTTAAAAAGAGTAAAAGAAGACTCTCAATTAATGTCAAATATTATAGCTAATAATGCTGCTGACAGTGCTGAAAGTAGTGCTAAAAGTTACGCTGATGATTTATTAAATGGTTATGAGATACAAGTAAATGGTGATGACGGTGATGGTATAATTAATTTTAAAACAAAGTAGGTGATAAAATGACAATAACCATAGATGGAATGGAGTTAGAATCAGTCAAAGTAGATGACGAGGAAGTTAAAGAGATAACTATTGATGGTTTAACTGTCTGGCTTATACTATACAACCATGGAAAAGAATTTGTTAATTGGGTTGAAGGTTATATAGCTGGTTCTCCTGAAATGTCAAAAGAAGGAGAATATTTATATATCAAGGCAGGCAATGATGATGATATAGAAGAAGGAACTTGGATTACTGAAGATAAATTTGAATTAGAAGCAGGTGATAAAATAGAATTAACTGGTTATATGGATGCTGAAAGCGGTGATGAACATGTTGGTGCTGGTTATACTTATGAAAAAGAAGAAAGCTTATTAACTCATGATATTATACCAAACAATGATGAGTTTTATATAGGTATCCGAGCAAGGGATAATTCTCCAAAAATTAAACGGTTAGCAGAAATTGAAATTAATAAAATAAATATAATTAAACAATATAGCAAATCGTTAATATGGGCTACAGACGAACAAGGAAGACGTGTTCAATCCGCACACTTTGAAGATAATATTTTAGTTGCATGTGGTAATGATGAAAAAGCAAGAATCTATGATATATCTGACCCTAGTAATCCAGACCATAAAGCTACTATTGATGTTGGCGATATGCTTAATTCTGTACGAATCAGAAACAATATATTAGTTATAGGGGGTCGTAATAATAAAGCAGAAATTTATGATATATCTGACCCCAGTAATCCAGACTATAAAGCTACTACTGATGGTCATAGTGATAATATTAGAACTATGAGTCTTAGAAATAATATTTTAGTTACGGCGGGTGCTGATGAGACAGCAAGAATCTATGATATATCTGACCCTAGTAGTCCAGACCATAAAGCTACTATTGATTACCATACTTCATATATCGATGATGTTTATCTTAGAAATGATATACTAATTACAGGTAGTTGGGATGATAAATCAGCTATTTATGATATATCTGACCCTAGTAGTCCAGACCATAAAGCTACTATTGATTTTGATACTGGTGTTTATACTGTTTATCATAGGGACAATATATTAGTTATAGGCGATGCAGATGGGATAGTAAAAATTTATGATATATCTGACCCCAGTAATCCAGACCATAAAGCTACTATTGATTTTGATACTGGTGTTTATGCTGTTTATCATAGGGACAATATATTAGTTATAGGCGATGCAGATGGGATAGTAAAAATTTATGATATATCTGACCCCAGTAATCCAGACCATAAAGCTACTTTTGATTACCACCATGATAGAATTAAATCTTTATACCATATTGATGATATATTGATTACAGGTAGTTGGGATGATAGATTAGCCATTTATGACTTATCAATTTTATTAGGAGGATGATAAAAGTGGAAATGATTATTTCTGATGCAAAGCTTGGAGAAAATTTAGGTGCTGAAATTGAATATAGGCTAATAAATAGATCTAAAAAACAAATGAGGGATAAAGAAAATAAAGTTATTCTTTATAACTTAGAAGATGAATTATGTATAATTAGTCCAGACACAGATTTGAATTATTTCAATACTGGCAAGATGAATAAAGTAATTAAAATACCATATGGAGGAACTAAAGCATCTATGCGATCTATAGATTACAATGGTTTCCTTATGCAGTTTTTAATTAATCCAAGAATTGATTATTTACTGTTAGGACATTTGTCCTGTTAAAAGCTCAGTTTTTCTTACAATTTAAATAGACCGCTACTTCTTAATATGCT
>NZ_JALKBZ010000017.1 GCF_023227765.1 Fuchsiella alkaliacetigena
CGAAAGTCTAGAGACGTGGTCAGTAATAACATGAAAATAGGGACAGATTAGTGGACTATGAAGCTAAAGATTGGTAAGTCGTGAAGGAAGGACAGGTGAGTTAGTGACTAGACGCACCTACTATACACTTAGAGACAAGATTGTAACAAAACTAAATCTACACTTAGCAGCAAAGACCGTGATAGAAAATGGAGGAAGTGCCGGAATAGATAGAGTAACAATAGAAGAATTTTGTGAGAACTATCAACAGAATATGAGAGAAATATATAGACAGCTACAGGAAGATAGATATGAAGCATCACCGGTACTTAGAGTAATGATTCCAAAAGACGATGGTCGGAAACGTCCATTAGGTATTCCTACTGTGAAGGACAGAATAGCACAGGCAGCAGTAAAGAGAGTAATAGAACCAATATTTGAAAAGATATTTTGTGAATGTTCCTATGGATTTCGTCCAAGAAAGTCGCAAATGGATGCAATAGATAAAGTAGAGGAATATAAAGAACAGGGATATAAATGGATATTAGATGCCGATATCAAAGGATACTTTGATAATATAGACCATAACTTGTTAATGGAATTTATTACTGAAAGAATAAATGATGGTTGGGTATTGAGAATAATCAAGTCATGGCTAACAGCTGGAGTCATGACCGAAGAAGGATACAAACCAACAAAGCAAGGGACACCCCAGGGAGGAGTAATCTCCCCTCTGTTAGCCAACATTTATCTCCATCAATTAGATCAAATAATGACAAAGAGAGGATATAAAATAGTCAGATTTGCCGATGATTTTGTGATACTTACAAAATCTAAAAAGAAAGCAAATAGAGCACTAGAAGTAGTAAGAGAAATAGCAGAAGAAAGACTAAAACTTACTCTTCATCCAGAAAAGACGGTCATAACTAATTTTGGAGAAGGATTCATATTCCTAGGATTTGAATTTATAGCTTGGCGTTATAAACGTCCAAGAAAGAAAGCTATAAAGAAATTCAAAGATAAAATTAGAAAGAAGACTAGAAGACAACAACCCTGGCCAGTAGAAATAATCATAGGAGCGCTTAATCCTATAATCAGAGGTTGGGGAAATTACTTTGGAAATGGGAATGTGAAAAAACTATTCAGAAAACTAGACAAGTGGGTAAGAATGCGCATAAGGTCATATATAGAAAAGAAAAAAGCGATAAAACACCAAAATAAAAGAATCCCCAATGCCGTATTAAGGCAAAAGGGACTCAAATCATTACTTACCACATTGTCCTAACAAGAGTAAAATTTACATCTGTGATAACACAGAGATGATGACTTACTCCTTGTTAAGGGGCAACGACAATGGAAAGCTGTATACGGGAGAACCGTACGTGCAGTTTGATGAGAGGTCCCAGCCGTGAGGCTGGTCCTACTCTATTGAATATAAAGTTATATCTTTTAGGAGTAATTTTGCTTATTTTATGTTTTTAGCTTATTCTGAAGTTTTTAAATGCTTTGGCTGATAACTGATTATTTAAAGCTAAGGTTGCCGTTAGGCAGCTTTATTTTTTTATACCACTTTTTGTTGTTGAATATACTTTTTAAATTAGTATTAGAAGAAATTAATAGGTATATACTAAAAGTGGATTTGTTTGGAGGAGTTTATATGCAATTAACGGGTAAAGTAAAGTTAGGGCGCAAGACAAAAGAGTTGGTGAAAAGGCTAGCCGGAGAAGAAATAGCTGTTATTGCTCATGAAGATATAGATCAGTTAGCAGCTAACTCCTTAATTGAGGCCGGAGTTAAGGCGGTGATTAATGTTAAGACTTCCAGTACAGGTAAGTATCCTAATTTAGGGCCCGAAAAGTTGTTGCAAGCAGGAATTTTAGTTTTAGAAGAAACAGGTTGGGATATCTTTACTGAGCTAGAGGATGGGGAGACGGTTAAAATTATGGATAATAAGGTTATTAAAGACGATCGGGAGATAGCTCAAGGAGTTCAATTAGACCGAGAAAGACTGGATAAGAAGCTAGCTTTGAGTAAAAAAAATTTGGAGTCTGAACTGGATGAGTTTATTGAAAATACTTTAGAGTATGCTAAGAGAGAAAAAGAGTTAATCTTAGATTTAAGCCTTCCGGCTATTGAGACCGAAGTACAGGCTAAGCAGGTGTTGATAGTAGTTAGAGGTCAAGGCTATAAAGATGATTTAGAGACAATTAGTTCTTATATAAAGGAAGTACAACCGGTTTTGATCGGGGTTGATGGAGGAGCAGATGCTTTATTGGAGTATGGCTTTAAACCGGATTTAATAGTAGGGGATATGGATAGTATTACTGATCAAGCCTTGCAGTCAGGAGCTGAGTTACTGGTACATGCCTATCCAGATGGTGAGGCTCCGGGTTGGCAGAGAGTTGAAAAGCTAGACTTGGCGACTGAGGCTAAGAAGTTTCCGGCCCCTGGAACTAGTGAAGATCTGGCTATGCTTTTAGCCTATGAAAAAGGAGCAGAGTTGATTACCGCGGTAGGTACTCACTCTAACATGATAGACTTTTTGGAAAAAGGTCGAGCAGGAATGGCTAGCACTTTTTTAACTCGTTTGAAGATTGGAGCTAAGCTGGTTGATGCCAAGGGAGTTAATAAGCTTTATAATAGCAGCTTAAGAGTAGAACATATTCTAAAGATTGTAGTTGCTGCTTTAGTGCCGATTATAATTATTTTTTTAGTGGCTACTCCTATGCAGCAGATTTTACGTTTATTATTGATTAAGTTAAGGCTTAGTTTAGGCTTTTGAGTTAGGAAGGAGTAATATTTAATGGTAATTGATATTAGATATCAGATAATAACTACAGTAATTATTTTCTTAACTTTAGCTATGGGTATTTTAATAGGTAGTTCTATGGTAGGGCAGGAAGGCGTAGTTGAAAAACAAAAGGAGTTAATTTCTCATTTGGAAGAGGATTTTTTAGAAATACGCAGCCAAAATCAGCAACTCCAAGAGGAAGTTCAGCTTTTAGAAGGTGAATTGGAAAGTAATAGAGAGTTTCAACAGCAGTTATTTCCTTTGGCTGTGGAAGATCGTTTGGCCGATAAGCGGGCCCTAATTCTTTATGAAGAAGAGGAGCTAGAAGATTTAGCCTGGGACTTAACGGGTATTTTAGAGATGGCTGGTAGTGAAGAGGTGCAGATTAAATTAAGAGAGAGTTTTGAAGGAAAACTAGCTGAAGAGGCTGATTATTATTTGGTTTATTTAAACCATCAAGATTTAAATGAGGAGGAGTTGGACTTTGATTTTAAGAATCAGTTTAAAGAATTAATCCATTTTTCTGAAGAAGATTTTAAGGCTAAACAGGCTTTAATAGAAAGTATTTTAAAGTTGGATGGGGCTATTGATAATAAAAAGAGGAGTGTTTCCTTTGACTGAAGAAATAACGGCTTTACTGCCCGCCTATAATGAAGAACAAAGGATTGGAACTACAATTTCAACTTTGCAAGAAATTCCTGAAGTTGATAAAATAATAGTGATTAACGATGGCTCAACAGATAATACGGCTGAGGTTGTAGCTCAAACAGGAGTAAAGTTGCTTAATTTACAGTCTAATCAGGGTAAAGGAGGGGCTTTAACTGTAGGTATCGAAGTAGTGGATAGTGATTTAATCTGCTTATTAGATGCTGATTTAGGTAGCAGTGTAGAAGAGCTAACTAAGCTATTAAAGCCGGTAAGACAGGGAGAAGCTGATATGAGTATTGCTAAACTGCCTCAGCCTGAAACTAAGGGTGGTTTTGGTTTAGTGACTAATTTAGCTCGTTGGGGGATAAAATACTTTACTGGTTTTGAAGCTCTGGCTCCTTTATCTGGACAAAGGGTTTTAACTAAAGAGGTACTTAAGCAGATAAAAGGTTTTGCGCCTGGTTTTGGAGTGGAAACTGAGCTGACCATTAAAGCTTTACAAGGAGGCTTTAAAGTAGTGGAGGTTCCTGTGCAGATGAAGCACCGCGAGACGGGTAGAGACTGGGCCGGCTTTAAACACCGGGGTCGACAGTTTAAAGATGTATTGGCTGTACTTTATCGAGAGTTCAGAGGTGAATAATTTGGAGTTAATACTGATAACTACTTTGGCTTTAGCTTTAACTTATTTAGTTTATCCTTACTTTAGTCGGCTGCTAATAGCAGGTGGTTTAGTGACTAAGAACTATTTAGGGGAGCCGATACCTACTGCTTATGGTTCTTGTTTAGTAATTAACTATCTGTTTATCTTATTAGTGGGGGCTTACTTTAATATTTATTCTGCGGAACTGTTAAAATCTTGTTTATTTTTTTTGTTGGTAGTAGGAATAGTTGGTTTAGTTGATGATTACTTAGGTGATGGAGAAAATAAAGGCTTAAGCGGGCATTTTCGGGAGTCACTTTTCGGAAATAGGGTTACTACTGGTTTTTTGAAGGCACTAAGTATTAGCTTATTTGCTTTGTTGATGGTGATTAAGTGGAGTCAGGGTATCTTTTGGTCGGGAGTGGATTTTTTATTAATTGTGTTGATGGCTAACTTTATTAATCTCTTAGATTTACGACCTGGACGAGCTTGGAAGGGTTTTTTATTGCTATTTTTAGTTTTAGCCCCCCTAGCTGAAGCTATCTTTTTTAAACTATTAATACCTATATTAGCAATGGCTATAGTACTATTACCTATTGATTTGCAAGGTGAGGCTATGTTAGGAGATGTAGGGGCTAATTTTTTGGGTTCTATTTTGGGTTTGAGCTTACTGTGGGCCCTACCTGCTATCTACAAATTGCTATTAGTGGGGGGACTGATTTCCATTCATCTTTATACCGAACGTGTTTCACTAACTGAAGTAATTGCTGCCAATAGATTTTTAGCTTACTTAGATGCCTGGGGGAGAAAATGAACTTTAGACTAATTAAAATCGAATTTGGAGCAGGGAAATTGTTCAGTGGTCCGGAAATATATTAAGTGAAAACTGAGTTTTAGCATTAGCAGAGGAGGATTTAAAATGGCTAAAGTTAAGTTTGAAACAGATAGATGTAAGGGTTGTAAGCTCTGTACTAATGTTTGTCCGCAGGAAATTATAATTATAGAGGAGGAAGCCAATATTAAGGGTTATTATCCAGCAGCTGTGAAAGAAACAGAAGACTGTATAGGCTGTGCTTTTTGTGCTTTGATTTGTCCTGATGTAGTGATTGAGGTATTTAAAGAGTAAAATTATTGAGCTAGAAATTTTTTTAGTTAAGGAGGCTTGAAGATGAGCGATAAAATACTGATGAAAGGTAATGAAGCAATTGCTGAGGCGGCTATTAGAGCTGGCTGTACTCATTTTTTTGGTTATCCGATCACTCCTCAAAATGAACTGCCGGCTTATATGGCTGAGAAACTGCCGGAGCAGGGGGGAGTTTTCTTACAGGCTGAAAGTGAAGTAGCTGCTATTAATATGGTCTATGGAGCTTCAGCAGCCGGGGCTAGAGTAATGACTTCTTCTTCTAGTCCAGGAATTAGTCTTAAGGCAGAAGGTATTTCTTATATAGCAGGAGCGGAGCTACCCTGTGTGATAGTTAATATGGTTAGAGCCGGGCCCGGTTTGGGCGGAATTGGCCCTTCCCAGTCAGACTACTTTCAGGCTACTAAAGGGATGGCTCACGGGGACTTTAGATTAGCAGTTTTGGCTCCGGATTCGGTACAGGAAGCAGTGGATTTGACTAGACAAGCTTTCGATATTGCTGATAAGTATAGAAATCCAGTAATGATACTGGGAGATGGAGTCATTGGTCAGATGATGGAGCCAGTGGAGTTTAAAGAGATAGATAGTCCAGAGCTGCCTGAGAAAGACTGGATTGTCGATGGAGCTGAAGGAAGAGAGAGAAATATTATCCATTCTCTGCGCTTAAAGACTGAAGATCTAACAGAGCATAACTGGAAGTTGGCTCGTAAATATGAACAGATGCAGGAAGATGAAGTTAGGTATGAAGAGAAGCTAATGGATGATGCTGAGGTAGCTATTGTGGCTTACGGGACTACGGCTCGAGTGGTCAAAACGGCTATCAAAGAAGCTAGAGCTGAAGGGATTAAAGTAGGATTAATTAGGCCAATTAGCCTATTCCCTTTTCCGAAAAAAGTAATTAAAAAGGCAGCTCAACAAGTGGACTGCTTTTTAACTGTAGAGATGAGCACTGGTCAGATGGTAGAGGATGTAAGGTTAGCAGTTAATGGAGAAAGATCTGTTGCTTTTTACGGTAGTCCCGGTGGAGCAGTTCCTTCGCCAGCAGAGATCTTGGTTAAGTTAAAGGAGGTTATGGAGTAATGGAAGAGCTAGCAGGAAGACCTAAATCTTTAACAGAACAAGAATTTCATTACTGTCCGGGCTGTACTCACGGGATAGTTCACCGTTTAGTAGCTGAAGTGATAGATGAACTGGATATTCAAGAGCAGACTATTGGCATAGCTCCCGTAGGCTGTGCAGTATTAGCTTATGACTACTTTGATTTGGATATGCTAGAGGCTGCTCACGGGAGGCCTCCGGCAGTAGCTACGGGAATCAAACGAGTTCATCCCGATAAAGTAGTCTTTACCTATCAAGGTGATGGTGATTATGCTTCGATTGGAACGGCTGAATCGGTACATGCTGCCAGTAGAGGTGAAAGAATTACTACTGTGTTTATCAATAATGCTATTTACGGGATGACCGGAGGACAGATGGCTCCTACTACTTTAGAAGGACAAAAAGCTACTACGGCTCCCCGAGGGCGAGATACAAAGGAAGCAGGCTTTCCGTTGCAGATGTCGGAGATGTTGGCTACTTTAGAAGGAGCAGTCTATGTAGCTCGGGTATCAGTAGACACTCCCCAGCGGATTAAGCAGGCTAAAGAAGCGATTAAAAAGGCTTTTAAGGTTCAACTAAAAGGTTTAGGATATGCTTTGGTAGAGGTGCTATCCACCTGTCCTACTAATTGGGGTTTATCGCCTCAGCAAGCTCTAGACTGGTTAGAGGATAATATGATTCCTTATTATCCCTTAGGTGAGTTAAAGAGTGTCGGGGAGGTGGAGTAGAAGGTGTTAGTAGAATTAATAATTGCTGGCTTTGGTGGTCAAGGAGTAATGCTAATGGGCCAGCTTTTGACTTATGCCGGGATGAAGGCTGGGCGAGAGGTTTCTTGGATTCCTTCTTATGGCCCAGAAATGAGAGGCGGGACGGCTAACTGTACTGTAGTATTAGCTGACGAAGAAATAGCTTCTCCCCTGCCTACTGAGCCTAACGTAATAGTGGTAATGAACCGACCTTCTTTGGATAAATTTGCAGAAAAAGTTAAAACTGGGGGTAAGTTATTTGTTAATAGCTCCTTAGTAGATAAAGAAGTGCAGCGCCAGGATATTGAAGTTATTGAGGTGCCAGCTAATGAATTAGCTTTAGACTTAGGTATAGAAAAAGTAGCTAATATGGTAATGTTAGGAGCAGTAGTGGCTAAGTTAGGAGTAGTCGATTTAGAAACAGTAATAGACTCTTTAAGCGAAGTGCTGCCAGCGCATAGACATAACTTGCTTGAGCTTAATAAAAAAGCCTTGCAGCAAGGTAGAGAATTAATAATATAAGTTGAAAATTATCTTCCCGGGATGCTTTAAGTCCTGGGACTTTTTTATATAAGCTAAAAAGGTGGTTTAAAATGTTTAATCCTAGAATAGAGATTAATATAAAGAAGTTGATTAGTAATACTAAGCAAATAGTTGGCTTAGCAGCTCAACAAAAAGTGGAAATCATTGGAGTAACTAAGGGAGTTTGTGCTGATTTAAGGGTGGCTCAGGCTATGTTAACTGGAGGGGTTAAGGGTTTGGCTGACTCTAGATTACAGAACTTAAGGTATTTGCGAAAAAATTTGAAATTAACTACAGAATCTTTACTGCTGTTGAGGATTCCAATGTTGAGTGAAGCAAAGGCTGTAGTTGAGCAAGCCGATATCAGTCTCAACTCCGAATTAAAGGTAATTGCTGCTTTAAATGAGGCAGCAGCTAAGCTGGGCAAAAAGCATAAGGTGATTTTGATGGTGGATATAGGTGATAGGCGGGAAGGAGTTATGCCAGCTAAGCTACTTAGTGTGGTTAAGGAGTTAAAGAACTTTGCTTATATTGAGCTATTAGGCCTAGGAAGTAACTTAGCCTGCTACGGAGGGGTTTTACCTTCGGCCAAAAATATGCAGGCTTTGGTGAACTTTAGTCGTAGTGCAGAGAAAGAGTTAGAGAGGGCTCTGCCTTTGATCTCAGGAGGAAATAGTAGCTCTTTGCCACAGTTAAAAAAGGGGGAGTTACTAGCAGAGATTAATCAGCTCCGAATTGGAGAAACGATTCTCTTAGGGCGGAATATAGTAGACGATACTCCTTTTGGGGATACTTATCAAGATGCCTTTTTATTATCTGCCGAAGTAATTGAGCTGAAAGAGAAAGGAGCTGAACCTCGGGGAGAACGGGGAGAAAATGCCTTTGGTGAGCAGCAGGAAATAAAAAAACGTGGAGTTAGAAAAAGAGCTATTTTGGCTGTTGGGCGTCAGGATATAGATGTGGAAGGCTTAATTCCTTTGCAAGAGGGGGTAAAGGTAGAAGGAGCAAGCAGTGATCATTTGCTTTTAGATGTTAGTGACTATGTTTCGCAATTAAAAATAGGTGATGTACTAAAGTTTCAATTGAACTATAGTGCTCTTTTAAGAGCTATGACTTCACCTTATGTAAATAAAATTTATTGCTAATAAAACACAACAGGAGGTGTTGATGATTAAGCAGGGGCAAACTTTAAGACCAGCTTGGGCGGAGATAGACTTAGCTAAAATAGAGCATAATATTCTCCAGTTTAAAAAAAGATTAGCTGCTGATACGTTATTGATGGCAGTGGTGAAGGCTAATGCTTATGGGCATGGAGCGGTGGAGGTTACTAAGACAGCCTTAGCAGCGGGGGTTGATAAGTTAGCTGTAGCTATTCTAGATGAGGCCTTAGAGTTAAAAGAGGCTGGCTTCGATGAGGAAGCAATTTTGATTTTAGGTTGGACTCCAGCTGAAGCTGCTGGGGAGTTAATCAAGCAAGGCTTTGCTCAAACTATTTATGATTATGATAATGCTCAAGCCTTATCTCGGCAAGCAGTAGAGTTAGATAAAGAATTGAAAGTACATGTTAAGGTGGATACAGGAATGAGCAGGATTGGAGTACAGCCTGCTGAAGCAGTAGATTTCATTAAAGCTATTCATAAGCTGCCTAAATTAGTAGTGGAGGGAGTTTTTACTCATTTTGCTCTAGCCGATGAAAAGGATAAAAGCTTTACTTATCAACAGTTTAATAGCTTTAAAAATGTATTAACAGAGTTAGCAGCTGCTGGGCTGGAGATTCCAATTAAGCACTGTGCCAATAGTGCTGCCTGTCTGGACTTACCTGAAACCCAGTTGGATATGGTTAGATTAGGAATTTCAATTTACGGACTCTTTCCTTCGGCTCAGGTAGAGCAGGAGTTGGACTTAAAGCCGGCTTTATCTTTAAAAGCCAAGATAGCTCAACTAAAGGAAGTGCCAGCTGGAACGGGGATTAGCTATGGGCATACCTATACTACCTCTGCTCCTAGTAAAATAGCTACCATTCCTTTAGGCTATGATGATGGTTATAGTAGACTCTTATCTTCAAATAGTGAAGTTCTGGTAAATGGTCAACGAGCTCCGGTAGTAGGTAGAGTCTGTATGGATCAATTTATGGTTGATGTTAGTGAAGTAGGTGAGGTACAGGTAGCTCAAGAGGTTGTTTTAATTGGCAAGCAAGGCTCAGAAAGAATTACTGTTGAAGAAATAGCAGCTAGAATTGGAACTATTAATTATGAGGTTGTCTGCATGCTGAGTTCTCGAGTGCCAAGAGTTTATATAAATTTATAATAATTAAAGCAGGATAAAGCATTATTAACTAGAAGTTGTATCAAGACAAGAATAAAAATAGTATATATAATTTAAGGAGGCCTGCAGATGATCAAGCAAGCAGACATTTTAAAACGATTTTTAGAACTAGTACAGATAGATAGTGAGTCTAAAGCAGAGCGGCAGATTGCAGATAAGTTAAAACAGGAGTTAAAAGAGCTAGGATTAGAGGTTAGTGAGGACCAGGCCGGAAAAAAGATTGGTGGTAATGCTGGGAATATAATTGCTAAGCTAAAGGGGAGGAATTCTGAACTACCTACTCTTTTACTAACAGCCCATATGGATACAGTTACTCCGGGCCAGGGGATAGAGCCGGTAATTAAAGATGGGGTTATTTACAGCAGTGGTGATACTATTTTGGGAGCCGATGATAAGGCGGGAATTACTGCTATTATGACAGTTTTAGAGACTATATTAGCTGAAGAGAACGATTTGGAGTATGGTAATTTGGAAGTAGTATTTACTGTTTGTGAAGAGATAGGACTGTTGGGAGCTAAGAATTTAGACTATAGTCAGTTAGCAGCTGATTACGGAATAGTTTTGGATACTAACGGAGAAGTAGGCTCGGTGGTTATAGAAGGGCCCGCTCAAAATAAGATAGAGGCGGTAATAAATGGTGAAGCAGCTCACGCTGGCGTTAATCCAGAAGAGGGAGTTAATGCTATTAAAGTTGCTAGTATTGCTCTTTCTAATATGAACTTAGGTAGGATTGATGAAGAGACTACGGCTAATATTGGCGTAATTGAAGGTGGGGAAGCAACTAATATTGTTCCTGATATAGTAAAGTTAGAGGGTGAGGCTCGAAGCAGAGATGAGGCTAAATTAGCTGCCCAAACAGAGCATATGCTGGAAATTTTGGAGAGCTCAACACAGAAGTTAGCAGCTGAAATAGATATTAACACGGAAAGAATGTATTCAGCTTTTGAATTAAGTAAAGAAGAACCGCTAGTAAAGTTGATTTTGAGAGCTGCTGAAAGGATAGAAATAGAGCCTAAACTAATAGCTGGAGGTGGCGGTAGCGACGCTAATATCTTGAACAGTAATGGAATTCCGGCGGTAAATTTGTCTTTAGGGACTAATGATGTTCATTCGCCCGAGGAAAATATTGAGATTAAGGATTTAGTTAATATCAATAGGTATTTATTGGCGATAATTGAAGAGTGGGCTGCCGGAAATAAAAAGAGTAAGGCTGTTTAAGTTGAGGAATTATCTCTATTTCCATCACATAAAATAATAAGTGAATTAGTAAAGAAGATTATCAGGAATAGTTTTAAAATTATCAATAGTTAGGATTGGAGGTATTTTTTTGCTGGCTACTGCTCAAGGCGTAGTAACTGCTATTAATAAAGTCAGAGCTGGCTTAACAGTGGTAGAAGTAGAGCTAAAGTCTGGCCAGCAGCGCCAGGCTATCAACTATGATAGTTTAATAGGTGAACTTGAGCTGGGTAATAGAGTAATTTTGAACACTACCGCGGTGGACTTAGGCTTAGGAACTGGAGGTTATGATTTTGTGATTGCTGCTGTTGATGCTAAGCCTCAGTCTTTGCAGGGCCCCGGTCATATTATGAAGCTACGTTATACTCCCTTACAGTTAAAGGTGGAGGCTGTAGAAGAAAAAAGTAGTGCTTGGAGAAAGGAAATAGCAGACTTTAGCTCTTTAGAGGAACAGCTAGTGTTGGTGGGCTCCTTGCATAGTATGGTAGCTCCGGCAGCTCTTATTTTGGCTAACTTGAGTAGAGAACAGTTGAAGGTAGTTTATATTATGACCGATAAAGCAGCTTTACCTTTGCAGTTAAGCCACAGCATAGTTGAATTAAAAGAAGCGGGGCTAATCCAGAGCACTATTACCGTAGGGCAGGCTTTTGGGGGCGACTTAGAAGCTGTTAATATCTATTCAGGGCTGATAGCTGCTAAGGAGGTACTTCAGGCCGATGTAGTTATTGTAGCAATGGGCCCGGGGATTGTAGGAACGGGAACTGAATACGGTTTTACTGGTTTAGAACAGGGACAGATTATTAATGCCGTTAATGTCTTAGGGGGGACTCCCATAGCTATCCCCAGAATTAGTTTTGCTGATTCAAGAGAGAGACATTACGGGCTCAGTCATCATACCTTAACCGCCTTAAGCAAGGTAGCTTTGACTGAAGCTATTGTAGCCCTGCCTAAATTAAGTGGCATTCAAAAAACTAGAATTGAAGAGCAGTTAGCAACTCATCAATTAATTAATAAGCATCAGCTGAGGTATAAAGAGGGAGCAGAAATATTAGAGATTATTAATGAAGCTAGGATTGCTGTTAATACAATGGGGCGAGACGAAAAGGAAGATCCAGAATTCTTTAAAACAGCTGGAATAGCGGCTTTATTAGCTTTAGAAGAGTTAGGACTATTAATAAGGAGTTGAAGTAATGTGGAATCAGAGTTAAGTGAAGAAATAATAGCAAGCACTGAAGTGTATAGTGGCAGAATTGTAAAGCTGAGGGAAGATCAAGTAAGGCTGCCCGATGGGACAAGTGCCGAGCGAGAAATAGTAGAACATTCGGGCGGGGTGACTATAGTTCCTTATTTGGAAGATACTCAGGAAATTATCTTAGTTCGTCAGTTTAGAAGTCCTTTAGGAAAAATAATGTTAGAACTACCGGCGGGGCTATTAGAGGAAAATGAGACCCCTCGCGACTGTGCTCAGCGAGAATTAGCAGAGGAGACAGGCTATCAAGCTAAAAACTGGGAAAAAATAGGTAGCTTTTATACTTCACCCGGCTTTTGTGATGAGGAGATTCATCTTTATCTGGCTCAGAGGCTTAAAGAGTATCAACAGCATACCGATGAGGATGAGTTTATTGAAATAGTGAAGCTTTCCTTAAACGAGGCTAAAGAAAAGCTGTATACTGCTGAACTGGCTGATGCTAAGACGATTATTGGTTTGCAATACTTGTTTAATTATTGTTCAGGAGGTTAATAGATAGTATGGTTAAATTATTAGGAAATCAGCGGAGTACAGAGTGGACTCCTACTCTAAATATTACTTCTAATGCTTCGGGAGCTGCTAAAGCAGCGCGAAAAGGTGATATAGTAATGATTGTAGATATTATAGATATGTCCACTACTATTGAAGCTACCCTAGATGCTGGAGCGTTAGATGCTTTTGGAGCTAGTCCGGATCATATTTCTTTAAAAATTCAGACTAATCCTGAAAAGATAGGCTACTTTGCTGCTAAAAAGGCTTTAAAGTATGATAGTGAAGTGGTGTTGATAACTGAACCGCGTTTGGCTTCCCGGGAGGAGCGAGAAAAGAATATTAACTTAACTTTGACTGGAATTAAGAGAGCTGGAGCTGAAATTGAAGATATAATTCCTAACTTAGGAGCGGAAGTAGTGAAGCTGTTGGACTTTGAAGAAAAAGTAGTTGTGGCTATTACTGAAACTGGGGGAGTGGCTTATGATGTGGCTTATAATCACGGAGCTCCCGAAGTAATTACAGGAACTATAGCTAGAACCTTTAAGAAAAAGGGAGCTCAGCCAGCTCGAATATCTGCTCAACGAGCGATTAGATTAGCTCAGAAGTTTAAAACAGGAATTACTTTAGTAGCAGCTAGCTCTAACTCTTATGAGGATATTTTAGCGGCTGAACATATCGGCAAATTAATAATTGAAGAAGGTTTTTTGGAATTATAGCTTGTCATACTCTCCCCCCATTAAGCATATGTTTTAGTAAGATGTTTCGTAATTGATGGGGGGAGAGCAATGTTTAATTTAGGCCAGATTAAAAATAGCACTCTGAGATTTATACAGCGTAACTTTTCGATTTTATTATTTTTAGTAGTTATTTTCATTAGTGGAGTAACCTTTGGCTCTATTACAGTTAAGATGTTAAATCACACGGAAAAAAGCGAGTTGATTCATTACCTATCTAGTTTCTTCCAGGGGTTTCAGGGAGAGTTTGTTTTACAAAAGGACTTGCTGGCTCAGCAGGCTATTTTTTATAACTTGAAGTCTATTTTTATATTGTGGATTTTGGGAGTTTCTATGATTGGTTTGCCTTTGATTCCAATTATTATTTTTTTGCGTGGTTTTGTGATTGGATTTGCGGTAGGCTTTTTAGTTGAAGAACTGGCAATTAAGGGATTGATTTTTGCTATTTCTGCTATGTTACCTCATAATATTATTGTAATTCCTGTTTTGATTATAGCTGGAGTAGCTGCAGTTGCTTTTGCGCTTAATCTTTTAAAGAGTAAGTTTTCTAAACGGCCTCTTAATTTTGTGCAGTACTTTTTTGGCTATTCTACTATGATGGGATTATTAGGAATTATTTTGGTAGTAGCGGCTTTAATTGAGAGTTTGTTGACTCCTTTGGTGATGGAGTTAGTGATTAATTTTATTGTGGCGGCTTAGCTGTTAAGTGTATTAATCAAATGATAAATGATAGAGGATAGAGGATAGATAAAGTTCAAAAGATTAAAAGTAGTTTGACACAGCGCCCTGAAGGAAGCGTTCTTTGCTGACTGAAGAAGTACTCTTGGGGTGTGCCCCGTAGCGACGCCATTATTTTGGCTAGTCATTACTTTGGGAAGTGCCCTTGGGGTGACTAAAATCTGACTAAGTTCTGACTAAACCTTAAGAGATAAGTTCAAAATTTCATTTTCCTTACTAAAATATTGGTATAATGTTGCGTTGGCGTGGGAGGCCAAATGGATGTTTAACGCTAGAAAAGTTTATTTTAGTACTTCTAAGACTCATCTCCACTAAAATAAGAACCCGCCAATTTTAATTAGAAAAATTGGCTAAACCAGTTCTTATTTTAGCTCCAATTCGTCAAGAAGTACTAAAAAATAAACTTTAATATCGCTTATAAACACCCATTTGACCGTGCTGATAACGAAATTGGTTTTTCACGATAAAATAATCCCCCAGGGGTGTTTAGGAGCGGAAATCTAGCTTTTTTCGTCGTTTTTATTAAATTATTTTAAAAAGCTCGAGCAAATCATAATAGCTATAGTTTTCATAAATGAAGAAGGAGAGAAAAAAGATTTGGAGCGTTAAACACCCCTGGGGGTACCCAGACCTCGTTAAAAAGCAACATTAGAACGAAAAAGTTTTATTTTGTGAAAAAGAAAGGAGCTAGAGCATGAAAATTAAAAGAGTACTAATTATAGTTCTAGATAGCTTAGGAGTCGGAGCCCTACCAGACGCTAAACAGTTTGGAGATGAGGGGGCTAGTACTTTACCGAATATTGCTCGAGAACTAGGTGGAATTGAACTACCTAACTTAGAAAGATTAGGCTTGGGAAATATAGCCGGAGTAGAGATTAAAGGAGTAAATCAACTATCAAAAGCTGAAGGAGTCTATGCTAAAATGGCTGAGGCTTCCCCGGGTAAGGATACCACTATGGGCCATTGGGAACTGGCGGGAATTATTTCTGAACAGCCTTTCCCTACTTATCCGGATGGCTTTCCAGAAGAGATAATTAAAGAGTTTGAAGAAGCTATTGGGACTGAGATTTTAGGTAACTATGCTGCTTCGGGGACGGTAATTATTGAGGAACTAGGTGTAGAACATTTAGCAACTGGACAACCTATAGTCTATACTTCTGCCGATAGTGTATTTCAGATTGCCGCTCACGAAGATGTAATTTCTGTAGAGGAGTTATATAGTTATTGTCGAAAGGCTAGAGAGATCTTAAAGGGAGAGCATGCAGTAGCGCGAGTGATAGCTAGGCCTTTTAAGGGAGAGCTAGGTAGTTTAGTGCGTACTGCTAGCAGAAAGGACTTTTCCTTAGTTCCACCGAAGCCTACGCTTTTAGATTCTGTTAAAGAAGCGGGACAAACAGTATTAGGAATTGGAAAAATTGATAATATCTTTGCTGATCGAGGTTTGACTGACTCTAAGCATATTGCTGGTAATCAAGAAGGAATAGAGACTATTTGTGACTCATTAACTGAGGTGGAAGCAGGTTTGATTTTTGCTAACTTAGTGGACTTTGATCAGCTATATGGGCATCGAAATGATGTGCAGGGTTATGCTCAAGCCTTGCAGGAGTTTGATAGTCAACTACCGGAGATTGAAGCACTGTTAGAGGAGGATGACCTGTTAATAATTACGGCTGATCACGGCTGTGATCCTACTTATCCGGGCACGGATCACACTCGGGAGTATGTGCCCTTATTAATTAAAGGAGCAGCTATTAAAGCAGGTGTAGATTTAGGAATTAGAGATAGTTTTGCTGATTTAGCTAGTACTGTAGCCGATATTTTGGAGGTAAAAGAGCCTGAAGATGGAAGTAGTTTTAAAGAGCAGATTATGGATTAGCAAAGGAGTGAGCTGAAATGGATTTAACTAAGGTAGAAGAGAGTGTGGATTATTTAGAGGCAGAATTAGCAATTAAGCCGGAAATAGCTTTGATTTTGGGTTCTGGGTTGGGAGTTTTAGCTGAGGAGATTGAAGAAGCTAGGCAGATTCCTTATCAAGAAATACCTAACTTTCCCGCTTCGACGGTGGAAGGACACGCTGGACAACTGGTTTGTGGAGAGTTAGCAGGTAAAGAGGTAGTAGCTATGCAGGGCCGTTTTCACTATTACGAAGGCTACAGTCTAACAGAAGTTACCTTTCCGGTCCGGGTAATGAAGCTCTTAGGAGCTGAGAAATTAGTAGTTACCAATGCTGCCGGAGGAGTTAATGAGAGCTTTAATGTAGGGGATTTTATGGTAATCAGGGATCATATAAATTTCATGGGTACTAACCCTTTGATTGGTAGTAATGAAGAGGAATTCGGGCCCAGATTCCCTGATATGTCCACAGCTTATAGTCAAGACTTGATAGAGTTAGCGGAAGCAGTGGCTCAACAGCAGGGAATAGGAGTTAAAAAGGGAGTTTACTTAGCTGTGACCGGGCCCAGCTACGAAACTCCAGCCGAGGTTGAGTTTATTTCTCGTATTGGAGCTGACGCAGTGGGAATGTCTACGGTACCGGAGGTAATTGTGGCTAATCATATGCAAATGGAGGTGCTAGGTATCTCCTGCATTACCAACATGGCGGCTGGAGTTTTGCCTAAGCCTTTAGACCATGAGGAGGTAATTGAGACTACGGAGCGGGTTAAGCCTAAGTTTATCAGCTTAGTGAAAGGAGTTGTTAAGGAGATTTAAGATGAGAGCCTATGATATTATTTTAAAAAAGCGAGCAGGTAAAGAGTTAACTAAGGCTGAGTTAGAATATTTAATTTCAGGCTATGTAAGTGGAGAAATTCCGGACTATCAGTTGGCTGCTTGGGCCATGGCAGTCTTCTTTCAAGGCATGAAGAAGCAAGAAGTGGCTGCTTTGACTTCGGTTATGGCTGATTCCGGTGAACAGCTGGATTTAAGTTCTATTGCTGGAGTTAAGGTAGATAAACACAGTACTGGCGGAGTAGGAGATAGTGTTACTTTAGTTTTAGCTCCTTTAGTAGCAGCGGCAGGAGTACCAGTAGCTAAGATGTCTGGGCGAGGCTTAGGTCATACTGGGGGAACTATTGATAAGCTAGAGGCGATTCCTAATTTTAGGACTGCTCTGGCTAAGCAGGAGTTTATTGATAATGTTAATCGACTACAAGTAGCTGTAGCGGGACAGACGGCTAACTTAGCTCCGGCTGATAAGAAGCTTTATGCTTTGCGGGATGTAACGGCTACCGTAGACTCTATTCCTTTAATTGCTAGTAGTATTATGAGCAAGAAGATAGCTGCCGGGGCTGATAAGATTTTGCTGGATGTGAAGGTTGGTAACGGAGCTTTTATGAAGGAGCTTGCTGAAGCAGAAGAGCTGGCTAGAACTATGGTGGAGATCGGTAATAATCTTGGTCAGGAGACAGTGGCGGTAATCTCTGATATGAATCAGCCTTTAGGTAAGGCAGTAGGCAATGCCTTAGAAGTTAAGGAAGCTATAGAGACTTTGCGGGGAGAAGGGCCGGCTGATTTGGAGGAGCTTTCTTTGTGTTTAGGAGCCGAGATGCTTAAATTAGCAGGAAGAGTTGAGAATACTAAAGAAGGAAAGGCTAAGTTAAGGGAGCTTTTGGCTAGCGGAGCTGCTTTAGAGAAGTTTAAGGAGTTGATTAGGGCCCAGGGTGGTCAAGAAGAAGTAGTAGATAATCCTAATCTTTTAGCTACTTCGAAAAAAAGAGTTGAAATAAAAGCACCTAAAAGTGGTTATATAACAGAAATTTTAGCCGAAGAAGTAGGTTTAGCAGCTATGCTCTTAGGAGCTGGTCGTGAAAACAAAGAGGCGACAATAGATTTAGCAGTAGGAATTGTTTTAGAGGCTAAATTAGGGGCTAAAATAAGTAAAGGTGATAAACTGGCTACTCTACATGTTAATGAAGATAGTCAGTTGGCTATAGCTAAAGAAAAGTTAGAGAATGCTTATAAAATTGAAGCAGAACAGTTAGTGGCTAGAAACTTAGTTCACCAAGTAATAAATTAGCTCAAAAATAGGTAAAATTCTACATATTAAATAAGATTCTACTATATAGTAGAATCTTATTTAATATTTTGCAGGAATTTACTTACTTGCCTAGAATAATAGAAATATAACAAAGCATTTCTGAATGAAACGTAAGCTGTTCACGAATTAATATTATTTTTTGTAGGTAAGGGGATGGGATAATCTTTTAAAATTTTGAGTAAGCTAAGTTCAGCTTTAAATTAAGCAAGGGGTTAATTATTAAGCAAAGGGGTTAATTATTATGGATAAATTAAAGAAAGAAATTGAAAAACTAAGACAAGAACTTAATCAGTTATCTAAAAGTAGTGATGAACTTAGCCGGAAGCAACGACTTAAGAAAAGTCAGGAGTTAGATGAGTTAATTGTATTATTTATGAAGCAGAAGCAGCAACAACAAGAAGAAGGATACAACTAAATACTAAGCAAGGGTGGAAAAGTTATTATGGAAAAAACAGTTCAGTATTTGAGAGATGCTATTGCTGATCGAGCTACTTGGTTTTACTTATTGATAGAGGAGATGGAAAAGGAAGGTTATCCCCCAGAGAAGATTGCTCGGCGAGCAGTTTTTAACTTCGGCTGCTTAAAGGCTGAGAAAATGAAGTATACTACCGAGCTAAAGACTTTCATTGAAGAGTTTACGGCTAGTCCGGGCCAGGAGGTTTTTGCAATGGAAGTTAAAGAACTGAATCCACAAAAAGCAGTTTTGGAGTTTGAACACTGTCCCTTGGTAAAGGCTTGGCAGGATTTAGGCTGTACGGTAGAGGAGACTGATTATCTTTGTGAATGGGCCGTAGAGGGAGATTATGGAGTTATCTCTCAATTTCCCAGTTTTGAACTGGAGATAGAAAGTAGAATTGGAGCCGGGGCTGAGTGCTGTAGGTTGATAATCACTAAACTTGCTTAGGGTTTTATTGTAATAATGCACAGTTTTATTATCCTTATTCTGAATTTTTCGATAACTTTAGCAAATAATTCTGATTATTCCTTGACAATAATAGCTGGTGATGGTAGAATTAAGTATAAGTTAGATAGCAATAATTATTACTAGTAGTTGCTGTTAATAATATTAGATAGCATTTAGGGGACGTTGAAGTATGGTCTAAATCTGGTCACCTAGAGATCATATGGAGTCAGTGGTGAAACCGCCCTTACTTTTTAAGACAAGTCTTAAAAGGTGAGGTTTTTTTAATTGTAATAAAATTATGTTCTTTCATTACATTAGGCTGCTTTTTAAGGAAGTAATTTACTTAATAAAACTTAGAGGGGGAATAAAAATGAAGAAAAAGATTTTAGTTTTGGTGCTGGCTTTGACAGTAGTTTTAGGCGCTAGTAGTATGGCTTTAGCTGGGGAAGATTATGATGAGTTCAATATTACGGCTAATGTTTTAGAACCAATTAGTATTACGATTGAAAATGATATGATGTTTAGCGAAGTTTGGCCAAATGGAGATGCTGTTGATGCTGATGAGCCTGTTGAAGCTGTGGTAACTGGAAATGATGCAAACTACACTATTGAGATGGAGGAACAGGTAACTTTAACTAATGAAGAAGAGGCTGAACTTGTAGTTGATTTATCTAATACTGCTGAGGGTGAACCAGAGATAGTTGATGGAGATGATACTTTTGAAATTGATGGTACAATTTCTGAAGAGCAATTAGAAGATATTGAGGCTGGAGAGTATACTGGAGAGACTATGGTAACTGTAACTCTTGACTAAAATATTAGCTTGAAATATAATGAAGATTTAAGCAGGGGATAGACCTATATTGGTTTATCCTCTTATCTCTATTTATAATAATATTTATACTATAGTTAGGTTTTGGAGGGAAGATTATGAAAACTAGGTTAAAAGGAAAGCTAGTAATTATTACTTTAATAATGTTAGTATTATTTGTGACTAATAGCGAAAGACTTATGGCAGTTAGTATTCGGGTGGCCCCGGAAAGATTTATCTTTGATGGTGACCAACCAGTAACTAAAGAGGTAAACGTGATGAATGCTTCCAACCAGACTATCAGAGTTAGAGTTTATACTGGGCCGGCTGCTGAACAAGCAGAAGAACAGTACTTAGGAGACTGGATAGTAGTTTATCCTCCGCAGTTGAGTATTGGCCCTGGGGAGCGACGAGTGGTACGTTTTTCACTTAGACCGCCAGCCGAAGTAGAGGATGGAGAATATCGGTCTATTCTTTATTTTGAAGAACAGCCTCGTTCTGAAGAGGAAACTGAAGATGAAAGCGAAGAGCAAGATGATGTACAAATAGATTTTCAACTCTTAACTAGAATGGGAATTAATCTCTATGGTCAGTTTGGAGAACTGGATTATGCTGGTCAACTGGAAGATTTAGAGCTAGAAAAGGATAATGATCAGTTATTGCTTACATGTAACTTTATTAATCAGAGTAATGCTCATTTAAGAATGAACGTAGAGGCTAAAGTAAGAGATGAAGATGAAAATATTGTTAAAGAGCACAGCTCTAATTTTGTAGTTCACCGCAGTGAGGAAAATACCTTTCAGAGAAGTTTAAATTTGGAAGAAACATTAGCTGGGGGAGAAGTAGAACTGATTTTCAAACAGGATGATCAAGTTATTGAAGAAAAAGAAGTCTCCTTTTGATTAAGTTATCTTAATGCCAGGGAGGAAAGAAGATGTGGGATAAAAGGGTATCCATAGTGCTATTTATTATTTGTTTACTGCTTTATTCAGGTGCTCTTATGGCTCAGGGCCCGGGCTTGCAAATTAGGAATATTCAGGACAGTCTATATGGAGGTGAGGTCTTTACTGGAGTTGAGGAAGTTATAATATCTCCCGATAGTAGCGAAGCACTAGAAGTTGAAGTAAGTAGAGGAGAGCCTGGGGGGGAGTTTGAAGTTTCCTTTCCTGATGATGAAGTAGAGTTGGAAGGGGATCGTAATGGTTTTGTAATTATGGCTACTGATTTTACTACTAATTTAGAAGATAATAAAGGATACTTTGATGAAAATGGAGAGGCTATTTTTACTATTGGAGCTACCTTTAAGGAAATTGCTGAGGGAATTGCTGGTGGAGACTATGAAGGGTCAGCCTTTGTGGAAGTTAACTCTTTAGATTAAGTTGGGAACTATACAGGGTGTGTTAATTAATGCAGAAAAAATATTTGGTTTTAGCAATAATTTTGATTATAGTTATTTTATTTACTATTGTTTTTTCTGTATATCCCCATGAAAGTTTTAGAGAGACTTTGCGAGAAATTACTTTTTCTTTTTTAGGGAAAGAATCTGAAGCGGAAGAGGATAAGGAAGAGGATAAGGAAGAGGATAAGGAAGAGGATAAGGAAGAGGATAAGGAAGAGGATAAGGAAGAGGATAAAGAGCTTCAAGTAGAGGAAGTTATAGAAGAGCCTGAGCAAGTGGAAAGCGAAGATGAGGAAATCAAAAGCGAGGAAACTGAAGAAGCAGAGGTTGAGGAAGAAGATAAGGAAGAGGATAAGGAAGAGGATAAGGAAGAGGATAAAGAGCTTCAAGTAGAGGAAGTTATAGAAGAATCTGCGCAAGCGGAAACTGAAGATGAGGAAATAGAGACTAAAGAAGAAATTGAGGAAGAAGATGAAGAGTTAGAGGAAACAGTAGCAAAAGAAACTGAGGAAATCGTAGAAGAGAAGGTTGCCGAAAGACCAGAGGTTGACATAGGTTATATTCAATTGAAAATTGTTGGCGGAGAAGTCGATTCTTTTTTTGAAGTTAGAATTGATCAAGCCGAAAATGTTTATTTACCTTTAAGTGAAATTTTAGATAAAATGGAATTATATATGTTTAATATTGATTGGGAAGAAGAGCTTGTTTCAGGAGCTATTCCTAATTTTGATAAGAATTACTATTTAGATTTAGATAAAGATAAATTAAAAAGTGGCGATCAAATCTTTGAATTAGATAGTAAACATTACTTTATCGAAGCAGAAGAAATATATCTTAAATATCATCTGTTGGGTGAGTGGCTGCCTTTGACTATTAACTGGGATATATTTTACTATGAAGTTAGTATAAATCCTGAATTTCAATTAGTTAGTCAAATTTTTGCCGAAAGAGAGGAAGCTAGAAAAAATCTAGCAGAAATTGAGGAAGAGGTAGAGCTAGCACAAATTAGCAGATCTTTTTTTGAACCCGGTGTTTTTTATTATCAGAGCGGAATAAGTGGCAACTTAAAGGATAAAGAGTTGAACTATTATGGTTCAACTTTGGGTTATATAGGGCCACTGGCTTATGGTGATTTTAGTAGTGAAATTAGCTTTGCAGATGATGGGGAAATGAACTTGAATTTTAGCAGATTAAGATATCGTCATCTTTTAGATTTAGAAGACTTGGTAATAGGCGATACTAGGTTAAGATATCCAGGACTCTTAAAGGATTCTGAGTCGATTACAGGGGCGAGCTTTAGAAGCTTTGATGCTGGGAATAGATTTGGAGAGACTGAGCTGAGTGGTTATGTTCCGGCTGGCAGTGAAGTAGAGCTTTATTATCGAGGGGTTTTAATTGATTATCAAGAGGAACAGGGAGGCACATATAGATTTGTAGATATCCCTATGCAGGGCTCTCAGAATGTATATGAAGTAGTAGTCTATACTCCTAAGGGAGAGATTTATACTAAAGAGAAACAGGTTGCTTCTCGTCCAGAGCTGTTATCGGTGGGAAGTTATTCTTATCGAGGTGGAGTTGGCAGTAATCAAAGTGGAAAAGTTGCTACTGGAGATCTATATTATGGTTGGAGTGATAACTTAAGTTTAGGTGCTAGTGTTACTACTTTTAAGTCTGATTTTGATAGTTCACGAGAGATTTATTTAGGTAAAAGCTTACTGGCTAAACCTAGTTTAGCGACTTCGGTACTTTTCGATAGCTATTTTGATGTTAATTTAGAAGGGGTAGCTTATAGAGCTAACCTAAATAGACTATTAAATGGTTGGAGTGTAGAAGCAGAATTTCTGGGTTATGAAAATATTAAACCACCGGAAAGAGATTATTATCGGCTTGATGGTGAAAAAGCTTATCTAGACCAAGAAGGAAGTTTAAGCTTCAATAATAGTACTGGGCGTTACAATTTAGACTTAAGTTATCATTTAGCCAATTTTTCGCAAAACTTTAGGCATCAATTAAAAGCTAAATATAGATATAGATGGAGTTTAAGAACCCTAACTAAGTTTAGTAATGAATTGACCTTAGGAGTTGATTCTGAGTGGAATAATCGCTTAAGCGGTAGTATAAATCATTCGGGTTGGGAGAGCTATAATTTACAGGCTTCCACTTCTTTAAACTTTAATGAAGAAGGTTTGGATAGATATAGATTAACAGCGGATTTGTTAAGTAAACGTCAAGAAAAAGAAGACTTTAATTATTCTGTTGGTTTTAGTTTTAGTAATGGTGAGTTGAGTCCTCGGACTAGGGCCCAATATCGTTTTGGAAAAAGACTTACTATGAGCGGTAGTCTTAGCCCTAATTATATTGGTTTTAGTCTTAATTTTAATGAAGTTCGGGAAGCAGCTCCTCCTTTTGAAAGAGTAGATAGCGAAAGACCTAATAGAGGTCGGGTAGAAGGTAGAGTTTTTCTAGATGAAACAGGAAGTGGAGAATGGACAGCAGATAAAGAAGTTCTTTCGGGAGTAAGAATTTCAGTTGATGGCGCAGGAGAAGAAGAGATTCTAAGCGATGAACAGGGTCGATTTTCAGCAACGGATTTAACTCCCTATCGAAGAACTAAAGTAGAAGTAGATGCTACCAGTTTAGATGCTCTTTATGTGCCTATTGAAGAAGAAATTTGGGTAGAGCCAAGACCGGGAGTAGGAGAAGAAGTCAATATTGCTGTAGTACCGATTTCAGGAATAAGTGGCTTTGTGCAAGGATTAGAAGAACTGGATATTTTTCCCGGAGAGGTAGAAGTAGTGTTAAAAGATGAAGAAAAAACAGAGGTAAAACGAAGTTCTTTGGAGTTTGATGGGTTTTATATTATGGAGGGAATTCAACCTGGAGACTATTTGTTGGCTCTTGAGTTTTCTGAAGACTTAGATATAGAAGTAGGAGCCGATAGTATTGAAGTTAATATTCCTTACGGTGAACAGCCAGTCTGGTATAGCGGTCAAGACTTCAACTTGCAAAGCATGGATGCAAATCATAAAGGGAGTGAAGAATGATGAAAAATAAAAGTCTGTCTTTAGGTTTGATTTTACTCCTGACTTTATCAATAATATTACTTAATTCCAGTATAATTATGGCTGAAGATAGTGCTGAATTTGATCTTGAGATTACAATTCTAGAGCCAATTAGTATTGAAATTACCGAAAATATTGATTTTGGATCGGTTTTTCCAGGAGAAGAAGAAGAACAGGTAGGTACTGTTGAAGCTATTGTAGAAGCTGCTCCTGACACTGATTATTCAGTGATACTTAATAATGAAGATAGTCAAGTAATTTTGACATCTGCCGAAACTGAGGATGAAATAACTGTTGATTTAGAGCACGATTCTCGGGGAAGTATAGGTAATCAGGGAGAAGAAGATTTTGAGATTGAGGCTACTATTCCAGCGGCTGAATTAGAAGTTGAATCTGGTGATTATAGTGGTACGGCTGTGATAACTGTAATCAGTGATAATTAAAGTAAACTTTAATTAAATAATTATTATTTGCAATAGTTAATTAATTTGATTGCTTGACTATTTATTATTTAAACTGTATAATAATAGTAAGAGATATTAATAGTGGTTATGTTTGGCAGTTGTTTATACTTAGTTTAGTGGGATCAGATCTGGAATTGTAGGGAGCTAAAAAGAATTTAACTTCCCTAGGCAGTTCTAGATCCTTGATGGGTGCTTTTTTGATAAGCGCTTAGCAATTGAATTTTAAGGAAACTTCAAGGAGACTAGGAAGTATGATCTGTATTTGGTCACCTGGATCATACGGAGTCAGTGGTGAAACCGACCTTGATCTTTTAAGGTTTTTTCTTAAAAGTCAGGGGATCTAGAATCAGGGAGGTGCTTTTAATGATGGATATTAATAAAGTTTTTACTTTGAGTTCTATATTGTTGTTGATAATAATTTTTTTAGCTATACCTAGCTTAGCTTTGGCTGAGGAAGAAGGAACTAGTGAGGACTTTCGAATATTAGTTCAGGTCTTAGCTCCGCAAAGTATTGAGATTGAAGAAGATATAGATTTCGGTGCTGTTTCTCACAACTCAGGTGAAGTAGAAGCAGAAACTACAGCCGAAGTCACGGGTGAACCCGAGACAGATTATTCAGCTAGCATTGAGCATGAGGATGGTATAGTTTTTTTAAATCATTTTGAAAAAGAAGATAGCTTAGAAGTTAAGTTAGTTATTGATGACTCAGAAGTAGGTCCTTTAGATGAGGAAGGAAAAGATAGCTTTACAATTTACGCTACTTTAAAAGAGTTTGACCTTAATCAGACTGCTGGCGAATATAGTGGTATAGCTACTGTTACTATAGCTTATAGTGATTAGTTTTTAAATTTATTGATAAATTAAAATTGAAGATTAGAACAATCTCCTTGTTTATTGAGGGGATTTTATTATTTGGATAATAAATTATATTTTTATCAGGCTTATTTTTGGTTCAAAACTTAAAGATATGATAGGTTTGACGTAATAAATTTATTGATGGCTAAATTTGTCTAGGTAACTTCGTTTTAACCCTTTAAAGTAGCGAGTGGTTTCAATTTAGCTATCGGTTCAGCTAAGCCGGTTTTGACTAAAGAATCAATAACTAAACTGATATCTTTATAGGCTAGTGGTGATTCATCGAGCAGTTTATCGTTAGTGCCCGAAACTACCGTTACTCCCTTAATGCTATTTAAATGTTCTTCTCGGCTGATATCTTGTTTAGCCTGTCTACGGCTCATCTTGCGGCCAGCTCCATGAGCTACTGATTCTAAAGATAATTGATTGCTTTCTGAAGAAGCACTTTGAACAATATAGCTGGCTGTACCCATTGAACCGGGAATTAAAGCTACTCCTCCAGGAGCTAACTTAGTTGCTCCCTTGCGGTGTACTAATAGCTCTTTCTCGGTATCTTCGATAAGATGACTTTCTTTTTTGACTATGTTATGGGCCAGATCATAATAAAGTTTTAAATCACCTCTAGCAGTTGAACCGCCTAAAAAATCACTAACTAAGTTGCGGAGTTGATGAGTAAGCAGCTGTCGATTGGCAAAGGCGAAATTAGCTGCACAGGCCATAGCTTGTAGATAGTAATGTCCTTGCGGTGATTGGATTGGGAAAGAGGCTAAGTTTTTATTAGGTAGCTGGAAATCGTACTTGCTGATTCTATCTTTAGCCGATTTAATGTAGTCTTTAGCAATTTGATGACCAAAACCACGCGAACCAGTGTGAATCATAAATACTATTTGTCCTTCTTCTAGCCTTTCTTCTTCAACAAATAGCTTCTCAATGACTTGGATCTCTATAAAATGGTTACCCGAACCTAAAGTAGCTAACTGCTTTCGACCTCGTTTAAGCGCTTTATTGGAGACCTGTTCTGGATTAGCATTATCTAGTTGTCCTTCCTCTTCAGTGCACTTAATATCGTTGTAGTCCCCAAAGTCAAAATTACCGATTAAAAAAGGTAATCCTTGGCTAACTATCTTTTTAAATTCCTGTTTACTAAACTTAAATTTGGATTTACCACCTAAACCGGCTGAAATATTAGCTCGAAACTCATTAATAAGTCCTCCTAAATGTTCCTTGGCTTGCGAGTATTGTAAATTACTGCTTAATAGTCTGACTCCACAGTTAATATCGAAACCTACCGCTCCGGGAGAGACTATTCCTTCTTCTAAATCACAGGCTAAAACGCCACCAATAGGCAGTCCATAGCCTTGGTGAATATCGGGTAGACCTACTACGCTAACGGCTCCAGGCAGTTTGCTAGCATTGAGTAATTGTTTAAGGGCCGTATTTTCTATTTGTTTATAAATTTCTGGGCTGGCAAAGAGTTTTACTTCGCAATTTCTATCCTCTTTAGCTGCAAAGCTATAGTATTTCATTATTTGAACACTCCTTTCTTGATAATAGTTTAACATTTTTTAATCATAAAGCCAAGCTATGACTGCTCAAAAAAATATCTTTTTATTATGCAAAAACTACTTGCATAAAGCAAATAAATATTGTATAATAAACTTAATATGAAATACGTTTTTATATTATGAAAAGAGAGGTGGAATAGATGGTAAACAGACAAGAAAAGGTACTTTCGGGTTGTGCAATTAGTGGAATTTTAAATAGAAAAGGCAAGAAGTTTTCCGGTAGAGAGATTATAGACTCTATTGCGTTGATGCATGATCGCTCTAACGGCATGGGAGGTGGTTTTGCTGCCTACGGTATTTATCCGGAACGCAAGGATGAATATGCTATTCATTTATTTTATGATGATTTAGAGGCTAAAAATAAAGTGGAAAAATTTTTGAACTGTCACTTTGATATTTCAGTAGGAGAGGTAGTGCCTACCAGAGAGATCAGTAGTATAGAGGACTCTCCTCTGATTTGGCGTTATTTCAGTAAGCCAGAAGAACAAAAGCTCTCAGCGTCAGGTCTGGAGGAGGATGAATATGTAGCTCAGTGCGTAATGAATATTAACTCTGATTATCAGGGAGCCTTTGTAGTTTCTAGCGGTAAAAATATGGGAGTTTTCAAAGGGGTAGGTTACCCGGAAGAAATAGGCGAGTTTTATAAGTTAGAGGAGTATGAGGCTTACTTATGGACGGCTCACGGCAGATTTCCTACTAATACACCAGGCTGGTGGGGTGGTGCTCATCCGTTTACTCTTTTGGACTGGTCTATTGTCCATAATGGAGAGATCTCTTCTTACGGAGCAAATAAGCGTTATTTAGAGATGTTTGGTTATAAGTGTAGTATGATGACCGATACGGAGGCGATTACTTATCTTTTTGATCTGATGTTAAGAAAACATGATTTGCCTTTGGAGGTGGCTGTTAAAGCGGTAGCAGCTCCACTATGGAGTGAGATAGAAAGAATGGAAGTAGAAGAACAACAGCTTGTTAAGTCGATTCGTCAGGTCTATAGTAGTGCTTTGTTGAACGGGCCCTTTTCTATTATTCTAGGTCATCAAAACGGCTTTATTGCTCTCAACGATCGGATTAAGCTAAGACCTTTGGTGGTGGCTGAAGATGAAGAAAGAATCTATGTGGCTAGTGAGGAGTCAGCTATTCGAGAGATATGTGCTGATCCGGATAAAGTTTGGAGTCCTCGCGGTGGAGAAGCAGTGATTGGATTATTAGAAGGAAGGAGTGAGATAGAATGAGTTTAAACTATAGATGTCCAGAGTTTTTGGTGGAGCGGGTAGAGAGTAACTGTATAGAGTGCCAGGCTTGTGAACGACAGTGTGCTAATGAAGTCCACTTTTATGATCAGGACTTTGAGAAAATGAGGGCTAAGGATGAAAACTGCGTGAACTGTCATCGCTGTGTAGTAATCTGTCCTACTAATGCTATTGGAATTAGAAAGCATCCTTCTGAGTATAAGGAGAATCATAACTGGACGGCGGGAATGATTAATAATATTCAAAAGCAGGCTGAAAGTGGGGGAGTGCTGTTAAGCGGAATGGGCAATCCTACTAAAAAGAAGATTTATTGGGATCATCTGCTGCTCAATGCTAGTCAGGTAACTAATCCTTCTATTGATCCTTTAAGAGAACCGATGGAACTAAAGACCTTTTTAGGTCGTAAGCCTAGTAAGTTAGAGTTTGATGAGGAAGAGCAGATTAAGGATTTGCCGCCTCAACTGGAGTTATCAGCGCCAATTATGTTTGGAGCTATGTCCTTTGGTTCGATCAGTATTAATGCCTGTAAGTCCTTAGCTCGAGCGGCTAGTGAGGTAGGAATTATCTATAATACTGGTGAAGGGGGCTTACATGAGGATTTACGTCAATATGGTGAAAATACTATGGTGCAGGTTGCTTCCGGTAGATTTGGAGTTAATCAGGACTACTTAGAGGCTGGAGCTGGAATTGAGATCAAGATTGGCCAGGGAGCTAAACCGGGAATTGGAGGTCATCTGCCGGGAGAAAAGGTAGGGCCCGAAGTCTCTAAAACTAGAATGATTCCTGAAGGAACAGATGCTTTATCTCCAGCTCCTCATCACGATATTTATTCCATCGAGGATTTACGCCAGTTAATATATGCTCTTAAGGAAGCTACAGATTATCAGAAGCCGGTCTCAGTTAAGATCTCAGCAGTGCATAACTCAGCCGCTATTGCTTCAGGGATTGCTACTGCTGGAGCTGATATTATTACTATCGATGGCTATCGAGGAGGTACCGGGGCAGCGCCGACTATGATTCGAGATAATGTAGGAATTCCTATTGAATTAGCTCTAGCAGCAGTGGATGATCGTTTACGGGAAGAAGGTTTGCGTAATCAGGTATCTCTAGTAGTTAGTGGTTCAGTTAGAAATAGTGCTGATGTGGTAAAGGCGATAGCTTTAGGAGCTGATGCTGTCTATATTGCTTCGGCAGCCTTGATCTCTTTAGGCTGTCATATGTGTCAGAGCTGTTATACCGGTAAGTGCAACTGGGGAATTGCTACTCAAGAGCCGGAACTAGTGAAGCGTTTAAATCCTGAAGTAGGCTTTGAGCGAGCTAAGAACTTAATTGAAGGTTGGGCCCATGAGATTAAAGAGATGCTGGGCGGAATGGGAATTAATGCCTTAGAGAGTCTGCGCGGTAATAGATTGATGTTGCGGGGGATTGACTTGACTGATAGGGAGTTGGAGATTTTAGGTGTTAAATTAGCTGGAGAGTAAATTTAATGAAACAATATTGGTATATTGTTTTATGAGAAAAAGTTAATTCAAGGAGGAGTTTCAATGAAGCGAATTTATGCTAAAGAAGAGTACTGTCTAGGCTGTAAACTTTGTGAGGTTTACTGTGTAACTAGTCACTCAGCTTCTAAGGATATTATTAAGGCCCATAAGCTAGAAAGTATTACTCCCCGACTTATTATTGAGTCTAGCGATAACTTATCTTTTGCTTTGCAATGTAGACATTGTGATGAAGCAGACTGTACTAGAGCCTGTATCACTGGAGCTATGCAAAAAGATGAAGAGACTGGAGTAGTCAACTACGATGAAGAAAGATGTGTAGGCTGTTGGACCTGTATTATGGCCTGTTCCTTTGGAGTAATTCGCAGAGAGCAGGCAGGAAAGAAGGTAATTGCTAAGTGTGACCTATGTATTGAAGAGGAGGCACCAGCCTGTGTTACTAACTGTCCTAACGATGCTCTGGTGCTTGCAGAACGAGCAGAAGAAGAGGGGGTGCAGTAGATTTATGAGTTATTTAATTATCGGTAATTCAGCGGCGGGAATTGGAGCTGTGGAAGGTATTAGAGAGGTAGATACTGAGGGAGAGATAACTTTAATTTCTGATGAGCCTTATCATAGTTATTCGCGACCTTTAATCTCCTATTATTTAGCGGGGAAGGTTGAAGAAGAAGGAATGAAGTATCGTCCTGATGACTTTTATGAACAGCATCAAGTAAAGACTAAATTAGGTAAAAAAGTTGTAAGTGTTAATGAAGCAGAGCAGCAGGTTACTTTAGAGTCTGGAGAGCAGTTGGAGTATCAACAGTTACTTTTGGCTACTGGTGGGACTCCTTTTATTCCGCCAATTAAGGAAGCTGATAAGAAGAATATATATACCTTTATTAAGTTAGATGAGGCTAAAGAGATAGCTAGTAAAGTAGAGGAGTTGCAGTTAGAAAGAGCGGTTATTTTAGGAGCCGGTTTAATTGGTTTAAAAGCAGCTGAGGCGTTGAGGCAATTAGGAGTTGAAGTAACGGTAATTGAACTGGCTAATCAAGTGTTAAGCGCTATTTTAGATGAAGAAGCAGCAGCTTTAGTACAGCAGCATTTGGAAGAGCAGGGGATAGAGTTTATTTTTGAGGATACTATTGAGGAGTTTTTAGGGATTGCGGAAGTTGAAGGAGTTAAATTAAAATCAGGTAAAGAGCTTAGGTCTCAACTGGCTATTATAGCTGTGGGAGTAAGACCTAATGTGGAGTTAGCAACTGGGACTGAGATTGAGATAGAGCAAGGAATTGTGGTTAATCAAAAACAGCAGACTAATATAGAGGGTATTTATGCTGCGGGGGATGTCTGCCAGGGCCCTAATCCTCTTCAAAATGAAAACACTGTAGTTCCTATTTGGCCTAATGCTTATAATCAAGGCTTAATAGCCGGTAAAAATATGGCTGGTGAAAGTGCAGAGTATCAGCAGAACTTCCCTCGAAATTCGATTGGTTTTTTTGGCTTATCTATGATTACTGCCGGCTTGATAAAGCCTGAAGACGATAGTTACGAGCTTTTAATAAGTAAGTGTGAAGAGTCTAAGTGCTATCAAAAGATAGTCCTAAAAGATAATCAGATTGTAGGCTTTATAAGGCTTAACGATGTTGATCGAGCTGGAATTTTGACCGGTCTGCTGAAAGAAGGAGCAGATATAAGTAAAGTAAAGTCTGAACTATTAAGCGATAGCTTTGGTTATATTTCTTTTGATGAAGAGTGGCGTCAGGCCAAGATTAGTGAGTAGAGGAGGGTTTAAAGATGGCAAAAATAGATGCGCAAGGAGTTTATTATCGAGAACTAAATGAGCAGGTTAAGGAGTTAGTTGCGGCAGGAGAAAAGGAGATTATTTTAGATAATGTGAATGGGCAGCGTTATATAGGTGATGGTTTGGCTAAAGAAGTGAAGATAGAGATCAATGGTACGCCGGGAAATGACCTAGCTGCTTTTACTGATGGAGTGGAGCTAGTAGTGAACGGTAATGGTCAGGATGGAATTGCTAATACTATGAATGCTGGCAAGTTAGTTATTCACGGCAATGCTGGTGATATTTTGGGCTATTCAATGCGCGGTGGTAAGGTCTATATTAAGGGTGATGTAGGTTATCGAGTAGGTATTCATATGAAAGGTTATCAACAGCAGCAGCCAACTATTATTGTGGGCGGAACTGCTGGCGATTTCTTTGGTGAGTATATGGCGGGGGGACGTTTGATTTTACTAGGTTTGAAGAGCGGGCCCGCTGAGGCTGTAATTGGTAATCACGTAGGAGTAGGAATGCACGGAGGAGAGATTTATATTCGCGGTACTGTAGAAGACTATCAAGTCGGTTTAGAAGTTCAGGTTAGCGAGGCTACTGCGGGAGAGTTAGAGGAGTTAAGAGAGTACTTAGCTGATTACTGTCAAGAATTTGATTTAGATTTAGAGGAGGTAATGGCAGCTAAGTTTTCTAAATTAGCTCCTGTTTCTAGCCGACCATATGGTAATATGTATGCTTATTAGTACTTAGGGTGAGTGTGAGTATTCAACTTCTCACACTCATATTAAGTTTAGCAGTTAGTAATTCTGGATTTGTGTAGGAGGTAAATTATGCGTAAAGCACCTAATAACTTAGTCAAATCTTTAAATAAGGCTATCAATGTTTTAGAGGAGTTAGGGAAGTATGAACATGGTTTAAGGCTAACTGAACTAAGTGATAATTTAGGCTTGCATAAAAGTTCAGTCCATAGACTACTATCTACTTTAGCTTATCGGGGCTTAGTTGAGCAGGAACAGGATACTAATAAGTATAAACTAGGTTTAAAAATTTTTGAATTAGGGAGTAGAATATTTAATGACTTAGAAATTCGAGAGTATGCTAGCGATTATTTAAAAGAAATGGTTGATAGAGTTGGTGAAGCTGCTCACTTAGTGGTTCTCGACCAAGGTGAAGTTCTTTATTTGCATAAAGTAGAAAGCCCTAAAACTATCAGAATGCATTCGGAAGTAGGGAGAAGAGCTTCAGCTCACTGCACTGCGGCTGGCAAGGTGATTTTAGCTTACTTGGCAGAGGAAGAAGTTAATGAAATTCTGGAGATCAAAGGCTTGACTCAGTATACTGAAAATACTATTACTGAAATAGCAACTTTTAAACAGCAGCTAGAATCAATTAGAACTAAAAGTTATGCTATTGATAGGGAGGAGCATCAGCTAGGAATATGTTGCATAGCAGCTCCAATTTTTGATTATACAGAGCAGGTAGTAGCTGCTGTTAGCTTATCGGGCCCGACTATAAGGATTACTAGAGATAGAATTCCAGAATTAGCAACTTTGGTGAAGAAGACTACTCAGCAAATTTCTAGTCGCTTGGGTTATAATAAATAATATTGTGAAGGAGTTGATCGTTAAGATTGACTCTTTTTTAGATAGATTGGATTATTAAGCCAAAATGTATTATAATAAGAGGTACTAACTATTGGAGAAGGTGAAATTGATGTTCTTAAAGTTATTACTCTTATTTAGCTTAGTACCTTTATTTGAATTGTGGTTATTAATTCGAGTAGGAGGTTATTTTGGTTTTTTGCCTACTATTTTGTTAGTGGCTTCGACAGGAGTGGTAGGAGCTTCGCTGGCCCGGAGTCAGGGATTTTTGGTAATTAGTCAGATTCAGGGTAATTTAAACTCCGGTAAGCTGCCGGCAAATAGTTTAATTGAAGGGCTGTTGATCTTAATTGGGGGAGTGATGCTGTTAACTCCTGGTTTAGTGACTGATATTGCCGGCTTTAGCTTAGTCTTGCCTAAAAGTAGAGCTTGGTTAAGGGAGCTACTCAAGCGTAAGTTTAAGGGGTTAATTAAAACTGGTAATGTAAAGTTCAGTGTTTTTGGCCCTCAAAGCTCAAGTAGTACTTATCAGCAGCATCAAGGAAAAGAGGGAAAGGAGGAATGGGATAAAGAAGAGTCTATTGATGTAGACTTTGAAGAGTTAGATGAAGACTAGCTTTAATTAATTTGAAACTAATAACTGATCCTCTTCTTTATCCTGAAGATAGACATGTTTAAATTTGGGATCTTCAGTAGCTTGCTGATACTTTTGGTAAGCCTCTTTACGACAGCTACTACAGACTTCAAAGGGAATAATTAAGACTTTAGCCTGACCTATACTTCGTAAATCAGGTCGAATCGAAGAAATGATTTCTATTAGCCCGGAGCAGTCAGTACAGACCTTGATCTTTAACTGCTGATTTTCTCTAAACTGATCAGTATCGTAAAAGATACTGCGTTGAGTAGTATAGTAGTCAGTGCATTGGAACTCCTTTTGAATATCGCTTTCTTCTTTAAGCTTCCAGGCTGTTCTTAAGGAGTCTACTCGGGCTTTAATTTTATCGCTAATAATGGCGTCCTGTTTTTTAATTTCTGGCTGATAGTCAGGCTCTTTAATATTAAGGTGGTCTAGGCCGGCCATAGCTAGGATAATGCCGATATTAATATAAGGTAGAGCTGACTCAATAGAGTATCCTCCTTGTAAAATTGCTAAGTCAGGATTAAGCTTGGAGTTTAACTCAGCATAACCTTGAGCTGTAATTCGCATTCTAGTTAGCGGATCACTATAGTGGTTATCCTGTCCAGCAGCATTGATTACTAAGTCGGGCTGGAAATCATCTAAAATAGGTAGCACTAAATTATCCAGAGCATAGTGTAGACCCTGGTCAGTAGTATTAGGAGGTAGCGGCAGGTTAAGGGTATAGCCGAAGGCTCCGGGCCCTCCTAATTCTTCCACAGAACCAGTACCGGGAAAAAGAGTTCTGCCGTCTTGGTGTAAGGAAATATGTAAAACATTAGGATCATTATAGTAGATATCCTGAGTTCCATCTGCATGATGAGCGTCGGTATCCACAAAGGCAATTTTGAGCTCAGTGCCGTATTTTTGACGCAAATACTCCACCATAATAGCTTCGTTATTGATAGTACAAAAGCCTCGGCTGCCGGGAACTACTCTAAAGGCATGGTGGCCGGGAGGACGGATAATAGCAAAGGCAGAATCAACTTGTTTCTCCATTACCAATTGAGCCGCCTTAATTGCTCCGCCGGCTGAGATTAAGTGCGGTTTAGTAACTATCTCTTCGGCATTAGGGATGCAGACGTGAGTTCTATTTATATCTGCTAGTGAAGCTACTTCGGGATTATATTCTTTGATTCCTTCGATATCTAAAACTCCCTCTTCTAATACCTGGTCTTTAGTATAAAGCAGTCTTTCTTCCCGCTCAGGATGAGTAGGGGAGATAGACCAGTCCAAAGCTGGAAAAAAGATCAGTCCTAAACTCTGTTCAGCTTTAATATTCATCATAAATGCCCCCTTCTTAATTTATTAGTTAAGCCTGGTTTGATTTGAGCTGTAGCTTCGATTATTTGACCAATGGTGTTAAAGCCGCGTACCATGTTAAAGCTTTGAGCTGAGGTAATCTCTATTTCTGTTTTAGAATTTGGTAATTGTTCTGCTAAGCTTTCTTGGAGTATTTTTTTAGCTGTGGCTAAATCTAATTGCTCTATCTTTTCAGTAATTCCTAACTCAGGTAGTTGATAGTAACCTTGAGCCGTATCGGCATAAAGAGTACATTTTTTAGTAGAACGAGCTAAGGCAGCGCCGATGGCATTAACAATTGGTGAGTAATTAGGAATCAGATAGTCTAATTTTAATTTTTTGGCTAGAGTAGGAATCAAGGCTGCGGCTGGCCCGCCAATTCCCACTAAAGAATTAGGTTTTATTTTAGAGATACTCAGTAGTTCATTAATAGTATAGACTGGCTGATTATTTAGTTTATTCAAAATTTCTGTTACTTTTTCTTCAATCTTAGTACAGAAGAGTTCGACGATTTTAAGAGCTACTTTTTTTACTGTTAATCCTAATTGCTTTGCTAAAGGTTCTAAGCTATTCTTAGCTGCTGCTAATTGACCTTGCTGATCTAGACCTAAGACTACTAGAGCGTCGGTGGGAGTAGGGTCTACCCCTCCATAGGCAGCAGCATTTCCGCGACGCTGTGGAGCAATCTGTAGCTGCTGGTCTACTATCTGTACTAAGCTATCGCCGCCGCAGGCTAGAGATTCGTTGTAGAGACCGCGAACTAGAGTTTTATAGTTGTTGATTTCTACTCCCTGAGGTTTAAATAGTGGCTTTTCATCTATAAATAGAGAGATATCAGTAGTGGTGCCGCCGATATCTAAAGCTAAAGTAGTTCCTTTTAAATCACTAGTAGCTAAGACTCCCATGATGCTGGCGGCGGGCCCGGAATTAATGGACTCAATAGGTGCTTGGAGCGATTCTGTCAAAGACATAGTGCCGCCGTCAGCCTTAAGCACTTGCACAGGAGCTTGAATTCCTAAGTCAGCTAGCCCCTCTTTGATAGCAGCAATAAACTGTTGTTGAGTTTCAAGAACTGCGGTATTCAGATAGGTAGTGGCTGTACGGCGAGGAAAGTTAAGCTTGCCCGAAAGTTGATGTCCTAAGGTGAGTAAATCAAACTCAGGAAACTCATCTTTAATCAGCTTTTTAATTTTTATTTCGTGTTTGGGATTGCGAGGTGAAAACTTGGCGCAGATAGCAACTCTGCTAATCTCTTCTTGGGTAAACTTTTTTAAGGCAGCTTTAACCTCGTTTAAATTTAGAGGAGCTACTTCTCGACCGCGGTGGTCAATAGAGCCGGAAAGCACTTCAGTAGCAGGACTATAGTGATACCAGTCGGGATTTAGTCCGGGCCCGGGTATTATTAATAGTCCTACTGGGGGAAAGTTTTCCTGGGCTATTTGATTAGTAGTTAAAGTAGTGCTAAGATTAACCTGGCTTATTTGATTTGTTTTTTTGGATGAAATTAACTCTCTACAGACCTTGAGAATTGTGGCAGCTAAACTGTCTGCTTCGGTGCTTAATTTCGTACTAGCTAATACTTCTTCATTTTTGATCAATACTCCATCGGTATTAGTACCGCCGATATCTATTCCTAACTTCATTTTTTTCACCTCCACTTCTCTTCTTAAATTAATTCTTTATTTACTTGCTTATTCCTTTAAAAAAGGAATAATTATTAAAAAGCTACCATTAAAGGCAGGATAAATAAGTATAAATATATAATTGTATAGAGTAAGACATTAATTTTAAATATGTTGAATTACATATTTAAAATAAGAAGCCAAGGGAGGTGAATTCTGGTTATAGGTTAAGAAGATCTTTATAACCAGAGCATTACTAATGATAAATGAAGAAAATGAACTTAAACTCGAACAAAAAGATGTTGATTTTCGTAAACAGTTCGTTGGTTTTGATGAAGAAGATGAAGAATTATTAAGCGAATTACGGGGATTATTTGCAGAAAAAGCTGACCAAATAATAGATAATTTTTATCAGGTAATTAATCAGTTTCCCCAAGCCAGAAGTTTTATTGAGGAGCATAGTACGGTAGATAGGTTAAAGGAAGCTCAAAAAGAATATTTTTTAGAGTTAGTAGATGGAAACTATGAGGTTGATCACTTTAATGATCGCTTTAAAATAGGCAAAATCCATGATGAGATTAAGCTAACCCCTGAGTTTTATTTGGGAGCTTATGCTATTTACTATAATGAAGTGCTGCCTATCTTAGCAGAGGAGTATGGAGACAATACTGAAAAAATGATGAAGGTTTTTATGGCCTTTATTAGGATTACTAATTTGGATATGCAGGTAGCTATGGAAAGTTATATCAAGGAGTTTATGGAGTTAAATAGTGTCATTGATACTTTGGAAACAGCTAGCACTAATGTAACCGGTATCTCAGAAGAGTTGGCTATTTCTAGTGATGAAATCAGTCAGGTAGCTGATGCCTTAACTAACAGAATTATTGATATTTCCGATAATAGTCAAGATCAATCGGAGACCGTTGAAGAGGCAGCTACCGAAATTAAGAATTTAGCCGAAATGTCTGAAGAGACCTCAGAACAGATCGAAGAAGCGATTGCTACTATTGAAAAGATAGCCGATCAGACTAATTTGTTAGCTTTAAATGCTACCATAGAGGCTGCTAGAGCTGGAGAGCACGGAAGAGGCTTTGCTGTAGTGGCTCAGGAAGTAAAGGCTTTAGCTGAAGAGTCTACTACAGCAGTAGAAAGAATAGAAAAGATGATTAAAGAAGTTCAGGCCGAAACATTGCGGAGTGCTCGAACTACAGTAGAAATGATTGAAGATATTTCGAATGCTTTTGGTGAAATTGTGGATTCTACTCAGGAGGCTACAGCTGCTACTGAAGAACAGACGGCTACAATTCACGAAATGGCCAATTCAGCACAAACCTTAGCTGATGTAGCTAAAAATATGCAGAGCTTAGTAGAGAAGTTTAAGGATAAGTTATAAAATTTACTATTAAGGCACAGGAGGTAACTTCTGTGTTTTAATTTTTAAATCTAAAGTTATATTTTAACGTTTATGTAAAAAACATTCCAAAGGGATTGCTGATTTTTCTGAAAAATGTTATAATTTTAGATAAGAATTATTTTTAATAAATACTTCATTAACTACATATAATTAAATTTTAAAGAGGGGGAATATTATGTCTGAATTGAAATATGAGGATCAAGAATGGCAAAAGGAAATGAAGATTAGCTTAGATGTTAATAATATGTTTGCCGAGCAGGTTGGGGAAGAGCACGGATTAACTGTCAAAGATGTAGAAAGCTTAGAAAAAAGGTTATTAACAGCTCATGAAGCTATTCAAGAAGCTAAAGCAGCAGGAGAAATGGGTTTTATGGAGCTGCCAGCTGGACAGCAGGAGGTTGTTGAAGAAATCGAAGAGTTAGTAGCAGCTAGGAGAGGAGAGTTTGAGAACTTTGTAGTCTTGGGGATTGGTGGTTCGGCTTTAGGAGCTATTGCTTTAGATACTGCTTTAAATCCTCCCTATTATAAATTAGATTCTGCTACTAGGGAAACACCAAGACTGTTCGTTCCCGATAATGTAGATCCGGCTAGACTAGAGAACTTATTGGCAACTATTGATTTAGAAAAGACTCTCTTCAATGTTATTTCTAAGTCTGGCGGTACTGCTGAGACTATGAGTCAGTTCTTAATAGCTCGTGATTTGGTAGCTCAAGAACTAGGATCAGAAAAGGTAGCTGAACATTTTATTGCTACTACCAGTCGTGATTCGGGTAATTTAATCAAGATTGCTAAAGAAGAAGGAATGCCTACTTTTTATATACCGGAAAATGTAGGGGGCAGATTTTCGGTACTTTCTCCAGTAGGGCTGTTGCCAGCTGCTTTTTGTGGAATCGATATTAAGGAGCTTTTAGCTGGGGCTGAGTATATGGATCAGCTTTGTGCAAAAAAGGAAGTTTGGGAAAATCCAGCTTACTTAAATGCTACTCTTCAATACTTAGCTGATCAACAAGGAAAGTCTATTTCGGTAATGATGCCCTATGTACATGCTCTAAAGGATGTAGCTGATTGGTATAGACAGTTGTGGGCTGAATCTCTAGGCAAGGAAAAAGATAGAAACGGCCAAGTAGTTAATGTAGGTCCTACGCCGATTAAAGCTTTGGGGGCTACAGATCAACATTCGCAGGTGCAGCTCTATATGGCGGGCCCTTATGATAAGGTAATTACCTTATTAGCAGTTGAGGACTACGGAGCCGAAATGGAGATTCCTAAGCTTTATCAAGATATCGAGGGAGTTGCTTATTTAGGTGGAAATACTCTTAATGAGTTAATTCAAACAGAACGCTTAGCTACTGAATTAGCTTTAACTAAAAATCAACGCTTAAACTGTACTATTACTTTGCCTGAAGTAAATGAGTTTACTATGGGTCAACTGCTTTATATGTTTGAGTTACAGACTGCCTTTGCCGGAGAATTATATAATATTAATGCTTTTAATCAGCCAGGAGTAGAACTAGGGAAAGCCTATACTTATGGAATTTTAGGTAGATCAGGATTTGCAGACAAAAAAGAGGAGTTTGAAGCACGGCCTGAAAAAGATGATGGATTTATTGTTTAAACTGTATAAAGATCTAGGAAGAATTTACAAAGAGGATTTACTGAACTATTGAAGAAGTATTACATTAGAAGTATTATATTATTTAATATTTATTAATAAACTTAAAAGTAAGTAAAGACATTTTTAAGAAAGTAGACTATTAGAGTTACAGGAGGGTGTATTGTGAGTCGTAATTCAAAATATGTAGTAGTATTAGTTTTAATAGTATTTTTATTTAGTTTTTATGCTTTGGCTTCAGCTTCAAATTTAGGTATTAGAAATTTAAGAGAAGGTACAGAAGGAGCAGATGTTAAGGAGTTACAAAGTAAGTTAAATGAACTAGGTTATGAAGTAGGAGTTGATGGTCTTTTTGGACCTCAGACGGCTGCCCAAGTTAAACAGTTCCAAAGTGAATATGGATTATCAGCTGACGGAATAGTCGGCTCACAAACTCTCTTTGCTTTAAAAAAGTTGACTGAATTAGTAGAGCATAGAGTACAGCCTGGAGAATCTATCTATATATTGGCTAGAAGATATAATACTTCTATTGCAGAGATCAAGGATCTTAATAAGCTTGATAGTGACATCATAAGGGCAGGACAAAAGTTGAAGATTCCTAGTCCAGCTTTAGGAGGAAGTGGTGGTGAAGAGGTATATATCAATGTTAGTTATCAGGTTAGAGTAGGTGATTCATTATCGGTTTTAGCTAGCAGGTATAATAGCAGTGTAAATAAGATTATGGAAAAAAATAATCTGACTAGCAATAATATTCGAGCTGGACAAGAGATAAAGATTCCACGTCGTTTAGAGCCGATAGATGTTAAAAGAACAGCAGTGACTCAGCAAAGGTCACAGTTTATTTGGCCAGCTCGAGGTAGAATAACTTCCGGTTATGGTTATCGAACTCATCCAATTACTAATCGAAGGCAGCTACATACTGGAATAGATATAGCTTTACCTACGGGGACTCCAGTAAAGGCTGCTGCTAGCGGTCGAGTTATCAATAGTACTTGGTTATCTGGCTTTGGATATACAGTAATTATTGAACATGATGAAGGGAAAGAGACTTTATATGCACATAATTCTCGACTGGTTGTTAATGCTGGCGATGAAGTTCGGCAAGGGGAAGTAATAGCTTATTCAGGCAGTACAGGTCAAAGCACGGGCCCGCATTTGCATTTTGAGATTAGAGTTAATGATAACCCGGTAGATCCTAAGAAAAAATTACCTCGTTAGTTCAATAAAAATTCAAATATACTATTTATGATTTAGAGTTCTGATTTAAAGATTAGAACTCTAAATTTTTTTATTCAATATGCAGGAATTTCTTTGAGTAGTATTGAATATGTTATTTAGTGAGATGTGAAAACAATAACTTTCACAAGGAGATGAGTTTAGATGACTTCAAAAATTAATAATCAAAAGGAGTGAATATATATGAACTGTATTATTTGTGGTGTAGAAATTGAGGAAGGATTTAGGAATACCTGTGATAAATGTGAAAAGGAAGTAGAAGAGTTATCGCAGAAAATATTGGAACCTCGTAAGAAAATTAATTTTGCTAAATTGAAAAGAGAAGAGTATAGTCAGGTTTAACTTGGATTTTTTATTCAGAAAATTCAAATATATATAATTTTGTTTTGATATACTTTTATATTTTTGCTTAGTTATCAATTTATTTTAGTTAAGATTGTGTTTATTGCACAATCTTTTTTATTTTTAAGTTGCATACAGGAAAATAGGCCTTGAGAATAGAATAAAGAATAATGAGAGTAAGTTCTAAATTTAGATTTTAATTTGAGGGGAGGAAAAGCAGATGATAGTTAATAAAAGAATAGTATTACTAATTAGTTTAATAATTCTGCTTTGTTATATATTTTCCTTCTCTGTAATAGCGGAAGGAATGGTAGAAGAAGTTGAATTGTTAGTTGAAGGAGAGACGGTTGTTTCCGATTTAGTAGTTAAGGAAATAGATGATAATCTGCTAATACCTCTGCATATTTTAGAAGATGTTTTTGAGCTTGAAGTTGAATGGCGGGAACTTATTAATACTATTAACATTAGTTATGCAGAACAAGAAATTCGCTTAAGAGTAGGAGAAAAACAGTTTGAAATAGATAATGAAATTAGAGGTTTGAAAACAGCAGTACATAAAGAGGGAGAACAGATTTTTATTCCGGTGCAGTTTTTAACTGAAGTTTTTAATTATAGAGTAGAGTTTAACTCTGGTAACTTAGAAGTAACTGAGGCTTCTATAGAGATTAAAGAGGTTAGTTATGAAGAGACAGAGTTTGGTGAAAAGTTAATGATTAAGCTAAGTGATAAGCCAGAGTATGATATCCAGTCTACAAATAGCCCTGAGCAATTAATGATTGATATTTATGACTCCCGCTTGAGTGAGGGTAGAAGTAATTTAAGCATTAATAATGGGATGATATTCCAGGTGAGAAGTAGACAACCTGAAGTAGATAGAAGTAGAATTATTTTAGATCTTTATCAACCTTTAAGATATAATATAGATACTTATTCAAAAAATGATAGTTATTATTTAAGTTTTAAAGTTAATCCTCGGATTATCGATTTTGAGTACAAGCCTCAACGAGATAACTTTGTTTTAGTGGCTACTGAAGCTTTAACCGATTATCAACAGTATTATTTAGAAGAAGATAATAAGTTAGTAGTAGAGTTTGCAGATGCTTTATTAGATGTAGCAGAAAATAAGTTTTTCTTAGATGATCGGTTATTTAAAGAGGTGCGCTTAAGTCAACATAATGAGAATACTGAAGAAGGTTCTAGTTCAGTGAAACTTGTTTTTAAATTAAATGAAGAGTTTGAGGAATTGAAGGAAGATATTAAATTGGATATTTACTCTGATGAAGAGAGTCCGCAGCGCTTAGTCTTAAGTCCTAAGAGACCTGAAAAAGCAACTGATGATTTTGCTGAGGAATTAGTTGCAGCAGAATCTGAGCAACCTATAGAAGACGAGTTATTTGAGCAGGCTGAGGAATCTAATGTACAAGCTGATGAGCTTGTAGAGCTATATGAAGTAATATTGGCTGAAGATCAAGAAGATATTATTCAGATTAAAACTGATCAGCAGATAGCTCCTTTTATAGTTCCTTTAGAAGAAAACTCTCGTTTAGTATTGGATTTTCCTGGGACTATTTTTAGACCCGTAAAGGAAAGTTTAACTTTAGAAGAAGAATTTATAAAGGAAGTCAGAATAGCTCAGTTCAATAAAGAAATTACTAGAGTAGTAGTTGAGTTAGAAGAGTTGGTCAACTATGAAGTTATGCAAAAAGAAATTGAAGAAGGTTATTTGACTGAGCTAAGCTTAAATAAGTCTGGAGAACAGTCAGTTGATTTGGAAAGTATTGAAGATAAGATAGATTTAAGTGGAGTAGATATTTTCACTGAAGAAGGATTTACTAATTTGCAGATTGATTTAGATAGTGCAGTTAATTATGAAGTTAGAGGTTTTGAGCATCCTGATCGTTTAGTAGTGGATATTATGGGAGCAGTTGCTGATTTAGATAGTGATAAGATTGCTGAAGCTGAAGGTTTAATTGAGGAGGTTAGGGTAAGTCAGTTTACTATAAATCCTTTAGTTACTAGGGTTGTATTTGATTTGGTTGAACCAGTAGCTCATCAGGTTATGTCTGAGATGAAAACTGAGCAGATAGAGCTTAAACTCGAAAGCTCAGTAGATGAGGACTCTATTTTAAAGGATCGTTTGATTGTGGTTGATGCCGGCCATGGCGGAGCAGATCCGGGAGCTATTGGGCCTACTGGAGTTACGGAAAAGGCTGTTGCTTTAAAGATATCTCAAAAGCTAGAACAGTTGTTAACAGAAAGTGGAGCTCAAGTAAAAATGACCCGAGAAGCTGATTATTATGTAAGTCTAGGCTCAAGAGCAGAGTTAGCCAATAGATTAGAAGCTGATGTTTTTGTTAGTGTGCATGCTAATTCTTATAGATCTAATAATATTAGCGGAACTGAGACCTATGTTCATCCTGATGCTCATGGTAATGCGTTATTATTAGCCAAATCTATACAAGATTCTCTAGTACAAGAATTAGGATTAATAGACCGAGGAGTTAAGATGGACCAGCTCTTTGTTTTAAATGAGACCGATATGCCTTCGGTTTTGACTGAAGTCGCCTTTTTATCTAATGTTGAGGAAGAAAAGTTATTAGCTACTTCTGAGTTTAGACAAGAGGCTGCTATAGGGATTTATAATGGCTTGTTGAATTACTTTAACCAGGTATTTGAAGGAGGTAGGAATTAATGAAAGGGCAGAGGAAGTATTTATTTATATTAATTGGCTTTTTACTGGCTTTAGGGTTGATATATTTATCTCTTACTCTTCCAGTTGAGGAAAGCAAAGTAGCTGAAGAAACTAAAGTAGTTAAGCTTTATTTTAGTTATGATCAAGCTCAGAGTTTAAAGGTTGAAGAACGAGAAATAGGTACTAAAGATCTTTATCAGAATATAATTGAGGAATTAAGTAAAGGTCCTACTCAAGAAGAGTTGGGAGCCACTATTCCTGCTGAAACTGAGTTGTTAGCTTGGGATTTAAATGGGGGAGAGTTGAGCTTGGATTTCAATGCTAAATTTCAAACTGATCACCCTGGGGGAAGTGCCGGAGAGATTATGACTATTTATTCGATTGTCAATACTATGGCTCAGTTTGAGGAAGTCGAGCGAGTATTTTTTTTAGTTGAAGGAGAAAAGGTGGAGACCTTAGTTGGTCATATTACTCTAGAAGAGGCTGTTCTTCCTAACTACGATTTAGTAGTTGAATGAAATAAATTTTAATTAATTTAATTTTTGGAAAAGATAATATTAATGATCAGTGATAAAATAATAATTATAGTAGTAAAACAATAAATTTTCAGGAAGGTGAAAGGATGAAATCTAGTAATCCCATAGCATTATTCGATTCTGGGGTAGGCGGTTTAACGATTACTAAAGAAGTTATGGAGGAGTTTCCAGATGAGGATATAGTTTATTTTGGTGATACAGCCCATTTACCTTATGGCCCTCGTCCCCAAGAGGAGGTTCGGTCTTTTGTTTTTAAAATCATAGACTATCTATTGCGGTTTTTTAATGTTAAATTAATTGTTATAGCTTGTAATACTGCTACTGCTGCTGGCTTGAAGGCAGCTCAAGAGAGGTTTGAAGTACCAATTATTGGGCCAGTAAAACCAGGAGCTGAAGCAGCAATTGAGCAGACTAGGAATAAAAGAATTGGAGTAATTGCGACTGAAGGAACTATCGGTAGTGGAGCTTATTATCAAGAGATTAAATCGCTTTCTACTGAAATAAATGTTTTTTCTAAGGCTTGTCCAGGCTTTATTCCTTTGGTAGAAGCAGGAAAGATCAGTGGAGCAGAGGTAAGGCGAATAGCTGTTGATTATTTGGCCTCTTTTAAAGAGGTGGGAGTTGATACTTTATTGCTGGGTTGTACTCATTTTCCTTATGTAAGTCACGAGATTCAAAAGGTGATGGGCCCGGAGGTAGAGTTGATCTATCCCGGTCGAAGAATTGCAGTTCAAGCTAGAAAAATTTTAGCTAAGCAGGAGCTTTTGAACTCTACAACAATTGAGGCTAAACGAGATTTTTATGTTAGTGATTTAAATAATCTTTCCTATGATTTTGTAGAAATTGGTAAAGATTTTTTAGAATTACAAGAGCTACGGTTTGCTGAGTTACCTATATTTGTAAATCAGTAGTTTGAGAAGTGCAAATAACTAATTAAACATTGACATTTTTCAGATGATTTGATATAATTTAGCTAAGTAGTGGTCAGACCATATGATATTAAGCTTTTTGGAGGTAGAACTAATGAAGTTTAATCCTGTAAATGATAAAAAGATATATCAACAGATTATAGAACAGATCAAAAAAATGATATATAATGGAGATTTAAAGAAAGGAGCTAAACTTCCTTCCGAAAGAAAGTTAACTAAGGAGTTAAATGTCAGTCGTTCTTCTTTAAGGGAAGCTTTTAGTGCTTTAGAAATGATTGGTTTAATTGAGTGTCGACCTGGAGAAGGTACCTTTATCAAGGAAAAGGTTAGCGATAACTTTTTAGAGCCGTTATCTCTGTTATTTATGGTGGAAGAGGATGTAAATGAAGATTTGATTGAGTTGAGAAAGATGTTAGAGGTCAGTGGAGTTAAATTGGCTGCATCTCGAGCTACTGAGGAAGATTTACAAAGAATTAAAAATAGTATTCGACAAATGGAAGTAAATAAAGGTGATGTTCAAAAAAGTGGAATAGCTGATCGAGATTTTCATTATGCAGTAGCGATGGCTACTCAAAATACATTAGTGTCTAAGTTTTTAAATTCGATTTCTGAGGCGATTGATATTTACTTTGCTAATGCTATGCAGCGCATAGTTAATAATGAGAGTAGAAATGAGGAGTTTATTGCCCAACATCGTCATATTTATAAGGCTCTTGTTAATCGAGATCAAGAATTAGCTGAAACAACGATGTTAGAACATCTAACCTGGTCTAAAAATTTGATAATTAATAGTTAAAAATTTTACTATACTGGTCTGACCATATGTCCTAGAAGGTCTGACCATAGGCTCAATTTTTGGCGAAACGAATAGATTAACTTCGAAAGGGGGAAATTAATTTTTAAAATAAACTTAGTTTTAATTTTTTTGAAAATTTAGATAGTTTGCAAGTTAGGTAAATGAGAGGCTTGAATTAAAGGGGGAGTTAGATATGCTAGTATTATTGGCTGCTTTACCGATTATTATTACTGTTGTATTGATGGTTATTTTTGATTGGCCGGCTCAGAAGGTGATGCCTTTAGCTTGGTTGCTTGCTATTATTATTGCCGGTGGAGTGTGGGGGATGCCTTTGCAGTGGCTGACAGGAGCTACAATTTTTGGGGGTTTGAGTGCCTTTAATATTTTAGTTATTGTCTTTGGAGCTATACTTTTGATGAATACTTTGCAGAGTAGTGGGGCTATTGCTACTATTAATCAGACTTTTACCAATATTAGTCCTGATAGAAGGATTCAGGCGGTTATTATTGCTTACTTATTTGTTTCTTTTATAGAGGGAGCGGCAGGTTTTGGAACTCCGGCAGCTTTGGCGGGCCCGCTTCTAGTAGGACTAGGATTTCCACCTTTAGCTGCAGCTATGGTGGCTTTGATTGGGGACAGTGTGGCTGTTAGTTTCGGAGCAGTAGGAACACCGATTATTGGCGGAGTATCAACTATTTTAGGAGGAGATATTACTGCTCAAATTGAAGGTGCTGGACTGAGCACGGGAGAGTTTTTACATCAAGTAGGTATCTGGTCAGCTATACCCCACGCGGTGATGGGAGTTTTAATTCCCTTGATTATCGTGATGGTGCTGACTAAGTTGTTTGGAGCAGAACGTTCTTTTAAACCGGCTTTTGAGGTAGCGCCTTTTGCTATCTACGCCGGATTGGTGTTTTCAATTCCTTATATTGGGATTGCTTATTTTGTGGGCCCGGAGCTACCTGCTTTGGCAGCAGGACTGATCTCTTTAGCTGTGGTAATCACTACTACTAAAGCTGGCTTTTTGGTTCCCGATCGGGTCTGGGACTTTGCTGAACAGTCGGAGTGGGAAGCAGACTGGGTTGGGGACTTAAAACCAGGCGGCGGCAAAGATGAAGTTAAGGAGTTAACTGTAAGCCCCTTGAATGCTTGGTTACCCTATATTTTAGTTTCGCTGATCTTAGTGGTAACTCGAGTTGTAGGGCCTTTACAGGAGTTTTTGAGTAGTTTTGCTTTGAGTTGGGAAGGTATTTTAGGTACTGACTTAAATTATGCCTTTGAGTATCTGTACTTACCGGGGACTATTACCTTTATTTTAGTTGCTATTTTGACTATCTTTATGCACCGGATAGAAGGTCAGGTAGTTAAAAAAACCTGGCTAAATTCGGTAAAGCAGATAATTCCAGCTACGGTGGCGCTGTTATTTGCAGTGGCGATGGTACAGGTGATGCTTAATTCCGATGCAGGTGCTTTAGAGATTGGGAGTATGATGGATAGTATGTCTGCAGCTGCTGCTGGTGCTTTTGCGGGAGTTTGGCCTCTCTTTTCACCGTTTATTGGAGTTTTAGGCTCTTTTATGTCGGGGAGTAATACTGTTTCCAATATTTTATTTTCCGGCTTTCAGTATGGAGTGGCAGATAGCGTAGGAATTTCTAGAACTGTGATCGTTGGCTTGCAGGTGGCTGGAGGAGCAGCCGGGAATATGATCTGTGTTCATAATGTGGTAGCTGCCTGTACGACAGTAGGTGTTTTGGGTGCGGAAGGAAAGGTGATTAGAATTAATGCTATTCCCGCCTTGCTTTATACCATAGTAGTAGGAGTTATTGGAGCTTTGGGTATTTGGTTGCTAGGGCCGGGTTTGTTTTAATAAATTAGCTAGTTATGGTCTGACCATCTGATGTATTTAGAGGAGGTGAAGCTCTTCAAGTAGTATAGCTAGTGCTAATTGCTTACAAGTTTAAGTGAAAATATTAATAAGGGGTGAATAATTATGGAGATATTAGTCTGTATTAAACAGGTTCCTGAAACTAAAGATGTAGATGTAGATGAGGAAACAGGAAATTTAATTAGAGACGGCGTTGATTCGATAATGAATCCTTATGATCTCTATGCTCTTGAGGCTGCTTTAAGGTTAAAAGAGGAGCATGATGGAAAGGTGACGGTAATTACTATGGGCCCGCCTCAGGCTAAAGAGGTTATTAGAGAGGCCTATATGATGGGAGCTGACCGAGGCTATTTGCTCTCGGATATGAAGTTTGCTGGCGCTGATACCTTAGCTACTAGTTATACTCTTGCCCAAGGCTTAGAGGTAATTGGAAAAAAGGATGCTTATGATTTAGTAATTTGTGGGATGGAGAGTACTGATGGGGATACGGCTCAGGTGGGCCCGGCTATTGCTGAAACTTTGCAGATTCCTCACGTAGCTTATGTAAGCTCTATTTTGGAGTCTGATCAGCAAAAGATGGTAGTAGAAAAGGACATGGCCGATACTGTGGAAATAGTGGAGTTTACTTACCCTAGCTTGATTACTGTAACTAAAGAAGTAGCTCAACCTCGTCTACCCTCTTTTAGATTGAAGTTGGCAACAGAGGATAGAGAGATCACTACCTTAACTTTTGCTGACTTGCCCGATGATGATGAGACTAACTTTGGTTTGAAGGGTTCTCCAACCCAGGTGGAAGAGATATTCCCGCCGGAAAAGGATGTAGAACAGGTGATTTGGGAAGAGCAGAGTGGAGAAGAACTGGCTGAACTGATGTACACCGAATTAAAGGAGTTGAAACTCATATGAGTAACTACACTATAGATTATGTAAACTGTGGCTTATGTGGTGACTGTATTGAGGCCTGTCCTTTTGATGCTATAGAAGAGGTTGAAGGTAAGATTGAGATGAATGCTGGCTGTCAAGCTTGCGGACTTTGTGTTGAGGCTTGTGATGATGGTTTAATTAAGGTAATAGAGGATGATAGAGAAGCGGTTGATAAGGATGAGTATAGCGATGTAATGATCTTTGCCGAACAGGTAGATAGCGAGATTCACCCGGTAACTTTTGAGTTAATGGGTAAGGGTAAGGAGTTAGCCGCTAAAATAGAGCAAGAGTTACACGTAGTCTTAGCCGGTCATAACTTAGCTGAGCAAGCGGAAGAGCTGCTAAATTATGGAGCTGACAAGGTATATCTTTATGATCAAGAAGAACTGCATCATTATAGCGTTGAACCTTATACAGCAGTGATAGAAGACTTTATCAATCAAACTAAGCCTACTATTATTCTAATGGGAGCAACTTCTATCGGTCGTTCTTTAGCACCGCGGGTTGCTACTCGCTTTAAAACAGGTCTAACTGCGGACTGTACTATTCTCGATGTGAGAGAAAATACAGACTTAGTGCAGACTAGGCCGGCCTTTGGTGGTAATATCATGGCCCGGATACTGACTACTAGACATCGTCCCCAGATGGCGACCATGCGTTATAAGGTGATGGAGCCAGCGAAAAGAGTAGCTGAACCTAAGGGAGAGATTATAGAATGTAGTTTGGAGGCTGAAAAGTTAGCTACAAGAGCTCGGATTGTAGATATTACTAAGAAGCCTGAGGTGGAGAGCATTGAAGATGCTGAAGTTATTATAGCTGTAGGCCGGGGAATTCGTGAAGAAAAGGATTTAGAGATGGCTAGAGAGCTAGCTGATTTATTGGGAGGTAAAATAGGTACTACTAGACCTTTGATTGAAAAGGGTTGGACTAAGCATCAGGATCAGATCGGACTTAGCGGCAGAACGGTAAGACCGAAACTGATAATTACCTTAGGAATTTCTGGAGCGGTACAGTTTGTGGCTGGAATGAAGAATGCTGAACATATTTTTGCGGTTAATACTGATCCGGATGCTAATATCTTTGATGTAGCTCACTACGGAGTGGTTGGTGATCTGTATCAAATAGTTCCTAAGTTAATTGAGGATATTCGGAACGGTGAGGGCCCTCTGCAAGAGATGGCTGCGGCTAATTAATATAAACTTAAAGGAGGAAAAAGCTATGAGTTATAATCAGGTTACTGAGGCTGATATAGAGCGTTTAGAGGAGATTTTGGATTCAAAGCGAGTGACTAAAAGAGAAAATATTAATGAGGACTACTCACATGATGAGCTGGCTGAGGTTAAGGTATATCCCGAAGTGATGGTAGAGCCGGAAACAACAGCGGAAGTATCAGCAATTATGAAGCTAGCTTCAGAGAGGAATATTCCGGTTACTCCTCGGGGAACTGGGACTGGGCTTTGTGGAGGAGCAGTGGCTATGGAAGGGGGAATACTTCTGTTAACTACGGCTATGGATCAGGTTATTGAGATCGATGAGGAGAACCTAATGGCTAAAGTACAGCCTGGAGTAATACTATTAAGCTTTGCTGAACAGGTAAATGACCTAGGTTTTATGTATCCCCCCGATCCTGGTGAAAAGAGCGCTACCCTGGGTGGTAATGTAATGACTAATGCCGGAGGTATGAAGGCGGTTAAATATGGGGTAACTAGAGACTATGTGCAGGGTTTGGAGATAGTATTACCCAATGGAGAGATTATTGAGACTGGGGCTAAGGTAGTTAAAAACAGTACTGGCTATAGTATTCAGGATTTGATGATCGGTTCTGAAGGTACTTTAGGGATTATTACCGAGATTACTCTAAAACTAATTCCTTTACCTCAAAAGCAGCTTACCTTACTAGTTCCCTTTGATAGCTTAGATGAAGCTATTGATACTGTACCAGAGATTATTAATGCTAAAATAGTACCTACTGGAATTGAGTTTATGGAGAAAGATGTATTAATAGCAGCTACTGACTACTTAGGTAAGGAGTTTCCGGAAACATCAGCTCCAGCCTACCTACTGTTGACTTTTGATGGCAACGATAAAGAGGAGTTAGAAAAAGAATATGAGGTGGCAGCTCAAGTCTGTCTAGATAATAATGCCTATGATGTTTATATAGCCAATACAGATGAGCGTCAGGATATAATCTGGGATACTAGAGGGGCCCTTTTAGAAGCTTTAAAGGCGGTTAGTCACTTAGATGAATGTGATGTAGTTGTGCCGAGAAACTTAGTAGCTGAGTTTGTAAAGTATACCCATCAATTAGAGGATAAGCACGGGATTAAGATTCGTAACTTCGGTCATGCTGGGGATGGTAATCTACATGTTTATACCATGAAAGAAGATTTGGATGAACAGACTTGGCAAGAGAAGAATAAGGCAGTAATGGATGATCTTTATGCTAAAGCACGGGAAATGAGAGGTTTGGTATCTGGGGAGCACGGTATTGCCTACGCTAAAAAAGAGTATCTTCATCAAGATATTGGTCCTCTTCAAGTGGAGCTTATGCGAGGTATTAAAAACACCTTTGATCCCAATAATATTTTAAATCCAGGTAAAGTAGTATAGTTAAGATTTTAATAACTAGAAATAGCTTAAATTATTAATTTAAAGCAGAATGGTAGAATTTAATTCCGTGTGGAGAGCTTAGCTCAAAACACGGAATATTATTTTTTGATTAAGTAAGCAGGCCATTTAGTCCAGTTTAAAGAATAAATAACTAGGTAATTACTTTTAACCAGAATTTCAAATAAGTTATTTTCACAAAATACTGATAGTATTACTTTTAAAGGAGGGGTTAAGGTAATGCACTATTGGAGATTTGGAATAGGATGGGGGGCATATGGTTTTGATGCTTCTTTTTTGGGTAAAGATATGCTCGTGGAGAGATTGATAAGGAGGAATACCAAGAAATAGCTGAACTTTTAGAGGAGGATAAATCATAATAATTAGCTTTTTGGAATTTAGTTCACAAAAATAATAATGAGAGACTACAAAAATATATCCTTATTTTACATTGGAGAAAATAATTATTTTTTATATACTAAATCACTAGCATTGCAAGAACTTAAATTGAAAAAGTCAAATCGCAAATATAGGATTTAGACTTGATTAAATAGAAAAAGCTCCTTATAATTAGGCTTAGGATAGTCTTTATCCAAATACCTAAAATAAGGAGCAACCACTATGGATAAAGATATCATAAACTTGACCTTTAAGCAATATTTAAAGCCAATTAATTTGAAAAAGTTCAATAATTTAATTGAAAAATTGGAATTAGATAAATATGCCAAGAAACTTACCACTTTCAAATTAATTTCGCTTTTAATTTTCGGACAACTTTTAGCAATTAGAAGTTTAGAATATTTGAGCTTAAGAGTATCTAATAATGAAAACTTACAAAAAGTTCTTAGACTAAAATCAATCAGTGCTTCTCAATTATCTAGGAA
>NZ_JALKBZ010000018.1 GCF_023227765.1 Fuchsiella alkaliacetigena
CCTTTTTGCTTTTAATTATAGCATCTTAAAGGGAAGAAATTAAATCTATTTTAGAGTTCTTTCTTGCGATTGCCCTGTTTCAAAGCCCTATTTTGTTGACAACTTCAGTTTTGAAGAATGTTACTTATCCGCTGAAAATTAGAAACAAAGAGATTGATTATCAGAGGATAGATGGGTTATTAACTAAGTTAGGTATGGAAAAGTTTAAAGAACAGCGGGCCGATAAGCTTTCAGGCGGAGAAGCACAGCGAGTTTCTTTAGCTAGGTCTTTAGTTTCCAAGCCTTTAGTTCTTTTACTTGATGAACCTACTTCCAATCTAGATCCAGGTAATATTGAGATTATTGAGAATATGATCTTGGATTATATGGAAGAAGAAGATAATACTGCTATAATGGTAACTCATAATCTATTTCAGGCTAAAAGATTAGCTGATAGAGTAGGATTACTACATCAGGGTGAATTAATAGAGGTCAATGAGAAGGAGAAATTTTTCGATAATCCTGACCATAATATTACTAAGGAGTATTTAACAGGTGAATTAGTATATTAGCTTTAAATTTTTAGAACTGTTAATTCACCAAATCTTTATTCATAAAAGCTTGACACAATCAAATCAACTTACTAATTGACAACTCATTTTTTATTAGCTATAATTGTAAATAAGTTCACTACTAAAACTTAATATTAAAGTCTTTTCATCTTCGAATTAGGTTGCCTACGGTTATAAGAGCTAGGGTGGCTTAAATGCGATAGGGTATAATGGGAAATCATTATGCCTCCCGTTCACTTAGGAAAGGAGATGTTTTATCTTGCGATATCCCTTTTCTAATTGAGGGATATTTTTATTTTGTTGGCGATGATTTTTTAGTTCAGGAAGGGAGGGGATAGTCTATGAACAAGAAGAGAGCAATACAGAGCCTGATAGTGATACTAATATTAGTTTTGATTAGCTTAAGTAGTGCTTGTGATTTAGTTAATAATCAAGGAAATAAGTCGGCAGCAGAGAAAGAATTACATGTAGCTGCAGCTTCTGATTTAAGGTTTGCTTTTGAAGAGTTAGGTGAGCTATTTGAAAAAGAGAGGGGAGTAGAAGTAGTTTTTCAATTTGGTTCTTCGGGAAATCTAGCTCAACAGATTGCCAATGGAGCTCCCATTGATTTATTTGCCTCAGCTAATAAGGAGTTTGTAGATAGATTAATTGAGAGTGATGATATTATTGAGGAAACAAAATCACTTTATGCTATTGGAAGAATTGTATTAGCTGTAAATAAAAACTATGATTTAAACTTAGAATCTTTGGAGGGCTTATTATCTCCAGAGATTAAAAGGATAGCTATTGCCAATCCTAGCCATGCTCCTTATGGCTTGGCAGCTAAAGAAGCTTTGGTAAGTAAAGGGCTATGGAAGCAACTTGAGGAGAGCTTAGTCTATGGAGAAAATATTAATCAGGCTATGCAGTTTGTACGAACAGCTAATGCTCCGGTAGGGATTATTGCCCTATCTATTGCAGAAATGGACGAGCTGGAATATACTTTGATTGATGAAAAATATCATAATCCTTTAGAACAGATGTTAGGAGTTGTCAAGCATTCTGAGCAGCAGGAGTTGGCTCAGGAGTTTGCAGATTTTATAAATAGCACTCAGGGAAGAGAAGTTATGGAAGAGTATGGCTTTTACTTACCTTAGGGAGGTGTAAAGTTTGTATTGGTCGCCGATATATTTATCTGTTAAGATAGCTTTTTTTTCTACAGTAATTACTACTATAGTTGGCACTTTACTTGCTTGGTTGTTAGCACGAGGGGATTTTTGGGGTAAAGATATACTATCTTCTATAACTGTTTTACCAATGATTTTGCCTCCTACGGTATTGGGATACTATCTATTAACTTTTATGGGCAAAAATAGCTTTATTGGTCGCTTTCTAGAAGAGACCTTCAATATCAGCTTGGTTTTTACCTGGCAGGGAGCAGTGCTTGCTGCGGTGATAGTTTCTCTGCCCTTAATGATTAGGTCTGTGCAGTCCAGTATTGAAAGTGTAGATCAAAATTTAGAGAATGCAGCAAGGACTTTAGGTAAATCAGAGTTGAGTATATTTTTGAAAATTACTCTACCTTTATCTTGGAAAGGGATTGTTGTAGGTATAGTGCTTTCTTTTGCTAGGGCCCTAGGAGAGTTTGGGGCAACGTTGATGATTGCCGGAAATATTCCCGGTAAGACTCAGACCTTATCAATTGCTATCTATGATGCTGTTCAAGGGGGCAACTATCAGTTAGCAAACTTTCTAGTTATCTTGATCAGTACTCTTAGTATCTTGAGCTTACTATTATTAAATAAATTTCTTGATATAGAAAAGTGGTGAAATTAATCTGTAGTGGGTGATATTATGTTAAAGGTTGATGTAGAAAAAAACTTTAATAATTTTGAGTTGAGAGTAAAATTTGAAGTTGAAAATGAAATATTAGTTCTCTTCGGGCCCAGTGGAAGTGGAAAAAGTACTACTTTAAAGCTGATAGCAGGTTTAGAAGAACCAGATCGAGGTTCAATAGTTAATCAAAAAGTTCAATTTTTTAAGCGATCTACTAAAGCTAATTTAGCGATTAACAAACGAAATATTGGCTATGTATTTCAGGACTATAGCCTTTTTCCTCATATGACTGTTTTTGAAAATATCGCTTTTGGTATTAGAGGGAGGGGTTTAGATAAGTTAGAGGTCAAAAGAAAGGTCAATAATCTATTGACTAATCTTAGACTAGAAGGACTAAGCAATAATTATCCATCTGAACTATCCGGAGGACAGCAGCAGAGAGTAGCTATTGCTAGGGCTTTGATTATAGAACCGGAGATTTTATTAATGGATGAACCCTTTTCGGCTCTGGATACCTTAGTTCGGGAAAAATTACGACAGGACTTATTGAGGGTTCATAGAGAATACCAGATACCTGTTATCTATGTTACCCATAATTTAACAGATGTCTTTGTGTTGGCCGATCAGGTGGCTGTCTATAATCAAGGTAGAATAGAGCAGTTAGGAAGCAAAGAAGAGATTTTTTATAGACCCCGGACTAGGGATGTAGCACGATTTGTGGAAAGTAAGAATATCTTTGATTTAGTGGTGGAAGAAGTTGATGGTAAATTTAAGTTAAAAAATGAGAACTTAACACTGTTTGCTGAAAGTAAAAAAGAGTTGAGTATGGGGCAGGAAGTGGTGGCCATAATCAGGCCGGAGTTTATAGAACTAGTAACTGCTGAAGATGAGAAAGCAAGAGCTAGTGAGAACTTATATTCGGGGGTTTTGCACAAGAAGTTAGCTAAAGGTGCTATAACTAGGTTATTTGTTAATCAATTTAGTCAGCAAGGTTTTGATATATTAATAGATGTCTTAACAACTAGGGCCCGAGATTTAAATTATGGTTCTGAGCTTAAGTTTAAGATTCCGCCAGCAAAGGTTCACTTAATAGTTTAGCCTAGGAGTGGTTTTTTGATGAAGTTAAATTATAAGTTGTGGTTAGAGAATGAGGAAGGAGAACTAGTGATGGGCCAAGGGCTGTTGAGTATGTTGGAGCTTATCGATAAGACAGGCTCTATTAGCCAGACGGCTCAGCAACTAGATATGTCTTACCGAGCTGCCTGGGGTAAGTTGAACCTGGTAGAAAAAAGACTAGGTTTAAAACTAACTAAAAGAAAATCTGGAGGAAAAGGAGGGGGCGGCAGCATCCTAACTAAAGAAGGGAAGGATCTTTTGTTAAAGTTTAAAAAGTTTGATAAAAGAGTTCAAAAGGAGTTAGAGTTTCTTTTTATAGATTACTTTGACAAATAGACAGCAAGGTATTGATTTAATAGTCACTAATTCAAGAATTTTGAATTAGTTTAATAGTATAACTTTAGTGATTGACAAATTAACAACGGTTTGGTACCATTAATTAACAGGTTATCTAGTCAGCTTAAGACTTGCTATTACTGATTCGCTTCCGAATATTTTTTTCTAAGGAAGAACTTATTCTATGAAGAAAATATCATTGGGTTTTTAGAGAAATCTAATAGCCTCCCGTGTTTGGAAAGGAGCACATAATAAAATAAGGAGGGATTATTAATGGGCAAGTTATTAATAAAAGTAGTGTCTTTTTGTTCAAGTGTCTATCTTCTTTCCATTGACTGGAAAGGAGTGATATAGATATGAGTAAGGATTTAGTTAAAATGAATAAGGCCTGGGAGGATTATGTTGATAGTGGCCATCTAAACTATAATATAGATTCAAAGATTGAAAAGTCATGGAATAGGTGTAGAGAATATAAAGTAGATCCTTTAGAGATGGTAGAAACACCGGTTTTAAAGCAGGGTAGTTTAAAAGAACGCTTGACTAAATCAGAAAAGTTAATTAGAATAGCAAGTCCAATTATGGAAGATTTATATCGGACGGCTAAAGGCTCTAATCTTTTGGTTCTTTTAACCGATTGTGAAGGATATATTTTAAAGAGCATCGGTAATGAGGATTTTGGCAAAGAGGCCAAAGATGTTCACTTAATTGAGGGCGCCAATTGGAATGAGAGGATTCAGGGCACTAATGCTATTGGTACAGCTATAGAAGAAGAGAGCTCATTAAATGTCTATGCTAGCGAACACTTCGTTAGCCAGAACCATCTGTTAACCTGCTCGGCTGCTCCGATCTTTTCTTCAGAAGGAGACTTAATGGGGGTGCTAGATATTTCTAGAAACTATCAGACACCCCATATACATACTCTAGGAATCGTAGAAGTTGCTGCTCAATTAATTCAAAAACAGATCTTAGTAATGGATCTCCAAGATAACTTAGCTGTTTCTAAAAAGAAAGAAGAGTTATTTCTAAACTTAGTCTCTGATGGACTGATTACTCTAGATAAAAAAGGAGTAATTACCCAGGTAAATCAAAAGGGTGGACAGATTCTGGGTTACTCTGCTAGAGACTGCATAGGTAAGAGAATAGATGAATTCTTTACAGAGCATAACTCTATCCCATTACAAGATATCTCAGGGGAAGGCTTCTATAGAAGAAATGCTAATAGATTACCTGGAAAAGACTGTCATATCATCTCTAATGATAGCGAGGTTACCGATTTAGTAATTAGAATTGACTCTTCCCAAAATATTGGTGCTAAACAGATTGAAAACGATAGAACGGATTATTCCTTTGCGGATATAATAGGTGAAAGTGAAGCTATAAATGAAGCTATAGAGTTGGCTATGAAAGTAGCTGTTAATGATTCTACAATCTTATTGACTGGTGAGAGTGGTACTGGCAAAGAACTCTTTGCTCAGGCTATACATAATAAGAGTTTTCGGGAAGAAGAAAGCTTCGTAACAGTTAACTGTGGAGCCTTACCTAAAGATTTAATCGAAAGCGAATTATTTGGTTATCAAGAAGGAGCCTTTACTGGGGCTAGGCAAGGAGGTAAGCCTGGTAAGTTCCAGGTGGCCAATGGAGGTACTCTCTTTCTTGATGAGATCGGCGAACTACCTTTAAGCTCTCAAGTTAAGCTACTAAGAGCTTTGCAGGAGAGAAAGATCTCTCCTTTAGGTAGTAATGAGGTAGTACCTGTTGATGTACGAGTAATTGCTGCTACTAATAAAGACTTGAATAGCATGGTTGAAGAGCATAAATTTAGAGAGGATCTCTATTATCGTTTAAATGTAATTCAGATCGAAATCCCCCCTCTCAAAGAACGGGGGACAGATATTTTAATTTTGGCTAAGTACTTACTTAAGAAGTTAGGGAAAGTTTTTGGTGAAAAGAGGGTGATGCTATCTGAAGAGGTCAAAGACTTATTAATGGCTTATCACTGGCCTGGTAATGTGAGGGAGCTAGAAAATATAATAGAGAGAATTTTGAACTTAGTAGAGAGTGAAGTAGTTAAAGTTGAAGACTTACCAGACTATATAGTTAATCAGCAAGAACTTCCTGAGTATGAAAAGAATAATGAAGTAGCATCTTTGAAAGAAGCTGAAGCCAAGGCAATCAAGGACGCTCTGGAACATTTTGATGGAAATGTAACTCGAACAGCTGAACACTTACAGATAGCTAGAAATACTCTATACCGCAAAATTAAGGAATATAATATTGAAAATTAGCGCTTTGATAGTTTAGTGTTCAATTTTATGATAATGTTCTAAAATTGAACACTTTGTGATCCCGCCTTTTATTTATAGGCAGTAGAGCAAAAAATTATTATTCAGTGTACCAAAATGTAACGCTCAGAACACAACTACTTATCTTTTTAATTGAAATTGATTGAATTTACTAAAAAATCTATAAACTCGGAAGTTAAATATATCTACAAAAGCAATAAATTTCTTAATATTCTTCTTTAATCTATGTTTTTTTGCAAAATTTCAAATAAAAAATAACTTTAATGAGGCTGTTGGCATATATATTGCATTTAATATTTAGTGAAAAGGCAAATTGATTATTAAACTCGGATCCGGTAAACAACTTACTTAAGCTTGCTTGCCGAATTGGAGTTAAATAACAAAAAGGAGGAGTTAAATTATGTATGGATTTTTTATGCCAACGGTTAATTTGATGGGCGAGGATTCGGTTAAGGAAATTGGAGAGCAGATTAAGACTTTGGGCAAGGAAAAGGCTTTAGTTGTAACTGATGAGGTATTGGTGGAAATAGGTATTGTAGGTGATGTAGTAGGTGATGTAGTAGGCTATATTGAAGATGCAGGTATTGAAGCGGTAGTTTTTGATGGTGTACAACCTAATCCTACTGTAACTAATGTAGAAGATGGTTTAGCCCTTTTAGAAGAGGAAGACTGTGACGTAGTAGTTTCTTTAGGTGGAGGTAGTCCGCATGACTGTGCTAAGGGAATTGCCTTGGTAGCTACTAATGGCGGCTCCATTAAAGATTATGAAGGTGTTGATCAATCTAGTGAGCCGATGATGCCTTTGGTAGCTGTAAATACTACAGCAGGTACAGCTAGTGAGATGACTCGTTTCTGTATTATTACTGATGAAGAGCGACATATTAAGATGGCTATTGTAGATTGGAGAGTTACTCCAAATGTATCTATTAATGATCCGGTCTTAATGATGAAGAAACCTCCAGCTTTGACAGCAGCTACAGGAATGGATGCTTTAACTCACGCGGTTGAGGCTTATATGTCTACAATTGCTACTCCGGTTACTGACTCAGCAGCTTTAATGGCTATTGAGTTAATCGCAAATAACTTACGGAATGCTGTAGCTAATGGTGATAATTTTGAAGCTAGAGATAATATGGCTTATGCTCAGTTTTTGGCTGGAATGGCCTTTAATAATGCTTCCTTAGGCTTTGTACACGGCATGGCCCATCAATTAGGTGGATTTTATGATTTACCACACGGTGTTTGTAATGCGATCTTGTTACCGCATGTAACAGAGTATAACTTGATTTCTAATCCACAACGAGTAGCTGATATTGCTGAAGCTATGGGAGAAAATATTGAAGGCTTATCTACTAGAGATGCTGCAGATAAAGGTATTGAGGCTATCTTTAAACTGTCTACTGATATCGGTATTCCGGAGAAATTAAGTGATATAGAAGGAGTTAAGGAAGAAGACTTCCCTACTCTAGCGGAAAATGCTTTGGCAGATGCTTGTAGTGCGACTAATCCAAGATGTGCTACTAAAGAACAGGTAATCGGTATCTTTGAAGCAGCATTTTAATAGGTTAATAAACTCATAAATAAATTAGAGCTAGAATAGTAATAAAGGTACCTTTATTACTATTCTGGGCTTTATATTGATATAATGCTAAAAATTTTGAAAAATTAATATTGAAAAGAAGGATATTTTCAATGTGTATATAATCACTTAGTATAGAGTTTCAAAAGTTTAATTTTGCCTCCGAGCATTCTATTCCTAAAAATAATACTTGATATTTATGGAGGGATGCCATTGGGTATTTGGAGAAATCTAGATGCCTCCCAGCTTTGGAAAGGAGCACTAAAAAAATAAGGAGGAGTTTACATTATGAAGATTTATCGAGTGAATATGACTGAAGGCGAAGTTACTACTGAAGATGTAAAAGATGCTTATGCTGCTTTAGGTGGTCGGGGACTTACTTCTCAAATTGTTGCTGATGAGGTTAGCCCTACTTGTAATCCAATTGGTCCTAAGAATAAGTTGGTAATTGCTCCTGGACTATTATCAGGAACAATGGCGCCAAGTTCTGGTCGCTTATCTGTAGGGGCTAAAAGTCCTTTGACTGGTACTATTAAGGAGTCTAATGCTGGTGGTACAGCGGCTCAAAAATTGGCTAAATTAGGTATAAAAGCAATTATTATCGAAGGAAAGCCAGCGGACGATAAGCTTTACACTATGACAGTCAATAAAGATGGTATTCAGTTGGAAGATGTATCTGATGACTTAATTGGCAAGGGCAATTATGAAGTGATGGAGAAGATTCAAGCAGAATTAGGGGAAAAGGTTTGTGTCATGTCTATTGGTCAGGCTGGAGAGTATAGGTTAGAGTCTGCTTCAATTGCTGTCTCTGACCCTGAAGGTCGTCCTACACGACATTGTGGACGGGGCGGTACTGGGGCTGTGATGGGTGCTAAAGGAGTCAAAGCCATAGTTATTGATGATAGCGATGCTCCGGGAGTGCCGATAGTTGATCAGGATAGGTTTAAGGAAGCTTCTCGTGCTTTAGCTAAGTCTTTGTTAGATCATCCAGTATGTGGCGAAGGATTACCTGAGTACGGAACAGCAATTTTAATCAATATTTTAAATGAATCTGGTGGACTGCCAACTGAAAACTTCAAAACAGGGCGTTTTGAGGGAGCAGATGAGATTAGTGGTGAAACAATAGCGGATGTTATTAGTGATCGGGGAGGGCAAAAAACTCACTCTTGTCATCCAGGCTGTGTGATGAGATGTTCTCAGATTTATAATGATAAAGATGGTGAGTATTTAACAGGTGGCTTTGAGTATGAAACTGTCTGGGGTTTTGGTGCTAATACTAAAGTCGATGATATAGATGCTATTGCTATGATGGATCGAATTTGTGATGATGTGGGAATAGATACTATTGAGATGGGGGTTGCTGTTGGAGTGGCTATGGATGCAGGGGTGATTGAATTTGGCGATGCTGAAGGAGCAATTGATCTTTTAGAGCAGGTAGGTGAAGGTACTCCACTTGGTAGAATTATCGGTAGTGGAGCTGGATTTACTGCTAAAGCCTTTGGTTTAGACCGAGTACCAGTAGTTAAAAACCAGGGTATTCCTGCTTATGATCCGCGGGCTGTTAAAGGTGTAGGTGTTACTTATGCTACAAGTACTATGGGAGCGGATCATACAGCTGGTTATGCTGTCACAAGTAATATCCTAAGTATCGGTGGTGAAGTAGATCCTTTAAGTAAGGAAGGTCAGGTCGAGCTTTCACAAGGATTACAAATAGCTACTGCTGCTGTAGATAGTACTGGTCTTTGTATCTTTGCTGCTTTTGCAATCTTGGATGACGAAAATGCTTTACCGGCTGTAATAGATATGCTCAATGCTCAGTATGGTTTAGAGCTAGAAGCTGATGATGTAACTGCCCTTGGAAAGTCTATTATTAAGACTGAAAGAGAGTTCAATATTGAAGCTGGATTTACTAAAGCAGATGATAGACTACCTGATTTCTTCGTAGACGAGGAATGCCCACCACATAATGTTAAGTTTGATATAACTGATGAAGAGCTTGATGGGCTTTATAACTTTTAGTAGGAGAGATGAAGATGAAGGTAACTGTTAGGTTATTTGCTACTTTAAAAGACTTACTACCTAAGGATCGGAAGAAAGTTTTGGTAGAGTTAGCAGAGGGAAGTACAGTTAATGATGTGGCTGAACATTTTAAGATCCCTCAAGAAGAAACTTTGATTATTAAAGTTAATGGTAGAAGTGCAGATAAGAGTACGGTATTAAAAGATGGAGATAGAGTTGGGATTTTTCCTCCGGTTGGCGGAGGTTAAAGAGTGAATTTGCGAAGGATAAAAGATCAGTGGTCTTTACTATCTTTTATCCTTCGCGTTTCTATATTAGGAGGAGTTAGAATATGGAGTTTCTGCAAAGACAGAAATTGATGTTTAGTCAGGAAGAATCGAAGTTAATTTCTAATTTGACTGTTTTAGTAGCTGGAGTAGGAGGGCTAGGAACTCATCAAGCTATAGAATTACAAAGGGTTGGGGTTAAAAAGATATATTTAATAGACTCTGATAGAATTGAAGTGTCTAACTTGAATCGTCAAGTTCTATATGGAAAGGATGATATAGGAAAGTTTAAAGCAGTAAAAGCTAAAGAGATTCTTGCTGATTTTAAGCTAGGAACTGAGATTGTGGCTGTTACTGAAAGAGTTACTAAAGATACGGAAATCCCGGAGGATGTTGATCTGATTTTTGATGCTTTTGATAATTTTGAAAGCAGATATGAATTGGAGGAATTAGCAAATAAATATAAATTACCCTTGATTCATGGTGGAGTTAGTTCCTGGTATGGTCAAATAACAAGTATTATCCCCGGAGAGACTCTTAGATTAAAAGAAATAATTGGAGAAGTAAAAGCTACAACTGGAGAAATTCCAGCTTTTTCACCAGTTGTTTCGGTTATCGCTTCATTACAGGTGATGGAAGGCATTAAAGTTATCTTAGATAGGGATAATGTACTTATCAACAAGCTTTTATTAGTGGATTTAAATGATTATTCAATGGATATCATTGAAGTTAAATAAAGTCAGTTCTAAATCTTGTCTCTTAAGGTATTTTAAAGAGGACTTAGATTTTAAATCTAATTTGTGGAGGGAGAGGTTAAAGTAATGGCTAAACTAGATATTGAGGTTTCTGCAGAGCCAATAGGTGCTAAGCAGGTTGAGGTTAGGGTTTTTTCTTACCTTAAAAAGGTCTTTGATAAACGCGGCTGGCCTTCTCCGGTATATTTTGAATTAGAGATAGCCTGTTCGGCGGTAGAGTTGGCTCAACTGATGGATTTGCCATTGGATGAGCTAGAAGGTGTATTTATAAATGGTAAGGCTAAGCCCTTAGATGAGGGATGGGTTGAAGCAGGGGATAGAATAGCCTTTACTCCGCCGGGGGTGCCGGGCCCGTATAGATATATACTGGGGCTGAAGAGAACATCTGAAGAGGATTGATAATAGATAATGGATGCTCAATAGCATCCATTATCTATTTTTTTAACTTGCATTTCTCATAGACTAAGCCTTTGGCTAATGGTAAACTGAAGATAAAAGTTAAAGGAGGCTATAATCAATGGAGATGGATCAGCAAAAAGTTAGACAAAATGCTTATCGAATTACAAATCAAGAAGGGAAGGTAGCTCTAAGAGTTAGAGTACCGGGAGGGCATCTTAAGGCTGAGTATCTTTCCATTTTGGAGGAAATAGCTCAGGATTATGGTAATGGTACTTTGCATATTACTTCTCGGCAGGGTTTTGAGATTCCTGAGTTAGATTGGGAAAATATTGAGCTGATTAATAAAAAGATTAGTCCTCTGTTAAAGGGGTTAAAAGAGGAGTTAGGGGTAAAGATTGTAGATATAGAGGCGGGCTACCCAGCAGCTGGCACTAGGAATATTATAGCTTGTATAGGTGATAGGGTGTGTAGGCTTTCCCATTGTGATGCTACAGAGTTTGCTCAAGAAATAGAGAGGGCTATTTATCCTGATCATAGAAATTTAAAGGTGGGTATTTCAGGCTGTGCTAATGATTGTATGAAAGTTCATTTGCAGGATTTTGGTATTATAGCTATGATAAAGCCTCTTTATATTGAAGAGCGCTGTATAGACTGTGATAGATGCGTAGAGGTTTGTAGAGATAGGGCTAGGGCTGCTTTGAGTTATCAGGGCCCTAACTTAAGACTCGATAATCAGCGCTGTATAGGTTGTGGTGAATGTATCTCTGAATGTCCTACTGGAGCTTGGAGGGGAGAAGGGCCCTATTATAAGTTATTGATTATGGGCCGTACCGGAAAGAAGAATCCGCGTCTAGCCTCTACTTTTTTAAAATGGACTACTAAAGAGGTGATTATACAGATACTTAATAATGCCTATCAATATATAGATAAGCATATAGATTCTGCTAAATCAAAAGAGTATATTAGCTATATAGTAGATCGAACTGGATATCCGCTTTTTAAAGAAGAGCTATTGCAAAATGTAGAGCTAAATTCAGAGGCTCAGCTAACTAAGCATATTAATTTTAAATAAAACTTAATCAGCAGAGAATTTATATTATCGTTCATCCCCAAGAAAACTTCAGCCAATTCTATTTGAATTTTCATAATTTTTGTGACTATTTTATGGCTATTTTATGACATATGTCATTTAAAGTTGACTAATCTTTGTTATAATTTTAACAATACGATACTAAACCATCAAACGAAAGGGGGATGTCAACAAATGAATAAAAAGATTTTGTTCTTATTAGCTATTAGCTTAGTATTTGCATTAGTTATGGTAGGCTGTCAAGAAGATGTTGAAGAGACTGAGGAGTTTAGAGGTTTTGACTCTCTAGAAGAAGCTGCAGACTCAGATGCTTGGGAGGCTTATTTTCCAGCTCAGTATCAGGAATGGGTGGCTACTGAGGAGATGACTATTAATCCAGATGATACTACATATGGAGGAGCAGCTATGTATGTGGACGGAGAGGTAGTCAAGATGGATTACTTAGAAATCTATCCATTTCTAAAGACTACTTATGCAGGATTCCCATTTAGTCAAAGCTATTATCGTTCGCGAGGGCATGCTTATGCCTTACAGGATGTTTTGGAGACGGGAAGACTACCCGACTTTGACGAAAGACCAGCGGCCTGCTTGTCTTGTAAGAGTACCGATGTAGTGGTACAGGAGGATAAGTATGGAGATGACTTTTATAGTAAGTCCTTTGCCGAGGTTAGCAAAGATAATACTGTTGGCTGTTTAGACTGTCATGATCATGAGGACGCTTCTGTAGTAGCCCAGAGGTCTTATGTTGGAGAAGCATTAGACCACGATACATTTGAGAATATGAATCCGGAAGGGCGCTCTGATTTAAGTTGTGCTCAATGTCACGTTAACTACCACTTTGATCCTGAAACTACCAAAATCACCTTGCCGTGGACCTATGGTTTAACGGTTGAGGATCAGCTGGCTCATTATGATAGTGTAGGAAGAGTTAACGATGAGTGGGAGCACGAGATAACTGGAGCCTTAGTTGCTAAAGTTCAGCACCCTGAGTATGAACTATTCCACGAAGGCTTAAAAACAAATGTTCACTCCAATATGGGCTTAGGCTGTGAGGACTGTCATATGCCACAGCAGGTTGATGAAGCGGGTAATGAGTATAGCTTCCATCAGTGGACTAGTCCTTTAACTCACGTAGAAGACTCTTGCTTGGACTGTCATAGCGGCTGGGGAGAAGATGGAGTAATAGAAAGAACTGAGGCAGTACAGAGCGAGGTTTATGAAAAGCAGAATAGATTAGGTGATGAACTAGCAGGATTTATTGATAAGCTAGGAGCTGCCAAGGATGAGGGCTCTCTAACAGACTCTGAGTTAGAGGAAGCTCAAGCTATTCACAGAGAGGCTCAGTTCTACTGGGACTTTGTCTGGGTAGAGAACAGTAATGGCTTCCATAACTGGGAAGAGGCTAATAGAATATTAGATAATGCTGAAGAATTAATTAATGAAGGTCTGGAGATAGTAGAATAGTATGTAAAAAGCTCTGTGAAAACCTTAAAGCTTTCACAGAGCTTTTAATTTATCTATTCGATACTGTAGTAGAAAAAGCTGAGTAAATAGTTATCATTAGTAATAAGATGTTTGCTGATAGTCAACAAGTTTCAGCAGCAACTCAAGAACAGTTAAATTCTATTGAGGAAATTTATTACTTTGTAGAAAAACTATTTAGCTCTAGTAAGGATTAACTCATTGTTAAAATGATCATTTATGATATATGTCATAAAATTTACTTAAAAAAGGTGCTATAATTTGCAATAGATTGTTCTTAGGTTCACTTAATTTTTGACTAGCTATATTTTTTATCTTTTAAAAAAGAAAGGAGGGCTTTTAAGTGGTTGAAAAAAGGATTGAAAGGAATAATTTGAAAAAGAGGTTTTTGCATTGGACGCATACGTTGGCTACTTTATTTCTTTATCTTACTGGCTTGAGTTGGTATTTTGCTGATGGAGGTGGATTCTTAGGAAATTATCAGTTAATAGCTACTGTTCATCGCATTTCAGCAGCAGTCTTTATTGTGATTCCTTTAGGAATGTTGATTTTGAATTTTGAAGGCTTTAAAGAGTTTTTAAGGGAGTTTCTAAGTTGGAGTAAAAATGATACTAAGTGGCTATTAAAAACTCCTAGTTATTTTTTGAATTATGACCAGGCAGATATGCCAACAGTTGAAGGGCGCTATAATCCTGGCCAGAAGTTTGCTGGTTGGCTGATTATAGGGGTTGCTTTAATGTTGGTCGGGAGTGGAATAGTTAGGGTTTTCTTTATCCATGAGTTCTCTCCTTCTTTTCTGGTCAACATCTTTAGCTTAGCTCATCGAGTTTCAATGGCTATTTTAGGTTTTGTATTAATTGGTCATATTTTCTTGGGAGCAGGTATATTTAAACCTTATCGAGGTATGTGGCGAGCTATGTTTGGAGATGGTACTTTAAAAACAGAGTTTGCTAAGAAACATTGGCCGCGCTGGGTCGAAAGTAAAGCTCAAGATGTGGTTGAAGAGGAAGAAAGTTCAGCAAAACTGAATCTTAATTAAGGAGTGACGCTAGTGATTATTGCTGGTATTTTAGTAACGGTTAAAGAGGAAAAAAAAGCTGAAATTAAAGATGTTTTAAGTTCTTTTGCTGAGGTGACTATTTATGAAGTAGAAGAAACTGACAGGATAGTTTTGGTTTTAGAAGCGAAGAGTCGTAAAGAGCTAAAGAACTTTGTGGAAAGAGAAATAGCTTCGTTGGCTGGAGTAATAAATGCTGCTCCAGCTTATACGAATAGTGAACTTGATATTTTAAATTCAAAAGAAGATGAATTAATTTTGAATTAATTATGAAGGAGGTAGAGAAAGTGAAACTTTCACGTCGTGATTTTTTGAAATCAGCAGCAGCAGCGGCTACAATTATGGCTGCTGGTTGCACTCCCCGCGGAAAAAGAAGGGATGAAGTACAGACGGTTCAAGATATAGAGGAAGTTGATCGTTGGGAGAAGGGTGTTTGTCGTTTTTGTGGAACAGGCTGTGGAGCAATGGTAGGAGTAAAAGATGGTAAAGTAGTGGCTGTCAAGGGTTCTGAGGATAATCCAGTAAATGAAGGGCTTTTCTGTGTAAAAGGTTCTTTGCTGCCAGCTTATTTGTATGGTGAAGATAGACTGACTAAGCCATTAATTAGAAGAGATGGTGAACTACAAGAGGCTGAATGGGATGAAGCAATGGACTTAATAGCTAATAAGTTTGAGGAAATTATTGACGAACATGGTGCTGATGCTTTAGGATTTTATGGTTCTGGTCAGTGTAATGCTTCAGAGGCTTACGCTTACAATAAACTCTATAAAGGTGCCATCGGTACTAATAATGTAGAAGGAAACCCTCGAACCTGTATGGCTAGTGCAGTGGGAGGCTATGTTACTACTTTTGGTAAGGATGAACCGATGGGTATTTATGCGGACTTTGAGGAGGCTGATGTTTTCTTTATTATTGGCTCTAATACAGCTGAAGCACATCCAGTCTTATTCAACCGGATAGTGAAGCATAAGCGCGAAAATCCTGATGTAAAAGTTATTGTGGCTGACCCCCGTTTAACTAGAACAGGAGAGATTGCTGATTACTACTTAACTTTTAAACCAGGCAATGACTTAGCCTTAATGAATAGCATGGCTTATGTAATTATTAATGAAGGTTTAACTGATGAACAATTCATTGAAGATCATACTAATTTTAACTCTGATGGTGAAGATATGAGTTATGAAGAATTTAAAGAATTTATAGCTGATTATGCTCCAGAGGATGTAGCAGACCTAGTAGGTATTGAAGCTGAAGAGATTTATGAAGTAGCTAGATTATTTGCAGATCCTGATAAAGAGACTACTTCACTGTGGTGTATGGGGATTAATCAGCGAGTTAGAGGAGTTTGGGCCAATAACTTAATCCACAACTTGCATCTTTTGACAGGTAAGATCTGTAGACCTGGTTCTACCCCATTCTCTTTGACTGGTCAGCCTAGTGCTTGCGGAAGTATTCGAGAGGTAGGTGCTCTATCACATTTACTTCCTGCTCATCGAGTGGTAGATAATGAGCAACATCGTCAAGAGATAGCTGAAATTTGGGGTATTGATCCAGATAGGATTCAACCTGAGCCAGGTTTGCATACGATTTCTCTCTTTGATGCTACTTATACAGGAGATATTAAAGCATTGTTTGTAATGTGTACTAATCCAGGTCATACACTACCTAATCTACAAAGATATCGCGAAGGAATGGAAAGAACTTTCTTAATAGTTTCTGATATCTATCCTAATAGAACCACTGAATTAGCAGATGTAGTTTTACCAGCAGCTACTTGGGTTGAGAAGGAAGGGATTTATGGTAATGCAGAACGTAGGACTCAACATATAGCAAAAGCAATTGATCCACCTGGCGAAGCTAAGCCAGATTTAGAAATTGTGGTTGATCTGGCACATCGCTTAGGCTATCAAGATTTATTTCCTTATGAGGGGCCAGCGGATGTATGGGCTGAATATCGTCAGACTACTTTAGGTACGGGGATGGACTTAGCTCCTTACGAAAGATACAAGCAAGAACATGGTTTGCTCTGGCCGGTAGTAGATGGTCAAGAAACAAAGAGAAGGTTTGTAGCCGATTATGATCCTTATGTTGAGGAAGGTGTTGATTTTTACGGGCATCCTGATGGCAGGGCGATTATTTTTGCTAGACCTCATACACCTCCAGAAGAGCCGCCGACTGAAGAGTATCCTTATACTTTAACTACTGGTCGAGTGGTTGAGCACTGGCATACTTCAACTATGACCGGGCGAATTCCACAGTTGAAGAGAGCTTTTCCGGAACATTATGTAGAGGTAAATCCTGAAGATGCTGAAAAATTAGGGGTAAATGAAGGAGATATGTTGAAGATAATCTCTAGAAGAGGTGAGATAACTTTACCAACTAAGATAAAAGGAAGGGCTGAACCTCGACCGGGATTGCTTTTTGTGCCGATGCATGATGAGGAAAAATTAATTAATTTTGTTACTATTGATGCTTATGATCCAGGGTCTAAACAGCCTGAATATAAACTTTGTGCCGTTAGAGTGGAGAAGGCTTAAAAATGACAGAAGAAAAAATTACTCGGAGAGGGGTTTTTAAAAAACTAAGTAATGGTTTTACTTCTGCCTTTGCTTCTTATTTGGAGGAGAAAACCAAGAAAATTTTTTTTAGACCTCCGAAGAGTATTGAAGAAGAATTATTGTTAACCTCTTGTAAGCGTTGTGGGGGCTGCATTGAAGCTTGTCCCCATAACTTACTTACTACTGCTGAAGCTAAAACAGGTGTTTATTATGGAACCCCTATTTTAGAGCTAGACGATAATTATTGTCGTTTATGTTATAGCTGTGTTGATGCCTGTTCAACTGGAGTATTAAAAGCAGAAGCAGAGGTTAACTTGGGTAAAGCTAAATTAATAAAGGATAGATGCTTGGCTTATCAAGGAGGATTGTGTGCTCAATGTTATTATAACTGTCCTCAACAGGATAAAGCCTTAGTATTAAATTCAGGCAAACCGAGCCTAAATTCTGAAGACTGTTTAGGCTGTGGGAGCTGTAGCTACTTTTGTCCTCAGGCTCCAACAGCTATCAAAGTTAAATTAATTTAAGGTAGGTTTTTCGAGAAGATGGAGGTGGAAGTATTGAAAAATTGGATTCAAAAAAGGCGATTAGTTCAATTAGCCTTTATTGTTTTATTGATCGGAAGTAGATTTACTTCTTTATTATTTGTAGGTAGCTTAAGCTCTAGTCAGTTGTTAGGATTTTCGCTGTCTGATCCTTTAGCTGGTCTGCAAATAATTTTAGCTAGTCGTAGCTTATATTTGCCTCTTATTTTATCTACTCTGCCGATTTTGGTTATTTATGCAGTTTTGGGTCGTGCTTTTTGCAGTTGGCTTTGTCCAGTTAATACTATTTTAGAATTTCTACCAATTGACAAGGAAAGGTGGAAGTATTATGCTACTCAACCTAAATATTTAATTTTGTTTTTATTATTAGTAGCTACCTTTGTAATCGGTTTACCAGTTTTTGAGCTGATTACCCCTATTAATATTTTAGCTAGGGCTTTTGCTTTTGCTGTGGGCCCGGAACTATTGCTAGTAGCTATACTTATAGTTTTAGAACTCATAAAACCTAGAGTATGGTGTACTTCTCTATGTCCACTAGGCGCTTTTTATTCTCTATTAGGTAGTAAAAGGCTTTTGCGTTTACAAATAAACCACCTTGGTTGTAGTGAGTGTTACATTTGCGAGGATAGCTGCGCCTGGGGAGCTGGATTATTGGAACCATTGATTAACAAAGAAGAAACAATAAATTCATCTTGGGCTTGTACAAACTGTGGTAAGTGTATTGATCTTTGTCCTGAAACAGCTCTTGAATTTAGTTTTACTACTGGAAAGAACGCAAGAAAAGAAGTGGTGATAGAAAAATGAGCAATAACAAAAAGGAGTTTATTCGGCCTCCAGGAGCAGCATCAGAAAAGAAATTCTTGGCTAAATGCATAAGATGTGGTAAATGTGCTCAAGTTTGTCCTTATAATTCAATTAAACTAGGAACTTTTAATCAGGGAAGTGCTATTGGAACTCCTTATTTAATACCTAGAGAAAGCCCCTGTTATTTATGTTCAGACTTGCCTTGTGTTGAGATTTGTCCTAGTAATGCTTTAGAGGATGTAGAAATAGAAGATATAGATATGGGAGTAGCGGAGATAGATCCTGATCATTGTTATACCTGGTTGGGGGATATGTGTAGAGTTTGTCATGCTAATTGTCCTCGTACTGGAGAGGCTTTAATAATCAAAGAGTTAAATAAAACCTTTATCGATAAGGATGAATGTGTAGGCTGTGGAGTTTGTGAATATGTATGTGTTCGGGAAAGAGCAGCTATAGAAGTTAAGATTGAAGCTAAAGATGAAAAAGAGACTTATGTATCTATATTTAAAGACTGGTTTGGATAATTATCTAACTAACGATCTAAGGGGGAAATTCTTATGAATAATAGAAAATTAGGCTTTTTAGTTATTATAGGGTTGATATTCGGCATCTTTGTTTTTAGTATAGCTTATGCTAACTCTATAGAGCAAGAACCTAAACCACATGAACCAACTTTTGTTCCTCACGAAATAGATAGTAGAGTTGGCTCTTGTAGTTTTTGTCATCAAAATGCTGTAAGTGGAGCGATTGTTTCGCCTCATCCAGAGAGATTAGGGTGTAGTGGCTGTCATGTTGAAGAATAATAAAAAGACTATTTGAAATATTAACCGGGGAAGCGGATCTTCCCTTTCCCTATTTTTAGCATAATTTCTATTTACCTCACATTCCACTCTTAGTTGAAAAATATAACCGAAGAAATTAATAAATTAAGATATGGAGCCAATAGAATAGCATGTTAAAAGCTCTGTGAATATTTAAATACTCACAGAGCTTTTAATTTATTAAGCTTTCATAAACATCTCGACATCCTTCTCTACTTCATCGGTACCACCAATACCAAAGTTTTCAACTAATACCTCCACCACATTCTCAGATAAGAAGGCTGGTAGAGTGGGCCCTAGGTAAATATCCTTAACTCCTAGAGATAATAAAGCTAATAATACAGCTACTGCTTTTTGTTCATACCAAGAAATATTATAAGATATAGGCAACTCATTAATATCATCTAATTCAAATACTTCTTGTAGTTTCATAGCAATTACTGCTAAAGAGTACGAATCATTACACTGACCAGCATCCAAGACTCGCGGAATACCTCCAATTTATCCTAAGTCTAACTTATTATATCTATACTTAGCACAGCCTGCTGTTAAAATTACTGCATCTTCCGGCAATTGTTTAGCAAACTCAGTATAGTAGTTTCTACTATTCATTCTACCGTCACAACCGGCCATTACAAAGAATTGTTTAATAGCTCCCGACTTAACAGCATCTACTACCTTATCTGCTAGCTCTAATACCTGATTATGAGCAAAGCCACCTACAATTGTACCTTCTTCTATCTGTTCTGGCGCTGCACATTCTTTAGCTAATTCAATGATCTCACTGAAGTCTTTATTACCCTCTGCATCAGCTTCAATATAGTTAACTCCTTCAAAGCCTACTGCTCCAGTAGTAAATAGCTTATCTTTAAGTTCAGCATCCTTTTTAGACTTAACTTGATTATTGTTAGCTAAACCATCTAAAGCACCGTTAAGAAAGTCTTTTTTCCAAGTATATATGGTGTAAAGTAGCAAATTATATTAGCATAAAACTTGAATATTTTTTCAATTTATTTTGTAATTTACTCTTCCCTTTTCTTAGATAATCTGATAGACTTTTTTCAAATTACTTAAGAATATGGGAGGTTTTTTTATGCAAGTAATTCATGATTTTAATATTAGTATTCAAGATTATGTTGCTAATGGACAAGATAATGATTTTCCTCTTATCTCTAAATGTTCTCTATGTGGTGATCTAATGATCAAAAATGGTTTTTATCAGAGGTTTGTGATTACTTATTTTACGACTTATATAATTTTCATTCGTAGGTATAGGTGTAAGCATTGCGGGGTTAGCGTTTCTGTTTTGCCTTCTTTTTTGCTGCCTCATTTCCAGCGAAGCTTAAAGTGTATTTTTCTTTGTATTAAGGAGTATTTATTTACTCGTAAGTTGCTACTTTATCCTAGTGCTCTTTTCTTTTATCTTAAGCGTTTTATAAAAAATATCCCGGCTATGATTTCTTTTTTTAGGGAGTCTATTTACTCTTTTCTTGTTTTTAAAGGCTCTAAGTATGAAAAAGCCATAAAACTTATTAAAATGATTATGAGTTCCCCAACCCACACCTTCTCCCAAAGGTTTTTTACTCACTTTAATATTAGCTTTATGGCACTTTAATTCTACCATATATCTGAGTGAAAGAAAAGCTTTTTTTAAAACACATTATCTTTGACTAGCCTAGGGCTATTTTTTGTTCTATAATTGTTATTATTAGAGATTTAACCGGTTGAACTTCTAGTTTTTAATTTTTTATTTTCTAAGGAGGCCGATTTGATGACTGATAATGATAGAGAACAGATAGCCTTATTTCGCTTTAGATTAATTTCTCCTATTCTTAATGGACAGGTTGAAAATCAAAGTGAGTATTTAGCTACTGTTTCTGCTAAGAAGTATGATGTCCCTTATTACGGGCTTAAGGAGTATGCGCCTAAGACTGTTTATACCTGGCTTAGAAATTATCGCCGCAATGGTTTTGATGCACTAAAGCCTAAGAAGCGTTCTGATCGTGGTGCTAGTCGTAAGATTACACCTGAACTTGAAGAGATGCTGTTATCTGAAAGGGAGAAGTTCCCTCAGCTTTCTGTGTCTCTTTTTTATGATCAGTTAGTTGCTAAGGATAAACTTCTTCCTTCTCAACTTTCTTATTCTACTGTTTACCGTTTTTTTAAACGGGAGGGCTTGCTTACTAATTCTCCCCGCAGGGAGTTAAATAGAAGGCGTTTTGCCTATGATTGCGTTAATGCTCTCTGGCAGGGGGATACTATGGTTGGCCCTTATCTTAAGGTTGATTCTAAGAAGATTAAGACTTTTTTATTTGCTTTTATTGATGATTGTTCTAGAGTTATTCCTTTTGCTATGTTTTTGGTATCGGAGAAGTTTTCTTCTGTTGCTAAGGTGCTTTCTGAGGCTATTTTAAGAAGGGGGATCCCTAGATTAATCTATGTTGATAATGGCAAGGTCTATCGCTCTGATAGGCTTCATTTTGCTTGTGCTGCTTTGGGGGTTACTTTGATTCATACTAAGCCTTATGATGCTGCTAGTAAGGGTAAAATTGAGAGGTTCTTTTTGACTGTTAGAAAGAGGTTTATTCCTCTTTTGACTGATGATGATCTTAGTTCTCTTGATGCTCTTAATCAAAAGTTTTTTAGGTGGCTTGAAGAGGATTATCATCGTAAGTTTCATTCTGCTTTGGAAATGACCCCGCTTGATAAGTATATGTCTCAGATTAGCAAGGTTAAGACTTTTGATGATCCTGAGAAAATGAAGATGATCTTTTTAAAGAGGGCTAAGCGTAAGGTTAAGCACGATGCTACTATTTCTGTTAATTGCCAATTGTATGAAGTTCCTCCTACTTTAATTGCTAAAAGGATTGAGGTTAGATTTAACCCTGATACTTATGAGAAGATTTTTATCTATGACGATGGTAAGTGTCTTGGCTTGGCCAAGCCTGTTGTGCTTAGTGATAATGCTTATGTTAAAAGGAAAGATAGTATTTCTTTTCAGGATATAATTAAGGAGCGTGATTGATTATGTATAAGTCTTTTTATTCTCTGGCTGATAATCCTTTTGCTAAGGAGATTAAGACTGAGAATCTCTTTCCTTCTGGTTGTTTTAAGGAGGTTTCGGCTAGGATTGATTATCTTAAGAAGACTAAAGGTATGGGAGTTATTGTTGGGGAGCCGGGTAGTGGTAAGACTTCTACTTTAAGAGCTATGGCTAATAAGCTTAACCCTTCTTTGTTTAAGGTGATATATTTTCCGCTTTCTACTGGTACGGTAATGGATTTTTATCGTGGTTTAGCTGCAGGGCTTGGTGAGGAGCCTGCTTTTCGTAAGGTTGATTTGTTTAAGCAAATACAACACGCTATAACTAAACTCTCTAATGATAAAAAAATTACTCCTGTTTTTATTTTAGATGAAATCCATCTGGCTGCTAATAAGTTTTTAAATGATTTGGGGATACTTTTTAATTTTTCTATGGACTCTGAGAATCCTTTTGTTCTTATCTTAGCTGGGCTTCCTTTTTTTATGGATAAGTTATCTTTAAATCAAAATCAATCTTTAAACCAGAGGGTAATTATGCGTTATCATCTTAAACCGTTAAGTAAGGATGAAGTTAATGAGTATATTGAGCATCAACTCCAATTAGCTGGAGCTAGCCATTCTATTTTTTCTCCCCAAGCTATTGAGGCTATCTGTTTAAGGTCTAGAGGCTTGCCTCGATTAATTAATAATTTAGCTGTTAATTCTCTACTTTTAGGCTGTCAACTTAAAGCTGATACTATAAATGAGGAGATAGTATTTAAAGCTTGTGAGGAGATTGGTTTATAAAATTTAAGTTAGCTTTTTATGTGAAGGTATTTCTAGTGAACTAGGAATGCCTTTTTCTTTTTTAATCTGCAAGATTTTAAATGATATGCTAATTTATTTTGAAAAATTGCTAATTTAAAAGCTATTTTCCTTACAATTTAATCTGATTATTTTAGTAATTTTAATTTGCTAATTCACAATATGGAATTACGACTAACTTCATATTTATCAGCTATTACAGATGGCTTACGACCTTTAAGAACTTCTAGCACTATTTCCATTTTAAATTCAGGATCATAAGTTTGACCTTTTGGCATTATTTCTACCCCCTATAATTATTATAAAGTGTTAACTAACCTTTTGTCCAACATCAATAGGGGGCGTCACAGCTTGGTCGCATTTTTTATTTAGATTTCTTGTAAAGTGGTGTATTTATTTTACTATAAACTTTTGATATAATGAAGGTAATTTATATTTAAAAGGGTCTTAAAAACTAGGGTATGAAGCAAGAAACTTAACAAGGGGGGATTGATTTTGAAAGGATGTGTGCAATGTGCGGTGAGGATGAATACTATTTTAGCTGGACTAACTCCAGAAGAATTAGCAGAAGTAGAAGAACTCTTGGTTCATCAGCAGTTAAAAAAAGGAGAAGTTATTTTTTGCGAAGGAGAAAAGATGCATGGTAGCTATATAGTTAAATCAGGGGCGGTTAAGCTCTATAAGAGATCTCGCGAAGGCGAACGGCAGATTTTAAGAGTTTTAAAAGAGGGGGAAATAGCAGGCTTATGTGCTTTAAGAGCTAAAAGCAACTATGGACATACAGCTGAAACAATGGAAAAATCTATACTCTGCTACTTAAATAAAAATAAGTTAGATAAGTTGTTATCTCTCAATGAAGATTTAAGTAGTAAATTTCTTAAAGTCTTAGCTGATGAGATAGATCGAGCTTATGAGAAAATTTATCTTTTAGGAACCAAATCAGCTAAAGAAAAGATGGCTAATTTTTTAATGTCTTTAGCTGCTGGAAAAGATGAACCTGTAGAAGATGGGATCGAGTTAAGGTTAGCTATGTCTCGTGATGATATAGCAGATATGTTAGGGATATCTACCGAAACAGCTATTAGAGTACTTAGCGAATTTAAAGATAAAGATTTGATTTCTGGTCAAGGGAAGTATTTAATCATTGATGATGTTGATGAACTAGAAAAGGTGGATTAATACTTTCTTTTTGTAGAGCCTGCCTAGAGCAAGATTCAGAGTACCTTACTTAAGTTATAACAGCTGCTATTTGATTAGAAAGTATATATGCCGTAAAATAGTCACAAATTTTTGGAAACTTTAATAAACTACTTTTACAGCAGTAAAGAAAGTAAAATATTTTCATATTATAAAGCTAGTCTTTGTAATATAAAGTTAAGACTTTACCTGGTTGTTTTAAACATGATATAATTTCAATAATTAAAGATGTAAGTCAGCAATGTGAAAAAAGTACTTAAGTACTTTCTAAAAAAGAAGTAAATAAAACAAGGAAGATTGTGAAAAAATGTAGAAGTAATACATAAGTTATTTCTAATTTTTCTGTTTATTTTAGATTTGTTTTTCAAAGATTTAACGGAGGTGAGAACTATTAAGTTATGGGAAAATTAATTTTTGCTGTAGATGATTCTAAGACTGTGAGAGCGTCTTTGAAATATACTTTGGAAAAAAATAATTATGAGGTTATGTTAGCAGAAAATGGAGCAGAGGGAGTTGAGCTCTTAGAAGGCTTAGAAGCTAAGGGCCAGCAGCCGGCAATGATTATTACTGATATCAATATGCCTAAAATGGACGGAATAACCTTTATTAAAGAGGTTAAGAAGATGTCCAGCTTTAAGTTTCTACCTATCTTGGTGTTAACTACGGAGTCTCAAGAAAGCAAAAAGATGGAGGGAAAGAAAGCAGGAGCGACCGGTTGGTTAGTGAAACCCTTTAAACCTGAACAACTAATAAATGTAGTTCAAAAACTTGCTAAGTAAGGGGGACTAGTTAATGACAGATGAAAGTTTAGTTCAAACTTTTATAGAAGAAACTGAAGAGAATTTAGAAGTTTTAGAGACAGGACTATTAGAGCTAGAAAAGAAGCCTCAAAATCAAGAACTAATCGATGAGGTTTTTAGGGCTATGCATAGCATTAAGGGTGGAGCTGGCCTAGTTGGTTTGACTAAGATTAGTGATATCTCTCATTATTTAGAAAATATCTTGGAAGAAGTTCGTCAAGCTAATATTAAAGCTACGGAAGAGGTCTTCACTTTGCTTTTTTCTGGTACCGACTTATTAAGACAGATGGTACAGAATAATGACTTAAGAGGTGAGAACTTAGCAGCAGAGATTGAAGATTTAAAGAGTGCCTTGCAACTATATCATGGGAAATTGGAAGACCAAGAGATTCAATCAACAGAGACATCATCGGTTCAGCCTGAACAAAGTGCAGAGAAAAGGTATTATAAGGTTGATCTTGAATTTAGAAAGGATATATTTGAAACTGGAACTGATCCTCTAATGCTGTTATTGGAATTGAATGAGTGCGGTAATATTTTGGAGTCTTATGTGAATGCTACTGATCTAGACTGTCTCTACGAACTAGACCCTCATAAGCTATATATAGCTTGGACTGTATTTTTAGAATCTGAGCAGGATATTGAAGATATAGAGGATATATTTATATTTGTCAAAGAGGATAATAATATAAATATTACTGATATTAGTGATGAGCTAGATCACTGGTTTAGTGGTGATAAAAAGACGGGAGAGTTACTGGTGGAAAGAGGTTTAATTTCTCCCGGAGATGTAGAGAAAGTTTTAGCAAAACAAAAGAAGATTGGTGAGCTTTTAGCTGAACAGGGTAAGGTTTTTGATGGTCAAGTGGATAAAATAGTTGATATTCAAAAAAACTTTCGGAAAAGCAAAAAGACTAAAACAGTACGAGTTGAAACTAGTATTTTAGAAGGTGTTTTAAATGATATAGCTGAACTATTAATAGCTCAATCTAGAGTTAAAGACCTAACGTTAGATCTTACTAATAAGATGGATCGTTCTTTGCAAGCGGAGTTAATTAATTCCTTTCAGGAAGTAGATAAAATAATTAGACAGGTGCAAGAAGAAATTTTAAGTGCTAGTATGATTCCGATTGGAGGAACCTTTACTAGAGTGCAAAGAATTGTTAGGGATATAGCTAAGGAAAGGGATAAAGAGGTAGAGCTGATAATCAAGGGCAAAGATACTGAACTAGATAGAAGGATTATTGAGCAATTAGCTGACCCATTAAAGCATTTAGTTAGGAATGCTATTGACCACGGAATAGAAACACCTGCTAAACGTAAAGAGCTAGGTAAGCCCTCTAAAGGAACTATTAAGCTAAATGCTTTTCATCAAGAAGGTAATATTGTAATTGAAATTAGCGATGATGGACAAGGGATTGATGAAGAAGCTGTGCTGAACAAAGCTATCGAAAGAGGCGTAGTTGAAGTTGGTCAAGACCTTTCCGAAGCAGAGATTAAAAACTTGTTATTTAAGCCGGGCTTTTCTACTGCTAAAGAGGTAACTGATGTTTCAGGTCGAGGAGTAGGCTTAGATGTAGTGATGAATAATATTAAGAGCATTCGGGGCGATATTAAGATCTTTTCTGAAAAGAATGAAGGAACTAAGTTTCAGATTAAGCTGCCGCTTACCTTAGCTATTATTGACGGAATAATTATTCGGGTTGAAGAGGAAAGACTCTTGATTCCCTTGACTTCTATAATTGAGTTCGTTGATGCTAGAAAACAGGATATTAAACAGGTAGAGGGTCAGGGTTTAATAGTCAATCTTAGAGATAAGTACATACCTTACTTTACTTTATATCGACTATTGAAGATGGGAGATCGACCCATTAAAACTGATGAAGGAATTTTGATTATTCTTAAAGATGGTCAGAAAAATATTGCTTTACAGGCTGATGAGATAATTGGTCAAGAACAGGTGGTTATTAAGAATGTTAAGAAGAATATGGGCCAGGCGGAAGGAATTGCTGGAGCTACTATTTTAGGTGATGGTGAAGTAGCTTTAATCTTAGATGTTTCTTCTCTGTTCCGTTTAATCAGAAAAAGATTAGATGATGGGCAGGGGCTTACTAATCAGCTTTGATTTAAGCTGTTTTTTAGGAGTGTGGTAGATGTATGGCTGAAAAAACAAATAAAGGTAGACTCTCAGAAGCAGAGTTTGAAAGAATCCGGCGTTTAGTCTATGATTCTATAGGAGTTAATCTAACCGATAGTAAGAAGCCTTTGATTATTTCCCGACTTTCTAAAAGGCTTAGAAAGTTAAACTTAAGTACTTTTGATGAGTATATTGATTTTTTAGAGAAAGATTCAGCTGAGTTAGAAACTATGTTTAATCTAATTACTACTAACGTAACTAAGTTTTTTCGAGAGGATCATCACTTTGAGTATTTAAAGCATTCTTTTTTACCTAAGTTGGAGGCTGAAGCTCAAAGATCAGCTCGAAAGAAGAGCTTAAGAGCTTGGTCGGCTGGCTGTTCTACCGGTGAAGAACCTTATAGCTTAGCTATAGTATTAAAGGATTACTTTGCCGAGCAAGAGGATTGGCAGATATCCATTTTAGCTTCGGATATTAATACCGAGGTATTGCGAGAGGCTCAAGAGGGAGTTTATATTCAAAAAAAGGTAGAAGATATTCCCTATGAGCTATTGACTAAGTATTTTAAATTAGGTACGGGCCCTAATCAAGGTCTGTTCAAAGTAAAAAAGTCTCTGCGGAGCTTGATTTCTTTTAAACAGATTAACTTAACTAGCCCAGAGCCGTATCCTATTGGGGAAGAGTTAGATATCATCTTTTGTCGTAATGTTTTTATTTACTTTAACCTTCAAACTCAAAAGAGAGTTTTAAAGCGCTTTTATGAACACTTGGCTCCTGGTGGCTTGCTAATGCTGGGCCATTCAGAAAAAATTGACCTAATGGATGAAGAAGCTGGAGATTGGCGTTTAGTCGAAGCTACTATATACCAAAGACTCCCTTAAAAGGAGGATCGTTTAGTGAGGAAAAGATTCGATACTAAATTTAATCGCTATGTCTACGAGATATTTACTGGAGAATGGCATACTACTACAGAACAAAATATTGTATTGCAGACCTTATTAGGCTCTTGTGTTTCAGTCTGTATGAGAGATAGAGTTAGCAAAGTCTCAGGGATAAACCACTTTATGCTGCCCAGTACTAGGCAACTGGAGGATATAATACATAATGAAGATGCTCGCTATGGAATTCACGCTATGGAAATTATGATTAATAATATGATGAAGTTAGGAGCTCATAGAGGAGGTTTGGAGGCTAAAGTTTTTGGAGGAGGCAAAGTAGTTAAAGGTAGTTTAAATAATGTAGCTGAATCCAATGTAGAATTTGTATTAACCTTTTTAAATATGGAAAATATTCCTATTGTAGCTAGTGACTTAGGAGGGAAGGGAGGTAGAAAAATCTACTTTTTACCTGATAGTTTTACAGTTTATTTAAAAAGAATTGAGATATCTGAACAGATCAAGGATACTGTAGCTGAAGAGAAGAGGTTACTAAAGAAAATGAAGTCGAGTGCTGAAAAAGAGAGTGAATTGACACTTTTTGAATAATTACTTTTTAAACTATAGTTTGCTAAACTATTATAGGAGGTGGGTAATATGAAATTAAATATCAGACCCAAATTATTAATAGGTTTTGGAATAGTTCTGTTATTGATGATAGTTATGGCTAGTGTTTCTTTTATAATGGTAAATAGAGTTGATGAAGCTAATACTGCTGCTCTAGATAATATGGAGACTATAATCTTTAGCGTAGAAAAAGAGGTAGATCACTTAGACTGGGTTAATCAGTTAGCCGATACCTTTATTTCAGGGGAAGAGTTTACCGGTGAGCTGGATGCTAGTCAGTGTGACTTTGGATTATGGTACTATAATACTTTGGAGTCGGAGGAGTTTGAAGAAAGTAGTAGAGAGTTTCAAGAGATATTTTTAGCAATTGAGGAACCACATATAGACTTACATGAATCAGCTGCAGAAATTGTAGATATTTTTGCCGAAGGCGGTTTAGACTCTGAAGAAGCCTACGAAGAAGCTTTGGCAGTTTATCAGACGGAAACTCAAGAGCATCTAGCTGAGGTTAGAGCAAGTCTAGATGAACTAGAAGCATATTTAGATGCTGAACGAGCTGATTATGTAGCGGGAGCTGCCCAGCAAGGGGAGGCTGCTCAACAGGTTTTAATTATTGCTTCTATTTTAGCGGTAATTATTTCTGTAGCTATCGCCTTATTTTTAAGTGGTAGAATTTCCAGGCCTGTAAATGAAGTAGTGGACTTTTTAGAGGAAGCTACCGAGCGGGGAGGAGATCTAACGCAGACCATCGATGTTGCTGCTAATGATGAAATAGGTGATTTAGCTTACTGGTTTAATGCCTTTATTGCTAAGTTAAACGATATAATGTTAAAGGTTCGTGATTCTTCCGATATGGTCAGTAACTCAGCGGAAGAGATTTCTACTGGTAATCAGGATCTTTCGCAACGAACTCAGGAGCAGGCTTCTTCTTTAGAGGAGTTTTCATCTACTATTGAAGAGATAGCTTCTTCTATTAATGCCTCCTCGGCTAATGCTAGCGAAGCCGATAATCTTTCCACTCAGACTTTAGAAAGTGTTGAACAAGGGGAAGAGGTAATCGATGAAATGCAAGGTGCTATGGAAGAGATTACTGATAGTAGTCAGGATATTGCGGAGATAATCTCTAAAGTTAACGATATTGCTTTTCAGACTAACTTATTAGCCTTAAATGCAGCAGTAGAGGCAGCGCGAGCCGGTGAAGCTGGACAAGGTTTTGCAGTAGTAGCGGCCGAAGTTAGAAACTTAGCTGGGCGTACGGCTGAGTCTGCTGAAGAGATAGAAAAGTTAATTAATAATAGCATTGAGCGGATCAATAGAGGAAATAGACTGATGGAGGAAACAGATGAAGTATTAGCAGAAATTGTAGTTAATGCTCAAAAGATAACCGATGTAATAGGAGAGATTGCTGCTGCCTTAAAAGAACAGGATGTGGCTGCCGATGAAATCAGCAGTGCAGTAGAGGAGTTAAACCAAGTTACTCAGCAAAATGCTTCTTTAGTGGAGGAGATTGCTAGTTCTAGTGAGAATATGAATAGTGAGGCGGCTCAGTTAAAAAGTTTAGTTTCTAACTTCGAGCTAGCAGAGCAAAATAGAAATATAAGTCACAGAGAAGAGAATCAACAAGGGAGGTCGATGAATAGAGATAATAAAGTAAGGAATCAGGATAGAATAAATGAAAAAAAGATGAGCAATGAAAGCTCAGAGGCTGCTTCGACTTCTGAAGAAGGTAATTACTTTAATGAAGATGATTTTGAAAAATTCTAAGTTTTTGCGGAAGCTTTTTCAGTTTCCATAATATAAATTAGGAGGGATTCAAAATGCAAATTAAGAAGGAAGAAGGCTATAAGGCTACTATTACTCCGGAGTCTAGAATTGATATTACTAATTCACAGGATTTAAAAGAGGATTTGCTGGCTATCTATGAAGAAGGCTATGAAGAAATTATAATTGACTTTACTAATGTGGATAGCATAGACAGCTCTGGCTTAGGAAAGCTGTTGCTCTTTCATAAAAAGCTGAAGGAAAGAGATGGTAAGTTGAGAATTATCAATGTCAGCAGTGATTACGTAAAGAAGATGTTTAAGATGATTCATCTAAATAAAGTAATAGATATTGAGGGATTAAGTTAAGATTATTAATAATATAGGCCTGGGTTTAGTAATGCTAGCTAGCACAAAATAGGATTTATCTGCTGAACTCAGGCCTTAATTTATTATAGGAAAGGGGCTAGGTTAGCTAATGGGGAAAGTTGATTTAGAACCTCAAGTTAAAGAATTAACTTCTGCAATAGATGAGTTAATAAATCAGACTCAAGATATTTATGGGAGTATTTATCAGCAGTTGCCTGAGATTGAAAGGGAAATAGAGTTGACTATTCAAGAAATGGACATTTTACTAGAGTACTTTTTGCCTTCAAATGATAAGCAGATAGCGGAGAGTAGTGATTCTGAAGATATGTATAAGCTATCTGAGGTTTTATCAACAATTTCTGCTAATTTAAGTCAAAATAGAAAAAAGATGATCGATGAAGAGACTATTCGTCAGACAATAGATAGTCTATTACTTAATAAAGAGGATGCTGCTAAGCAGATTAACATTGATCATCTTACTGATAAATTGATTGAAATTAAAGAGCGAGTTACAGATGTAGAACTGATAGCAATGAATGCTATGATTTATGCTGCTAACTTAGAAAATGGAGGAGTTGGTTTTGGTGTAGTGGCCGATAATATTAAAAAGGTAGCTACTGAACTTAAAAGTTATTATACTGAGATGCAGAGTTCGGCTAATAAGCTTTATAACTGGAATTTGCAGTTTGTAGAAAACTTAGAAAAGTTATTAGAGTGTCATCAACAGTTAAATATAGAACAGATAGATCAGTTTGAGGAGATTATTTCGGTGATTTTTGAATCTTTAACTATAATCAACGAACTATTAGCGGATTTAATTGAAAATATTAAAGTAGCTATGGAGCCTATACAAGAACTGATGATTTCTATTCAGAGTCAGGATCTGATTGAGCAGAACTTGGAGTTTATAAATAATGGTTTAAATAGTATTCGCGAGCTGGAATCGGAATTTATAAAAGAGGGTAAAGTAGATTTTCAACTGTTTACAGTTCAATTTTTGGATTTGGCGGTGGATTCTTTAGATATAGTTAAAGAGGAGCTTAATAGTTCTTTAAATGAACTATGTACTTGCTTAGATAAAATAAGGGATGATACAAATAGTCTGCGTCAGGATGGGAAGCTGATTACTGACTTTTTAGGAGGAGAGCAGGAACTAAATACTTATAGTAGTGTAGAGGAGATATTTAAAGAGATAAACTCTTTTATTGAACAGTTTTCGGTAGGACTGCTTAGATTAGAGCAAGAGATTGAGGATATTTCTGACTTTGATCACCACTTTTATAAATTGGTAACTGAAATAGAAGAATGGATTATTTCTATTAAAGGACGAGTTGATTTTTTACAGAAGCTTAAGCTATTAAGTAAGATTGAACTATCTCGCTTAGAAACAGGAAATAAGTCTTTCGGGCAGGAAATAAGTCAGATATCTGCTGAAATTGCTGCGGAGGTTGAGGATAATGAAGAGCTTGTTTGGGAGCTTAAGGAGTCTTTAGAGGTGGATTTAGAGAAGTTTAAGGACATTCTGAATGTTAATCAGGAAAATATTGGTGATATGAGTGGAAAAATTTCTGTGTGTCAAGAAGAGTTAGGTATGGTAGAGCAGTTAATTTCGGAAGCTATTTGGGCCCTCAGGTCTTCAGCCGAGAGATTATTTGCAGAGATTGATGAAATAACTGAGGAACTGTTGGCGGCTCAAAACTTACTACATAGATTACAGGAGATAGAAGAGCAGTTACTGAAATTAAAAAATGAAAACGAGGTTCAGCTAATAGAACTGACAGGTATTGATGCTAGAGAACAAAGTTTAGAAAAAGCAAAGCTGCGAGAGCTTTTGGCAGAGTTTGAGCAGAAGCAGATTAGTATTAATAGCAGTAAAAATGATGATTTTAATGATGGAGAAGATGCTGAAGAAGGCTTGGTACTTTTTTAAATAGATTTGAATTATGGTGATAAACTGCTTATTTTTTGATGTTTGAAGTTTATAGTGGGATTAAGGTGGTGAATTTTTTATGAATAGCAAAAAATATATACCAATTATAATACCAGTAGCTGGAGTATTGTTAGTTGCACTTTATATTATGGCTCGACTGGACTTTCTGTTATTTCATAGTTTAGTCGAAGGCTGGGCCATGTTAGTAGCAGTAAGTATCTTTATAGTAGCCTGGAATACTCGTGACTTAGCTGAAGATGATTCTCTTTTATTTTTAGGGATAGGTTATCTGTTTGTAGCTGTTTTAACTTTTTTTCATACGATTACTTATGATGGGATAAACATTTTACCTAATTTAGGACCTGACCCTCCTACTCAGTTCTGGATGGCTGCTAGATATTTAGAAACTTTTACTTTAGTAGCTGCTACTATAATGCTGGCTAAACAAAATAAAAATTATAGTCTAAAAAAGATTGCTCTAGCTTATGGATTCTATACAGCTTTAGCTATAGTAACAATCTTGGTTTATCCGATTTTTCCTACCTGTTTTGAAGAGGGAGTCGGTTTAACCTCTTTTAAGATTTATAGTGAATATTTTTTGGTATTTATTTTAGGTATTTTTCTTTATCAGCTTCGTCAGCAGGAACAGCTTGAAGCAGAGCTTAAGCGCTATCTATCTTTAGCTATACTGATGAGCATTATTGCTGAGCTATTTTTTACGGTTTATACAGATATTTATGGAATTAGTAATTTCGGTGGACATATCTTTTATCTAATTTCTTTTTATGCTCTGTATAAGGCTATTGTTAGCAAAGGACTACAAAAGCCTCATTCATTACTTTATAGAAACATAGAGCAGGCTGAAGCTAATGTAAGGATGGTTAATAACTGTTTTTTATCCTTTGGAGCTGATCATAAAAGCAATATAGATAGTATAGTAGCAACTACAGGTAAGTTACTTAAAGCGGATACGGCCCTTTATAATGAGTTAAAACGAGGTAAGCTTTATATCAGGAATACTTGGAATGCTCCTCCAAACTTAATTAAAGTAGATACTGCTGCTGGTCATCTTTGTGAGTATGTAGTAAAGCAAGGGGGCTATGAGCCGATAGTTATAGAGGACTTACAGAATTCTAGATTTGCTGAGACCGACCCTAGTGTTAAAGCTTATAATTTGGAAACTTATATCGGTTGTCCAGTTCAGGTTGAGGGAGAGATTGTAGGGGTTTTATGCACTCTTTTTACTAGTCCTAAAAAAGCAGCAACCCAGAGTTTAGAGGCTATGAGCACCTTAGCTAAAGCGTTAGGAATTGAAATTGAACGGAAGCGGTTTCAAGCTCATATTCAAGAAGGATTAGAGAAGGCTAAGTACTTGCAAAGCTCTTTATTTCCCAAGTCTTTTCCAGATATTCCAGGTATAGAGATAGCTGGAGACTATCAGCAGACAGAAGAGGTTAGCGGTGATTATTATAATTTATATTTGCAAGATAACAAAGTAGTATTTTTAATGGTTGATGTAACTGGACATGGTTTGGATGCAGCTTTAATTACTGTTTTTGTGAGTAGCTTTTTTAGAAGAGAAATGGAGTTGGGAGAATTAAACTCTCCTTTAGAACTATTGCAACGCTTACATACTGATTTTCAAAAACAGAACTTTCCTGATGATTATTCTTTGGAGGTCTTTTTGGGCTTTTTATGTTTGGAAACTATGGAGTTGGAGTATGCTACTGCGGGAGCTATTCGTGCCTTACAGTTAAGTATGTCTAAATTTCCTCAAAAGCTCCCTGATAGCCACGGGATGTTAATTAATGGAGTTGCTAACCCGCCTGTTTTTGGTACTAACTCTATCCAATTAAACTCTGGAGAGGCTATAATAGTCTATACCGATGGAGTTGATGAACCTTTTATGGTAGCAGAATCTGAAGATGGAGATCAGCGGATAAATGAACTATTAACTAGTATTTTTGGTTTACTTTCTTTGGAGGAGCTGATAGAAAGAATTCTAAACGATACCTTAAGGGACTTAGATAAAGATATGCCAGCAGATGATATGGCTGTATTAGGTATTTATTCTCGTTTGGATTTTGAAGTTAAAAAGTGGACATGCCAACAGGAAATTGAGTTAGTTGATCAGGTATTAGGAAATGTCTTAGAGGAGTTATCTTGTTTAGATATCGATTTAGATATGGTTTATATGGCAGCTTATGAAGCACTTACTAACTCCGTTGAACATGTTGATGGGGAAGGTGAAATTGAAATTCAGGCTTACTGGACTGATAAGCAATTAGTAATTAGTGTCTTTGATGCTGGCTCTGGTTTTAATTGGCAAAAGGTGCTTTCAGAAGAAGTAGACTTACTTTCTGCTCAGGAGCGAGGTAGAGGGATAGAGTTAATCAAGCTTTCAGCTGACCGGGTTACCTTTAATAAAGAAGGAAATAAAATAGCTATGGGTTGGGAGTTAGCAAGTACTCAAGCTACATTTGCAAAATAATTTAAGTTGATGTATAATAATAAAGGATTATTAATGGTAGAGAATGGGTTGTAGATTTATTTTTGCAGAATATTCAGAACAGTTATTAATTTAAAGACCTAACAGAGAAAGGGTGAGATATAATTGTATTCTCCCGCTGAAGAAGAACTTGAAGCACTGGAGAAAAAAGGGAATATAATACCAGTTTATAAAAAAGTATCCTTGAATGAAGAGACGCCGATTTCCGTTATGGAAAAATTAGAAGGCGATGATAGTCAATTTTTTTTGTTGGAGAGTGGAAAAGGGCCGGAAAATATTGCTAGATATTCTTTTTTGGGTTATCAGCCCTATATGACCTTTAAAAGTAAGGGCTACCAGGTAGAAATTACAGAGCAAGGAGAGGTTACTGAAGTTGAAGTTAATCCATTACAGAAGTTAAAAGAGATTATGGATAGCTATCAGCCGGTTAAGATAGATGGTTTGCCTAAATTTTACGGAGGAGCAATAGGCTATTTTAGTTATGATGTAGGTAGATTTTTTGAAGAGCTTCCTGAAGATGCTGAAGATGATTTAGAAATACCGGAAGTTTATTTTGTATTTACTGATACAGTCTTTATTTTTGACCATTTTGCTGATGAATTAATGGTAGTTGTTAATATTCACTTAGACCGGGGAGAGACTAAAGAATTATATGGACAGGCTCGAGAAAAAATTGAAGGAATTATTAACAACTTAAAGGAGCAAGACTATCAAGATCAGATTAGAGAGTTTGATGATATTTCCTTTAATGAAGAAGACTTAGACTATCAGGCTAGTTTTACTAAGGATGGTTTTGCTGATGCTGTGCGACAGGCTAAAGAGTATATTAAGGCTGGAGATATCTTTCAGGTAAATCTATCAGTAAGGGTGGATGCTCCAGTTACTGAAGAGCCTTTTACTATCTATAAGGTGTTGCGTAAACTAAATCCTTCTCCTTATATGGCTTATTTGAACTTTGGTGATTTACAGATTGTTAGTTCTTCGCCGGAGTTATTAGTACGTTCTTTAGATGGTAAGGTAGAGACTAGACCTATTGCTGGTACTAGACCTCGGGGAGAGACAAAAGAGGAAACTGAGGCTTTGGCTGAGGAATTAATTAATCACCCTAAGGAAAGAGCAGAGCATATTATGTTAGTCGATTTGGAGCGAAATGACCTAGGCAGGGTTTCTGATTACGGAAGTGTGGAAGTTAATGAGTTAATGGTGATTGAGGAGTACTCTCACGTAATTCATATCGTTTCCAATGTCAGAGGAAAGTTACACGAAGACAGCGATAGATTTGATACTTTAAGGGCCGTATTCCCCGGCGGAACCATTACCGGAGCGCCTAAGGTAAGAACTATGGAGATTATTGAAGAGTTAGAACCGGTCAGACGCGGGCCCTATACGGGAGCTATTGGCTTTTTGGGCTTTGGCGAAGAGATGGAGTTAAATATAGTAATCAGAACTATGGTAATTCAGGACGGTAGAGCCTATGTACAGGCTGGAGCAGGAATAGTTGATGACTCTATTCCGCGTAAGGAGTATGATGAATCTTTGAAAAAGGCAGAAGCCTTATTAAAAACTATTACTATTGTAGAAAAAGGTGATATCTATGATTCTGATGATCGATAATTATGACTCTTTCACTTATAATTTGGTGCAGTACTGTGGTCAATTGGGAGCGGAGATGGTAGTTCATCGAAACGATAAGATTACTATCGAGGAAATAGAGGAGATAGCTCCGGAGAAGATAATTCTTTCACCCGGGCCCTGTACTCCTTTAGAAGCAGGTATCTCTAATGAAGTAGTTAGAAGGTTTAAAGGAGAGATTCCTATTTTAGGGATCTGTTTAGGCCATCAATGTATAGGCCATGTTTTCGGAGGGGATATTGTTAGGGCTGAAAACTTGATGCATGGTAAAACTTCGGAAATTTATCATGATGGAGAGGGTATTTTTGAGGAGATAGAGTCTCCTTTTATAGCTACTAGATATCATTCTTTGATTATTGACCGAGAAACAATTCCTGACTGCTTTGAAATTACTGCTTATACTGAAGCCGATGAGATTATGGGAATTAGACATAAAGAATACGAGATAGTTGGACTACAGTTTCATCCGGAATCCATATTAACTAGAGTAGGTCACGATCTTTTAGCTAACTTTTTAGAACTACCAAAACTGGATCGTGATGTGATTGACTATGCTGGTTAATATCAATGGCGAGATCAAGCCTCTAGCTGAGGCTAGAATTTCGCCATTGGATCGAGGCTATCTTTATGGTGATGGGATTTTTGAGACGCTTCGTTCTTATCAAGGACAGATATTTAAGCTGGCTGAGCATTTAGATAGACTTTTTGCTTCAGCTAAAGCAGTACTTTTGGATATCCCCTGGAGTAAAGAGGAGTTAACTGCGCAAATAGAGGCTACTGTAGAGGCTAATGGTTTAACAGAGCAGGATGCCTATATTAGAATTAGTCTTTCGCGAGGAGAAGCTGGAATTGGGATTGATCCTGCGGTGGAGGTAGAGCCAACCTTGATGGTAATTGCTAAGGAGCTCGAGACTCCGGGCCCTGAGTTTTATGAACAGGGCTGGAAGGTAACTACGGTTCCTACTCGCAGAAATCATAATGAAACAGTAAATCCGAGAATTAAATCCTGTAATTTTTTAAATAGTATTTTAGCAAAAGCTGAAGCTAAATTAGTAGGTGCCGATGATGGAATAATGTTAAATCAACAAGGGTTTATCACTGAAGGTACAGTAAGTAATTTATTTTTACTTAAAGATAAGCAATTAAAGACTCCTCCTTTATCAGCAGGAGTTTTAGCTGGAGTAACTCGAGAAGTAGTAATTGAGTTAGCTCCAAGTTTAGGCTTAACAGTTAAAGAAGAGAACTTAACTAGGTATGACTTTTATACAGCCGATGAAGTTTTTGCTACTGTAACTTCAGTAGAAATAATCCCTATAGTTGAAATAGATGGTAGGGTGATTGGAGAAGGTACTTGTGGACCAGTTACAGCAAAAATATTAAAAGGATTTCCACGTCCAGAATAAATATTAATTGGTGCTTTGTTAATTACTAGAGGTCATTGACAAAAGGATATATTTATAGTATTATATGCTTGCAATAACATTAGTAAGGGCGAGATAGCTCAGGTGGTAGAGCAGTGGATTGAAAATCCTCGTGTCCCCGGTTCGAATCCGGGTCTCGCCACCATCTTTGGCTAATAGTCGTATGTTTCATTTTATATAATTACGATTTAAGAAAAGATGGCTATTTAGCCATCTTTTCTGATCTATTATTAGTTTTTCTGCGCCAATAAATTAATCCGCTGGAAATGAGGATTCCTAAAATACTGACTAATTGGGCTACTCGCAACGGGCCTATCATTAAGCTATCGGTGCGAAACCCTTCAATGAATAATCTACCTCCGGAATAAGCAATGAGATATATTAAGAATAGTTCTCCTGTTTTAATTTTACTGCTTTTTTTAATTTTAACTAAAAAAATAAAGATAGCTATTCCCCATAGTGATTCATATAAGAAGGTAGGATGGCGATAAGCACCGTCAATATAGATTCCCCAAGGTAGGTCAGTAGCATAACCGTAGGCTTCTTGATTAATAAAGTTGCCCCAACGGCCAATAGCTTGCCCTAAGATTAAGCTAGGAGCAGTTATATCGGCTATGGTCCAAAAATTAATTCCTTTTTTACTAGTGAAAATAAGAGCTGTTAAAGTAGCACTGATTATGGCCCCGTGAATAGCTAATCCACCTTTCCAAATGGCAAATATACTGGAGAGATTATGACTATAATAGCTCCAATTAAAAATAACATAGTAGATTCGGGCCCCGATAATAGCTATAGGCAGCATGATTATGATTAAATCTATATATGATTCAGAATCTATGTCCTGTTTTTCACATTCTTTAAGAGCAATAATCAAGCCGCTAAAAATAGCTGTAGCTATAATAATTCCATACCAATGGATTGAAAAGGAACCTATTTCAAAGGCTACTGGATCTATATAGTTGGGTTTAAACATTTCTAAGTACCTCCTAACTAACTTTGTTTTGAGTTTATTAACATCATAATATAATTAGCTGAGGATGTAAAGTAATTATAAAGACAATTCTTAGTAACTTATATAATAAGTCCAATTGTAAATTTAATTGTTATAGTATATAATTAAGTAAGTAATTTTAAGCAAAGAATTTTTTTATTTAGTTGAAATAGTTATAGCTTTAATTAGTCGATTAATAGGGAGGTGAAAATATGCCAGATGTAATTACACCTGCTACTACCATTGAGAGGTTACCTATATATTATCGTTGTTTACAGAGGCTAGATAAGCATGGAGTGGAGGTGATCTCTTCCAAAGAATTAGGTGAGAAAATTGGAATTCCTTCTACTCAAGTAAGAAAAGACTTATCCTACTATGGTGAGTTTGGTCGTCGAGGAGTAGGCTATGAAGTTTCCTTACTTTTAAAGTACTTGAGAAAGATCTTAGGTTTAGAGAATGAATGGAAGATAGTTCTAGTAGGAGCAGGTAATTTAGGTCAAGCCTTAGTTAGATATCAGGGCTTTCGCAAGTTGGACTTAAATATTGATTATGTAGTTGATGCTGCTCCTGAAAAGATTGGGGAGGAGTTTTCAGGAATTGAGATTGAAGATATAGATAATTTAGAAGATCTAATTGAAGAAGAAGGGATAAAGATGGGAATTATAGCTGTGCCGCCGGAAGTAGCTCAAGAGGTGGCTGATAAATTGATAGCTGGAGGAGTAAAAGCTATTTGGAACTTTGCTCCTACTCATATTAAGGTTCCTCATGATATTCAATTAAGAAATGAAGACCTTTCTATTGGTTTGATCAGTTTAGCTTATCACTTAACATAAAAATATAAAACAACTAAAGTGTTTTAACTAATATCTTAAAAAAATCAGTTAAAAAAGAAGGGATTTCTTTGAAAATAGTTAAATAAATGTAATAGTATTTTTAATTAGTTGAACACTTTAGCTTAATAGCCCTACTAAAGTGTTCATTTTTGTGCTAATAAAAAGGAATAACTGGTCTATTTATAGAAATTAGTATAGTAAAGTGTTTTTTAGATTTTTTATTTTATGAAAAATCATTATTAAATGTTAAAGGAGGGGTCAAATTTATGTGTTCGCAACAATGCGACTGTGTTGAAGAAGAATTGGATTTAACACTTGTAAAAGAGATTTTGGAAGGTTATGAAAAAAAACAAAAGAACTTAATTCCGATCTTACAAGAAACGCAAGCGGAATATGGTTATCTTCCGCAAGAAGTTCTCAAGGAGGTAGCTGATTACCTAGGCATTTCCTTTAGTCAAGTTTATGGAGTTGCTACTTTTTATTCTCAATTTTACTTAGAACCTAGAGGTGAATATATTATTCGAGTTTGTATGGGAACTGCCTGTCACGTTCGAGGAGCAGCTAAGATTTTAGATGAACTTGAAGGAGAGCTAGGTATTGAAGACGGAGGAACTACTGATGATTTGCTATTTACTATAGAATCAGTAGCTTGTATTGGTGCTTGTGGTTTAGCTCCAGTGATAATGGTTAATGACGATACTCATGGTCGGCTAACACCAGAAGATGTTCCAGAAATCTTGGCTCAATATGGAGAATAATTTGAAGTTCATATGGAGGTGAAAAAGGAATGAGATCTGTAGCAGAATTGGATAACTTACAAAAAGAGGTACAGAGTAAGTTAGAAAAGCAGGCTGAGCAGGCCCAGTTAATCATTGGAATGGGAACTTGTGGAATTTCTGCTGGGGCTAAAGATATATTAACTGCCTTAGAAACTGAGTTGGAAGAAAGAGAGTTGGAAGTAATAGTTAAAAAGACGGGCTGTATAGGTTTGTGTGAAAAAGAACCTTTAGTAGATGTAAAACTGCCCGGTGAAACTCGAGTTACTTATGGAAACTTAAGTGTTGAGGATGCAAGGAGACTGATTAGCGAACATTTAGAAAATGGTAATATTGTTAGGGACTTAGTTGTAGCTAAAATGGAAGAATAGGTTTAATCTAAGTTATTAAAGGAGGTAGAGAAGCTGTGGCGACAAATGAAGAGAATATTCCCAGTTATCAAGATTTAGATTTTTATAAGAGTCAACGAAGATTAGCCTTGGCTAACTGTGGTTTTATAGATCCGGAAAGTATAGAGGACTATATTGCTAGCGATGGTTATCAAGCTTTAAGTAAAGTTTTAACTGAGATGAAGCCTCAGGAAGTAATAGATGAGGTAAAAGAATCAGGCTTAAGAGGTCGAGGGGGAGGAGGATTCCCCACGGGAATGAAATGGCAGTTTGCTTATGATGCTTCGGGAGATAAAAAATATATAATCTGTAATGCTGATGAAGGTGACCCGGGAGCTTTTATGGATCGAGGTTTATTAGAAGGGGATCCGCATAGCATACTTGAAGGGATGATTATTGGTGGTTATGCTATCGGAGCAGATGAAGGTTATATTTATATTAGAGCAGAATATCCTTTAGCTATCAAGCGTTTGGAAAAAGCAATTACAGCAGCTGAAGAAAAGGGTTTATTAGGAGAAGATATTTTCGGTAGTGGCTTTAACTTTAAATTGCAGATCAAGGCTGGAGCTGGAGCCTTTGTTTGCGGTGAAGAGACAGGTTTAATGGCTTCTATAGAAGGTGAGCGAGGAATGCCTACTCCTAGACCACCTTTTCCGGCTAATAAAGGTTTATGGGATAAACCCTCTAACATCAATAATGTAGAAACCTTTGCAAATATACCGATAATTATTAGAGAAGGAGCTGCTAGTTTTAAAGAATTAGGAACTGAAGATAGCAGTGGGACTAAGGTATTTGCTTTAACAGGAATGATTGAAAACACTGGGTTAGCTGAAGTAGAGATGGGAACTACTATGCGAGAGATAATTTTTGGCATAGGTGGAGGAATACAGGACGATAAAGAGTTTAAAGCAGTGCAGATTGGTGGTCCTTCCGGAGGCTGCTTACCTGATGAAAAACTAGATTTACCTATAGACTATGATTCTTTGATTGAAGCAGGAGCAATGATGGGTTCCGGCGGTTTAGTAGTAATGGATGAAAACAGTTGTATGGTGGATGTAGCTCGATTTTTCTTAAACTTTGTTCAAAGTGAGTCCTGTGGAAAGTGTACTCCTTGTCGTGAAGGAACTAGAAGAATGTTGGAAATTTTAAATAGAATTACTCAAGGAGAAGGCGAAGAAGAGGACTTAGAGTTATTAAGAACCTTAGCTGAAAGTGTTAAAAAGCTTTCCTTGTGTGGCTTAGGTAAGACAGCTCCAAATCCGGTATTGAGTACTTTAAGATATTTTGAAGATGAGTATGAAGCTCATATTAAGAATGATGAGTGTCCAGGAGGAGTCTGTCAAAACTTATTACCAGGTTATATAATTGATTATGAAAAGTGTATTGGCTGTACTTATTGCATAGATGCCTGTCCAATAGATGTTGTAGATGGAAGATTAGAAGAAATCCATGAAATTAATGAGGAAGACTGTAATGCTTGTGGTGCTTGTGAACCGGAATGTCCAGTGGATGCTATTATCCAGAAAAACTATATAGAACACTTCCCGCAGTATAGACACTTGCTAGAAGAAGATGAAGAGGAAGTGGAAGCTTAATGAATAACAAAATCATAATAACTGATAATGGTTTACGGAAGGAGTGAAGTAATATGAAGTTAACTATTAATGGAGAGAAGTTAGAAGCTACTGAAGGGCAAACTATTTTGGAAGTAGCTCAAGAGAATGGAATTGATATTCCTAATCTCTGTTATAGTCCAGAATTAAAGCCCGAAGGTGCCTGTAGAATGTGTGTAGTTGATATAGAAGGGGTAGCTGATCCAGTAACTGCTTGTACTACTGAAGTTAGCGCTGGAATGGTAGTTGAAACGGAAACCCCTAGCTTGAAAAAAATGAGAAAAGTTTTAGTAGAACTGATGTTAGCTAATCACGATGTAGAATGCTTAACTTGTGATAAGGCTGGAGACTGTAAACTTCAGGATTATGCTTATCGCTATAGCGTTAAAAAAGTTAGATTTGAAGGAGAAAAAACAGAGTTTAAGGGAATTAAAGATGATAATCCCTTCTTTATTCGGGATAATAGAAAATGTATTCTTTGCTATAAATGTGTGAATCTTTGTAAGCAAGTACAGGGTGAGGCATCTATCAATTTGGAAAATAGAGGATTTGATACTAGAGTAACTACTGCTTTTGATCTACCTTTAGAGGAAATTAACTGTCAATTCTGTGGATTATGTGTTAATGAATGTCCTACAGGAGCTTTAATGGAGAAGAGTGCTTTAAGAAAAGCTAGAAATTGGGAGTTAAAAAAGGGATCCACTATCTGTCCTTACTGTGGGGTAGGTTGTGAACTGGAACTAAATATAGATGAAAATGATCAAATTGTAAAAGTGACTACTAATTCTGATAATGTTAATCGAGGTCAAACCTGTGTTAAAGGTAAGTTTGGATTAGACTTTGTAAATAGCGAAGAGCGTTTAACTAAACCGTTAATTAAAGAAGAAGGTAGGTTTAGAGAGGCTAGTTGGGAAGAAGCTTTGGATAAAGTAGCCGATAACTTTGGAAGAATTAGAGATGAGTTCGGTGGGGATGCTACTGCAGCTCTTAGTTCGGCTAAATGTACCAATGAAGAAAACTATTTAATGCAGAAATTTATGCGGGCCGTAATGGGTACTAATAGTGTAGATCACTGTGCTCGTTTATGACACTCCTCTACTGTGGCCGGTCTGGCCAAAAGTTTTGGTAGTGGAGCAATGACAAACTCTATTGATGAGATTGAAGGAGCTGACGCAATCTTTGTAACGGGCTCTAATACTACAGAAGCTCATCCAGTAATCGCTTATAGAGTTAAGAAAGCTAAGCAAAATGGGAGTAAGCTGATAGTTGCTGATCCGCGAAAGATTGATCTAGTTAAGTATGCAGATCTCTGGTTACAGCAAAAGCCAGGAACTGATATTGCTTTATTGAATGGTTTGATGCACGTGATTATCAGAGATGACTTATTGGATAAAAAGTATATTCAAAAGAGAACTGAGAATTTTGAAGCAGTTGAAGATATTATGGAAAAGTATGATCCAGAGCATGTAGCTGAAATCACCGGAGTGCCGGCAGAAGATATTGTAAAGGCAGCTCATATGTACGGCGAAGCTGAGCGGGCTAGTATTCTTTATGCTATGGGAATTACTCAGCATACCTCTGGTACAGATAATGTATTATCGATTGCTTGTTTGGCTATGCTAACTGGAAATGTCGGTAAGGAGAATGCCGGGGTTAATCCACTGCGAGGTCAAAATAACGTACAGGGGGCTTGTGACTTAGGAGCATTACCTAATGTTTATCCAGGCTACCAAGCTGTAGATGATGAAGAAGTTAATAAGAAATTTAGCGAAGCTTGGGGAGTAGAACTCTCTGATGAAGTAGGATTAACAGTAACGGAGATCTTCGATGGAATTGAAGAAGATGAAGTTAAAGCTCTATATGTAATGGGAGAAAATCCAGTACTAAGTGACCCTGACTCTAACCATATTAGAGAGGCTTTAGAGCAGGTTGAGTTCTTAGTAGTGCAGGATATCTTTATGAGTGATACTGCTGAATATGCCGATGTAGTACTACCTGCGGCTAGCTTTGCAGAAAAAGATGGTACCTTCACTAATTCCGAGCGTAAAGTTCAAAAGCTTGATCAAGTTATTGAACCTATAGGTGAGAGTAAGTCTGATTGGGAGATCCTAATGGAATTAGCTAATCGCTTAGGTCACGACTGGGACTATAGTAGTGCTAGCGAAATTATGGATGAAATAGCTAGAGTAAGTCCAATCTACGGTGGAATTAGCTATGAAAGAATCGAAGAGGAAGGCTTACAGTGGCCTTGTCCAGACTATGATCATCCAGGTACTAAGTATTTACACAAAGGAGAGTTCAGTAGAGGACTAGGACAGTTTAATCCGGCTGAATATATTCCTCCGGCAGAGAAGCCAGATGAGGATTATCCTTATGTCTTGACTACAGGACGTAGGCTCTTCCATTTCCACACTAGAACTATGAGTGGAAACTCTCCAGGTTTAGAAGAACAGTATTCTGAAGAGCTAATGGAGATTAGCTTAGCTGATGCTCAAAGGATGGAGATAGAAGATGGAGATAGAGTATTAGTTAGCTCTAGAAGAGGAGAAGTGGAATCTAAAGTGACTGTTACCGATCGAGTTCCTGAAGGTTTAGTCTTTATGTCCTTCCACTTTGCTGAGTCGGCTGCTAACGTGCTAACTAATCCAGCTTTAGATCCAGTAGCTAAGATACCGGAGTATAAAGTATGTGCAGTAAATATAGAAAAAAGCTAATTAGAGTTTAGATAGAAGTCTTGGAGGTAATGAATTGCAGAACTTAGAGAAATCGGAAAAGATCGAAATATTGAAAGTAGATCGAATAAGAGGTAGAAAAGTAACTGATTCAGTAGTAGTTGAGGTGCCTTTGACTGTCGTACTTAATGGTAAAGAGGTAATTACTATGCTGTGTACGCCTGATAAGATGGATTATTTAGCTTTAGGCTTTTTGAAGTCTGAAGGCTTGATCTCAACTAAGGCTGATATCAAGGAACTTAAAGTAGATGAAGAGGAAGGTAGAGTGGAAGTCGAAACGGATACTGCTACTTCTTCTTTAGTCGAAGAATTACACGGGCAAAGAACTATTACCTCTGGTTGTGGTAAGGGAACTATCTTCTATAACGTAATCGATTCTTTACAATGTAGTAAGATTGAAACTGACTTGAAAGTTGAAGTTAATAATGCTTTACAGTTAGTAAAGGACTTACAGCAAAGAGCTGAACTCTTTAAAGAAACTGGTGGCTCTCATAGCTCAGCTCTTTGTACTCCCGAAGAGATAGTGATTTTTAATGAAGATATTGGTCGGCATAATGCTGTGGATAAGATAGTTGGAGAAGTAATTATGGAGGAGATAGAGTGGGAGGATAAACTAGTAGTTACTAGTGGTCGAGTTTCTTCTGAAATTCTGTTGAAAGTAGCTAAGCTTGGAATATCCATTCTCATTTCCAGGGCTGCTCCTACTTCTTTAACAGTTAGGATAGCCGATGAATTAGGGATTACTTTAATCTGCTTTGCCAGAGGTAAGAGAATGAATGTTTATACCCATAAGCATAGAGTAAAAAGATAAGCTAGAATTTAATTAGTAGGGCTTCTTTAAAGGGAGCTCTACTTTTTATTTGTTAGAGGCTTTATCTAGGGATTCAGGAGGAGAAAGATAGTTAATCGAGAATAATAAAAAGTATAACTGAAATAATATAGAGTAGTTTTATTATCGAGGAATTGAGGTGAGGCTATGGAAACTTATTTAAGACAGATACCGGCGGTGAATAAGATATTAGCAGAGGAGAAGGTTCAAGAGCTACTTAAGGATTATCCTAGAACTTTAATAGTGGATTCCATCCGCGGAGTGAATGAGCAGTTAAGAGAGCGAATTCTAGCGGGAAAGCTTAGTTCAGACTCTGAATTAGCAATAAATAGAGTGGTTGAATTGCTTAGAGAGAAGGTGAAGGGCTGGTCAGAACCCAATTTGCGGGCAACGATCAATGGTACTGGAGTAGTGATCCATACTAATTTAGGACGTTCCTTATTAGCAGAATCAGCTCAGCAAAGATTAGTGGAGGTTGCTGATAATTATTCTAACTTAGAAATAGAGGTAGAGAGCGGAGAAAGAGGTTCTAGATACGATAATGTAAGTGAACTATTAACCTATTTAACAGGAGCGGAAGCGGCCTTAGTGGTTAATAATAATGCTGCTGCTGTGTTATTGGCTCTGGATACCTTGGCTAAAGGTCAGGAAGTTGTTATTTCTCGCGGTCAACTAGTGGAAATCGGGGGTTCTTTTAGAATTCCGGAGGTAATGGAGCAGAGTGGAGCTCACTTAGTGGAAGTGGGAGCTACTAATAAGACTCATCTGCGGGATTATGAAGCAGCAATTAACGAGGAGACTGCGTTGTTGTTGCGGGCCCATACCAGTAATTATCGAATTGTCGGCTTTACCAAAGAAGTAGCCTTAGAAAAATTAGTTAAACTAAGCAATGATAATAACTTAGCTGTTTTAGATGACTTAGGTAGTGGCACCCTAATAGACTTTAGTCAATATGGCTTTGAGTTAGAAGAGCCTACAGTCCAAGAAAGTATTGAAGCTGGAGTTGATGTAGTTACCTTTAGTGGAGATAAGCTGTTAGGAGGTCCACAGGCAGGAATTATTGTTGGTAAAGAGGAATATATAAGCAGGATGAAAAAGAATCCGCTCACTAGAGCTTTAAGAGTAGATAAGTTTACTTTAGCTGCCTTAGAAGAAACGCTGCGACTCTATCTAGATCTGGATCAGGTGGTAGAAAAGGTTCCTACTTTACGAATGTTGACTCTAGATTTACAAATATTGGCAGATAAAGCAGACAAATTAAAAGAAGCTTTAGCAGAGTTAAATAGCAACTTGACTATAGAAAAAGCAGAAGGTTATTCGCAAGTAGGAGGTGGCTCTTTTCCTAGTGAAAGGCTAGCTACTTATTTAATTAAAGTAACAGTTCCCGGTTTAACTGCTAATCAATTAGCCAATAGACTAAGGAGCTTAAATCCCCCTTTATTTACTCGGATTCAAGATGAAGAAATTATTATTGATCTGCGAACAGTGAAAGAAGAACAGATTTCCATTATAGTTAATCACTTTAATAAGCTGCTAGAGGGGGAAGGGGAATGAAACACTTTATACTAGGAACAGCAGGACATATTGACCACGGTAAGACTACCTTAATTGAAAGGTTAACTGGTACTAATACCGATAGATTATCCGAAGAGCAGGAGCGGGGAATCTCTATTGACTTAGGTTTTAGCTCATTAAATTTGGCTAATCAGGTAGAGCTAGGAATAGTAGATGTTCCGGGGCATGAAAAGTTTGTTAAAAATATGCTAGCCGGTGCTGGAGGAATTGACTTAGCTTTATTAGTGGTTAGTGCTGATGAAGGAGTTATGCCTCAGACTTTAGAGCACTTAAATATTTTGCAGTTATTAGGTGTAAATAAAGGCTTAGTAGCAGTTACTAAGGTGGACTTAGTAGATCAAGAATGGTTGGAGCTAGTTAAGGAGGATATTAAAGATAATTTAGCCGGTACTTTTTTAAAAGCAGCTCCTTTAATAGAGGTATCTAGTGTTACCGGTCAAGGGGTTGAAAAACTGACTGCTCAATTAGAAGCTTTAACTGAGCAGTTAGCTCCTAAAGATGAAGCAGGTAATCTCTACTTTCCTTTGGATAGAGTCTTTTCTATAGCCGGCTTTGGTACAGTAGTAACTGGAACTTTAATTTCAGGCAGTTTGGAAGTAGGAGAGGAGGTGGTAATTTATCCGCAAGTAAAGCCTGTTACAGTCAGAAATATTCAGATTCACGGCGAGTCGGCTCAAAGAGCTGTTGCTGGACAAAGAGTAGGAGTTAACTTAACCGATATAGAGGTAGCAGACATTAATAGAGGGGATATTCTAGCTACACCGGGTAGCTTAAGTCCTAGTACCTTAATGGATGTAAAGCTAAGCTTATTGCCGGAAGCTCCTTTGAGCTTAGAGCATAACGACAGATTAAGGGTTCATATTGGAGCTAAAGAGGTATTTGCGCGGGTTAGTATTTTAGAAGGAGCAGAGATTTATCCTGGCGAAGAGGCCTATGTACAATTAAGATTGGAAGAGGAGATGGTGGCTTATTATAATCAGCCTTATGTAGTCAGGCGTTATTCACCAATGCTGACTATTGGCGGAGGTAAGATTCTATTTCCACAGACTATTAAATATAAGGCAGCTCGCCAGACTGTACTTAAGAGATTGGCTGTGCAAGAAAAGGGAAGTGACTTAGACCGAGTTGAACTAGCTTTAAAGTCTGCTTCTCAAACAGTTAAAGCCGAAGAGCTTATTTTGAAAACTGGCTTAAACGAGACTGAGCTAATAGAGAAGTGCAATCAGCTAGTGACTGAAGAAAAAGCTATTAGTTTTGAGCTAGGAAGCGATAATACTTATCTGCATCTGGTTAACTACTCTACTCTTAAAAATAATCTAATATCCTTACTAGAAGAGTACCATCAACAGTATCATTTGCGCTGGGGCAGGTCTAAAGAGGAGCTTAGAGATCAGCTAGAAATTCATTTGCAAAAAAGAGAGTATAATCAATTTTTAAAAGAGCTAGTAGTTGAAGAGTTGATTGAAATTAAGGAAGACCAAGTTAAATTAGCGGAGCATAAAGTAGAGTTAAGCTATGCTGAAAAAGAGCATAAGGAGGCTATAGAAGCGCAGTTTAGAAAAAACTTATTTACTCCGCCTAGTTTAGCTGAACTAAAATCAAATTTTTCAGCAGCAGAAGAGCTATTTGAGGAACTATTTAGATTATTATTAGCTGAAAATAAAGTGCAAAGAGTAGCAGGAGAGATCTATTTTCATCGACAGGCTTTATTAACGGCTGAGCAAAAGTTAAAGAACTACTTACAACAAGAAGAGGAGATAGAGATAAGTGACTATAGAGACTTATTAGCCAGTAGTCGTAAGTATACTTTAGCTTTGTTTAGTTATTTTGAGCAACAGGGTTTAATAGAACGAATTGGAGATAAGAGAGTTTTAAAGTAGTTAACAGGAAAACTATTCAAAGTTTTTAATAAATACTTATTGACAGCTATAATAAATTAGTATATAATTAATAATAGTAACTGTTATTAATAATTATCAAAAGGAGGTTATTAATTATGTCGGTAACTTCGATTCCCCAACATAAAGTAAGTAAGGTTTGGATGAATATTAGTCAGCACTGTCGAGATAAAGGCTGTTTATCTGAATGTGAAGATGGCTGTAACTTTGGTAAGGCTAAAAGCTATTTGCATGATTTCACTAAGGCAGGTCGTAAAGCTAATGAAGGTTTGGAAGATATAGAGTTTTCAACTGATGATAATAGAGATGACTTTGATAAAGCTAAAATGGAAGAGTTTTTGGGGCAGGTAGAAGGCTTATGTCAGCACTGTGGTGCCTATCATATGGAGGAATGTTTTGTTAATCGCAGTAGACAGGCCCTGCAGATGATAATTCACGGTAAAATTACTGAGTTTGATCCTTGGTAAATATAGTATTTAGTCTTGAAAAATTTTCAAAGAAAGAAGCAGGTGTTTAACACCTGCTTCTTTCTTTGGGCTATACTAATTCCATACCTTACTTTCATTTTAACCCATATTCCGCATAAGTGAATAGTAGTTTTCAATAGTATAAAAATACCATTTTATTTTAGCCTTTTATGTGGAATTACTAGCTTCATTCCAAGCAAAATGGTTTTCATTTAATCCAAGAAATCTAATTATTTTCTTGCAGCTATCATCTAGTTCTTTGATTTCACGGTAAGCTTTTCCGTTAACTTTATAAGTTATGACTCTGACTCTATCAATTATTTGCAATATTGATGTTAAAGTAGGCTGCTTTAATTTTCTTCTATCTATACCGATTAC
>NZ_JALKBZ010000019.1 GCF_023227765.1 Fuchsiella alkaliacetigena
CCTTTTTGCTTTTAATTATAGCATCTTAAAGGGAAGAAATTAAATCTATTTTAGAGTTCTTTCTTGCGATTGCCCTGGATCAGGATTAAGATATCTTTCAATGCTATCTACTAAACGTTCTAGTGCTTCTCTATCTAATTGATCCTCCCTTCCAAAAGAGTAGATAATATTGGTTTTGGAATAACCTTTTTCAGAGTCCCATTCATTATGAGCTAACTGCAAATATGTAATTTTTGTTCCATCTTTGTTTTTTCGGGATGTTCTTCTAATATACATAATACCTATATCATAGCAGTAAAACGTTGTTATGTCAAGGATAAATAGATAAATCGTGTACCTATGTAATTTAACCATTTTAAAATCACAAACCCTGCTATATCAAGGTTTCTGACCTCTAAATAGTTATTTTATACCTATGAACTGTCGAACTCGGGTTTAAATACTTAGTTTTTAATTTACAAAGATAGAAAATAGAAAAGCTTCGAACCGTATCAACAGTCCGAAGCTTTAATTTATAATCTGATCTATTCAGTTACTGCTTAGCCAAATAAAGGAGCAAAGACTAAAGCAACAATAGTCATTAACTTAATTAGTATATTCAAAGACGGGCCCGATGTATCCTTAAAAGGATCACCTACGGTATCGCCAACTACTGTAGCATTATGAGTATCGGAACCTTTACCGCCGAAATTACCAGCTTCTACATACTTCTTAGCGTTATCCCAGGCTCCACCAGCATTGGACATCATAATTGCCATTAATACTCCTGCTGATAAAGCACCTGCTAATAATCCACCTAAGGCTTCAGCGCTCCAAAGACCAACAAGCACCGGAGTAACTACTGCTAAAGCTCCTGGTAAAATCATTTCCTTTAACGCAGCAGCAGTACTGATATCTACACACTTAGCATATTCCGGCTTAGCTTTACCTTCCATAATTCCCGGAATTTCTCTAAACTGACGCCTGATCTCATCGATCATCTTAAAGGCCGCTTTACCTACAGCCTCCATAGTAATAGCTGAGAATAAGAAAGGTAACATTGCTCCAATAAAGAGACCAATAATTACATTTGGATTAGTTAAAGAAATAGTACTCAACTCCACAGCTTCAGTAAAGGCCGAAAACAGAGCCAAAGAGGTCAAAGCTGCTGAACCAATAGCAAAACCCTTACCAATAGCAGCAGTAGTATTTCCTACCGCATCCAACTTATCAGTAATCTCTCTTACTTCAGGTTCCAGTTCTGCCATCTCAGCAATTCCACCTGCATTATCAGCAATTGGACCGTAAGCATCGACAGCTAGAGTAATTCCAGTAGTCGATAACATCCCCACGGCTGCTAGAGCAATTCCATACAGTCCGCCTAAACTAAAGGCTATAAAGATAGCAATTACAATTACAATAATCGGAAAAGCAGTACTACGCATTCCTACTGCCAATCCACTAATAATATTAGTAGCCACTCCAGTCTGAGACTGATCAGCAATATGCTGTACCGGTGGTTTATGGTCAGAGGTATAGTATTCGGTAATTCGACCAATCAAAATTCCAGCTATTAATCCGGCTAAAGTAGCCCAGAAAAAGCCTAAGTCACCTACTAAATTATTAACTAATAGATAAGTAGCAATTAAAGACAACAAAGCACTAACCAAAGTACCTCGTTCCAAAACTGCATTTAAATTAGCACCTTTTTTAACTCTTACAAATCTAGTCCCAATAATAGCAGCAATGATTCCCGCCGCTGCAATCAACATCGGTAAAAGTACATAATTAACTCCGATTTCAGGATTCCTTTGAGCCAAACCAGCTCCTAAAGCCATAGCAGCTATAATAGAACCTACATAAGACTCAAAAAGGTCGGCTCCCATTCCAGCTACATCACCTACATTATCACCTACATTATCAGCAATTACACCTGGATTTCGGGGATCATCTTCAGGAATGCCAGCCTCTACCTTTCCTACTAAGTCAGCTCCCACATCAGCAGCCTTAGTATAGATTCCGCCCCCTACACGAGCAAAGAGCGCAATAGAACTAGCTCCAAAAGCAAATCCTTGAATATTCTCTACCCCAATAAATATGTACAACACTCCTAAGCCTAACAATCCCAATCCTACTACAGACATTCCCATTACTGCTCCTCCAGAAAAAGCAATCTCTAATGCCTTATCTATGCCGCTCCGAGCAGCATTAGTAGTTCTAGAGTTAGCAATAGTAGCAATCTGCATTCCAAAATAACCTGCTAAAGCTGAAAAAATAGCTCCCACAATAAAGGCAATAGCTGTCTGAACATTGAGAAAGATAGCCATTACAATAGCTACCACGACTACAAATACTGTTAAGTTTCTGTATTCAGTACCTAAAAAGGCCATAGCCCCTTCGTTGATAGCCTTAGTTAGCTCTTTCATTCTCTCTGTTCCCATATCTGCCTTCTTAACCTTAGTACGTAACATAAAAGCAAATATAAGAGCTATTACTCCAGCAATCGGTACAAAAATTTCCAAAACCCATTCCTCCTTTTCAATATTTAATTTATCTTTTACAAGATAAAACTTAAATTAGCCCCGCTATCTTTTACTAACGAGGCTTAATACTATATAGTAGCTTAAAAAATACCTAATAACAGGGAAGTGAACATAAATATAACAGCTACTACAGTAGTGGCTTTACCCAATTTTTTATCAATATTGCGTTGATCTCCACCTAAAATTGAAGAGGCACCACCGTCGATAGCTCCAGAAAGACCTGCACTTTTACCTGATTGCAAAAGCACTCCTACAATTACACCAATTGCAACTAAAATATGGATCACCTGCAATACTCTAAGCAATCTCATCCACCTCCCTTAATTTTACCACTATTAATTTTAACATAACTGCTTTGAAAATACAACCACTAATTTTTTGAACTGTACCTCAGCTTTTTTATAAATTATAAAAAACTTCTGGCCCTTTATAAATTCCGATAGCATCCAGTTCTTCTTCGATTCTCAATAGCTGATTATACTTAGCTACTCGATCACTTCTGGAAGGAGCACCGGTTTTGATCTGACCTGCATTAGTAGCAACTACCAAATCAGCAATAGTTACATCTTCAGTTTCTCCTGAACGATGAGAGACTACAGCGGTATAACCGGCTCGCTTGGCCATTTCAATAGCTTCTAAAGTTTCAGTAATAGTTCCAATCTGGTTTACCTTAATCAAAATAGAGTTGCTGGCTCCCATCTCAATCCCTTTAGCTAACTTTTCGGTATTAGTTACATAGAGATCATCGCCGACGATTTGAATTCTATCTCCTAAGCGGGAAGTCATCTCTTGCCAACCTTCCCAATCGTCCTCTGAAAGTCCATCTTCAATAGAGATAATTGGGTACTTATCCACTAGTTCAGCGTAAAAGTCTATCATTTCAGCGGCTGTCTTTTCTACTCCTTCACCGGCTAAAACATACTTACCATCCTCATAAATTTCAGTAGCTGCTACATCTAAAGCTAACTTAATATCACTCCCGGGACTATAACCGGCCTTCTCTACTGCTTCTATAATTATTGCTAAAGCTGCTTCGTTTGAATCCAAGTCAGGAGCAAAACCACCTTCATCTCCTACAGCAGTATTTAAACCTTTCTCTTGCAGTACCTTTTTTAGATTATGAAAGACCTCAGCTCCCATTCTCAGGGCCCGCTGAAAGGTATGAGCACCGACAGGCATTATCATAAACTCCTGAATATCCACATTATTATCGGCATGCTCTCCGCCATTAAGAATATTCAGCATCGGTACCGGCAACTCTTTAGCATTAGTTCCACCTAGGTACTTATACAAAGGTATTTCTAGAGAATAAGCAGCTGCTTTAGCTACAGCTAAAGAAACTCCTAAAATAGCATTAGCACCTAGATTACCTTTATTTTCTGTGCCATCTAACTCAATCATTAACTCATCGATTTCAGTCTGAAAGGTAGCATCGTAACCGATTAATTCCGGAGCAATAGTCTGATTAACATTATTAACTGCCTGTTGTACTCCTTTACCTAAGTATCTATCTTCATCTCCATCCCTTAACTCCACTGCTTCGTAAGCTCCAGTGGAAGCCCCCGAAGGTACAGCTGCTCTACCTAAGCTACCATCTCTTAAGGCTACCTCCACTTCTACAGTAGGATTTCCTCTAGAATCTAAAACTTCTCGCGCATAAATATCTTCTATTACACTAATCATCTTTATATCAACCTCCTAAATTTATTTAACTAATGCTTCTCCAGTCATTTCTGCTGGCTGTTCAATATCCAATAACTTTAAAATAGTAGGTGCTACATCGGCCAAGGCTTGTTCAGTTGCAAATTCTGCTTTTACTTCTCTATCTCCAACATAGATCAGCGGAGTTGGATTACTAGTATGGGCCGTATGGAAGTTACCAGTCTCATAGTCCAACATCTGTTCTGCATTTCCATGGTCTGCAGTAACCAACAGCTCTCCTCCTACGGCTAATACTTTTTCTACCACTTGGCCTAACACATCGTCCACTGCCTCTACCGCCTCTTTACAGGCCTCTAAATCTCCACTATGACCTACCATATCCGGATTAGCAAAGTTCAATACTATCACATCGTAATCTTTACTATCTAGTATTTCCAACAGTTCATCTTTAACCTCATAGGCACTCATCTCCGGCTGTTCATCATAAGTTGCTATCTTAGGAGAAGGAATCAACTTGCGGTCTTCATTAAGATTAGGCTCCTCTACTCCTCCGTTGAAAAAGAAGGTTACGTGAGCATACTTTTCAGTTTCAGCTATCCGCAACTGTTTTAATCCTTCCTCAGCCAATACTTCCCCTAGAGTATTATCCACTACCTCCGGCGGATAAGCTACTGGAGCAGCTAATGTCTCATCGTACTGAGTCATAGTAGCAAAGCAAACTTGAGGATGTTCTTGCCGTTCAAAACCATGAAAGTCATGGTCTACAAAGGCACGGGAAAGCTGTCGGGCCCGATCCGGTCTAAAGTTAAAGAAAATAACTGAATGATCATCATTTATGGTAGCTACCGGCTCACCATCTTCCCTGATCACCGTAGGTACTACAAACTCATCGTAAACTTCCTCTTGATAAGAGTTCTCTACCGCTTCCAAAGCACTATCAGCCTGCTTTCCTTCACCTAAGACTAGAGCTTGATAGGCTTTTTGAGTTCTATCCCAACGCTCATCACGATCCATAGCATAGTATCTACCACTAACTGTAGCAATCTTTCCTATTTCCAACTCTGCAAACTTAGCTTCTAACTCTTTAATATATTTTTTAGCACTATCAGGGGGAACATCACGTCCATCTAAGAAGGCATGAACATAGACTTCCCGCTCATGCTTTTTAGCCAGCTCCAGTAGCCCAAAAAGATGTTGAATATCACTGTGAACTCCACCATCGGAAAGCAGTCCCAATAAGTGAAGCGGTGAATCATTGAGTTTACAGTTTTTAATACCATCTAAAAGTACCTGGTTTTTAAAGAAAGAACCATCTTCAATCCCCTTGCTAATTTTAGTTAGCTGCTGATATACTACCCGACCAGCACCTAAGTTGAGATGGCCTACCTCAGAATTACCCATCTGTCCAGCCGGTAAACCTACCTTTTCTCCGGAAGCTGCCAGAGTAGTATGGGGATATTCAGCCCATAGCCTATCAAAATTAGGGGTCTGAGCCTGTTTAACTGAGTTCCCTTCTTCTCTTTCATTGCAGCCCCAGCCATCAAGTATCACCAAAGCTACAGGCTTAGGTATTGCTGTCACATTAATTACCTCCTTTAACTACTCGAACTTAACTATTTCTGCAAAAGATTCTGCTTCTAAACTAGCACTTCCTACTAAGGCTCCATCAATATCGGAAGTAGCCATAAATTCGCTTATATTATGCGGCTTTACACTACCCCCATACTGAATCTGTAGTTGCTCAGCTACCTCTCCAAACTTCTCTGTTAATAGCTCGCGGATATACTTAATTACCTGATTTGCTTCTTCAGCTGTAGCTGATTGTCCAGTACCGATAGCCCACAGCGGCTCATAAGCTATAGTTACTGCTGTTAAGTCGTCAACTGCTACTCCTTCCAAAGCAGCCATTACTTGTTCTTGGACTACCTCTTTAGTTCTATCAGCTTCACGTTGAGTCAAAGACTCACCTACACAGATAATAGGCTTTAACTCATAGTTTAAAGCAGACTTTACTTTCTTATTCACATCTTCATTGCTTTCATTAAAGTACTCTCTTCTTTCAGAATGGCCTATAATCACATATTCACAGCCTATATCTTTCAGCATCACCGGAGAAATCTCTCCCGTATAAGCACCTTCAGCTTCCCAGTGCATATTTTCTGCTCCTAAAGCTACATTAGTATCCGCTAATACCTCTGCTAGCGGTGCTAAAGCTGTAGCCGGAGTACAGATAGCTATATCTACTTCACTTACTCCTTTTACTAATTCTACTAACTCCTCTGCCATTTCCACAGCTTCCTGATTTGTCTTATGCATCTTCCAGTTTCCAGCAATAAATGGTCTCCGCATCTTTTAACTCTCCTCTCCTTTACTTCTTCTTACTCTCTATCGTCTAAGGCCTCTACTCCCGGCAAAGTTTTTCCCTCTAAAAGCTGCAAAGAAGCTCCGCCACCAGTAGAAATATGGGTCATTTCCGCAGCTAAGCCTGCCTTTTCTACAGCAGCTGCCGAATCTCCTCCCCCAATAATAGTTGTTGCTTCTAAATCTGCTAATACCTGAACTATTTCCATTGTTCCTTTAGCAAAATTAGACATCTCAAAAACACCTAAAGGGCCGTTCCAAACTACCGTCTTAGCATCTTTAAGCACCTGAGTAAAGCTATTTATACTTTCCGGGCCAATATCTAAGGCCTGCCAACCGTCTTCAATATCTTCTACCTTAACTACCTTAGTTTCAGCCTGATTACTGAAATCATCAGCAACTACTACATCACTAGGTAAAACTAAATTTACTCCTTTATTTTTAGCCTCTTCCATTAACCGTTTAGCTAAATCAAGCTTATCCGCTTCTACTAAAGAATCACCGATATTATAGCCTTGCGCAGCAATAAAGGTATTGGCCATACCTCCCCCAATTAACAACGCATCTGCTTTATTCAAAAGTGATTCAATAACTCCAATCTTATCGGAAACCTTTGCTCCCCCAATAATAGCTACTAAAGGAGTGTCAGGGTTATCTATAGCCTGAGAAATCATCTTTAATTCATTCTGTACCAAAAAGCCCATAGCTGCTTCTTGCACATATTCCACTACTCCTGCTGTAGAGGCATGGGCCCGATGAGTAGCTCCAAAAGCATCGTTCACATATACATCAGCTAACTCTCCTAACTGGCGAGCAAAGTCCGGATCATTAGCCTTTTCCCCAGGATTAAAACGAGTATTCTCCAATAGTAATACCTCACCAGTTTCCATCCTCTCAATGGCTGTCTGCGGTTCTTCTCCTACTGTCTCATCAGTCTTAGTCACCGCTTGATTGAGTAGGTTAGCTAATCTTTTAGCTACAGGATCTAAGCGCAGTTCAGAATCCACCTTACCACCTGGTCGACCTAGGTGACTCATCAAAATCACCTTAGCTCCTTCCTCAATCAAGTACTCAATGGTAGGTAAAGCAGCTCTAAGCCTAGTATCATCAGCCACCTCGCCAGCTTCCATAGGTACATTGAAGTCCACTCTAACTAAAACCTTTTTCCCAGCTACATCTATATCTTTTAATATCTTTTTATCCATTATCAAACCTCCTTAAGACTTACATTTAAAAGAAATTAAAAGCAGAGATAGAAGTTTAACTATCTCTGCTACTAATCAACTTACAGCTTAGTTGCCAGATCTACTACTCGATTAGAATAGCCCCATTCATTATCGTACCAGGAAATAACCTTAACCTGAGTACCATCAATCACCATAGTAGATTGAGCATCAATCAAAGAGGAATAAGGAGAACCCACAATATCCTGAGATACTAGCTCATCCTCTGTATAACCAAGGATACCTTCCAGTTCACCTTCAGCTGCCTCCTGTAAAGCAGCATTAACCTCTTCTACTGTTACCTCAGTTTCTAAATCAAAGACACCATCAACTACAGAACCATTTGGTACCGGCACTCGCATAGCCATTCCATCAATCTTACCCTCTAGCTCTGGCAGTACCTTAGTAGTAGCAATTGCTGCTCCAGTGGTAGTAGGAATTATATTAGCAGCAGCCGCTCGACCTCGTCTAGTCTTACCTGAAGGTGCATCCAAAATAGCTTGAGCCGCTGTATAAGCATGCACAGTAGTAATTAGTCCTTTTTCAATTCCAAAGTTCTCATGCAGTACCTTAGCCATAGGAGCCAAACAGTTAGTAGTACAAGAAGCATTAGAAACTATCTGATCATCAGCCGATAATTCTTCATCATTAACTCCTAATACAATAGTAGCATCTAACTCATCCTTAGCTGGTACTGTCAAAATAACCTTTTCAGCTCCTGCTTCAAGATGCTTAGCTACTAGATCTCTCTTTCTAAATACACCAGTAGATTCAATAACTATATCTATTTCCTTTTCCGCCCAAGGTAGATCAGCTGGATCTTTAATGGAGTAAACATCAATTTCCTGACCATTTACCTTAAGAGTATCTCCAGCTACTTCAACTTCACCTTCAAATTGACCATGTACAGAATCATACTTCAATAAATAAGCCAAGTTGTCAGCATCAGCTAAATCATTAATAGCAACTACCTCAAAATCTAAATCCCTCTCCTGAATACACCTAAATACATTTCTCCCAATTCTGCCAAAACCATTAATTGCAATTTTCTTTGTCATTATATTATTCCTCCTTAGATTATTAATTATTACTCCTTAATTAACACTTTGTGCTAGCTAAAACCTAGCTATTCACCTCCTCAATGCTGATCTAAAATATCTAAAATCTGCTGAGCTGCCTCTTCTTCGGTAATTAATATATCCTGTTCACCATTAATAATTACAGAAATTATAGCTGCCGCCTTTTCTTTACCTCCAGCTACAGCAATTACAGTTTCTATCTCCTTTAAATCCTCTAACTGTAAACCCACACTAGGAGTTGAATATACGATCTCTCCAGAATCGTCAAAGTAGTAACCAAAGGCTTCACCAATAGCTCCTTTACTTTGCAGCTGCAAAAGCTGATCCTGATTGAGATCTCTCCTCTCAGTCATAATTTCTACAGTTCCAATGCCATGCATTAAAACATCGGCCTCTTTAGCTAGACTCAAAACTTCTTTAATCTGTGGCTCAGAAACAATAGTATCATGCAAGCTTTGATCTAAATTATCAGGCACATGTAGAAGGCGATATTTACCTCCTAATTTTTTAGCTATCTTAGCAGCTATAGTATTAGCTTGAATCTCTACTCCTTCACCTAAACCACCTCGACCGGGAAGCACCATTATCTCTGCCAAATCACCATTATTAAGCAGCGCTTCAGCTACAGCAGCCAAAGTAGTACCTCCCGTTACAGCTAACTTATCTCCATTATCTATATTATTTTGCAAAAATTTAGCTGCAAACCTACCTAACTCCTCTTTAGTCTGCTGAGCATCTAAAGTACTAGGAACGACATAAGCTGCCTTTAACTCTAAACTCTTAGCTAACTCTAATTCCAAGCTATGTAAACCACGTGAGCTTTTAATATAATCAGCTAATTTAGAAAAAATCTCCTCTCCTCGGGCCGTAATTTCTGCTCCGGCCCGAGTAGAATTAACAAAACGTCTTTCCTGTAAGAACTTTAACTGCTTTCTTACTTCCCGCTCGCTTAATTCCAGTTTTTTAGCTAGAGACCTTCTACCTATAGGTTGCAGATAAAGTACAGTTTGAAGTATAGTATATCTAGTATCTATTAATTTTATTAATTCCGGAGCAATCAAGTGCTGAAGTTTAATCAAATCCTCCATATATTCACCTGTCCTCTGGGATATTCTTGTACCCGCAGCTCTATATTTGTCCCACTATGTTGAAAAAATAAACTACTTTTCTATATTGTCTCCCTATTAATATTCTCTATGCAGGACTTTTGTGTAAAATAATGGTTGCAGCTTCATAATATTCTCTTTCTAGTGTATGTTATTCGGGACTACTAACTAAAGTCCTGCAAAATTTCTTTAATAAGTAAAAATTATCTTTATTTTCATTCATATCTTCTCCTTTGCACCGAAGAAGCAATTCCTAACTGATTACGATACTTAGCTACAGTTCTTCTGGAAACTGGTGCTCCTAAATCACTCAATTGATCTGCTATCTTCTGGTCACTTAAAGGCTTCGTTACATCTTCTTCTTTTATAATATCTTCTATCATTTTCTTAATGCTAACTGCTGAAATATTACCTCCGTTTTTAGTCTTTACTCCCGAAGTAAAGAAAAACTTTAACTCAAAAAGACCATGTGGAGTTTGAGCATATTTCTTAGTAGTAGCCCTGCTAACAGTGGATTCGTGCATGTCAATCTCTTGAGCTACTTCTTCCATAGTCAAAGGCTTTAAATGCTTTAAACCTTTTTCGAAAAACTCCTTCTGTAGTTCAACAATTGCCTTAGCTATTTTATAAATAGTTAGTCGCCGCTGCTCAATACTCTTAATTAACCACATTGCTGAACTCATTTTTTCTTCTAAATACTCCTTGGCTTTACTGCTGGAGTCAAAATTTTTCAATAACTTTTGATAGTAAGAGTTAATCCTCAGCTTAGGTACTGGAGTCTGATTCATAAAAACCACATACTGCTGATTTATCTTTTCAATTATCAGATCCGGCTCCAAATACTTAGTGCCTCCACTTTCCTGAAAAATACTTGCTGGACTAGGATTAAGAGTTTTAATTAAATCCACTATTCGTTGACTTTCTGTGGGCTTAATCCCTAATTTTTTAGCTAATTTCTTTACTTTATTTTCGATTAATAAATCAAAGTGCTCTTCTACCATCTTTAGAGCCAACTCTTTTTTTCGACCTGCTTCCCATTCGGCTAACTGAATCAATAAGGACTCCTGTAAACTTTGAGCTGCTATACCCACCGGTTCAAACTGCTGAATTTCTTTCAAAACCTCTAAAAACTTCTCTTCGCTAACCCCTAATTCAGCTGCTAATTCTGCTACCTCTCTCTCTAAAAAACCATCTTCATCTAAGGAGCCAATTATATACTTTCCTATTTCTTTCTGTTGAGCTGTTAAGTCCAGCAACTGTAATTGATTATTTAAATACTCATCCCTAGTTAAAGAAGCAGCAACAAAGTTTTCATAGTTGTAATCTTCCTGTTGATAATTAACGTTATAATCGCTGCTGGAATCAGCAAAGTACTCCTCCCAGTCTAAGTCTTCAAAGTCCTCCTCTTCCTCTGCTAAGTCCTCCTCGCCGGCCACTTCTTCCTCTAATTCCAAAATAGGATTCTCTAACAATTTATCTTCTAAGTAGTCTACTAATTCCATTCTGGATAGCTGCAGCAGTTTAATTGCCTGCTGTAGCTTAGGAGTCATTACCAGCTCCTGTTTCTGTGTTAATGAAACTGTGGGAGTTAGCTTCACTCTCTTCACCCCCTCAACAAAGAGTTATTCTCTTTAATTTCTTCGGCTATCTTGTTAATCCTGCGCAACCTATGATTTACTCCGGATTTGCTTAGCTTAGGCTCCATTAGCTCTCCCAATTCCTTATAAGTAGCATAGGGATTTTCTAATCTAAGTTCAGCCATTTCCTGTAAACTAGGTGACAAAGAAGCTAAGCCCTTAAATTCCTCAATCAACTTAATATTCTCAATCTGCTCTCGAGCTGCCTGAACAGTCTTAGTCAAGTTAGCCGTCTCACAGTTAACTAATCGATTAACCTGATTTTTAACCTCTTTTAAAACTCTAGTATTTTCATAGTCTAAAAGAGCTGAATGAGCTCCGGTAATATTCAAAAGCTTAACGATCTCTGCAGAACTTTTCAAATAAAGTAAGTAATCATCTTGGCGCTGCCTGAGTTTGAAGTATAAATCAAGCTTCTGCTTAGCAAATTCAAGCAAACTTTCAGCATAGCCCTGATTGGAAACTCTAATCTCCAGATGATAACCTCCTTCTGGATTATTAATAGAGCCTGCTCCTAAAAATACCCCTCGCAAATATGCTTTTCGACAGCACTTATTTTTCACTAAATCGCCATTAATCTGATAGCTCAATTCGTAGTTATCCTTAATTAATCCACAATTAATTAACAACTCTTTGATCCTGTCCTGTGGCGGTAATTTAATTATATAGTACTTATCGTAATTGAGATACATCGCCTTACTAACTACTATTTCTGTTAAAAAATCAAATCTTTCTTTTAACAGTCTATATATTTTGCGAGCAGCCGCTGCCTGTTGTGAAACTACCTTTAAGGCTAGCTCCTGCTTAATAATCTCTAAAGAACCGTTTGCTTTTAACAAAGCTGATAGTTCAGCCCAACCACAACACCTTTTTTTTACTTCAATCCTAGCCAATTCATTCTTCACTTGCTCGCTAAATCCCATCTTTACCACCTATCTTTTTTAGCTTTACTGCGCAAATAGAGATCCAGTAAAGGACTTTGCTCATCATGTTTCTTCAGTCTAGAAATCAACTCCATAATTACCTTAGCTAGCTTTTGAGGATTATGTCTAACTAAATCGTCTTTATTAAGCAAAGGAGCTTGAACCACATTTATCTTTAAATCCTTTAAACGTTGAGAATCAACTTCTACTGGAGCAGCTCCTTCTTCTTCATATTTAGCTAAGAGCTCTGTTGGAATTTCCTCATTATTAACCAGCACATAGTCCACTATTTCTGAGCCTGCATGGTCATATAAAGCCTGGACATGATCGGCTACGCTATAACCTACAGTTTCACCAGGTTGAGTCATTATATTACAACTATATATCTTTAAAGCTGAAGTCTCTTTTACAGCCGTTGCCAACTCTGTCACTAATAGATTAGGGATTACACTGGTATAGAGGCTGCCGGGCCCTAAAATTACTGCATCAGCCTCACTAATAGCCTCAGTCACCTCAGTTAAGGACTCACAGTCCTCCGGCTTAAGAAAAACTCGCTGAATAGCCTCTCCAGCCTCAGGTATTTTGGACTCCCCTTTCACTATTCTACCACTTTCAGTTTCTGCATGTAAGACCACATCAGCCAAGGTCGAAGGTAAAACCCGACCTTTAATAGCTAAAACCTTACTGGACTCCTTGACTGCTGCTTCAAAGTCTCCTAAAACCTTAGACATAGTAGCTATAAACAGATTACCAAAACTGTGTCCATCCAACTCCTGTCCTTCACTAAATCTATACTGAAATAGCTTTTCCATCAAAACCTCGGTATCGGCTAAAGCAACTAAACAGTTCCGAATATCCCCCGGCGGTAAAATATCCAACTCATCGCGCAAAACGCCAGAACTACCTCCATCATCGGCTACTGTAACTACCGCCGTAATATTACTGCTAAACTTCTTAATTCCTCTCAACATCGTCGGCAGTCCAGTTCCTCCCCCAATAACTACTATTTTAGGCCCCCGCTTTAAAGAGCGCTCCTGATATAATAGCTCTATTAGTTCCTCCTCGTTATTGGGTAATAAGGCTTCAATAATTGAATTAATCATCTTAGTAACTCCATAAAATAAAAAGCTAATACCGATTAAAATAATCACTACAGCTGTTATTAGGTTCAATAAATAGCTCATATCACCTATCAAACTCTGAATCAAACCTGTTAACTCTTGTTCTAACAAACTCAAAAATTCAAAGCCAATTATTAAGATAATCCCAAAGGTGATTAAAAAAATACCTAAAACCACCAGCACCAACCAGCGCTTAATCTCCAAACCAGGATATAACCACTTAAAAATCTTCATCTCTTTCAGCTCCTAAATATCCTCAACTATCTCCAGCATATTCAAAATATATCTATACTAATCTATACTAAACTACAAAATTAGTACTAAGTATCTTTATCAATATCACGATTCTCTTTAACTATATGATAATCATTCTGAGCTAAAAAATCAAATAATTTATTAACCAAAGTAACAGATCTATGCTTACCCCCAGTGCAGCCAATGGCAATTGATAAATGGTTTTTGCCCTCTTTAATATATTCTGGAATTAAAAACTCTATCATATCAAAAAACTTTTGTTTAAACTTCTTAGCTACTGGCCACTTCAATACATAGTCCTGTACTTGAGGGTCATTACCGGTTAAAGGACGTAAGTCATTCACATAATGAGGATTAGGTAAAAAGCGTACATCGAATACTAAATCGGAATCAATAGGAATGCCGTATTTAAAACCAAAGGAAACTAAGGAAATATTTATTTTATTAACCTGCTTATCCTGAGCAAAGCTAAGCTCCAATTCTTCTTTAAGGTCTTTAATAGATAAATGAGAAGTATTAATAATTTTATCGGCTTGACCTCTTAAGTTCTTTAACCTCTCTCTTTCTGCTTCAATAGCATCCAAAACTCTACCTTCCTTTGCTAAAGGATGACGACGTCTAGTCTCCTTATATCTTTGAATTAAGGAGTTAGTGTCTGCTTCTAAAAATAAAATTTCACACTTAATCTTCTTTTTCTCTAAAGCAGCTAACTCTTCACTTAGATCATCAAAAAAGTCACCACCGCGAATATCCATCACTAAGGCTACTCTGTCAACCTTACCTCGAGATTGCAAACATAACTCAGTAAATTTAGTAATTAAAGCTGGAGGAAGATTATCAATACAGAAAAAACCAAGATCCTCAAAGATTCTAGCTGCTTCACTCTTGCCAGCACCAGACATTCCCGTAACGATCACAAACTTCATATCTTTCATCTACACTTAACACCTCACTCAATTTCTATCTTTATATTTCTGGGCCCTAGCTTAATTCTCCTGCCTATAAAAGCAAGCCTTACTTTAAAACTACATTAGCAACCTGTCCTAAATCAAGCTCTGCTTCTCTAATTAATTGAAAAGCTGAATCTACTCTCCCCACTCCTTCCGGCCGATGAGCATCACTGTTAACCACAAACTTAACCCCAGTTTGAGCAGCGGTATTTATAAAATCAGTATTCAATTGATCATGTTTATTATTTATCTCTAGCAAGACATTCTCCTCTTTGCATTTTTTAGCTAACTCAACAGTATCTATATCCAGTTGAAAACCAGGATGGGTAATAATATCCACTTCATACCTTTCAATAGCTGCTAATAGGGCCCGGGTATTATTATATCTAATTTCATCTTTTGACTTTAAACCTAATCTATAGCCGATAGTATTATCAAAGATCAAATCTTTAGCAGCTCGCCAGTGCGGAGGCTTAATCCAAAGATGGAGTCCTACTAACAATAAATCTAATTCTGCTATTAAGCTTTCCGGAACATCTAACTCACCATCACTACTAATTATATTAGCCTCCACCCCACTTAAAACCTTTAAATCGCTATACTCTTGACTATACCTTTGAATCTGCTCTTTAATCTCCAATAATTCTTTTAAACTCTTAACTCCTAGCTTAATCAAAGTCCAACTGCTAGGACCATGTTCAGTAATTGCTAACTCCTGCAAACCCCTCCGTTCAGCTGTAGCAATAATATCTTTAACCTCCCCCTGTCCGTGGCCATACTTAGTATGAACGTGATAATCACCGATTAACTCCATCCGCAATCCTCCTTAATAGCTCTTAACACTAATTAACTTATCCTGAACTTGATTTAATATACTTCCTTGAATATTGAAAAAAGCCACAACCGTCAAAGGCTGTGGCTTTAATATATACTTACTTATTATATTTATAACTCTTCTAACTCATCAAGAATTTCTCTAGCTTCCTCAAAATCAGGATTCAAATGCAAGGTTCTACGTAGACTATCTTTTGCTGCTTCAATATTATCTAGTTCCACGTAAGCATGAGCCTGCTTAAAGTTACTTAAGTAGTAGTTTGGATTAGCTTCAATGGCCTCAGCATACATCTCCTTAGCTTTTTCCGTTTCTTCTAAAGATAAGTACAGATCACCTAAACCTAAATACGCTCTAACATACTCCGGATTATAAGAGATAGACTTCTCATAATACTCTATCGCCTGCTCATCTTCACCCATTCCGCGATAACTAGCACCTAAGTAATAGTAACTAGGATAAACATACTCCTGGTCTTCAACAACTTGGTAAAAATAGTCAGTTGCAGTTTCGAAATCTCCATAATTATAATGAGCATAGCCTAATTTAAACTGAATAATGAAATGAGAACTTAAGTTTCCAGCTGCCGAATAGTTATCAATAGCTTCATCATACTCGGACTTTTGTAGATAAAGATCACCTAAGTTGATATAGTTAGAAACTATATCTGCATTATAAGTCAAACTTTGGTGAAAATACTCAATAGCTTCTTCATTATTCCCTTGCTGTCTAGCAATTAAACCTAAATTACTATAAGCTTGAGCCTTATCTTCATTAGCATCTAAAGCCCGTTTAAAGCTATCTTCGGCCTTTTCTAACTCACCGCGTTCATAATGAGATAATCCTCTGCGAATATAACTGCTTCCTGCCAAAGCTATTGAGGTTAACGATAATACCAAAATACATATCACTAACATTTGCAACGATCTTTTCTTCATGAATAGCTACCCTCCTTTTTTCTAAACTTATTATTTATAAGTTTCTACATATTAGAGTCAATTCCTGCAAAGTAGTTAAATTTTATTAAACTCATCAAAAATAGTCCTGTGAAATTTTAACTGGAAGTGCTATATGTCCAACCCCTGTTTAAGAGCCATTTTTTCAGCAATAAACTCTTTTACTGCTACTAAAGAAGTATTAAGTACATCCTCGGCTGTCAAACCTACTTCCTTAACTAATTGCCTAGCCTTTTCTATCCTCCCTACATCAGCAGAAAAATGGGCATCGCTATTTAGCAAAAGCTGCAGACCAACCTTTTTAGCTTGCAGCGCTATCTCCAAACAGTATTCTCTGCTTCCATCTCGACTTAACAAAAAAGAGCTATTATTGATCTCCAATAATACCTCATTTTCTAAAGCAGCATTCACCACTTGCTCAATCTCTATCTCAAACTGAGGATTACCAGGGTGAACGATCACATCGACTAAAGGATTCCGAATTGCATTCAGCATAGCCTGAGTATGTTCTTTTTTACTACTACCTTGATAACCAGTTAAAGGATGAAAACCCGCTAAAACAATTTCCATTCTTTGCAAAAGCTTTGAAGGAAGATCTAAAGAACCGTGAATATCAGTAATATTGCACTCCACTCCCTTTAAAACCCTAACCCCTTCGATAACAGCTGGTAAAACATGCAAATTACCAAAGTAATAAGGATGATTAGCTCCAGGCATGCAGGGCCCGTGATCGGTAGTAGCCATAATTTCAATTCCGTTCTGCTTAGCCCCAGCCACCATTTCTTCTAGAGTACTATAAGCATGACCACAAGCTATAGTATGAGTATGTAAGTCTGCCACAATTTCCAAGAACATCACCACCTGTTATATTAATAATCCCCATTTAGAAAAAATAATACCCCCTACTAAAAATAGAAAGTACAGTTCAAACTGAGTAACCTTAAACTTCAATAACAATAAAGCCGGCACAGAAAGTAAGGCCTGAGCCCAAAGTACAAGCCGCAACTGAGAAGTTATTAACGGTCCGGCTAAGTCTACTAAAAAAGGAGCACTAAAGACCACCATAACCACGACTAAAAATCTTAATTGAGACTGAGAAAATAACTCTAACTGGATTAAGCGATAGCTGCCGGCCCAAAATACAAAGAAAATAGGCAGACTCAACCAAGGATCAACTAAAGAAGATAATAAAGCAACCACCAAGGCCAAACAGTAAGCTAACTGCTGCGCCCTCAAACTCCGCTTAAATAAAAGGAGTTGGGCTAAAATAACAGCCAAACCCAAAGCCGGTAATAATCCCCGAGCAATAGTCAAACTTTCTAAAAATTGCGCCGGTATTCGCCCTAATACAGCTTGAAGTACCGGAGTAAAAAGAAAGAGAGTCAAGAAAAAAGCAGCAAGACCTATCTCTAAAAACCAGCTTCCAATAACTTCACCTGCTTCTTCTATCAACACTTGCAAAATATAAGTAAGCAATAAAGCCAGAGTTAAACCGACTACAAAACTAATATTATCAGTAAATAATATTAAAACCACTGCTAAAATAGTAGCTAAATTAATATATTTTAAACCAAAATCTAAATAAAAATGTCTACTCCCCCATATTAACTCCACCAACAGTCCTATGTTTAATCCTAAAGCAGGATTCCCCAATAAAAATCCCCCTAAAGGAGCTATCCAAATAGGCCTGAGCAGATAACGATACTTAGTAGTGAGTAACTTACGTTCTCCCAGACTGATAAAACTAACTAAGATAGTAACTAGAATAGCTTTAATAATTGTCTCCACTCCCCAATCTTAAGTTTAATTATCATCCTACTTCTCCTCATTATATCGTATTTAGATTATTTCTCAACTGAAGTCTAAAGTCCTGCTTCTTATTGAAAACAAAATAGTTAGAGCTCTCTCACCAATGGAGAAAGCTCTAAAGACTAAGCTATGCTAACTGTAAGTTTCTAATCAAGTCTGTAAATCTCTAATTAATTCGGCATACTCTGCACTTAAATCACTGGCTGCTTCAAAACTATCAGCCTCAGCATAAACACTAAAGACCGGTCTTTCTGAATCAGGCAAAACCAAAGCCCAACTCTCCTCCTGATTAACCTTAATCCCATCTATTAACTCTATCTTTTCCTCGGGAGTCTGTTCAATTAAATTTCTCATTACCTTTCCTTTGACCTCCCAAGCACACTCAACCTCCTCCTCAACTCTATAAAATTCAGGAATAGAGGCTAATAATTGAGAAAGCTTAAGCTCCTCTTGGGCTAAAAACTCCAACAGCTTAACTAAGAAAACTAGAGCATCACCTACCACAGGTAAATCATCCGTAACCGCTTCAGCTTCTTCAGCAGTTAAAATATTTTTTAATTGAGACTTTTGCTCTACCTTAGTCCACTCTATATCTGCCCCGTATTCTTGAGCTATATTTTCGATAACTCGGGGTGCTGTAACAGGCAAAAATAACTGCTGAGCCCCTCTTTCTAAATTAATAATTGCTCTTAAAATTTGGTTTATCTCTTGAGCAACTATCTCACCCTGATCAGTAATTAAGGTAAGTTCTTCTAAATTATGACCTAGCACAACTCCTAAATCTACATCTTCCTGGCTAGAAAGATCCAACAACTGATCTTCTCTGGCTAATCTCTGTTGCAAACTTAAAGGTCTAGCACCTTGATTCTGATAGTCGATTTCCAACAACTCACAGTTTAATTCACTAGCTAAACGAGAAAAAATTTCAGCTAAAGTAGCCTCTTCATAATCAGCTACCAGCCTATAGTTAGCTTGACTTATACTTTCCACATCTACCGTAGTAAATAGCTCCTCTAAATAAGCATCTAAAATCTGCGGGCCCGACTCCACACTACTAATAGCATCGACATCGGCTCGCTGGAAGTCCTCTCTAAAGAAAATCTTTTCAATTCCTTTTTCCTGCTGACGAGAGATATTAATACCTGACTGATCGAGAAACTCAATTACTGTATTTTGGGGTTCTATTTGACAAGCTCTAACGTGCAATCCTCCAGCAACTTCTAAGTTTCCAACTCCGTATCTAGCTACTGGACTAAATAGTTCACCTATATCCATAACCTCAATTCCAGCAGAAAGCAAACCAGCCTGCAAAGCCTGCTTGATCATCTTAGACATAGCATAACTATCAGCACTAACTGCAATCACCGTCTCCGCATCTAAAGTAGCTCCATAAGCAGTAGCTAACTTAGCCGCAAACTCAGGAGTCACCTCAATATTACTGATTCCTACTACTCCCTGATTGCCAAAGAGGGTTCTCGACCAGTGAGTCTCCCAAACTAAGCTTTTATTTAAAATAGTAGTATCGTCTAGCTCCTTATAGGGCCAGACCTTTACTCGCGGCTTAACCTTAACCTTACTACCTACTTTAGTTCCTTGGCCAATAGCACTGCCTTCAAAGATAGAGGTATGATCCTTAATATTAACTCCATTGCAGATTACAGTTCCTCGTAGCTCCGATTTATAATCAAGAAAGATGTTATTCCAGAGAATACTACGCTTAATAGAAGTATCGCCCTTAATCAGATTATTATCACCAATTATAGACTCGGCTAATCTACTGCCACTCTTAATAGTACAGTTTTGACCAATATAAAGCGGGCCCGACAGCTCCACTCCCTCTTCAATCTCAGTTCCTTCACCTACCCAGACCTGTTCTTCAATCTGCTGACCGGGAATCTCTACTTCCACTCGCTGAGCTATAATATCATAATGAGTCTGTCGATACTGCTGCAAATTGCCTACATCACACCAGTAAGCATCACTCACATAACCGTACATCGGTTCATCATTAGCTAGCATCTGCGGAAAGAGGTCTTGGCTAAAGTCAAACTTAACTCCTGAATCATAGTAATTAAATACGTAAGGGTCTAAAATATAAATACCAGTATTAACAGTATCGCTAAAGACCTCACCCCAGTTAGGCTTTTCTAAAAACTGAGTAATCTCCCCCTGCTCATTAGTCATTACCACTCCGTACTCTAAGGGGATATCTTCCTGAGTAAGTACTAAAGTAGCTGCTGAACCCTGTTCTTGATGGTATTCATAAGCAGCCGTTAGGTCAATATCGGTCATTGCATCTCCACTAATTACAATAAAAGGCTCATCCAAAAATTCTTCAGCATTTTTAACACTACCTGCGGTTCCTAAAGGACTCTCCTCTACATAATAATGCAGATTAACTCCAAATTCTGAACCATCCCCAAAGTAATCCTCTATCACTTCGGGTAAATAAAAGGTAGTTACAGCTATTTCAGTAATTCCATGCCGTTTCAAAAGATTAATAATATGTTCCATCACCGGCTTATTCATAATCGGCACCATTGGCTTAGGACAGTCACAGGTCAACGGTCTAAGTCTAGTTCCTTTTCCACCGGCCATAATCACTGCTTTCATTTAATTAATTCCCCCTTTGTATTATTTATATCCAAATTTGGTGTTATCAATGAGACAATTTCGGGCTATCATTTAGTTCAGAGGACAGACGATAGAGGATAAAGGATAAATTAAGATCAAGAAATAAAGTTCAAGATCTATTTGACACAGACTAAAATCTGACTAAGTTCTGACTATATATTAAAACATAAATCTAAAAAAATTATTTAATAGTTTCCATTAGTGTTAATTTATGTTCGTTAATGTTTTCGATAAATTTTAAAGTCTTCAAGGTCTTGTCAGATTTTTGTCAGAACTTAGTCACCCCAAGGGCACTTCCCAGAGTAATGACTAGCCAAAATAATGGCGTCGCTACGGGGTGCTGTGTCAAAAAGGTTTTAATCTTTTGAACTTTACCTATCCTCTATCCTTTATCATTTGAATAAAACAATATTGTTTTACCAGCTAAGTAATAAAACATAATCAGTGCTAGCTCCAAAAACAATGCTAACACTGATTACTAAAGCTTAATTAGATAACACCTGTAAATCACGCCAGGCTGATTGCTGATATTCTGCTAGCACCTCTTCATAAACCTCTTTAGTTTGACGAGCTATGCCGGCCCAACTGTACTCCTCTACTGCTTTACGATAACCTCTTCTTCGCAAGCCTTCTGCATATTGATCATCGGTTAATATCTTAATAATCTTTTCTGCCAAAGAGTTAGCATTACCAGGCAGAGCCTTTAAACCATCCCGACCGTCATCAACTATCTCTTCAAAACCGCCGACTCCTGAAACTACTACCGGGGTTTTGCTGGCCATGGCTTCTAGAGCAACAATTCCAAAAGGCTCATAAAGACTAGGAAAGACTGCTACATCGGCTACTTGATAAAGATACTCTCTCTCCTGATCGGAGATATAACCGGTAAAGGTTACATTATGAGCAATTCCCATTCCGTGAGCTTGCTCTTTAAGTTCAGCTAACATAGGGCCCTGCCCAGCTATTACTAATTGAGCATCAGGAACAGCAGCTAATACCTCTCCTGCTGATTCTAATAAAACATGGATTCCTTTTTCGCGCACTATTCTGCCAATAAAGAAAATTAGCTTGCCACTAGTATACTTTTCTTTGAACCCGGCTGGTACTTCAACATCGAAAGTATCTAAATCTACTCCATTCTTGATTACCCTGATTTTATCTCTGGGAGTCTGAAATAGGTGGTGTAGCTCATCCTCCATATAATGACTACAGCAGATCACCTTCCAAGCTTCATAGTTAATTAACCACTCTACATCATTAATATACTGTTGCCCAGAGTTATAGATACCGTGGTTACGTCCCGATTCTGTAGCGTGAATAGTAGTTAATAAAGGCAGTTGATAGCTTCTTTTAAGACACTTACCGGCAAAACCGGCTAACCAATCGTGAATGTGAATTAGGTCAAAATCAATATTCTTTACTAGATCATTAGCTACTTCTAAGAAACTAAAGTTCACTAGCATTACCCAGGTTAAAAAGTCTGGAGTAGAAATCTCTGGCTTTTCAATACGATAAACATTAACTCCTTCTTCTTTAGCGAACTTCTGTACCGTCTCAGCCCCTTGAGTAATTAAGTGAACTTCAACCTCTTCTTGAATTAAATTGGTAGATAGATTTTTAACATGGCTGGCTAATCCTCCGATGCTAACTGGAGGATATTCCCACGACAGCATCAATATTTTCATCTAGTTCCCTCCAAAATTAGTTTAATTAGTGGCTTAAAAATTAATATTTCCAGAGCAACTTTTTTTTATTCGCCTCAGCGATGTATAACTGGAAAGCAAAATCATTATATTAATAAGAGTAGCTAAGATTCTTGAAATAAAATTCAAAAATAACTAGGAGGTTATAATTTTGGAAAAAGGATACCTATCTTTAGTACTGCACGCTCACTTACCCTACGTAAGGCATCCTGAACAAGATGATATATTAGAAGAAGAATGGCTTTACGAAGCAATTACTGAAACCTATATTCCTTTAATTAATACCTTTAATAACTTATTAGCCGAAGGGATAGACTTCAAATTAACTCTTTCTATCTCTCCACCGCTAATGACAATGTTAACCGACCCCTTATTGCAAGATAGATATTTGCGACATCTAAATAATTTAATTGAATTATCGGAAAAAGAGCTAGCTCGAACTCAAGATCAACCAGACTTTCATAAAGTAGCTCAACGATATAACTATCTCTTTAAGGAAGCTAGACATGTATTTACTGAAAAATACGATCGCAACTTACTTAATGCCTTTAAAGAGTTTCAAGAACGAGGCTGTTTAGAGATAATTACTTCTAGCGCTACTCATGCCTTTTTGCCTTTTTTCGATATTTATCCCGAGTCTACGAAGGCTCAAGTAAGATTAGCTGCCGATCTCTATCGTCAACACTTCCACCAAGATCCCCCAGGAATGTGGCTACCTGAGTGTGGCTATCAACCTGGTCAAGATAGATTTTTAGCTGAAGAAGGAATTAATTATTTCTTCACTGATGCTCACGGAGTCTTGCATGCGGATACTAGACCGAAGTATGGAGTTTTTGCTCCTATCTATACTGAAAATGGTGTAGCAGCCTTTGGACGAGATCTGGAGTCTTCTAAACAGGTCTGGAGTTCTAATGAGGGTTATCCTGGTGACTATGATTACCGAGAGTTCTATCGAGATATAGGTTATGATTTGGACTATGAGTATATTGAACCTCATATCCATCAAAATGGTCTCCGTAAACACACTGGAATCAAATACTATCGAATCACCGGCGAAAGCGATCACAAAGAAGTATATAAGCCTGAATGGGCTACTCACAAAGCTGCAGCCCATGCTGATGACTTCATCTTTAATCGTCAAGCTCAAATAGAGTATCTAGCAGAGCATATGGATCGAAAACCAATTGTAGTAGCTCCTTATGATGCTGAGCTATTTGGACATTGGTGGTACGAAGGAGTACAGTGGTTGGACTTTTTAATCCGCAAGATAGCCTATGACCAAGATAGCCTTGCTTTAACTACTCCTAGTCAGTATTTAAATGAATACAAGACTAATCAGGTTACTACTCCTTCTTATTCCAGTTGGGGATATAAAGGTTACGGAGAGTTTTGGTTAGAAGGCAGCAATGACTGGATTTACCGCCATCTCCATTGGGCAACAGAGAAAATGGTAGAACTAGCTAATGAAAACCCGGCAGCAGACGGTTTAAAGTATCAGGCTCTTAATCAGCTAGCTAGAGAGCTGCTCTTGGCCCAAAGCAGCGACTGGCCCTTTATTATGAAGAGTGGAACTATGGTTGAATACGCCGTCAAGCGAGTTAAAACACATCTAACTAGATTTAAGAGCCTTTATAGAGAGGTACAGGAAGATCAAATACAGCCAAGTGTACTAGATAAGATTGAGCATTATGATAATATTTTCCCGGAGTTAGACTATCGAATTTACAGTTCTGAAAACGTAACTCCCGTCTATAATTAAATATAGTTCAATGATGTAAAAACCTAGCAGAGGTGAAAATTATGGGTTTTGTTCTGTATGCTATACTATTCACTATTTTAGGGCTGCTCATCTACCAGTTTCTCTGGAAAGATAAGCATGAACAAGAAAATAAACAAGAAGAGATGTTAGATAATGAAAGTAATACAAATATTAAGGATAAATTAATCAAGACTAAAGAATTAATTATGGATTGGGAGGTTGCTAAAGAATTGAGTGTTAATCTAAGAGAAGAAAAGGTAAGTAGTATAGAAGTTATCAAGCCGACAATAGAGTTTTTTGAAGTTGCAGAATATCCAGAACTAGCTGACTATGAACTTGAAACTAAGTTCTATCAAAATCGAATCACAGCCTTAGTTAGAGATCCTTACTGGGCTTATCTTTATTGGGAAGTAGAAACTACATTCGGAGTTTCAGGTTCAGCTATACTCAAGGTATTAGATATAACAGATAGAAACTATCCGGTAGAGTCAGCCCATAGCCACTTTACAGTAGATATAGAGCTATCAGCAGATAACTGGTATATCCAGCTTCCTGCTGCTAATAGAACTTATACTGTGGAGTTAGGTATAGTGGACAATGAAGGGTTTACTCTTCTAGCTCGTTCTAACTACTTTACTACTCCTAGAGACAAGCCTTCAGATAAGATAGATCCTGAGTGGATGACCTTAGATGAAGTATTTAAGCGTGGTTATAAGTATCGCCAAGAGGATCAAGAAGGGGCCAGCCCAGTAGGTAAAGAAGAAGAATTTGCTCAACATATCAGCTCTCCAGAGCTTATTAGAGATGAGTAAAAAGTAATAGCTTTAATAAAGGATCGACAAACTGTCGATCCTCTATTATTTTGAAAAACTAATTAATAGCCTAAGTCCTCAACTAAAACCCGCAAAAGCTCAGCTACACTCCAAGCTTGAGCAAAACAGCCTCTAGGAGAATGAGGGTAATCACCAGTAAAGACTTCAGAGATACTATTTATTCCTGCTCTGTGTAAGTGGGCCCTAAAAGGAGCTACCATCTTAGCAGCCGTCTCTTGACTAGCAGCACTATAGTCATTAACCTTCAAGTAAGCAGTAATAAAGTGACCGATTAGCCAGCTCCAAGCAGTTCCTTGATGATAAGCAGCATCTCGACTATACTGATCACCACTATACTGACCGATATACTCCGAATCAGTAGCTGCTAAACTGCGTAATCCATAGGTAGTATATAGCTTACTCTTCACTACAGAAACTACCTGTCGAGCCTGCTCATCCTCCAGCATAGTATAAGGTAAGCTAACAGCAAAGATCTGATTAGGACGCAGTTTAGCTTCTGGTTCACCACCAGTGCCAATCAAGTCATATAGGGCCCCTAGCTCTTCATTCCAAAAGCGAAGTTTAAAACTTTCCGCAGTTTGCTCAGCTAAACTCAACATCTCCTTTTCAACTGATAACTCCCCGTACTTTGCAGCTAGTTTAGCAGTCACCCGCAAAGCATTATACCACAAAGCATTGATCTCCACTGCCTTACCGTGTCGCGGAGTAACCACCCAGTCATCCACCTTAGCATCCATCCAAGTTAACTGCACCCCTGCACAGCCAGCAGAAATTAAGTAATCCTGATCTAAATAGATATTATACTTAGTACCTTCTTGATAACTATAGATTATCTGCTTTAAAACTGAATAAATACCCTCTTTTACTGAATCATAATCAGCAGTATACTCCAAATACTTATCAACAGCATAAAAAAACCACAGCGGAGCATCTACAGTATTATAGACCGGCTCCTGTTGATAGTCCGGAAATCTATTAGGCAGTAGTCCTGCTTCTACATAATGAGCGAAGGTACTTAAAATCTCCCGGGCCGTATCCTGCTTGCCAGTAACCAAACACAGGCCCGGCAGCGCAATCATCGTATCTCGACCCCAATCGGTAAACCAAGGGTAGCCAGCAATTACAGTCTTAGTTCCGGTAGACTCTCTGTGAACTATAAAGTCATCGGCTGCTACAGCTAAACTGTTCACAAAATCACTCTGGCTATCAACTTCACTTGCCAAAGACTCTTTGCGAAGCACAGCCTTTTTTAGCTCTTCAGCACCAGCAAAGCTACCTATCCTTGCTGTACTAGCTACTAAGTAATAACTCTCCGCAGCAGCCAATTCAAGCTCAATCACCCCCGGATTAAAGTGATCCTCCAGATAATCAAGCCCTCTTCTTTCCTCTACAGGATACTTGAAGTCCAAATGCCAGTCACCTTCAGCAGTATAGTCGGCTTTACCTAAGTGCAAATAAAGCTTTGGCGCTTCAGAATAAGCCCTAAATACTAACTCATTGTCGAGTCGTTCCCAATTAAAAGACCAACTTTCTCCTTTGCTTATACTATGATAGTCCCTACAGTTAAGCAACGGTCGCAAGCGTAGCTTCATTCTTTGTTGACTTAAGTTACGATATCTAATTACCGTAGTATTTTCACCTTCTACCATGAAGATCTTTTTCTCCAGTAAGTTCCCAGCTAAATTATAGGTATAGGTAGGTAAAGGAGCCAGCTCAAACTGTTGTAAGTACTTATAACCTTGAGGATGGACTGTATCTCGATACTGATTAGTGCTCAGCTGATAATCATTCCCCTGACAGCTCACTTCTGCTTCAACCTTGCTTAAGAGTAGATAACGCTCCACCGGCGGCTCTAAAGCTGCTATTAATAGCCCGTGATACCTTCTAGTCAAGGCTCCATTAATAGTAGCTGCTGCAAAACCTCCTAAGCCGTTAGTGAGTAGCCATTCTTTCTGTAAACTAGATTCTAAGTCGCTTAATTCTTCTCGGCTATAGCTATAATGCATTCTTTGAACCCTCCTTTATTAATATGAAATTATCGTTATATTGCATCATTCCAGCTTAAATAGAAAAAACCTTTAATCATGGATTAGAAAACCATGATTAAAGGTTTAAAATCAAAAGCTTATTTTGTTAGAAATAGCGGCTACTTAGAGTTCTATACTCCCAGTTTTCACCGTTATTATTATCCCAGTTCTCTGCTGAATCTTTAAAGCAGAAATTAAAGCTCTCTGCATTATTCAATCGCACCTTAGTTCTCCAAGTACCATAAGCAGTCTGCTCCATCTTAATAGTCTTAGTTTCTTCCCAAGGAGTATGCTCATTACCTACTCCAGCATGTAAATAAATCTCTCCGGCACCGTGATTCTTTAACTCTCCATCATATTCAATAGTTACATCTTCCATTGCTCTATCATCTCTATTAACTATAGCAGGTGCAACTACAACTCCATCTCTATTTTCAGTAATTCTTTCATCTATCATTTCCATTATATTTAAATTTCCTCCTTGATTTTAGTGTTAAAGTGATTAATAGTTTATTGTTTAAAAGTGGTTAGTTATAGTGTTCAGTTTCATGAATATCGTAGCTCCAATTATAACCTTCATTATTATCCCAGTTTTCTGCTGAATCCTTAAAGCAGAAGTTAAATTTATCAGTAGTATTCAGTCGAACTGTAGTCTTCCAAGTTCCTTGAGGAGTACGGTTCATTCTAATTGTCTTTACGTCCTCCCAAGTTTCTCCTTCTCCTACTCCAGCATGTAAATAAACCTCTTCAGCTCCTGAATCAGTGAGCAGACCATCGTATTCAATAGTCACATTCTCACCAGCAACAATCGGCGTTGGATTTACGTTCACCCCATCTAAGTGATGCATTTAGTCTTCCCTCCTTAAATAGTTAAATATTAGGCTTTAATTATATTATCTGCATCAGCAACTATTTTATAGGAGGTAATTATTAGTAATTTCAGTTTTTCAGAAACTTATCTTTAAATTCCAATAGCTCTTTTCTATATTTAACTCCTAAAACAATAGCTAATATAAGCAATAGTGCAAAAATTCTACTTATTTTAAAATGAGTATCTCCAACCGGGTATAAGGTTGCCAACTCTTCATTTTCAACATTGTAAGCTCCCAATATCTCCCGCTGTTCTTTGCCTTCAGGTACTAAGATATCTATTACATTGGGATTATAGTCTGTATCAGTACCGCCGCCGAACTTCCATTCTTCCACCTCTTCAACTACTGGCCGAAAATTATCATGGCTAAAACCATCTAAAGCTCCTACTAAAACATAGTATTGAGCCGACTTTAAATCACCAATCAGCTCTTGAGGCACTTTAACTTCAATAGTTCTTTGATCATCTAAAACCCGAGCTGTAGTAGCTGTATTATCTTCAAACTCAGCCTGAGGATCATCTTGATAATCAAAAACCTCTACTTGCCAGCCATTAATCTTCACTAATTTATTCCAAGGAGCATCAGGATCAAACTCCACATTTGCTCCCGGTTTAAAGACCTGAGTTGAACCTCCACTATCATTATCTATATAAATCTGTACTAGCTGATGGCTAAAACCATACTTAGCCTGCCAAGGATTAGTTATCTTAGCAAACTCTATTTTAAATAAATAATTACTTCCCGCTTCTTTAACTCTAAACTCCAATAGATCAAATAAGCCTTCAAAAGGAGCAAACTGCTCACTAGTAGGATATACATAAGTTCCCGGGCCGTAATCATCACCTTGAGCATCGCGCATTTGAAACAGATAGTCTTCAGCTCTTAAGCCAGGACTGATTATCAACAATATTATCATTAACTTAACTAAAAAAAAACCTATTTTCCTGTCCATATCTTTACCTCCTAGATTACATTAGCTAAACCTGATTAATATCTATGACAGAAAAATAAGCATTATGATTGGTAAATTCTATTTTTTTAGTTGCTTCTAAGTTGGGCTAATCTCTTTAAAAACCAAGCAGTATGTAAGTCTTCATCGATATGATTAAATTTGAGAATTTTTAATAACTCTTCCTGCTGTTGATTATCCTTATTGAGCGATTCAATCAATTTTTGATAGTCCTCCATTGCTTTTTGTTCTAGCAAAATATTAACCTTAAGTATGTTCTCCAAACCAGATAAAGAAAGAACTTTTCCGGCTAATTTTCCAACTATTGGAGAAATTACATCACCTAATTTGCTCGGCCTAGCACCAAGTTCTTTAATTTTTTCAGCAATATTGTCTACATGCTGCTGCTCGATATAAGCAATTCTCTCAAAAGCCTGACTAGTATAACTGTCCTTAACTTTTTGACTCTGAGCCGTATATAAGTCTACTTGATTAAGCTCTAAACTATAAAACAAATTTAGCTTATTGATAAGTTTCTTTCTCTGCATATAATTACCCCTCTGACAATACTTTAGATTATCAATTAAAAATAAATTGAAACTATCCTCTAGTATTTGAATCTGATTTTAATTATATACAATAGAATAAGTTTTTTAATTATTCAAACTGTGCAGTATGTTTACACTTGGGATAATTACTACAACCAAGAAAGGGCCCGCGACTACCCTTTCGCTTTCTCAATATACCACTCTCACACTCTGGACAGTGACCATACTTTCCACCAGCTTCTTTAAATTTCTCAAGCTTATCCTTTATTTTGATCTCTTTTCCGGCTGGTAGTTCAAAGCCATCGGGAATACTGATTGTTTCCTTACAGTCACATTTAGGAAACTTGCTACAACCTAAAAACTTACCCCGTCTACTATCTCTTAATACCATCAGATTCCCATTAGAACAAGAATAATCAGTCTTAACTAAATTAGATTTCTTCTTTTGCTGTTCCTTTTGCTTCTTTTCAATTCGCTCTTTAACCTCTAAATAATTATCCTTAATCTGTCTACTATCAATTCTAATCCCCCGGGGAATATTAACGGTATTTTTACAATCAGGATAATTTCCACAGCCTAAAAACTTACCAGTCTTACCCTCTTTTAATAGCATATCACTATCACACTTAGAACAAACAACATCAGTCTTAATCTGATGAGCTTTTTTATCGACATCCTTATTAGCTAACTCCTTTAGCTCAGCTTCAAAGGTAGTCCAAAACTCCTGCAGATATTCTTGCCACTGCAAGTCTCCCCTACTAATCCCATCTAATCCCTCTTCCATCTCTGCTGTAAAATCAATATTAATTAAATCAGGAAAATGTTCGACTAAAAAATCATTAACAGTAATCCCTAAAGTCGTGGGATGAAATTTACCTTTCTTTACTTTAATGTAGTTTCTTTTCTTTAAAGTAGAAATAATACTACTAAAAGTAGAGGGTCGACCAATATTCTTTTTTTCCAAGCTCTTAACCATTTTGCTTTCTGAATATCTTTGGGGTGGTTTAGTTTCTTTCTGTTTAACATCAAGCTTAGACAGTTCTAATACTTCTCCGGCATTTAAATCAGGCAGTTCACTTTTATAATTAGAGTTATCAGGCTTAAGATTAGCAAAAAATCCATCAAAAGTAATCTTATTAACCAACCCTCTAAATTGATAATCATCTTTTTCAGTTAAAATCTCTAACTGCTGATATTCCATAGGTGCTAACTGTGAATTTAAGAAACTATTCCAGATTAAACGATATAATTTATACTGGTCTTGACTCAAACTATTACGTACTTGATTAGGAGTTCTATAAATAGAAGTAGGTCTAATAGCTTCATGACCATCTTGAGCATTTTTAGAAACATTTCGAGAATAATTATAGGTATAGTCACTACCAAAATTATCTTTAATAAATTTTTGAGCTTGTCCTTTAGCTTCCTTGCTAACACGAATACTATCAGTTCTCATATAAGTAATTAAACCTACAGTTTCACCATTAACCTCTACTCCTTCATATAATTTCTGAGCCAAATACATCGTCTTTTTGGATGGAAAGCGCAAGCTCTTATAAGCTGTCTGCTGCAAAGTCGAGGTTGTAAAAGGCGGATAAGGATACTTCTTTTTATCTTCTTTGCTTAAACTAGTTATTGCAAAGCGATCTCCTTTAGCTAAATCTTCTTTTAATTTCTTTACCTGCTTCTCTTTATATAATCGAGATTTTTTCACCTTTTTATTAGCCACTTGATTTAATTTAAAACCCTCTAAATCATTAGCAAAATCCCCCTTAATCAACCAATAGTCCTGCGGATTAAAAGCTTCAATCTTTCTCTCTAAATCCACTACCATCTTCAAGGCTACACTCTGCACCCGACCCGCCGACAGACCTCTCCTGATAAATTTCCATAATAACGGCGATAGCTTATAACCTACCAATCTATCTAAAATCCGCCTTGTCTGCTGCGAATTAACTCGATTCAAATCTATTTGGCGGGGATTATTAATTCCTCTTTGAATCCCACTTTTAGTTATCTCATTAAAGACAATCCTTTGATAATCATCTTCACTTAAATCAAGAGCCTGCTTAACATGCCAGCCAATAGCTTCTCCTTCTCTATCAGGATCACTGGCTAGGTAGACAGTATCAGCCTCTTGATTATACTTTTTTAAATTAGCTAGAGCCTTTTGATTAGTAATTACATAGGTAGGAGTAAAATTATTTTCTACATCCACTGCTAATTCACTCTTGGGTAAGTCTCTAAAATGGCCGAGACTAGACTGTACTTTATAACCTTTCCCTAAATACTTACTAATTGTCTTAGCTTTAGCTGGGCTCTCTACTACAACTAAATCATATCCCATTTTGTTAGCTCCTTTCTTTAACCTTGCTTACAATTCTACTATCAATCTATTTCATTATAGCAAATAACAACTATTAATCAAATATCCCCGTTAAAACTCTACCTAACATTAATCTGCTCAGCAATTTTTTTAATTATTGATAAGCAGATTGATATTAGATCATTTAGGTTTTACAGTAAATTTAATAGCCGTCCTTTTTTCCCCAGCAATTTCAACATCTATAAATGCTGGTATACAAATAAGATTAAGCCCACTAGGAGCTACAAATCCCCTAGCAATTGCAATGGCTTTTACAGTCTGGTTTACAGCTCCAGCCCCAATAGCCTGCATCTCAGCATAACCCTGCTCTCTTAAGACACCAGCAATTGCACCTGCTACTTTATTTGGATTTGATTTAGTTGCTACTTTTAATAATCCCATATTAGAACCCCCTTATTTAACTACTCTATTTAAATAAGTTGACTAATATTTTACAAATACCTTTATTAAATTAAAATATTTCCAAATCATTAGCTAACAATAAAAAAAGGGGAACTATTATTCCCCTTCCTCCTCTAATATTCTTTTATAAGCATTTATATACACAACTTCAGCTTCTCGTTTACCAATAGACCAAATTATAATCTGCTCTTTAGCTAATATTTCATATACAACTCTATATTTATTCCTATAAAAATAAACTTTTAAACAACTTGATAAATCAATATCTCCTCTGCTACCTAATGGCTTTCCTAATTCTGGAGCACGTTTTATTTTCTTTAATACCTTTTTCAATCTCTTTTTTACACTTCCATCTAATTCTTTTATATCATCTTTTACTTGCGGATGAAAAATCATTTCCATATCTTAATCCTCCCAATAAATCAATCTAACATATCCATAATCTCCTCCTCTGTTATTGTCTCATCTAAACTAAAATTTTCCTTCCTATCTTTAACTGCATTCTCAATATAAGAGTCTTCTAATTGATTTTCTAAATACTCTATTTTTTCTAATAACATTTCATATTCTTCTATATCCATCATTATTCCTTCAACATCATTGTTTCTCATAATAAATAACGGGCCTTCCTTAGATTTATCTAACATCTGACTAAAATTGCGTACAAGCTCTGAAGAAGAAACCATATGATCTCGATCTATACGTAAAATTGTCATCTCTTTCACCTCCAATTGTTATCATTTATCTTCTCAAAGATTTTTTTGTTTTATAATTTGTGTTTTCATTAATGATATTATACATTAAATTTTACATAAAATCAATCATATTTTATGAGCAACTCCGACTAACTCAAATACATAACTGTTCATTAAAAATTATAAAAAAGTCAGACTACGAATAAAGTTGTATCTCTATTGAGAAAATAAACTTAGCAAATAATGAGGAGGGAAACTATGTCAAATATAAAAGAAAATATTTTCTGGGGAATGTTAACTGGAGCAGTAGGTGGACTAGCTGCTGCCTTTGTGCTGTGGGGTTCCTGGTTGTTGCCGGGTTTAGGATTAATCTTAACTCGGGTTGATTTAATAAATGGGCTAGCCTCTATGTTAATTCTGGGAGTTTTAGGTGGGGTAATCTACGCCCTGATTATCGGTAGTCGAGAACTAACTCTATCCACCTCGCTTTTATCAGGAGTAGCTTTGGGAGTAGCGCTGTGGGTCGGAGGAGTTTTAATTGCTATTCCCTTACTATTAGGTCTAGACCCAGCAATCACCAGTCCTTTAGACCACTGGACACCATTAGTGGCTCTTATTTTACACGGACTGATCGTAGCCTTAATTTATAACCGCTGGAGATTAAGCCACTCGCGAAGAGCAATGGGTACCGCCTTAATTATCTTAGCTTTAGCTGCGGGATTAACTCCTTTAATGTTGAGAACGGCCTTTACTACCGACCCTTCTGATCTATCTTTGCCTGATGGTTTTGAAGCTGAAGTAGTAGCTAAAGGATTTACATATCCCACTACGGTAATTCTGGATGAGGATGGGAATCGCTATGTAGCTGAATCTGGCTATGCTTACGGCCCTAAAACTACGGAAGGACGAGTAATTGTAATAGATAAGCAGGGCCAGCTTAAAGAAAGGTATGGAAACTTCAGAGGCCCAGTTAATGGATTAGCTATAAAAAATGATCACCTTTACGTTTCTCACCGCGGTAAGATAACAGAAGTGAATTTAGATAATGGAGAACGTCAAGATCTAATCACAGGTCTGCCTTCCGAAGGAGATCATCACAATAATGAGCTTCTTTTTGCTGAAGATGGAGCTCTTTACTTCGGGCAAGGAACAGTTACTAACGCAGGAGTGGTTGGTTCTGATAACTTTCTTTATGGTTGGGCCGACCGTTATCCCGATGTGCACGATATTCCTTCCCGAGACTTCACACTAACCGGAGAAAACTATGAAGCTCTGGATCTGGGAACAGTAGATCCTGCCGATGTTGAACCGACAGGTGCTTTTGCTCCCTTCGGCCAACAAAGAGAAGAAGGTGAAAAGATAGAAGCAGAAGTACCTGCTAATGGAACAATACTTCGTTATGATCTGGAAACAGAAGAGTTATCAATGTATGCAGATGGTTTACGCAATCCTTATGGATTAGCTATAGGGCCCGAAAACTCCCTCTACGCCAGCAATCTTGGTTATGATGATCGAGGTGCTAGAGCGGTTTCCAACTCTCCTGACTGGATTGTGGAGGTTGAAGAAGGAGCTTGGTACGGCTGGCCCGATTACGCCGGAACTGTACCCTTAAGCGATGAACAGTTTGCTTCCGAGCGAGGAATTAACCGCAAGCCGTTAATTTCCAATCCACCGGAAGTAGCAGAGCCAGCTTTAGACTTACCTCCCCACTACTCACCGATGAAGCTGGAATTTGCACCAGAAGAGTTTCCACTAGAAGGACTTTTAGTGGCTATTTTCGGTGATGCAGACCCGCTAACCGAAGACATAGAAGAAACTATCCCTAGCGGAGTTCTGTTAGTAGATTTAGAGGAAGAAGACTATGATTGGTTTGCTAAAAATACAGATAATCCTCGAGCTGGTCGTTTTGAAGAAGGTTTTAAAAGGGTAATCGATGTAACTTTCTGCGCTGAAGGAAAAGAACTATATATTTTAGATTTCGGAGTAATGGAGTTTACCGATCTATCCCCCAATGCTATTCCAGAGAGTGGAGTTCTGTGGAAGATTAGCGCTGAAGAAGTAGCCGAAGAAACTCCAGCACCTGATGCTGATACTCCAACCCCTCCAGTAGAGGAGGAAGAGCCAGCGGAAGTGCCTGAAGAAGCTCCGGGAGTAGTTCCCGAAGAAGATCCAGCAGAAGAAACTGAAGATGCTCCTGAAGAAGAACCAGAAGATGTTCCTGAAGAGACCCCTGAAGATGAGCCCGAAGAGGCTCCTGAAGAAGTTCCTGCGGAAGAGCCAGAAGAGGTTCCAGATGAAGAGCCTGAAGAAACTCCCGCGGAAGAGCCAGAAGATGTCCCCGAAGATACTCCAGAGGAAGTTCCGGAAGGAGAGCCTGAAGATATTCCCGAGGATGTTCCCGAAGATATTCCAGAAGAAGATCCCGAGGATATCCCTGAAGATGCAATTAATGAAATACCAGATGTAGAAGAAAGGGAAGATTTTCTCGAAAATGAAAACACAGATCAAAATAATGAAAGATAGTATAAGACATTAATAATACAGATGATAGAAGATAGATGACAGAGGATAGATTAAGTTCAAAATCATAAAAATCAAAAGCTTTCACCTAATACTTATCTCTTATGTCCTTTTTCTATCTATCCTCTATACTCTATCCTCTGTACTATAAAGCAATACATTAATTAAATTCCAACTAGCTAAAGAAGGTACTTAAGTTTTATAATGTGTGTTGTAGTAATTTTCTAATGCTTTATCTAACTCCTTGCTTTTGATAATAATTTCTTCATCAACTTTTTCTTTTTTATTTACTAATAATTGTAACTGATTTCTCAAACTTTCAACTATCTCATCAATTCCTGTTGTTTCTTTATTTTTATCTAGTTCTTCTATATTTTTATCTAGTTCTTCTATATTTTTATTAAAAAAGCTAGCTAAGGAAATTTCTAATCCTTTTTTACAGATCTTTTCTAATACTTTCAAAGAAACATTCTTAGTCTTATTCTCAACAGAACTAATAAATGCCTGACTTACTTGGGCCCGATTAGCAAGTTCCTCCTGAGTAATTCCTTTGGCTTCTCTTATAATTCTTATTCTTTTAGCAATATCCATTTATCACCTTTACCTCTCACTAAGTTTTTTATAGCTCATATTACTAGCTATATACAACTTCTATATTACTATAGTAATGCATACTAGTGCAAAAAGCAAATTAACGACAAAAAAAGCTAATATCCCTTGACTTTTTATCACTATAGGTTATAATTAAAGTAAATGGGAAAAGGTGGTATAAAAATTGAATGAAAAATCAAATTGGTACAAAGATCAGTATGATCAGAAAGCATAAAAAAATATCTCAAAGTGAGCTTGCTCAAAATGCCAACTTATCTCAGTCTTTTATTAGTCACTTAGAGTTGGGAAAAAGAAGCCCTACCCTAAGTACACTTAATAAAATTGCCGAGGGATTAAACATGCCTTTAAAAAAGTTTCTACTGTATATTGCTAATAACTTAAATTCTAAAATACAGGAGGGAACAGAAAATATAACAATGGGAAAAGAAAAAACTAATAAACTAAAATTGGAATTGCAAAATATAAAACAAAAAACCAAAAAACACAAAGATATGATAACTAGAAGCAATCAACTTGATAAAGAAATCATCAAAAAATATGGCAAGAAGCAACATAAGGGAAGTGATTTAGAAAATGAATAAAACTACTATCTCAGAACATCTAAATATGCTCATACTAAGTATGGCTTCCAAACAAAAAGTATTTAACGACCTTGAAAGTGAACTGTTTCAACTAAATGCTTATACAACATTTATAGAACAGCTTATTCAAATAAATCTTGAAGTACTAGATTTAAAACAAGAAGAAAAACAAGACGAATATAATAGATTAATTGAACTTTATTTTGAGGGAGAAATTGACAGTCCTGAACAAATCATTGAAAGACTAACAACAGATCTACATGCAGTTTAGTTCTCTAACATTTTGCTTCCTAGAAAGTAAATCTCTATTCCACTACCAATAATACTTAAAAAAGTTAGCCTCTCGCTCATAACTAGCCGTTAACTCTTCTATCTCGGCTAATTGCTGCTCAGGATACTTACTAAATTCTTTAGCAATCTGCACATTTTCTTCTAATTCTCTTAGATTAGAAATACCGACTATAGCAGTGCTTACTGGAAAGGATAAGCTATAACCTAAAGCTTGCTCCATAGAAGTAATTCCTTCGGAGCGAATAATACGGCCGGCGGCTACTACCTTCATCGCAATGATTCCCATTTCTCTAGCTACAGCTTTCTCTAAAAGCTGTTCTTGAAAAGGACGATAATGGATATCGCCAGCATTTAAAGCCATCAGAATACAGTCAAAATCGTACTCCTCAATCCCTCTCAATAAAACTTGAGGGTCTCGATGGCCAGTAATGCCGATATTCTTAATCAATCCCTGACTCTTTAACTCTTCCATAGCTTCAATTGCTCCGTTACTGGATAGGGCCCTATCCAAGTCACGATCCACCCGAATATTATGTAATTGATAAAGATCTAAATAATCAGTCTGCAAACGCTCCAAACTCTGCTCAAAAAGCTCCATAGTCCCTGCATAAGAACGATCGTGAGTCTTAGTAGCCAAAAATACCTCCTCACGACGCTCTCTCATCACCTGACCTATATTGCTCTCGCTGCCTCCATTACCATAACTAGGCGCAGTATCAATATAGTTTACTCCCAAATCTAGGGCCCGATTAATAATCTCCACTGCCTCCTCTTGCCTATGCTCCTGTTCTATAGTAGCCTCTCCCCCCAAACTAAATAAACTAACCTCATGGCCAGTCCTACCTAAGCTGCGGGTAGGCATTTCCCCAGCTTCTAAATCGTCCAAAGCCGAAGTATCCTGACAGGAAAGCAGCATTCCACTGGCAACTGTACCTAAACTTAGCTTGATAAAGTTTCGTCGATCCATATTAAACAACCCCTTTCTTGCTTAATAGTATATCAAAAAAGTAAAAAAAGGCAATAATTAGTTGCCTAATTACTGCCTTCAAAATTATTAACCTCTATTCAATACCATAATCACTTATATCGAAAATGAAATCATTCCCGCCGGAAGAGACCTTCGGTAGTTCGCCATCCCATTTTTCAATAAAGTCTTCCATAACTTCTAACTGTCTCAGTTGTAACTGTTCATCTATATTCCGCATTAAGAGCTCAGTTGCTTCGGCCTCGGCCTCAGCTTCTTCTATTCTTTGTTGATTTCTTATTTTTTGAGCCTCATAATGACGTTCAGCACTAAACTCTTCATTAATTGCCTCTTGAATCGACTGATCTAAATAAGTTACCTCTCCTCGCCAACCTAAAGTGGTAATTGTAACTCCTCTTTCTGCAAAATAAGGAACTACCCTATCTCTTAATTCTTCATTGATTCCACTTCTATCAGCCAAAATCTCACCCATTGTCATAGAAGATACTATCTCTGTAAAGGTAGTTTCTACAAAAGCTCTAATTTCTTCATCCATTATCTCTGACAAGGGTTTATTATTATACCTATATAAAAATGTGGTGGCATCAGCTTCATCGATTTGAGCATTTGCGTTAAATCTAGCTCTAAAGCTGATAGATTCTTTAGAATCGGCAATAATAGCTTCATTTCTATTTGAAGTACCTTCGCCAGGTTCTTCTCGCCACTCTCTAGTAACAGGCGCTCTATCGACCAAAATTAACCTTGCAGTAGGTCTATAATAGCCTCTCCACCACTGCCAGCCATAACCTGTCTCAACCCATCTTTGTGGTATTTCTACTTCTCTAGTAGCCACCTTATTTTCCTCTAAGTAACTTTCAGAATCCAATTTATCTTGAACCTCTACACTATCACCAACCATTGGTACTAAGTAAGCAGTTTCGTGTGGTTCAATATCTTCAATGATCGGTTCTTTAGGAGGTTTAGCACAACCCACAAGCACTGTAAAAAGCATAATTGACAGCAACAAAACAATTGACTTAGACTTAAATTTCATTTTTTCAACTCCTTTAATTAATATCATAAGTATCTTGATTGGACTTAATTTTATTATATAACTTAGTAAAACCATTTTTCAGCTCTGGAAATAATAAAATAATCACTGCTCCGATTAAAATAATGGGAATATAAGTTTGCAGTTCATTATACAGCCGAAAAAAAACATAAGCACTTTGGCTATCTTCTAGCTGTAGCATCGCCATTTGATTATCCACTATAGGTTTAACTGCTCTATTAAAAATCATAAAAAACATAACCATTACAAAGCCTAACATTATTCTGATCTGTTTCAGCTTTATCATCTCCTTTTTACTCCCATATATCTAAACAATGCTGGATAGCTCCTGACTTCTCCTGTTTAAAATGCAAAAAACTACATAGAAAGAGCTGCTTGTTCAGAGTTTTTAATAATAAATTGAGTCTGAGATTTAAGCAGAGTTAATCCCAAACCCTATAGATTAATCTATCAACTTTAAATATAAATCCAAACTTCTATTCAGCGCCTTAGCTACCAATTCAATAAAATCATCATAATTTTCTGTTACATGAGCCCTATCCAAGCTTTGATAATATTTAACCCTATCTTCATTCTTAATAATAGCAACTGGATACCCATCTTTGATAAGCTCAAAATTTAATAAAAGCCTGGCCGTTCTGCCATTCCCATCAATAAAAGGGTGTATCCTAACAAAATCAGTATGTAATTTAGCAGCTCTCTCAACTGTATGTAGTTTTTGCCCAGTTTCATGGTACCAATTAATTAACTCCTCCATCCGCCCTGGAACTATAATCGGGTCGGGTGGAGTATGTTCTGCCCCACTTATAACTACCTTCTCCTTTCTATACCTGCCTGCATTCTGATCATCTATTCCCTTCAATATTAAATAATGAATATTCTTTATTTGTCTTTCAGATAGGCTTTGATTCTCTTTGATAATATCTTCCATATATATAATTGCTTCTTTGTGATTTACAACCTCAAGATGCTCCTTTAATGTTTTTCCTCCAATTGTTATCCCATCTTCTAAAACAACTTTTGTTTCTGATAGAGTTAGTGTATTACCCTCAATTGCATTTGAGTTATATGTCCAGTCTAAAAATAATTTTTCTCTGATGCTCTTTAATGTATTTTTAGGTAATGGTCTTTTCTCTGCAATGATTTTTTTCTTTTTATCAATCTCTGCAAACATAACTTAACCTCCTCACTAGCTTCGCCCAACCTTTATCATCTATCCTTTATCCTCTGCACTTCCACACATTCTTCGCCTACAAAAACTAACACCCACTTCTCTAAGTTCTCCTTTTCCCTCAACTCCTCAGCCTGCTGATACTTCAATATCTGCTCTTTACCTGCCGCTAATTTACTCGCTACAGCTGCCTTGCCTCGGTGCTGATACTCACTCTTCTTAAGGTACTTCAACTCAATTATAGCTTCATACTCAGGCTTAACTCCACTTCGCTCCAACAAAGCAATATCAATATAACCATCCTCCACCTCATACTCGCTCTTTACATAATAGACCCGACTTAAAAAAAGATAGCTAAGCATAATCAACTTTATGTACTTTTCATCAAAGTTAATATAGTCCCTGCTAGATAGTTTACTTAAGGTTCTCTCTATCAACTCAATAAATTTATCTATTTGCCCTTCCAAAGCAATGCTAATAATACTCTTCTTAATCTCGATACTTTCAATTTCATAATCAGTCTCATCTCTGAGCAGCTTAGCAAAAAAATCAAAGTATAGCTCTTTAATCACATAATTAGGCACTTTTAACCTTAATAAGTTCAAGACTGAACTGTCTATAGTTAAAAAGCCTAAATAAAAGAGTAGAGATAAAAAATCTTCCGCAATAAACTCCTTAGCTAGACTAAACTCTCTAGTAATTACTGCTTCTTGTAGTTCTCCTTCCAAAATACTTTCTAGTATTTGATAGTTTCTTTCCTTATTTTTTAAAGAGAATAGGGCACTCAGCTTAGAATAATCACTGGAAATATTAGTATCAATTAAATCATCCGGCTCACTATCAGCTATTTGATACTCACTTAAATAGTACAAAATCATATCGCTATTAAAAACCCTTTGCTCTGCTTTTTCATGAAATAAGTAACCATTATAATATCTCTTTAACCTCAAAAACAGCTCTTCATTAGCTCCATTTTGGACTCCTAATACTTTATTCAATAAAAATTTGACCTCTTCTTCTGTAAAGCCAATCATTTGATTTAAGTTCCGATCCCGACTCTTATTTTTAGCTATGTTAAAACCGCTAGTTAGACTATCTAAGGTAATAGGACTGACTCCGGTAGCAAAGATTCTATCCACTACCCCACTGGCCGTGCCCTGTTTTAAGACCTCATACCACTTACGCACAAAGCCAGTCTTGCTAATTGTCTCCTCAAAGGTATCTACCTGAAAGCTCAATAGCTCATTAGCAAAGTGATCATATTCATCTATCAACACGTATATTTTGCCCTCTATTTTAGACTGAACTGCTGTCAAAAAAGAATTAAATATAGCCGCTGGACTGCCACTCTTAGTATAGTCTAAATCCAAATTATATTTGTCAGCAAAATTCTTGAACACTTCCAGTGTGCTTCGCAAATAATCTTGACGCAATAACTCTTTATCTTTGGTATCCAGTCCCGAAAAGTCAAACTTCAAAATATAATAGCTATTAGCCAGTTCAGTTTTATTCTTGCCGATATATAATTCACCAAATAGTTCTTCAAAATCGGCCTCTTTATTTAGATCGTAGTAGTGCTCCAAAGTAGATAAAAATAGAGTTTTACCGAATCTTCTGGGCCGTAAAAAGAAGATATAGGGTTCCCCATAGCTTTCCAATATTTCTATATACTTTGTTTTATCAACATATAAATAGTCTTTTTTTCTTAGTTTCTCAAAATTACTAACTCCATAGGGTATTTTAGGCACTAGCAAACACCTCCTTTTTTTAGTTAACAGTTAATAGTTGAAGTTCAAATAACAAGTTCTTTATGCTCTTAACTATTATTATACCGTAAATCTGCAAGAATAAAAAGGTAAAGAGCCCTATTCCAATCACTTAATAATCCGCTTATAAAGCCAAGCCAGCTCCTGCTCAGCATAGACTCTCGCTTCCGCTTGAAGATCCTTATTTTCAAGTAACTCCTGCGCTTCTGCAATGAAATAGCGAATATAACCATAGCTATATCTATAAATATTTTGTCTTTTCGCGGTAAAATGCTTGACAACTCAGATAAAATGTGATAGGATCTATTCGAGAGAGAGGGGGGTAAATCTGTATAAGGAATAATCAATTAATATATACTTCTGATGAAACCTGTTATTATAGGGGTTAAGACTAGTATTGTTCTCAAGGGAGATATTCAAAAATTAAAAAGAGGGTGGTCTTATTAATTTTACAGCTTTTATTAAATCAACTAACTCAGTCCCTAATACTTGGGAAGACTGGAAGAATGATGCTGAAGGTCAGGAAGCGGAGAGAGTTTTCCAATTTTTAACATCTGGTTACTCGATAACCCGCTTTCTTATCGCTGCTGAAAGAGAACTACCTGCTCTGAGTTTGGTGATAGAGAAACTCGAGAAAGAATTTGCTAGTAATAAAAACTTTGATTTGAATACTAGACGCGCAAAAATAGCGGTGGGGCATATGCTGAAGTTCATTTTAGAAAGTTTAGGATGCCAGAAAAAAAACGTAAGCTCCAGTAGTAAACGAAAGCTTAAAAAATTTTCTGGGGCAAAGATTTTCAAGACATCCGCTGTATATTCTATTTAGTTGTTGTTTGACAATACTAAATTTAAACAGGAGGTAAAAAATGTCATTAAAAAGTTTGATAAATTGGATTACACTACTTGGCATTAATGGAGTCTCATCAGCATATTTTAATCATGGAAACGTAACTTCAAATGCAAATCAGTATCACTTGATTAAATTTAATCTTAGAGAAGTAGATGAGGATGTACGTAAAAGTTTTTATTCTTATTTTGAGCTATCTGATGAAATTAAGTCGGATATAAAAAAGGTTATTAGCGATTTCGAATGGGAATACCCTACTGATTCTTACTATTTAATAGTCCTAGACGAGAAGATAGACGATGATAATGTTTTCAAAGAAATTTTTGATAATTTTATCATTACAGAGTTAAGCCAAGAGAAAAGAATTCCACCCTATAGCTTTAAGTTTTTAAATTATGGTCATCTATATTTCAAAAAATTTGACTTTTCATCTTCAGAATACGTCTTATATATAACTACATTTGATTTCGAGAGTGAATATGCGAAACTTTGCCCATCTATGATGCTACCGTCTACTACAGTATATTAAACTCTATATTTTGAGTGCTAGCTTCCTAAATATCACACTAAATTTTTTCTAAACAACTAAATCAAAATAGCCAGTTACTGCCTTCTTTCACTATTAGGAAGTAGCTGGCATTAGTCTTTTATAGAGTAATAATCAAAAATCTCTTCCCTTAACCCTAAACTTAAATAACAACTAGATTCATCAGAAAACAAAAATTTAAGTCCTTTTTTCATTACTTCAAAAGATATTAAGTCATTTTCATAAGCTGAACATATAACTCCCAAAGTACCAGTAACCTCTATACTATATTTTTTACACGTTTTTCGAATTGGGCCATCATTACTAACAACTAAAATACCCATCTCTGCTGCAATAGCTATTACATATCGATCATATTCAGATAATTGCTTACTCGTTTTATTATTAGCCCAATCTCCCAACTCCATAAAAACTTCATATCCAAGTTCACTTTGAAAGACCCCTGCTTCATATTCTAGACTGCCTAAATTATCATGAATATTTTCATCATCTAAAATGGGAGTAGGAATAATAACCTTAGTAAATAATTCATTTAGCATGAACATATAATCTTCCTTTAAAACCGCTGTTAATTCTATAAAATCAGTTAATATATTATTGTCAATAACCGCCTTTCTATTATAATAACTCTTAAGTTTGGAGATATTCAACTTTTTTCCATCCCTTGGCTTTTTGCCTCATCTCTAATAATGGTAAATTTAATACTTCCGCAGCTTTATTAATAGTAATTTTATCTTCGAATATTAATCTTTTTACTAAGGCAGTTATTTTTTCATTCTTCTTAATATACTTTCTAGGCTCAGGTTCTTCAGTTTTAAATCCTTCTTGGTGTAATGAATTTCTCAAATAACCATAAAGTCCATCTTCAATTATTTTATATTCTTTTAATGCTCTAAGCAAACATTCAGCACTTACTCCAAAATCCTGTTTTATATCATAAATCAATTCTAAATCTATGAATCCATCTAGTTGATAATTATAATGTCTTTTTAATATCTTAGGAGAGACTAAAAAAGTCATAGCAAAGTGATTCGCAGCTTTCTCCCTGATATCTTTAATCCTTGAATTAGTATATTTTAAATCCTCAGCTTCTTTACTATATTCATCACGATGCATAATTAAATGGCCCAATTCATGAGCAACCGAAAACACCTTTCTCTCTTCTGGCTTATTTGGACTATCATTAATAAATATAAAGGCTCCCTTTTCTTTAGAATAAGCCGATAGAGCTTCTAATTTTGAATTATTAATATCTTCAGCTACTATATTAATATTGTTTTCTTCAAATACCTTAAACACATTAATCCCAGTAGCGTCATCTACCCCCATATATCTCCTTTGCTTTTCAGCAATCTCTTCAATAACCTCTTTTTCTTCCCCGGATAATTTCGACCCTTTTAAGTTTAAGTTATATTCTTCGGGAATATAATCTTTTATTTGTGAATCACTTAAATTAATTACTTCATGATAAAAATTAAAGCGCTTACTTATATGATTGCGTAATTTTTTAGTAAAATTATTTGCAGGATCATCAGCTCTAAACATAAATGCTAACTTCTGCTCCTCATCATCTGGAGCTAAGAAATAGTCAATGGATTTATTAAAGTGTTTTGCCATTTGATATAACTTACCACTATCTAATACCTGCTCTCCGTTCAAATATTTAGCAATAGTCTGTCTGGTAACACCAATAATATCTCCCATCTCTTTTTGACTATAACCATACTCCTCTTGAATCTTCTTTAAATTATCACCAATAATTTTAGCAATGTTCATTATATCCCACCTCCCCTATTAATATATGCGATTAACAAGCAACTATGTTAATATCTTTTTACAAATTAAATATAATAATATTCATAGTGTAAATTATTCTTAACAAAATTATAACATATCTACTCTAAATAATAAACAGTTTGCTAAGATTTATTACTAAAATCCTTTTAACTCTGTTTTCATCACTTAATAATCCGCTGACAAAGCCGGGCCAGCTCCTGCTCAGCATAGACCCTCGCTTCCTCTTGCAGCTCCTTCTTTTCAAGTAGCTCCTGCGCTTCGGCAATGAAATAGCGAATATAGCCATAGCTATAAATATCCTGCTCCTTCTTGTGCAGGCTTTGTTTTAAGACTGCTAACTCGGTAGCCTTTTTAAGCACAGCTACTCCATAACATTCCAGATCACTATTGAGCAGGTATTCATGCTTTAGGGAGTCCTGTCCGGTCTGAGTACGGATATAAGTCAGTGCTTCCTCAAATTCAGCATGGAGACTAAAGCCCGATTCTTGTGCAGGCGAACTTTCAACTAAGTTAGTATCTCTGTTACTAATCTCTGTAATAGTCTCTGGTATTGCGGCGCAGTTTTCTAAGCTACGAGGCGCAGTATCTGCGTTTCGAGGCTCAGCTTTTACTTCTTCCGCCTGTGCTTTTTGCGGTGGCTCTGGCTCTTTTTTTAAGTCTTCGGCTTTAACTAATTCTAAGTTAAAGCGGTAGCCTGCTAGAGTGTAGCCTAGAGCTAATAAGTCCTCTTGAATCTTAAGTAAATTAACTCGATACTGATAGGTATTATCCCAGGTGTTGTGAGGATTTTGGCGACGTTCTAAGTAGCCTGCTTCGATTAAGGCTTCGGTATGCTTGCGAATGGTGTTGGGACTGAGATTAAGCATGGTTTCTTGAGATAGGTCTTTGGCTGATTTATAGATCCAGCCTCGACGGGGCTGGATATTTAGACTTGCTCCTTCTTGGCTAGCTCTCTCTTGTTCTTCAGCTATGAACTGATCGAAGTCTTTTACTCTTTCGCTCCAGTATAGGAACTGGTTGAGGATGATCGCTTTTTTGAAGTCTCCGCTTAAGGCTACTAGTTCTTCTTTGATGACGGCTCTTTTCAATCTTTCTGTTTCTAAGCTAGGCATTAATTTCTCCTCCTTTTGTGCTGATAAGGAACAAATATTAGTTATATTATAGTTCCTCTAAGGCACTTTGTCAAGTGCATTGGTATATAAAGTGGATATAAGGAACTAGATGTTTACAATAGGAACATTTTAATTTATTATAATACTATACATCAATTGTTAATTTGTTTAATCTATGGTCATCAAATATCTAACGGAGGTTAAATTAAATGTCCCTTGCTAAAAGAATTAAAAAACTTAGGAAAGAATTCGATTTAACTCAAGAAAAATTAGCAAAAAAAGTGGGGGTAAGTAGAGCTACAATAGCAGGTTATGAAACCAAAGGTAAGGAACCACCATATGACACATTAACTAAATTAGCTGAAATTTTTAATGTAAGTACAGATTATCTCCTTGGACTTACCGATGAAAGAAAGACTGCTGAGAAAATAAAAAAAGCTCTGGCTAATAATCCAGAGCTGCTAGAGTGTTGGGAGCAATTAAATTGTAGAGAAGATTTGCAAAGGATGCTTAAAGAGACTCAAAATTTAGAGCCTGAAACTATTCAAAGAATCATAGAAATTACTAAAATTATAGAATAGCTATGTTATGCATCTTAACTTACTACTTAGCAAACAAGAAGCAAGATATTTATATAATCTTCTTAAAATTCCAAGACCAACTTTAGCTCTTTGGTTTCGAGTATAACTTGTCCTAGCTCCTCTGCATCTAGCTTATCAAGATTTAATATCAAAGTATCTATCACTTTATCATTAAATTTATGGTTTTCCTTCTTTAACTCTCCATAGATCATATCGTTTTTAAATTTATCATCTGTATCTACTTGAAGTCGGATTACTTCTTTTTCTGACTCAAAACCTAATTCTATCTCTTCTACCTCAACCAAGCTAGGAATGCCTGTCGGAATATCATCTTCAGTTAAACCCCAATCTCTTAACTTCTGTTCTATTTCTGTCTGATGTTCCTGCGCTCTTTCTTCAGACATTTTATCACTTATTTCAATAAATTTCTTTTTAGCATGTAACCACCTAGTTCGAGGAAAGTGATGAATCCCCACTTTTTTGCTGTATAAATAACTTAGCTGTTTCTCATACTCCACATCATTATTATAATTCAACTTACCAGGATCTATCTCTAATAACTCCTCATAATAACCAAGCAACCATTTATACTTAATCTCTACTTTTTCATAACTTAAGCTTGCTTCTATTATATTGATATTATATCGATTCTGATCAAAAACCAATCTTTTAGTTTCATCAAAGAAGTCCCTTACCTTTGCCTGTGATAGGTCAGCCACATTCTTTTGTGGGAAATAATCATTAGTAGCAATCAACTTAAAAAGAATCTTACACAACTCAACTTTCTGTTTCCAGTCATCTCCAAAATGTTTGCGAATAATACCATAAAATACATCTCCTAATCGCCGTTCTTGCAGCATTAAATCGAACAACCGAGTAAAGAACCAACCATCATTCTCCTTAAATTGAGATTTAAAGTAAGAAATATTCTTTTTATAGATTACTTCAACTTTCTTTACCGCCTGAAGTTCAATATACACTTCGGCAGCTTCAACTACCTTATCCAGTTCAAGATAGGAATTTCCCACTTTCTGTAACCTTTCTTTAGATTTCAAATCCTTATTATTTGCTTCATACTCTTTAATAACTTGCTCATAATCCTCTAGCCGATATAAATAATCTATAGTATCAGGATAAAATGATAATTCCGTCTTAGCTCTATAATACTGCTCAGTAGCTTCAAGATCATTCTCAGCCACAAAATCTACAGTTTGTTGATACTCCCCAGCCGTATAATATAACTCAAATATTAACTCAGTAATCTCTTCTACATTATAATCAAGATAATGTCTTCCTTCATCCAGAACCTCAGCAATACTACCCAACTGCTCAGAAGGTAATTTTTCTTTTTGATCTGCTAAAGTACGGAAGAAATCCTGCTTAACCTGTTCAAATTGCTTAGAATTTCTAACTTCCTCTTCTAATTCGTCATAGCTATCTATCAATAATTCCTTGCCTAAATCAATCTTATCAATCGACTCTTGCTCTTGGTCAAGCAACATAAACTCCGCAATCTTTTTATATCTCTTATCCAGTCTACCCGGATTACTATCATACCATTTCTTTATTTCCGTCCAATGCTCTCCTTGCCAGAAACACTCTAGAGCCCTTTCATTCTCGCCTGACAGCCTCTGAAAGAGTTTTCCGGCCTTCAGATAGTTATACTTAAACTTATGATACCAGGCAGCACAAACCTCAGCTTCCTGGGCTTCACCTTCAGTCTCATACAGTTGCTGTGCATTCCTCAATAGAATAGGATCTTCATTTAAGATTCCCTTCTTCTTTAATTGATGAGCAACCTTTAACAAATGCTTCTCTTCCATTACCTCCGGAGACTCATCCTTCAATAAAGCAAACTCCTCTCCACTGAACCATTCAGCAAATTCTTCCGAATTCATCTCCTCTAGAGCTTCATTTTCAAAATAATCCCATAAGTACTCTCGACCAACAGTACTATCTACAATAATCAATTGCTTTTTGGCTCTAGTCAATGCTACATACAAACGATTAATAAAGTATTCAATCTCAATCCCTGTAGTAGACTGGGTCTCCTCTACACTATTCAATAAGTCCTTTCCTAGATAATCACCAAATTTGTAAATTATCACCTTATCAAATTCTAATCCTTTAGCTGTCAAGGAAGTAAACATCCCAATTACACCATCATCAGTTAGAGTATGTTCATTCTTTTTGGCTATCCGACCTAATAACGGATCGCCTTCCACTTTTTCTGCTATTTTATCGAGACCCCCTACTGAAAAAGGCGTAATGATCACCGTATTATCAGCATATTCAATAAACTCTTCTTCAGAAATTCCTTCTCCTACTGTAAACAAAAATAGCTTTGGTAAATCCCCTTTTCCTTCAAACCATGCTTCCTGTGGTTTAACCTGCTCTCCAAACTTCTCTTTCCTGAAAAACTGCACACGATTAGAAAAGTTAACTATTTCAGGAGCAGAGCGATAATTATAATGCAGAGTAAACTTGCTATCCTGGGTAAACTTATTCGGATTCTTTAAATTAAAGTTATTCTTCAATTCATTATATAACATTTCTTTAAAGCGATCCCACCTAAAACCAGTAGGGGTAATTGTCTGCAAAGGATCACCAGCAAAGGCAAATGGTAATACCTGAATGAAGGACTCTACTTCTCTTAAATTATACTTAGAAAAAGCCGATAGCTGTAGAATAAACTTCAATTCGATTTTGGTGAAATCTTGAGCTTCATCGCAGAAGATTGATAGATATTCCTGATCAAGAACAACTCCATCTCGATTGATATAAGAGAGAACATCTCTAACTAAATCCTGCTGATCCCACTTCCCTTCTTCTTTCAGAAAGTCCTTATAAACAGACCAAACTCGATCATAAACCAATTGATAAATCTTACTATCTACAGTCTTATCCTTTCTGGCGATCCCTTGATACTCTTCAGGCGTCAAGTAATCATCATATCTACGTCCCTTGATATAGCTTCTAATCACATGCCAAGCAGTCTCTGGTGAAATCTTACTCTGAATCTGCTCTTTCCTGATCTTCTGATTAAAGAATTCCTCTTCAAACTCCTGAAATGTAATCTTATTCTCCAATTTATAGTAAGGCTTTGCTTCAGCCCTAGGCAAAATATTTAATAGCACTTCATAAAAAGTCTTAAAAGTCTTATTGAGCAGAGGATTAATCTTGCTTTTAATGGATCTCTGACTAATGTTGTGAAGAAAAATATGTAAATTTCAAAAATAAAAATGCATTTGACCAGGCTTTCTCTAAT
>NZ_JALKBZ010000002.1 GCF_023227765.1 Fuchsiella alkaliacetigena
ATTGCTATTTTGCCAAGCAGAAAAAAAGATGACCTAATAAATTACTTTGAAGAGGAATGGCCAAAAGAGGTTAGAGAGAATATAAAAGCTATATCTATGGATATGTGGGGTGCCTACAACTCAATGGCTCAAGAAGTGTTTCCAAATGCTAAAATAGTAGTAGATAAATTTCATATGGTAATGAAAGTAAATGATGCTCTTGATGATATAAGGAAAAAAGTAAAAAGAGAAGCTAATGAAGAAAATAGTACTAAGTTCTATAAAAGTCGCAACTTGCTAAGAAAACAGGGTGAAGAATTGACAGATGAAGAACATGATAAGCTCATAGAAATTTTTAAACTAAGCCCATCATTAGAAAAAGCTTGGGAGCTTAAAGAGGAATTTAGAGATGTATTACAGATGAATAAGCTTTCTGAAGCTGAAAATGCATTAAATGATTGGTATGACCGTGTTGTAGATAGTAGTTTAAAAGCATTTTTAAAAGCTAAAGAGACAGTTGAAAACTGGGAAGATAAGCTACTAAACTTTTTTGAAACAAAGATAAGCAATGGATTTGCTGAAGGAATAAATAATAAGATCAAATTAATAAAGCGAATAGGATACGGAGTGACTAATTTAGAAAGTTTGAGACATAGGTTGTTTATAGCTTTTATGTAAAACAGAAATAAAAATAAAGTTCGAAATCTATTGTAATTATTTTCTAATAGACTTCGATTACAACAGAGATTATTTTTCACAACATTAATTAAAGAGCCATAATATTAAGTCCTGGCGCTAACTCTGTTAACGATAACTCCACAAAGTTAAAGCCAGGCAGCTTATTAATCTCAATCTCACTAAAGCTCAACACCTCTTTACTCATGCTCCTGCCTCCTTTTGCGCCAATAAAACAGCCAACAGTCGCCGTCCCTGTTGGGAAATCAGTTTAAATACATCCTCTTTACTAGGCGGCTTAATTCGATTTTTTTTCTTTAAAGGAGTATAAGCATTAGAATTGTAAGCCTCATTTAACTTATTATAAATCCGCTGAACTAGCTCTTTAGGTAGTTCAGCCTGCTCTCCTCTTTCCAGTTTTAAAAGATAATCAGCCAATAAAGATACAGAACTATTAGCTCCTGCTAAATCAGTTAGCTCCACCGGCGGATGAGTTTGATTCTTCAACTGCTCAATCAGTATTCGACTACCGGCTACCCGACCTTCCAACTGCTGAATTAAACTTTCTCGCTGCTGATCAATTTCAAGATGTAAGTCACTACAACCACTCAAAATAACCTCCAGTAATATCAACTCCGGACTCCAATCAAAACTATATTCTCGCCTTAACTGTGCTTCCAAATTACTAAAGATAAGTCCTGGTAACTGCTTAACTTCCGCCAGCTGAGCAGCATCAATCTCCAAGCTAGCATACTTTAAGTTAGCTATGGGTAAACGTGAAGCCTCAAAATCACCAGGGTCCTTAATAGTCACCGTCCAAATACTATGACACTTTCGCTCATTAGGATTTAAAGGCTGTGGAGAACCAGGATTTAAAATAATACCAGCCGAATGCTCATCCAAAGCTGGCTGATGAACATGGCCTAGTACCCAAGCAGTAGTTCCTACTCCCTTTAACTCAGCGCTAGCCACTGGTGCATAATTACTGCTAGGATTATTTCTTTCAGCATGAAGCAAGGCCACAGTAGCTAGTCCATTATCGGGCAGCTCAAAGTCTACTAAAGGACTGCTAGTCACATGTTGTTGAGGATAGGACCAGCCACACAAATTCAAAACCGCTTCTCCCTTTCTTTTTAACTGTCTACTTTCCCACTTCCCTTCAGCTCCTAAAAAGATAAAAAATTTTGAATCTATACTAGCAGCTAACTCCGGTAAAAGATCATAATCGTGATTACCCGCCACAGCAAAAGTTACTATCTGCTCCGCAGCTAAGCTGTTAATTCCTTGCTCAAAGGGCCCATAGGCCTGATAATAACAGCTCTCCCGATCTATTATATCTCCGGCTATCACTACTGCATCCACCTCTAAATTTATCGCTTTCCGCACTATATCCTTCCAAATAGAAATAGGCGAAAAACTGCTAGAGCTATGCTCACTAGGAATCCGGCTCGGATACCTACCTAAGTGTAAATCAGCAGTACATAGTAAATTTATTTCTGCTGCCGACATCAAAACTACCTCCTTACCCTCTAACTTTCCAACTCATTATACCATAAAAGACCAATTATTCAAAGTTTCAACACTGAAGTTTGAACTAAAAAAGTTTTCCTTAAACTGCTAAAGGAAAATTGAAAAATATCCAGAATTAGTATTAATAAGCCTAAAAACTTAAATTACCGAGGAGGTAAGTCAATGCTAAAAGCTTTTAAAGTCCTCTTAATAATAGCTATATTAATAGTTTTGAGCTCTGTATTTATTTTTGATATGCAAGTAGAGGAAGTTATAGAGAAAACTGGAGTAATTATTGAAGAGGTAGCTACTCCCCAATATACCGGGGTGATTATCGATACCAGAGGCTTAGAAGTAAGCACTGCTCTTTACCCACAGGTATTTGATACTCAGGGGAACTTGCTTTACGGGCCCACAGTAGTTGGCCCTGAAGATAGCTCTTCTTTAGTCGCTTATTCACGCTCTTTAGAAAAGGCTAAAGCCATGGAGCGAGCCGGCTCTAATCCGCTGCTTATTGAAGCCAGTAGTACTGTAAACAATACTGATCTAATACTAGACTCTCAAACTGTTGAACAGCTGTTAAAGAGCAATGAAAAAAATGAAATCTTGGATAAAAAAGCCGTTATCTTTGTTATAGATTAGACTTTTTTTAAAGCTCCAAAGTTGACTTTTGGCCGAGGTGAATTAAATAAAACTAGCCTTGGCCTTTCCTATCTAGAATCTGATAGGAAAGATTAAATATATCCTCTTTAATTATGTAGTAATCATTTAAATCTATCACCAACAGATAATCTCCTACTCTACCTGATAAATCTCCCCAAGTAGTTCTGATCTTAGTGTTTTCTGCTAACTGCATAGCATCTACCACATTATTCTCTAAACTTCTGCAAATATTATGTTCCTTTATATTATCCTTAGTTATTCTATAGCTTTTAGCTAATGATTGTAAAGTTATTCCATAATCATCAATAAACTGATCAGAAACAGGAGTCACCTCTTGCTCAGTTATAACCTCATATCTTTGCTTAAATTTCTCCTCACTAATAGGCCAAACTTCATTTTTCATACCTATAATTAGTTTATCGTCACAGCTAGCCGTTTCAATTCCTTCTAAAGTTTTAACTCTAATATCATTTTCAAAGTAATCACCTATATTTAAATATCTAAAATAATTACTCTTTTTCTTAGCTTTAAAGAAAGCATTCTCCCCAAAAATCTGAAAAGGATTATCTTGGGAAGTCTCCAAAAATCTTAAATCTCTATAATAATCAATCAGTTTAGTTCTGATAAATATATCAAAGCTAATATTCTGAGCAGACTGCTCAAACTGCTCTTTAATAATAAATCCTCCTGCTTTATGACAATGCCCACCTCCGGAGCCTATGCCTTCTACTAACTCTATAGCTATTTCCTGAGCAGTTATATAATCGTGATAGCTTCTAATAGAAAATTTAAATCCATTTTCTCTAATAGAATAAATCAGCACAATATCTATTCCATCTATTTCCGATAATAGATCCGAAGTATGACCTAATAGATTATCACCACAGTCACCAATTTCAGAAAATACTATACTCTGATAACGCTGAGTATTTAACATTCCTTCAGCACAAGTCTTTATATCGGCAAAGGTTAGTGTTGATAACCTCAAATAATTAAACACTTCATCATCATAATATTTTTCTAAAAATTTCTTGTGATCCTCATCTAAGACAGTCATCCCTCCATTAAAGGAGTCCGTATCCATATAGATTCCAAAATATAAAATAGTTGCTAAAGCTTCATCTATCTCTAAACCATATTCTTGTAAATAAGTCACTATCATCGTTGCACAAGCACCTATTCTAGGCTGTATATCTTTATATAAGCATTTAAAATTACCTTCTTCTAAATGATGATCAATAATCATTATATTTTGAGCTGCTACTTCACTTACATTACCTGCCCCATACTGACCATCTACTACTATTAATAACTCATTATCTTTAATTGCAAAGCCTGTTCCGATTAGCGACATTTTAATTTTATATTCTTTAATTAAATTGCTTAAATTAGGTTTTTTTATCTCTCCCCCGTGATAAATTATTTCAGTATCTTTAGCAAAGCTCTCAACTAATCTTTTTAAGCCATAAGCAGAAGCAATGGCATCAGCATCAGGATTATCGTGAGGCTGAATGTAAACCTTATCGAATTCTGTTATCAGTTCTTTTAAATCTATCATTTTTAAAAATCTCCTTTATAGTGTGTCAATTACAAACTTAATAACTATCCTAAAACGCAAACCCACCTAAAAGTCCAAATTCAAAACCACTAAAATCATAATCTCCAACCTCAGCAAAGCGATAACTTACTCGGCCCTTAATTCCGACTCTATTACTAATCTCTTCTCGAAACTTGTCACTGACAACTCCTAACTCAAAGCTGGCTCCAGGCTTAAAGCCAAAGCCAAAGTGTCTATCTTCAGTTCCTCCACTTCCATCGGTCTTAGTAACCAGATACTGACCTACGGCTAGATTCAACTCCAATCGTTCTTCAAACAGTTGATAAGCAGCAGTTCCTAGAACACCTGTAGTGGAAAGCTTGCGTTCTGCTCCCTCATCCAAGTCATCATAGCCAACCCCCAATCGCTCCAATTCCAAACCATAACTGATATCCTGGACTACTTCCGAGGGGAGATGCTCTCTAGCAAAATTGATCTGTTCTAAGCCTCTCTTGGCCCTGAGATAGAATCCTAAACCTGAGCTATTTTCGCTACCACCTTGCTCCTCCATCTGCTCATTAAACTTCTCCAAATCATAAAAATTATAGCTAATCCCTAACTCCAAGCTCCAAGGCTGGAGGACGGGAGTGACCGATTCTGCTTCTTCCCCAGTAGCCAACACTTCAAAGTCAACCTCTTTAATCTGCTCCTCAGCCATCAATTCCAGTGTTCCTGACCCAGGAGCAGTCGTTGCTAAGGAAATCCTTCCTTGATCATAGGAAGTAGATACTATCTCCCCCACATCACCCCACACCTGCCACTCGGGCTCTATCTCGTATTCCTCTCCATACTGATCATAACCTTCTGCTTTGATTATGTAACGCTGGCCCTGATAAAATTCATCGGTCTCAAATTCCACCTCTATCTCCTCTAAATAAGGTAGTTCCTTGCCTTTAAACTCAACTTCTCCTGTTCTTACCGAAGCTTCCTTCTGAGTTGGATTAAACTCCCAACCTTCTTTCTCAATCTCAAGCTCAACAGTGCCTAATAGATCTTTCTTCTCCCAATAGCCTTCTTCATCAGTCACAACTGAATCATAATCACCAGTAAACCTTATCTCTGCTTCACTGATAGGCCGACCTTCCCCATCAACAACCTGCCCCTTTAGATTATGAAGCAACAATGAATCCTTTACTTCAGGCAAAATATCCTCGATCATTTCTTCTAAAATCTCTTCCCGCTCTCCTGTGACATTACTTGAATAAATAGTAATTCCCTCGTTGATATCTACCATTTCAAAGTTTAATCTGAAGAAGGAGCCTCCTAGATTGATCAAAATCCCAGTAATTACAAAATCGGCTTCCTGTGCTTCAGCTTCTTGAACCTGATCAATATCTTCTAGATCCTCATCAGCCAAGATATCATCAATCTCATCAGCTTCAATAATCCTTAGCTCCTCTCTAAGCTCCAATTCTCCTAACAGAATATCTTCAAGCTCAGGATCATCCATCATAATCATCAGATCCAAGACTGAAGCTGCCTTAACCTTGCTACCGCTGACTATCAATAAACAGATAACTATAATTATCAGACTAGGTAAAAACTTGCTCAACTTATTCATAAACTCAGCCCCTTCTTAATCCTCAGCAGCTAACTCTTCTAACTGCTCTTTAGCTGTTTCACTTCTCTGCTGGGCAGCCTTTTGATACCACTTCTCTGCTTCTGCTACATCCTCTTCAATTCCCAATCCATGCTTGTAGATAGCTCCTAGTGCCACCTGGGCATCCTTATGGCCTTGTTGAGCTGCCTTTAAATACCATTCCCTTGCTTGTTGGTCACTATCTTCTACTCCTCTACCTCCCATATACATAAATCCAAGCATATATTGGGCTTCTTTATGCTCTCTCTCAGCAGCTTGTCGATACCACTTCACTGCCTCTTCATCATCTCTGGCTACTCCTAAACCACGATGATAAATATCACCTAATCTCTTTTTTGCTATTACATGATTTTCTTGAGCCGCCTGCTGGTAAAGCTCAATAGCTGTCTGATAGTCTTCTTGTTGATAATGATCCTCTGCCTCCTCATATGTTTGCTGTTTCTCTTCTTGAGCAGTATCCTGGATTTCTCCTGCTGGTTCCTGTCTCAAATTCAAGATAGCAGCTGAGATTAGCACCAGAATAACAGTTGCCGAAACAACAGCTACTATCTTCTGCTTACTATCGGCGGTCTGATAGAATTTTTGTAATGACTGATATAATCCTCTAGCCTTGCTGTTGATCTTTTTATATAGTCTTCGACTTAGCTGATATAATTTTTGCTGATAATCCTGCTGCTCAGAAAAAACAGAATCCTTTACTTCCCTTAAAATATCTTCTTTATTTATTCCAGCATCCAATTCTGTCCCACATTCTTTGCAGAATCTATTCTCCAAGTCATTTTCAGCATCACAATTGGGACATCCTGCACTGATCTTTTTACTATTATATTCTGCCAATAATTTCTCTACCGTCTGCTTCAGCCGCTGTATACTGCTTTCCAAATCAGAATTAAAGGCATCTAGCCAATGAGTAGAATATAAAAAGTATTCCAAAGATTTAGTAGGGTCGACATCTTCAATTCTGAAAGGAATAACTATCACTTGCTTATCGACAGCCCGCTCTACTTCCCGAAGCACCTGTTGAGATTCATTGCTGCCTGAAGAAAAGAGCAATACCATAATCTTACTCCCTCTGATTGCTTCCACAATCTCTTCGCCCCATTCCTTACCTGGAGTAATATCTCGCGGGGCAATCCAACATTCTACCTCCTCTGCCTCTAAAGCAGAACAAATCCTATCTGCTACCTCCTTATCCTGTGAAGAATAAGATATAAAAACTTCATGAGCCATTTTCTATCTCCCCTCTAAGTATCCTTTATCCTTTGATTAACTATCTTCTCCACTAGAGAATCACTTAAAGCTACCTCTTTTCAAAAATGAATCGACTAGTTTAGCTGTTTCAAACTGATAATGAATCTCTTGATGGTGATAAGGCAAAACCACAAAATCGCTTAATCCTTCATACTTTACCGACTCAACTGTAACTCGACCGTCATTGGGCCCGCTTAATAAAGCACCTAATAACAAAGCATTCTTATTACCAGCAATTGCCCCCATCTCCACCCCAGCTACTTCCTGCTCCAACTGCTTAACCTCTTCCGTCTGCAAAGAACCCAGAGTTCTAAAGATTTCCGGAGCTAAGCCCGATATTTCCGCAGCCAGATCAGCTAAGTAACTACCTTGATTAGGAGTAGCTATTAATACACATCTGCCTATTCTACGCTTCTTTTTTGTATTAGCTACAAAGCTCCTAATTACTAAACCGCCAGTGCTATGACCAACTAAAGAAATCTGCTCCCCTTTAGGTAGCCGCGCTAAAATCTTCTTAACTTTCTTTTTCAAAAGCCAAGCAGAATATTTCAACGGCTTAAAAGTCAAAGGTAAATCAACTGCTAAACACTGATAACCCAACTTCTCCAAATTTTCTTTTAAAACAAACATATCACTTTTATCCTGCTGATAACCATGAATTAAAATCACTATTTTTTTCATTAAACTCAACCCAGTAACAATAAGCTAATAGCCATTACACCCATACCTGCTACAAAACCATAAATCTCTTGGTGTCCTTCTCCATACTTACGTGAAGTAGGCAACAGTTCATCAGTAGAAATATAAATCATTATCTCTCTTGAACAAACCAAGGAAGTAGCTAAAAAAGAGGTATTAGTCTTTTTAGTAAAAAAGGCTAAGGCACTACCGATTCCCGTCGATAAGCCAGCAAATAAGGTCAATAAAAAAGCAAAAAGTAAGTCATTCATTTCTATTCCCCCAGTCTATTTTAAAAAGATATAATTGTATATTTGCAGATGAGCTTTAATAATCCTGCCAATTAAAAGGAAAAAGAAAACTTATCAAGAATTAAACCATTAACAGGTCCTCTATCTAGAGGGTTATATATGTGAGGAGGAATAATGATGAAAAAGTTTTTTAGATTAGTAGTAATAATAGCTTTATTGATATTTATCGGCTCTAGATTTTTCGAAATAGAAGTAGAAGACATCATTAGGCAAATTGGGATAATAATTGAAAATATAGGTATAATGATCAGAGAAGCAGTCTAGGTTGAAGAGATTAGTTTCAAAAAAAGCATTAGTTATCTAGATCGGGCCAGGCGAAATCCAAGCCCATAGCCGCTTTCGGCAGGGCTAGCTAGGGCTCTATTACCAACTCTACAGTAACTAGGATTAATATTCCAAGCCCCACCTCGTTTAACCCGATCTAAACGATGAACATGAGTATTACACCACTCCCACACATTACCGCTCATATCGTATAGTCCTAGTTCATTAGCCTTTTTCTTACCTACAGGCATAGTACCGCGTCCATAATTAGCTCGAGATAGATTAGAATTCCCCTTAGCCCTGGAATTGCTCCAACACCAAGCCACTTCTGCTAAGTTATTACTACCAGCATAAATAGTAACTCGACCTTGAGGACCTCCCCGAGCTGCATACTCCCATTCCTGAGAGGTAGGCAGTCTATATCCTTCTACAGTTTGAATGGTGTTCTCTGGCAAAGGCTCCCAAGTAGACTCATCATAAGCAGGAGACAGCCCTACTTGAGTCGACAACCAGTTACAATAAGCTACTGCTCCGTACCAACTAATCTCTATTACTGGATAATTACTAATATCCAATGAATCTTCCCCACTCTGTAGATAAAAATAGCTACCATTATAGGCAAACTGACAGGCTGGAGAGGTTAGATTAAGCAACTTTTTTCCCTTATAGTTGCCATTTTCATCTATGTTTTTGCTATTTAGAAACTTCAGGTACTCCTGATTGGTAACTTGATACTTAGCCAGCTCTAGTTGCTGCTCCAGAGTTATATTTCCATTATCAACTGAGGTAGTACCTGCCGGTACAAGCGCCATATTTAACAAAGAAGTATTAGTGCTAATACAAAGTTTTTTAAATGAGTTTACAGTCTGAGTAGACTCTCTATGCTCAACAGCTCCGCTTAAATTAGCTGTAGCTATTTCATTTTCCACCTTCTCTGTTTTCTGTTCAACTACTCCTAAAGCATAAGCCCAGCTATCTACCGTCCAGCTAGCTAACTCTGCAATTATTCCACAATTATTGACTAAGCTACGCTTAAGTTGAGCAGCCTTAAACTGATATTCTCCGCTTTCTTCAATCTCCAACAGTCCCCTAACTATATTTTTAGTTAAGGCCGTTAAGAGAAGAAAGTTTTCTCTATTATATTCCGGACACAGGTCGTTCAATAGGGCCCTTAATCTTTTAGGCTCTTCACAGATAACTACTCCATACTCCTCTATAATCTCTCTAAGCTGCTCAGTTACTACCTCCTTCACTACTCAAAACACCTCCTACTGACTCTAAACAGCAGAAAATTAATAAATTATTTCTCCCACCCTATTTCCAAAATCGATCTTCACTCCGGCAGCTAGGGCTATACTCCGCTCCGGTACTACCTCCTTAATTTCTCCTTTATTATTGGTAACCGACCAAGGAGTATCACTCAAATTTTTAAGTCCCCAAACTGAAGGCTTTTTAGGATGCTGAGTAAGCTCAGCTACTTCCTTAGAAAAGTCTCTCTTGCTATTTTTATCAGTATGATGTGGATATAGCTTAGCTTCAGAATTAAGCATAACTATCTTCTGTTCATTATCATCAAACTTAATTCGGTAGGGCAAGACCAACTCCTGAGCACAGTGACAACACTCTCCTGGCTGCTCTTTATCCATCTGCTGCGGATCATAAAAGTTTTCGCCACCACAGTCTACACAGTAAAAAATAGAGTCTCTTAACCTCAGCATTGCTGAGCGCCACTGTCCCTCTCTTACCCGCTTATTAACATTATTTAAGCCTTCGGTAAAGGTCTGCGTAAATAATTCCCTAATAAACTCAGGATAAATCGGCCAACTATCAATAGCATTCTGATGCTCACCGGGTACTGGTCGATTGGAGTCATCATCAGGATCAAAGATGAATACCGGCTCCTGACCATATATTTTCTGCATTGCCGGCAGATCAAAACAGCGAATCTTACTTTCTTGTTTTCCGTGCAAAGGATGACTGTTCATAAATATATAAAAAAGCAATACTGCTAAGGAGAATATGTCCGAACTGGTATTGGGAGTAGTCTCGCCGCGCACCACTTCCGGAGCCATGAAGCGCTGAGTACCCAACACACTAGCCTCACTTTCGTTATTAATACCTACATTATCGTTATCACAGATACTGATTTCACCATTACGAGGATTAAAAAAGATATTATCGAAGTTAATATCTCTATAGCAGTAACCTCTTGAATGTAACTTCCGGTAGCTATCGGCTAATTGATAGCCTACTGTACAAAGAGCCCGATAATTAGTATTCACTCTCCTAGCTACCAGTTCGGCTATGCTTTTATAACCTGGCTTACGCAGTTCCATAATATAACCAAAACCCTCTATACTAGACGAATATACTAGATCAAAGGGCCATAAAAATCTATCACAAGGAGCACCCTCCTTGATCAAGTCTTCAATTATTTCTTTTTGCTTAGTAGTAGCTTTGCTAGGTTTATACCACTTTACTGCTACCTGTTGATCTCCGTACTCCGCTTTGTAAACTTTACCTTGAGTTCCATCACCTATAGATTCTTTTATTTTACAGTCCAGCTTAGCTTTAACTGTTTTCACTTCATCTCCAGCTTGAGGCATTAAACTCATCTAATCATCCTTTCTTGCTTGCAAAGTTTCAAACTCTTCACTATTCTCCTGCTCTGTTAATAAACTATTTTGATAAGCCAAAAGCACAGTAATATCGTCTCCGCTTCCTGCCTCGGTAGTCTCCTTTAACCAAGTAGGCAAGTTATCCTTTAGAAACTGCGGGCCCTGCTTAGGCAAGAGCTCTGCAAAATCATCAGCTACCTTGAAAAAATCTTCTTCACTACGAAAAGAATTAGCATAACCATCGGTAGCAATAAAAAACAAATTAGGTTTCTTCTTAGTTGCTGAAGTTAAAGAGATTTTAAAGTAAGGGGCTGGATCGGCCATGCTTAAAGAATTAGTAGCATTACCTAACTGATCATCGGCAAAAACTCTCGTCACCTCTCCCCACTGAGACATAGTCACTATATCTCCATCGCCTAACTGTAAATAAAGAATAAAATGTTCTGTAACTAATACAGCAGTTAAGGTGCTACCGTAGGCCTTTAAATAGCCATCACTACTGCTTTCTATTTGCTCTCTAAGTTCTGGGCCTTGTTTAGTTTCAATTTCCTTTAGCTTTGCTAATGCCGTCTCATCCTCGACAAAGGGATTATCCTCTTGATACTGCTCTACCTTTTCTCGCCAACTCTTAACTATTCTCACTGGCAGTTTCTCCTTAACTCTTTCTTTCACTAAAGGTAAGGTTTTAGGATCAAAACCATCAACTAAAGCCTCCTTTATAATTACCTCCTCAGCAGCCTCCACAGCTAGCTTAGCCCCTATTTGACTGCGAAAATACTTTAAACTACCATGACCATCGGCAGTAGCCAAAAATAGATAGTCTTTTGCTCTTTTATATTGATAAGCATCCTGATTAGGAAGTCCACTTTGAATATGTTTCGCTCCCCTCACAGAAGCGGCGATTAGACCCCATTGTTCGCTTAAGTCTCCTTGAGTTTCTACCATAGCTTACCTCCCACTGTGAATTTAACCTACTTAATAATATTTTTTAAAAAACATCTATATTGGGATCAAGATCGTCATCAGCAGTAACCTGCGGCACCGGTGGTCGCGGAACATTGCTATTCTGCTCAGTAGCAACTTCAGAGCTACCTGTAGAAGCTGATTTGACTACCTCAGTCGAAGCCCACTTAATATAAGCAGTCAGCTCCTCAGAGTTATCGGCCTGCAAAGGCTCTATCTCTGGATTACCAATAAAGCGTTGCAAAACCTCATGGTCGGCATTATCACCAATAGCAATAGCAATTTTAACAGCCTTTTTACCCCAAGGCTGAGACTCTAACTCCGCTAAACCCTTTTCAAAGTCATCGGTAGGTTGACCATCAGAAAGCAAAACTAAAACCGGAGGCAAACCCTTTTTAGGCATCACAGAGGTCTTTAGCTCCTCTGCTAACATAGATAGCGCCTTACCTAAGTCTGTTACTCCATTAGCTTTTAAATCACTCCAAGTAAAGTTTTCAATATCCGTCGCTTGAGCCACATGCCACTCCGCTCCACTGGAAAACTTCAGGGCCCGCACTTTAAGTTCAGCGTTGGGATTTTCACGAGCTACCTCCCTCATTTCTGGAATAGCCTCTTTAATGGCATTATTTAAAGATTGGATCTTACCACTAACCGACATAGAACCAGAACAGTCAACAATCCAAAAGAAATGTAGCTCTCGCTTACTAAGCTCCCCACCAATTAATGACATAGCTAATCCATCCTCTCTATTATTAACTAATCGCCTATTTACAATTAAGTATTTTAGCTCCAAAAAGAATTGTTATCTAAATAATACTGTACAGCCCCAGTTTTATCCTTCAAGGTATAAGCAAAAATCAGATTTCTAGAGTCTCTGCAATCTGTCGATATTTTTTGGAGATCGTATTACTGCTTACTCCATATTTAGCTCCTACCTCTTTTTGAGTAGCTGACCAGTTATTCATTTTAGCAAATAAATACTCTACGGCTGCGGCCCAGCTTTTATCCTGTCCTCTAATTTCCTTTTTTCTGCTCTTATAATCTCTCCAAAGCAGAATAATATCACAGCATAGCTCTCCTTGTAGTTCTCCCTCATTCTTTTCAATTATCAGCTCTTCCACCCCATCTTGAAAAACTGTATTTCCTCCAAAATCTAAATTTAGCTTTTCCTTTAAGAGATCTATCTCAGTTAAATTGAAAAAATTGACCTCGCTATCTTCTACAAAATTAGCTATTAGCTCTAATTTTTCTACATAATCTCTTAGCTGCTTTCTCCCTCTTTCTTCTTGTGAAAGCTCCAAAGGAGTTTTACCATCAAATTTTTCAATTGGATTTAAAGGATCGTTTATGAAAGCTTCCACCAAAGATCTTGATTCCTCTTTACTCCTATTATCTAAACCACCAATTATCTTTCCTGTCTCCAAATCAACCTCATACTCCTTCTTAAAAGTAGCAGTAAATAACAGTAAGTCTTCTATAAGCTCTTTCCCAGCTGCAAATTTATCCTGAAGATGTGTTCTCAAAAAGATACTCTCGTCATCAATAATAAAGTTACCACAAACCCGTCCCCGCTCTTCGGAAGTCCAAACCAAAAAGTCCGTTTCTGCTGCCGAATCATCCTCTATTATATTTTCTTGAGACAGTAATCTCTTTTTAGCTAAGCTTCTGGATTGGATACTATATTCGGCTTCATATACTACTCGAATATCCTGTTCTTCCTTAAGTAGTCTACGAATATTCATAAATAGGCTAAATAGATTAACTCCCCAAGCTTGCAAAAACTCATTTAGGTCATTACTTCCCGTCTCCTGCTGATACCTAATAAAGCTATCCTTTAAATCATCTAACAGCAGTTCTTTATAATCTATAGGGATTGTATCGTGCGGGCCCACTAACTGATATTCAGTCCCTATCTTAGCAATTCTGCCTAAAATAAGCTCCCTTTCACTAAAGCTAACCTCTTTACTAGTCAACAGCAGCTCTTCCTCCCGCATAATATCCTGAAGCAAATACTCCTCCCCCCAACACTCTTCTACTAAATAAAGACCTACCGGAAGCTCCAAGCACTCTTCTAAGATCTCTTTTTCTTTCTCACTGAGCAACTCCCAGTTTTGTTCTCGAAAGAGATCAACAACCGTCTGTCCAGCCTCTAATTGATAATCAAAAATTAATAAAAACTCCAATAATAACTCAATATCTGCTGAAAGCTCAGCTTCCAGATTAACTCCCATTACTTCAGCGAAATAACCATAAAAATCCGCAACTTCAAACTGATAACCACCTTCTACTTCCTCGAAGAACTCCACTAGTTTACTCAAAAGCTTTTCTTTAGCTAAATTATAAGCTGGCTGCTCCTCTTCACCGTTAATTAAGTGATCTTCCTGTTCGCCCTCTTTTTCTTGATTATAAAGATTAATCAGCTGATCCACCTCTTCTTCATCAGCAATACCAATTCCAGAATCTTCAGCCGACTCAAAGAATGACTTAGCTGCCCCGACGTTTTCAGAATTGTTAGCATTATCCACAATTTGCTCCCCCAGCTCCTGAACAGTAGCAATCAGTTCTTTTTCGTTATCTAAGATCGACTGTTTAGCTAAAAACTTAAAGAAGGCCGTTAACACTCCTGGAATAGCCCTAAAGTACTCTTCGCCTGCACTAATCTTCCGGGGTAAAATTGAAATGCAGCATTCTCTAGTTCTGGCTTTATCCCATTGCTCCGGTTTTAAAACAAAGTTTGTATACATAAAGTCTGCAAAAGAATCAACTATAAAATAGCTTTCCCGCTGCTCAACCTTGTTCAATTCACTAAAAAAATCACTCTCCTCAAACTGCTCATGCCAAATTTCAATCTGCTCTTTAAGCTCTGCAAACTCTTCATCAGTATACCTAGTCATTACTTTCATTACTCCCCTTTCTGCAAATCCAAAAGTAAATACGAACTAAAAGCCAATATATTCAAATAATTAATTTCTATTCTTCAGTTAAAAGCAATACATTTATATGTTTACACATCAATAGCTAAAGCTCCTTCAACTAATCAAAAATTTCTTTCTTAAATAAATGTTGCTATTTTAAAACAAAAAGCATTTTAAAAACTAATCATCTGGGTTTATTGCCTATTATTTTGCATAAATCAACTAATATGATATAATAATTTAGAAACTTCTAAAATAATAAAACTATCCGTAATTCTTAACAGATATATTTCTTTAATAACTAAGAGGGGGGTTAAAAAGATGAATTATTTAGATAAAAAAGTAGGTATTTATTATAGTCAAGAAAAAACTGAATTTCATGTTTGGGCTCCTAATGTAGACCAAGTAAAGCTATTGCTCTACGAAATAAACGGCAAGTATGAAAATCCAGGCCAAGTATTTAATATGGAACAAGATTCAGACGGAATCTGGTCAATTACTGTAAGTGGCGATCATAAGGGGAAGTTCTATAACTATTTAGTAGAGGATCGTAACGACTTAAAATGTGCAGTAGATCCCTATGCGCAAGCAGTTTCCTTAAACGGAACTAAAGGAGTAATTGTCGATTTAGCAGAAACTAATCCTGAAGGCTGGGAAGATGATCAACGTCCTCCCTTGGAAAATCTAGAAGACAGCATAATCTATGAAATACACGTTAAAGATTTTTCAATTTCTCCCTATTCAGGCATGGAAAATAAAGGTAAGTACTTAGCCTTTACTGAGTTAGGTACTACAGTTCCGGGAACCGATATTAAAACAGGAGTGGCCCATTTAAAAGAGCTAGGAATAACTCACGTTCACCTGCTTCCAGTCTTCGATTTCGGCAGTGTTGACGAAAGATTAGACTATCAGTATAACTGGGGTTATGATCCTCAAAATTATAACGTTCCGGAAGGCTTGTACGCTACTGATCCTAGCCAGCCTAAAACTAGAATTAGAGAACTAAAGCGTTTAATTCAGAGCTTACACCAAAATGGAATCAGAGTAATTATGGATGTAGTCTATAATCATACCTACCGGCTTTATGAATCTAATTTCGGTAAGTTAGCACCTCAGGAATACTATCGTTTTTATGAAGAGGGAGAGCCTGCTAATGGTTCCGGTTGTGGAAATGAAATTGCTTCGGAAAATCCAATGGTTAGAAAGTTTATTGTAGACTCTGTAGAATATTGGGCCCGCGAGTACCATATCGACGGATTCAGATTCGATTTGATGGGTTTAATAGATCAAAAAACAATGGAAGCTGTCGCTAATAGACTACATGAAATTGACCCTAGTATTCTAATTTATGGCGAACCCTGGACTGCCGATAAGTCTCCTTTACCTATTGATCAGCGAATGTTAAAAGGGCGACAGCGCGGACTCAAAATAGGAGTATTCAATGATGATTTAAGAGATACCATTAAAGGAGGTACCAGAGGTAAAGCTAAAGGTTATGTAAATGGAGAGCTTGCTAATCTAGATTACTTAAAGTCTGGAATTACAGCTCAAATTTCCTCTTATGCCTCTAGTCCTCACGAAGTTATTAACTATGTCTCTTCCCATGATGACTTAACACTTTGGGATAAGATTGAAAAAACATGCCCTCAAGCTAGCTACGAAGATAAAGTACGAATGAGCAATCTAAGTAATGCGATAGTGCTTACCTCGCAGGGCATCCCCTTTTTACATGGTGGAGTGGATCTATTAAGAACTAAGTACGGAGTAGAAAACAGCTATCAATCTTCAGATAGGATTAATAAGATAGACTGGGTGAAAAAAATAGATAATAACTATGTCTTTAAGTACTATCAGGGATTAATTAAATTAAGAAAAGAACATCCCGCCTTTAGAATGGCCTCTGCCGAAGATATCAAAAAGCATTTGCAGTTTTTAGAGGCCGATTACGGAATAATTGCCTTTCAATTACAAGGGTATGCTAATAATGATAGTTGGGAAACAATTATTGTTGTTTATAACCCTTTTATGGAAGCAAGAGATATCCGACTTCCGGAAAGCAAGAACTGGGAAATTGTTGTTAAGGATAAAAAAGCCGGTACTGAAACTTTAGAAAGCTTTTACGGTCAGATGGTCTTAGTCCCCAAAATCAGTACTATGGTTTTACACGATTAATAATAATCAATTTTACCAAAATCTACTTTAAAGTGAAATCTTTATTTGATATAATGAAGATATAATCGAATTAAAAGTTTACTTTAAAAGGGGTGATCAATAATGTTAATAGAAAAAGCTTTAGTGGCTACGGACTTTTCTGAACCAGCTCGCCAATTAGTAAATAGTGTTGAAGAGTTAAAGGCTGCCGGTTTAAAAGAAGTACTCTTGATGCACGTAGTTAACGCTAGTGCTGATTATAGTATTTTAAAGTCTATGCAGGATAATAGCGAGCAGGAACTAGCTAAGGAACGACAAAAAATTGAAAACTTAGGATTAGAGGTTAAAACTTTAATCTCAGTTGGCTCTCCAGCTAATGAAATTACTCAAATTGCTCAGAAAGAAAAAATGGATCTAATTTTAATTGCTGCTCACGGAAAGGGTTATGTTAAAGAAGTACTTTTAGGCAGCACTACTTTTGATGTGGTGAGAATAAGTGAAGTTCCAGTCTTAGTAGAAAAGTTTAAAAATATAGGCTCTGCCGACTGCCAAGCTGTCACTGAAGAAAAGTTTAAAAAGGTTTTAATCCCTACCGATTTTTCCGAACGTTCACTAAGCTTTATAGATAAATTAAAGGAAGCTAAGGATATCATTGAAGAAGTAGTTTTATTATCAGTAATCGAATGGAGTAAAAGCAAACCGGAGTTCGAAGAGTTCAAAGATAAGTCCTATCAGCAATTAAAGAAATTAAGGAGCGAATTTGAAGAACTAGGAATCAAGGTTACAAACGAAGTTAGAGCAGGTTACTCTGCCGGGGGAATCTTGGCTGTAGCTGAAGAAAAAGATGTCAGCTTAATAGCAATGGCTACTAGAGGAGCGGGAACTATCAAGGGACTATTCATCGGTAGCACAGCTAATGAAGTAGTTAGAAAAGCAAAACAGCCGGTTCTTTTAGACCCTAGTTTTTAATCAACAAAGTCCCTATTCTTAGCTAAGAATAGGGACTTTAAAATTAAACTTCAAATATATCTATCAACTCATTTAGCTGTTGAGCCATCTCTGCCAATTCCTCAGCAGAATTGGAAATTTCACTAATCATATTTTCAATTTCTTGAGAAGAGTGAAGCACCTGCTGACTACCTTCAGCTACATCTGCCGCCGAAGCAGCAGTCTCTTCAACATAAGAGGAAGTATCGCTAATACTTTCCCGAATTCTCCTAAATATTTCTCCCGTCTCCTCAACAACTTCTTTTCCCTGCTTAGACTTAATCTGAACCTCCTTTACAGTCTCTACTCCAACCTTAGACTTACGCTGCACCCTATTAATCAACTGATTAATATCACCAGTAGCTTGAGCCGTCTCCTCAGCTAACTCCCTAACCTCCTCAGCCACCACAGCAAAACCTAAACCGTGTTCGCCAGCATTAGCTGCCTCAATAGCTGCATTTAAAGCTAAGAGATTAGTCTGTTCTGCTATATCATTAATCAAATCTACAATTTTACCAATTTCCTCCGAATCAGAGTCTAACTCGCTGATCACTTGTACTGCTTTACTCACTGACTGATTTATCTCCTCCATACTTTGAGCAGCATCCTCTATATTTTGATGGCCAAGCTTAGTCTGTGAGTCTGCCTCATGAGCAAATTCAGCTATTTCTTGGCTACTACTAGAAATCTCCTGAATACTGCTATCCATCTCCTCGACATTAGCATTACTCATCTCAATAAAGACATCCCCCTCTTCGGTTAAAGCCAAGAGTTCTTGACTATAAGAGGATAGTCCTTCTATAGATTCCAAAAGATTAACTACCATCTTATGAAGTTGAGTCTTCATTTCATTTAAGGCATGTACTAAGTCAGCTATCTCATCCTTGCTTTCCAACTCTAATAATTCTGCCTTTAAATTCCCTTGAGAAATTTTTTCAGCAAAGTCTACAGCCTGTTGAGCTGGCTCAGAAATATTCTTATCCAATAAAAAACCAACTACTAAAGCAACCCCAATAGCTAATATAGTTAACAAGATGATTACTCTATTCATAAAAGTACTGCGTTCCTGAACGTGGACTAAGTGAGCAGCTTTTTCCTGCTCAAAGTATTCTTTGATTTCAGCAAAATAAGCCTGTAAATCCGCTACGTGCTGCTGAGTCTGCTGGTAATAGATCTGCAAGGCCTGCTCATAACCTTCCTCTGAATCAAAACCATACTCGTTATGTATTTCCACTATTTCTGCTGCTGATTCGTGAAGCAGTCTATGTGGTTCTTCCATATTTAATAGTAAGCGCTGCACCTCTTCTGAATAGTCCTCAAACTCTTCTGACTCTAAAATAGCATAATACCTTTCTCCAAACTCACAAGCGGTATAGTCCAATTCACCAGTGAAGTCTTCTGCCAATAGTATACTATCGGCTAAACTATTTAGCCAGTACATATGATTTATCTCCTGCTCTAAAAAATAAATTATATTCTCCGACTCTTCCTCTAACTGAAAAGTCATTTGCTCCATCTCATTATTAGTATAAAAAGAGTTAATTCCTAAAACAATCATTAAGACCAGTATCAATCCAAAGCCTGTTAATAGTTTCTTTTTAATGGTCCACTTCATATCTCCCACCTTCCGTAGCTTAAAATCAATTTCACTTTATTTAATACCTATATATAGTATTCTTGATTCTTATTGAAAAACCTGCTATTTTTATTACAAAATTTTACGCTTCTAAGCCTTCTTCAACCTCTTCAGCCCAACCTAAGAGATTTTTAAGCCATTCTCCCCAGCCATCAAGAATATAATAAACTACCGGAATAATAATCAAAGTTAAAATAGTAGCAAAAAGCAAACCGCCAATCACCACTACCGCCATCGGCTGTTGGGCTTCGGCTCCATCGCCAATTCCTAAAGCTAAAGGCAGTAAGCCTAGAATAGTAGTTAAAGCCGTCATCATAATCGGCCGCAGTCTAATTGGTCCCGCTTCCAAAATAGCTGTTCGTTTATCTTCAGCATACTCTGTCCGCCGTACATTGATATAGTCCACCAAAACAATAGCGTTATTAACTACAATTCCAGCTAACATAATCACTCCAATTATAGCTGGTACACTCAAAGGAGCTCCCACCACAACTAAACCTAAGATAGCTCCCAGTAAAGCTAAAGGAACAGTAAACATAATCGTAAAAGGATGGACTAAAGACTCAAACTGAGAAGCCATGACCATATATACCAAAACTACAGCTAAAATCAAAGCAAAACCTAAATCACCAAAGGTCTCCTGCATATCCTCAGCCTCACCGCCGTATTCTACAGTATAGCCAGCAGGAATATCCAACTCATCAACTCGCTGACGAATATCACTTTCCACTACCCCTAGGCTACGTCCATAAATATCGGTATTGACAGTAATACTTCGCTGCTGACCATCACGTTCAATAGAGGTCATTCCTTCGGCTAATTCTACTTCAGCTAACTGATCTAAGGGAACTACAGCTCCAGCCGGAGAAGTTAAACGAAGATTTTCCAATTGACTTAAGGTATTATCACCTTCAGTTTCCATTTGTACTCGCAAATCAAACTCTTCGCCACCTTCTTTATACTGAGTAGCTATATCACCACGAATAGAAGAACGAACTGTAGAGCCAATCTGTGAAACACTAAATCCTAGCTCTCTAGCCATTTCTCTTTGAATATCTACCTGTACTTCTGGTCTACTTTCTGATACACTAAGTTCTACATTTCTAGTCCCCTCTACTGACTCTACCTCCTGTTGAATATCAGTACTAAGCTCAGTCAAGATATCTAAATCAGCTCCCCGAATATTGACCTCAATCGGAGAACCTTGACCCCCACCACCTAAGCCTGTTTCAGCTCGAATAGCTATCTGAGCATCGGGAATATAAGCTAACTCTCCTCGTAACTGTTCTACTACTTCAGTAGTACTTCGATCTCTTGCTGCTAATTCCACTAAATCTACGGAAATGCTCCCTTCATTGCTTCCTTCCTCAGCACCTCCCATAAAGCCAGTACTACCTACATCACTATAAAAAGAACGCACTTCGGGAATGGCTCGAATATGTTCTTCAATCTCTTTCACAGTTCGATCAGTTTCACTTAATCTTTCTCCTTCTGGTAACTCCACATCCACAGTAAAAGAACCTTGGTCTACATCAGGCATAAATTCAGTCTCTAAAGGAATAACTCCCGTCTGCAAACCCAAACCAAAAAGTATAACTCCTATAGTTATTACTACTGCTACTGCATATCTATAATCTAAAGAGAAATTTAATAAACGTTTATAGATTTTATTGACTATCCCTAGATTATCTACTGTTTCTTTTGGTGTTTTTTCTTCCTTAACATTTAACAGCTTAGAGGAAAGCATAGGAATTAAAGTTAAAGCTATTACTAAAGAAGCCAATAAAGAAAAAGCAACGGTTAAAGCTAAAGAACCAAAAAGCTGAGCTGCCAAACCTTCTACAAAGGCAATAGGTAAAAAGACCGCCGCTGTAGTTAAGGTAGAAGCTAAAATAGCCGTACCTACCTCACCAGCCCCGTCCTTAGCAGCCTGAATCCTACTTAAACCTTCCTGCTGATGACGATAGATATTCTCTAAAACCACAATAGCATTATCCACCAACATTCCAATCCCTAAGGCTAAACCGCCTAAAGTCATCAAATTAAGAGTTAAATCACTAAAGTACATCAAAATGAAGGTTGCTATAATAGAAATCGGAATTGCAGTACCAATAATAAAAGTACTACGTATATTCCTTAAGAACAACAGCAGGATTATTGCCGCTAAAACCGCTCCAATTATACCGTTATTTCTGACGTTATCAATGGAGTCCTGAATAAACTCAGCTTGATTATTAACTATCTCTATCTCTATATTATCTCCAAATTCTGCTTCTAAATTAGCTAACTCTTCTTTTACAGCATTAGCTACCTGTACTGTATTGGCATCGCTCTGCTTTTGAATAGCTAAGCCAATACTTTCTTCTCCATTTAAATAAGTATAACTACTGCGTTCTTTATGAGTATCTTCTACCTGAGCAAACTCCCGTAGTGATACTTTTTGTCCTTCCTCATTCTGTAGTTCCAAGTTTTTAATCTCATCTAGGCTTTGGAATTCACCTTGAGTTCTAAGCAAAAGTTCCTTGCTACCGTGATTAATAGAACCACCAGCTATATCTAGATTTTCTTGACCAATACTGGAGGCTACCTGATCAATAGTAAAGCCATAAGCTTCCATCCGCTCCTGATTAACATTAACTTGAATCTCTCTCTCTAAACCACCGGAAATATTTACTGAAGCTACTCCCGGTATTCTTTCTAAATCATTTTCAAATCTATCCTCTGCTAGATTACGCAGAGTCTCTAAATCCATATTACTACTCAAACCGATCTGCATAATTGGCATCATTGCTGGATCAAAACGCAAGGACATAGGTTGGTCAGCATCATCAGGCAAATAATCTTGAATCATGGAAATATTCTCTCGCACATCCTGAATAGCAAAGTCCATATCAGTACCCCAGTCAAACTCTATAAAAACCAGAGAATTACCAGGACTAGAGACAGAACTAACATTTTCTACATTATCTATAGTTCCCATAGACTCTTCAATTGGACGAGTTAATCCATCTTCTATCTCGTAAGGGTCAGCTCCTTCATAACTAGTCATCACTGCTGCATAAGGCAACTCCATTTCTGGCATTAAATCTACCGGCAAACCTAAAAGAGCTATCGCACCTAAAAGTAAAATTAAAAGAACCAGCATTACTGTAGTTACCGGTCTATCTACCGAAAAATCCGATAACTTCATTAATAACCACCTCGATCCACAATCTCAACTGAATCACCATTTAGTAAGCGTTCTTGATGGCCACGGATTATTACTTGTTCTCCAGCTTCAATCCCGCTCAAAACAACTACCTCTTCGGCAGTACTCAAGCCAGTTTCTACCTCTCTTCGTACTGCTTGCTCATTCTCTACTACAAAAATATAATCGCCCTCTTCATCGCTCAATAAAGCTCGTTGAGGAATTATCAGTTGATCTTCACTGCTGGCTACCATAAACTCTACTTGAGCATACATTCCCGCTTTAATAATTTCTTCTGCATTATCCAAAACAACCTCTACTGGAAATCTTCTACTCTGTTCTTCCTGTACTGGACTAGCATAGTCAATTACGCCTGTATAAGTTCCGTCTACAGCCGCAAAATAAATTTCTACTTCTTGACCTTCTTCGATTCGACTAATATTTCTTTCGCTTAATTTAGCGGTTACCTTAATCTGCTCTAAATCAGCTAACTTTACTAAAGGTTCTCCGCTAGCTAATTCTCCAACTTTAGCTTCATTCTGAACAACCTGGCCCTCAATAGGAGAAATCACTTCAGTATTTTTTAAAGTAATCTTGGCTCCTTCCAAATCTACTCTAGCCTGTTCTAGCTGAGCTCTCAAAGTAGCTATTTCTTCTTCGGTAGCTCCTCGCTCAGCCATTTTTAAGCTCTGTTTAGCCGATTGATAAGCACTCTTAGCACTAACATAGTTAATTTCACTTTGCTCAAAACTTTCTTCAGCAATCAACCCTTCTTTAAAAAGCCTCTCCTGCCGCTGATGAGATTTTTTCACCTGTTCATAGCTAAGTTCTGCCTCTTCTAACGCAGACTCCAGCCTAATCAGCTCTTCTTCTCTAGTCCCGGCCAAAACTTCATCCAAGGTAGCTTCAGCTACCTTGACACCTGCTCTAGCCTGTTTAAGCTGATTACGAACAGTTTGATCATCCAAAGTTATCAACTTATCGCCCTTAGCCACTCTATCTCCTAATTTGATATGTACCTCTGCTATTTCTTCTTGTAACTGCGGGCTTACTAATACCGATTTAATTGCCTCGCTATTACCTACTTTAGTTACATATTCAGCTAAATCGTCCATTTCTGCTTCTACAACTTCTACTGGATGAATCTCCTCTTCTTCTTCAGCTACAGCTTCTTCTGTCTCTTGTCCACAAGCAACGGTAAGTAACGCTAATGAAGCTATTAATACTGTAATTAATAATAACTTACTTTTTCTAGTCAACACCAATTTACGCCTCCTTTTTAACATCTAAAAATTTTTATAGAGATATTATTACATTAAAGTTCAAAACATTGGAACCACGAATGAATACGAATCAACGCGAATAAAAACATTTAAAATATCAATTCAAATTTGATTTATATTCTATCTAGTAAGTTCCAGCTAACTTATAAAAGATTCAGTTTGTTTTCTTAAGCTTTAATTTAAGCTTATAATACTTAATCTAGATTTCGAGCGCTAACCTTATCTATCTTAGCTATCGCTAAGTTATAATCATAGATAGCCTCTAAGTAATCTGTCTTGACCTCTTGATAAGTATGCTGAGCTTCCAAAAGCTCCAGACTAGTAATTAAACCTTCCCTAAACTTAACTTCCATCTCCGCTAAGTTTTTCTCAGCTTGCTTTAGATTTAGCTCCATCAACTCTAGCTGCTGCTTACTCTCTTTTAAACTGAGCAAACTTTCTTGAATCTCTAACTCAATTAAATCTTCTAACTGCTGGCGAGAAATCTCCAACTTACTTAACTCCTGCTCCTGCTGCTTGACTCGGCTACGACTTTCCCCGCCGTCAAATAAATTATAGTTCAAAGCCAAGCTAACACTCCAGTCTCCATCGCGCAGTTCAAAAAAACTATCGTCTTCGGTGCTATAATCTCCAGAAAAGCTAAGCTGAGGCCGACGTTGAGCCTGTGCCTGTCTTAACTCCTGTTTTAGTCTATCTTCCTGTAACTCTAACTGCTCTAAGTCAATTCGATTAGTAAAAGCATAGTCTTTTAATTCAGCTAAGAAGATATCCTCTTCCTCCCAGTCTAAATCTCCACTTAAAGTAAAGTCCTCTTCTTCTAGATTTAAAGTATTCTGAAAGGAAAGTCGAGCTAGCTGTAGAGCATTCTCAGCCCTCAACAAAGCTTGCTGGCTGCGATTGTAATTGATCTCAGCCTGTAAAAGATCGGTACTAGTAGCTAAACCGACCTCGTAGTTAGTCTCAGCCTGATGTACATACTCCCCTAAGCGATCTTTTTCCTGCTTAGCTAGTTCTACTAATTCCTCCGTCTTAAGTACATTATAGTAGGCCTCGCTAACCTGATAAGTTAATTCCTGCTGCTGTTCTTTTAACTGAGCCTGGGCAGCCTCCACAGCAATCTCTGCCAAACGATAGCCAGCCCTGATCTGTCCACCTAAGTAAATCGGTTGCTGTAAGTTTAAGGATAAAGCATAGTTATCCTTAGGTCCATCCTCAAGAGTTAACTGCCCACCTTCTAATGTAGGTACAGAAGGGGGATCTCCTAATCTAGTATAACTACTACTTAAATCTAAATTAGGCCAATAACCGCTCCGCGCCAATTCAATCCCGGTCTTAGCTATCTCCACCTCTTTATGTAAACGCTGTATCTCCGGATTTTTTTCTTGAGCTATCTCAATTGCCTCTTCTTTAGTCAAAACTCTTTCTTCGGCCTGTAAATATGTACTAAAAGTAAGTACCAAAACTACCAACACTAAAATAAACAAAGTATTCCGCTTCATTCATTAAATCCCTCCTTAGTAAATATCAAGAAACTCATTCAGCTATCCCTCTTAAAAATATCTCTAAAATATGCTCTGCTTTACTAGCTAAAATTAACTCATCGCTTTGGCAGATAGGATTAAAAGCACTGATCATCCCCAAAAGAATTTGAGCCATTGGCTCAGTCTTTAAGTCGGCTCTAAAGCTTCCCTCTTCAATGCCATTACTGATAATTTGACTAATTAAGTCAAGGTAATTCTCTCTAATTAAGTGCATCTGCTCTTTAAAACGCTGACTGACTGTATTAGTTGACTCATTATACATTCGGGCTAATTCTTGGTTTTGCTCAAAAAAGTCAAGAAATAACTCCACTACTATCTCTAATTTCTCAACTGCTCCCCCAACAGTAGTTACTTGCTCTGCTATGCGGTTATATAAGTTATCTAAACCGGAAAGCATTATTTCCTGAAAAAGCTGCTCTTTGCTCTCAAAGTACCAGTAAACAGTACCTTTAGCTACTTCGGCCCGCTGGGCTATTTCGCTAACACTGGTTTCGTGATAACCCTGTTCAGAAAATAACTCCAATGCTGCCTGCATCACCAGTTCCTTTTTGGAAGTTTCTTCTTCCATCTGTTAGTCACTCCTATTCTATTACTCAATTTATGCACTTGACTATCCAGTCAGTCAAGTATGATTTTAACAAGGTTGAAGGTAAAAGTCAAGGCTAAAACAAACAACTCTGATCCTTAATTAAGAATCAGAGTTGAAAGTTGATAATTTTTAACTATTTTTTAAAAAAGAGTCTAAATGATTTTGAGTTAGTAAATACAAAACATACTCTTCCACATCTTTATCTAATTTCTTAGCACTTAACTCTAACTCTTCATAAAAATCAACAGGAATTGAGACTTCGATTGAAGTTAACTCAACATTAGATATTAATTTATCAATTTTAGCTGCTAACTTTTGAGCAGCTTCTTCGTTTAAATTATGATTTCCTTCTTTTAGTGTTCTCTTGACATTCCGAGGATCTTTCATTAATGTTAGTTGATTATTATGAGCTTGACTGGGTATGCATCCATTTTCATAACGATGATAAGTAATTTCTCCCCAACCCAAAAGTTTACTCATTTCTTTTTGAGTTAACCCATATTGATTGCGAATTTCTTTTATTTGCTCTGTAAATAATAGATTATTATTTTCTCTATATAAATCAAAAGCCTTTTTTTGATTTTTTTCTTCTAACTCTTCCTGAAAAAGGCTATTTTTACATTCGGAGCACTTAGCTATTTCGGCTTTAATGGTGACTTTTTCTTTATCCATAATATTAAAGGTTTCTTGTTCAACTTCGATAAAATAATTATTTAAGTCTTCGCATTTATCACAGTATAATCTATCTTTTTCCATTGATCTTCCCTCCTTTACCTAATTCTCCCCAAGTATAACTTTTTAAAAACAACTAAAACCGTAAAAATTTCAAATCATTCTTTGTACGGGTAATTTATTTTATATTCTGCTTCATGAAATGATAAGCATTTGCAGAGTAAATGCTTTCCTTTAATCTTTAATTTTATGTAAAACTCCACGCCCTCTATTATCTCTTTACCAAACTCCCAAAAATCACCTGAAAAATTAGAACTTCTATCCTTAGTAGGGCCTCTATAATAATCTCTAACTTCTAATCTTTTCAAACTAAACTTAATATGTTTTATAGAAAGACCATATTTATTTAAGGAGTTCAGGTTTTTATCTCTAGGAATAAATTGAAATTTCCAGTCAGGATCATTAATTGCTTTTTCTACTCTTTTAAGAAAGTTAGCAACTTCTTCTTTAGTAGCTGGTGATGACATACATAATTCAGCCTCCCTATTATTATAATAAATTAAAAATATAATTATGTCAACAAAAATTATTTTATGATAATTCATTTCACTGATATGCTAGATTGATAAGGTTTTATACTATCTTAAGATAATAAAAAAAGGCCTCCAGAAATTATTCCTGAAGGCCGAGATTTCAATTAGTCTTAAAAGCTAGTTACTAGAGAAGTAGTGATCGTAGTATCGTCATCATCGTTCTCGTAGTCTAGCTCTAAAGTAGTATAGTCAGCTAGATTATAAGCTGCGCCTAAGTTCAAAATATCCTGATCTTCGCTAATATCATGGTTATACTTAGTATAGCTGAACTTAGTAGTTAAGTGCTCATTAATAACATAAGTAGCTGAAGGCTTGATTACTGTAATATCCTCAGCAGCCATGTTATTAAAGCTATCGGAATCAGCAAAGATACCGCCTTCACCAATAAAGCCTGCCTCAACCTGACCGTAGTCTAGAGCAACAGTTAAGCCTGGAGCTAATAGATCTGAAGTTGCTCCTAAAGCTAAAGCTTGTTCTTCGGCATTAGCCAATAGAAAATAAAAATCGGCCATTTGGTGACTATTATCCACTGTCAAACTGAAAGAATCATCTGCACTATTGTCATAGTAATCAAAAGTAATCTTAGAAGTTACTGGCCCTAAGTCTAAGCCACTCTTTACTCCCTGTAAGAACATTTCAGCATCCTCGTTATCTGTATCATGACCTAGTGATAAGCTTAAATCTTCAAAAGTATAATTAGCAATCACTCCGTCCAAACTGCCATCATAAAGCATATCCCGAGCTGAGTTTACATCAATTCTACCGGCCTGTAAAGAAAGCCCTGGTAGTTGAACTAAATCTGTCTTTATCCAGGCTTCATTTAACTTCAAAGCCTCATCCCAAGCACCAGTTTGAGAGCCAATATCGGCCTTTATTTCTGTAAAAACCTCTACGTTTTGAGCTGGATTAGCCGATAGGTAAAGCTCTAAAGCAGACTCAAACTCCGTCTGGCTATCTCCATTAGTAGTATATTCTCGTTCAATTTCTAATTCTCCGCCAATATCTAAAGCCATGACCGGTAAGGCCATTGTTACTACTACTGCTAATGCTACTAATACTGCTATTTTCTTTTTCATTTTATTATCCCCCTTAGTTGTTGTAATTCCTAGTGTATTTTCTACCTTTAAACCTATTTAGTTATTTAGATCAGTGACCTTGTTTCCTGATCTTAACCTTGTTTAAAGATAGAGCTGTTTAGGTATATTGAATTCATCCGTTGAGCTATGTTAGTACTATGGGGATTTCACCTCCTTCTGACTATAGTTAGCTAGCTGGATGATCAATAAAGTAATTACAAGTAACGGTATAGCCATGAATATACAGTTTGGGTTTATGTATATCGATGATTATCTGTTACTTTAATTACTATTTACTTTTTAAAGTAGTGAATATCCTGTAGGTAAATTTTGGGGGAGTTCAGAGGATAAAGGACAAAGGATAGAGGATAGAGGATAGAGGATAGAGGATAGAGGATAGAGGATAGAGGATAGATAAAGTTCAAAAAATTAAAACCTTTTTGACATGCCCCGTAGGAAATGCCCTTGGGGTGCTGACTAAAATCTGACCAAGTTCTGACTAGACCTTAAAAACATTAATTACTTATTTCTTTTAAGATTTTATGTTTTAGTCAGATTTTAGTCGGAACTTAGTCAGTGTCCAATAGAAATTGAACTTTATGTTTTGATCTTAATTTATCACCATTGGCACTAGCTCTGCGTCGCCTTTATCATCTATCCTCTATCATTTAAATAAATATCATCTGTCATTTGAATTAAAAAAAGCTCCAGGATTAACTCCTGAAGCAAAGTTAGTGCTATTGATAATTTCTTCTAAAACTTCCTAGTAAGTGATAGGGAAGCATCTAAACTCTTTTCCGAATCATCTCCAAAACCTAATCTAGCATTAGGAGAGTAAGCAAAGTCAATAGTAGTTAATTCATTAGGCTGATATCCTAGTCCCAAATTAAAAGTATCTATTTTAGGTAAGATAAAAGCAGTTTCATTATTAGTTCTTTGAAAAATTCTATCCCCCCCATTACCAGCTCTAACGGTTAAACTGCCCAAAGCTTCTTCCTTTTCTACTCCCCAATATAGATTAGCAGTAGTGCTATGTTCAGTACGAATTATATCACCGCTATAGGCAATCAGCATCCCTTCGTAATCGAGATTATAACCAGCAGCAAATCTTTTCCGACTAGCTCCGTCATCAAAGTTAAGATCAGCTAAGCTTACTAAGTCTCTATTTTCAGTAGATTCTTTAATGCTTCTAATGAATATATTAATTCTATTATCATCTGAGTTTACATTACCGTAAGTATTTAAACCAAAACTTCCCTCTAAAGTATGTCCTTCACGACGAGGATAAATAATACCCCCAGCTAAAATAGGCTCTCTGTCATTATCTATATCTATTTGCTGAGTACCACCTAAGTTTTCATCACCAGAATCAGAGCCTCTATGTAGGTCAACACCTATTCGTCCACCGGCTATTAAGCCGTTATCCAAGGGTCTAGCATTAGCTACTTTTAGAGAAAGCGGGTACTCTTTTAGCTTATAATCATCATCATTGTCATAGCTGCGTGAGTGATAGTCGAGACTAAAATCAATACCTAAAGTGTTATTATCAGCTAACTGATATACTACGCTGGGTGAAATTAAAAAGCTTTTTTCTCCTTCATCACTAGCAGAGGATAAATCGAGTTCAAAGTCTAAAAACCCCTTGTTTTCTTCGATATTATGTAGTTGTGCCGGATTTAAATGAATATCTGTAGCCTCATCGACTATGATTCCAGTCATTCCCCCTCCCCCTAAAACCTGCATTCGGCTGGAGGTAGCCATAGCTAACTGAGTCTGTCCTATTACGATAATCAGCAATAGAGTTAGCAAGAGTAGTTTTTTCCGCATACTATCAGCTCCTTGTTTTTTCTATGTTTATTATTACTTAGATGTTTAGTATGCTTTTTCCTTTAAAATATTTAAGCTATTGAAATCCTTTTAAGACTAACTAAATTCGGAAAAATTCTGGTAAAAGCTTTAAAAACTATCATAATCGATTTTCTAAGCTGATAACTTAAAGCTGAGAACTGATAGCTAAAATAAAAAAAGCCCCCAGGATTAGCTCCCGGAGGCTTGTTCTTTAGTTGAGATTAAAAGTTAACAGTTAGAGTTGTAGTTAGACTTTGTGTATCAGAATTATCAATTACATCTTCGTCGCCCCAACTTTTATCTTCAAACTCTACCTCTAATGCAGTGTTCTCAGCTAGATCATACTCAGCACCTAGAGTTAGAATATCTAAGTCTGCATCATCTTCATCAAAATCATAAAGAGCATAGCTAAAGCTAGCAGTTAAGCTATCAGTTAGGCTATAGCTCGCTGATGGAATAATAGCCATTAAATCTTCATCAAATTGAACATCTTGGCCCTGATATTCTGGATCAAAGTCATCAAAGATGCCATCATGACCTTCTGGAGCGAAATCTTCATCAGCTAATCCGATATCTAGACCAACAGTTAAACCTGGAGCTAACTGATCAGAAGAAGCTCCGACAGCAAAGGCATTCTCTTCAGCATTAGCAAAAACAAAGTTTACGTCAGCCATATCAAGGCTACTGTCTAAAGCAAAACTGAAACCATTTCGATCTCCTACATCTTCATCAAGATTAAAGAAGTTAACCGTAGCCGTAGTAAGTGCTGGCCCTAACTCAAGATCACTCATAGATGCTTCTAAAAACAGTGCAGCTTTATCATCATCAAAGAAATCAAGATTATGAGCTAAAGATACATTGATGTTATCGACGGCATAAGAAAACTGTGCTCCCGCATCGTTATCAAAACGAGCAATATTTCCGTCATATAGGAAGTCTTGAGCTGCTGCTACTCCAAATGTACCAGCTCTTACAGAAGAACCTGGTAATTGTACCGGTTCAACATCAATCCAAACATTGTTTACCTCTAAAATATCACCGCGACCATCAGCTTCTAAATCAACAAAAGCAGTTACGTTATCTGCTGGGCTATACAGAAATTCAAGCTCTATTTCAGATCCCCAGTCTACTTCATCATCTTCTAAATTAATATCATACTCTACTTCATACTCACCACTAATATCTACAGCCATAGCCGGCATAGCCATTGCTACTACTACTGCCAGCGCTACTAAAATTGCAACTTTCTTTTTCATTTTTTTTCCCCCTTGATTAGTTTCCTTTTAAATTTTATTTAATTACCTATCATCGAGACTATAGAGTCCACCGAGGCGAGTGTCCTTGTTTCCTCGCCTCAAAAGTTCTCAATGATAGTTCAGTTTCTATGTATATTGAATTCATCCTCAGACTCCAGTGGCTAACCAGTGGGGTTTCACCTCCTTTCTACCACCTAGGCCTGTATTTAGATGAATCAATACCAAAAGCTAAAACAAGCACTTCTAATTATACTATTACTGGATAATTATATAATCTCCTGCTAAAAATCTAAAAAAATCATAATTTTTCTCAGCTAAGCATAATATATAGTTTTAGTCAAAAATATACTTGAGAATTTGATCTCAATTTAGTTGATTTGAACTCTAATAATATATATTAAGTAGAATACCTTAATTCTCCTGCATAAATATCAAATTTTTATTAATTATTTGCTCTTTTATAGATAAATTGTTTTAGGGCAGATGATAAATGATAGATGATAGAGGACAAATAAAGTTCAAATTCTATTAGACGCAGACTAAAGTCCGACTAAGTTCAGACTAAAACATTAGTGCATTAAGAGCTTAAAATATTTAGTTGTATTTTTTAATCTTGTACGTTTTAGTCAGATTTTTGTCAGAACTTAGTCAGCGTCAAATTGGTTTTGAACTTGACCTTGAACTGCAACAAAACATTAATAAACCTTATCTAATATATTTAATTAAAGCTGGGCCCTATTCTTGCGAACCTCCCGCAGCTTAGCCTCTAACTGATCCTCTAACTCCCCTAAAGTCTGATCAGCATACTCTCTGACTCCCTCTTTAATCTCTTTAGCCATCTGCTTAGCTTCCTTAACTATCTCCTCAGCCTCCACTTCAGCCTCCTTGACTACCTCACTCTCAGCTATTAATCTAACAGCTTCTTCTCTAGCCTTCTCCTTAGCTTCAGCAATCAACTCTTCTCGCTGAGCCAAAATCTGTTCTGCTTCCCTTAAGTCAGCTGGCAACTCTTCTTCTAAGTTATTAATTAAACTATTAATAGCACTTTGGTCTACCAACACCTTATTGCTCAAAGGAACTCTCTGAGCCTCCTCAAGTAAACTCCTTAATTCTGCCAATATCTTAAAGACTTCCAAATTATTAACCCCCTAAGCGCTCCTCCAGCTTAGCTACCACATTATCAGGTACTAAGCCTTGCACACAGCCCCCAAACTCTACTACCTCCTTGACTATACTGGAACTGAGATAAGCGTATCTATTATTAGTCATCATAAAGATAGTCTCCACTCCCGAATCCAACTTATTGTTCATAGAAGCCATCTGAAACTCCGTTTCAAAATCAGAAACAGCTCGCAAACCACGTACAATAACCTGAGCTCCTTTTTGCCGAGCATAGTTAGTCAATAAACCTTCGAAAGCATCTACTTCCACATTTTCAAAGCCTTGCACAGCTTCTTCTAACATCTCCACTCTTTCTTCCATGGAGAATAAAGGAGTTTTATTAGGATTACAGAATACAGCTACTACTACATTTTCAAAGATTCTATTAGTTCTTTTAATAATATCTAAATGCCCGTTGGTAATTGGGTCAAAACTGCCTGGATAAACAGCAATCTTACTCATCACTACTCCCCTTCCTCTCTTTTCAAATATAAACTAAGTCTAGTATTTCCATACTCTCTATTCCTAATTAACTCTAAAGCAGCTAAGTTCTCTTGAGCCTCCTGCTGAACAGACTGTTCTACTACGATTACTCCTGCTTTTTGCAGTAGGTCTAAGTCCATTATCTTAGCTATAGTAGGCTCTACTAGATCTGCTTCATAAGGCGGGTCTAATAAAATTATATCAAAGCTATGCGTAGTTAAAAAGTGTAATTTGGCTAATACTTCCCCTTTAATCACCTGTGCCTGTTCACTAAAGCCTGTTCTGCTTAAGTTCTCCTGAATAATCTCCACCTGCTGCCTGGATTTTTCGATAAAGGTTGCTTCTTTAGCTCCTCTACTCAAGGCTTCAATCCCTAAACCGCCAAAACCGGCGTAGAGGTCTAAGACTTTGGTCTCTCTGACTGCTGTACCTAGAATATTGAATAATGATTCCTTGACTCGATCGCTAGTCGGTCTCACCTGCTGGGTAGAGCTTGATTTTAATTTTTGTCCTTTGGCCTTTCCGGCAATTACTCTCATTTATTTACACTCCTAGAAATTCAGTTAATAGTTAATAGTTGAGTTCAAGTTCTAAAAGCAAAACATTATCGTTCTATTGCTTCGTTCACGATATAGCTATTATCGAAAGCCTGAGCTAGTTGATATGTTTCAACCACTTGCCGTTCAGTCGGCGTCCGTGCCTCCTTCACTCTCAAAAATAGCCCTCCCGGCGTCGTGCCTCCGGGCTATTTTAAGAGTCGCTCTTTGAAACATATCAACTTGTAAGTTTGCGTTGTCAGCACGATCAACGAAACAGTATTAAGACCAACCAATAAAAACGACAAAAAAACTAGATTCCGCTCCTAAACACCCCTGGGGGATTAAAAATCAATTTCGTTATCAGCACGGCCAAACAGGTTTTTCTAAGCGATATTAAAGATTATTTGTCAATGCTTCTTAACGAATCGGAGCTAAAATAAGAGCTGGTTTAGCTAATTTTTCTAATTAAAATTAGCTTGCTCTTATTTTAGTGAAGATGAGTTCTAGAAGCATCAAATAATCTTTTCTAGCGTGAAACACCTGTTTGGCCTCCCACGTTCAACGAAGCAATATAACAATATTATTCAAAAAATTTAAAAACAAAATTTTATAAAACAATTATGTATAAAAACACTCCATTTAAGCCAGAATACTAGTAAGCAATATCAAATAAGTCCTCCCCATTTAACTCTTCCTCCGGTTTCTCCTCTCCCAAAAGAAGTTGGTGTGTTCATCCCACCAGCTTCTTTTTTTATTAATAACCATTAATTATACTACTGATAGCTGACAACTGATAACTAATTAACTCACCTCAATCATCTCAATACTACCCCCGAATCTAATCTCAATCAAACGCTTTAAAAGCTGATGTTCGGCAGCTAGTAGCTTATTATCGCTTTCTAGCATCTGTAAAGCCTCTTTACGAGCTAACTCTAAGGTATCGGCATCACGGAGAAGATTAGCTATCTTTAAATCAGGTAAGCCGTGTTGGCGAGTACCGAAGAACTCTCCGGGCCCGCGCAACTTCAAATCCTCCTCCGCAATTTCAAAGCCATCGTTAGAACGAGTCATAATTCTCATCCGCTGTCGTCCGCTATCGGTGCTAGGGTCGGCTACTAAGACACAGTAGGACTGATGCTCTCCCCGGCCTACTCGTCCCCGCAGTTGATGAAGCTGGGCTAAACCAAAGCGCTGGGCATCCACAATCAACATCAGCGTAGCATTGGGCACATTGACTCCTACCTCGATTACCGTAGTGGATACCAAAATATCTATCTCTCCACAGCGAAACTTTTCCATAATCATTTCCTTCTGTTCGGCCTTCAGTTGACCGTGCAAGAGGCCAATAGTAAGTTGAGGGAATACTTCTTCGTTTAGTTGATTGGCTAACTCCACCGCGGAGGTTATATCTAACTCCTCGGACTCTTCTACTAAAGGACAGACTACATAGGCCTGCCGTCCGGCTTCAATCTGCTGGCGCATGAAGGAGTAGATCTTCGGATAAGCAGCCTCACTGCGCCACTCGGTAACTACCGGCTTGCGACCGGGAGGTAGTTCATCGATTACTGACAAATCTAAATCGCCATAGAGGGTTAAGGCTAAGGTACGGGGAATAGGAGTAGCGGTCATGACCAGTACATCGGGATTGGCTCCTTTTTCTTTGAGTACGGCTCTTTGTTTAACTCCAAAGCGGTGTTGTTCATCGGTAATTACTAAACCTAACTTTTGAAATTCAATTCCTTCTTGAATTAAAGCATGAGTACCGATTACAATATCTATTTCTCCCTGAGCAATCTCGGTCAGTAGTTCCTCCTTGGCAGAGCTACGGAGACTACCTACTAACAAACCTAGTTCCAAATCATAATCAGCTAAGGAGTCTTCTAAACCTAAATAATGCTGCTCCGCCAAAATCTCCGTGGGAGCCATCATAGCTCCTTGATAGCCGCTGCCTACTGCCTTCAATAGGGCTAAGGTAGCTACTACTGTCTTTCCAGAGCCTACATCACCTTGGATTAATCTATTCATTACCTGGGCCGACTCCATATCCTCTTTAATTTCCTCCCAGACCTTAAGTTGGGCTTTGGTTAACTCAAAAGGAAGCTGCTGACGGTACTGAGCTGCTAACTGCTGCTTTTCCTGATGAAGTACTCCGCTTTCTACTTCGCCCAAATCGCTCTTTTTTAATAAAACTCCTAACTGTAAAATCAAAAGTTCATCAAAGACTAACCTCCGCCGCGCCTGTTCAAGCTCTTCCCTGCTTTCCGGAAAATGAATCTGCTCCAAGGCCTCTTTAATCCCCCACAGTCTATGCTTGCTCCTTAACTCAAGAGGTAAGAACTCCGGCAGTTTAGCTAGCTCCTCCTTTAAAAGCCGCTTGATTAGCTTCCGCAAAAAGTTCTGGCTAATTCCTTCGGTAGCTGCATAGACCGGTAAAATCCGGCCTACATAGATATCATCCTTGCTTTTAAATAGCTCATAGTTAGGATTATTAATCTGCAACTCTCCGTACTTACGCTGTATCTCTCCGCTAAAGGCTACCTGCGCCCCACGCTTAAAGTTCTTTTTTAAATAAGGCTGATTAAACCAAACTCCGGCTAACTTACCCGTTCCATCGCCGATAATTACCTTAATAATGGTTAAACCCTGGCGAGGTCGCAGTTCTTCAGTCCCCAACACTTGACCGCGCACAGTAACCTTGCTACCTACTTTTAAATCTTTAATCTGAGCAGTCTGACTCCAGTCTCGATAGTCCCGCGGAAAATAAAAAAGAGCATCCCAAACGGTCTCAATACCTAAACGAGATAGTTTAGCTGCTCGCTTTTTGCCTACTCCCTTTATATAACGAATAGACTGCCGCCAAAACTGAGGAAACTCCTCTTCTTTAACCTCTGTTTGCACAGCAGTCTGATACTCAGGACCACTTTCTTGCACAGCAGCCGCTTCCGCTGGAGACTGAACTTCCTCAACAGCTACCTCCTTTAAACGGCTAAACAGCTCCCGGCTCTCTTGCAGCTTTTCTTTGCGCTGGGCAGGGGCTACCTGAGCATAATCACTAAAAAGCTGTTCTAACTCAGCAATTAGCTCTAATAGCTGCTCCTTAGTAGTCAACTCAGCTAAGCTGCCTAGCCAGTTTAAAATATAACTAGCAAAACCACCTAATACTGCTGAGTTAGTATAGCCTAAATTACGTTCTATTTTTAAAGGTTTTAATAGTTTCTTGATAATTTCCTTTTCAGATTCCATTCCCGCCACCTCAAAACTAAAAAAAGTTCCATTTATTTATTAATTCCCAAATCTACTAAAAGTATTCTTTGATCAAAACCAATTTGACACTGACTAAGTTCTGACAAAATTCTGACTAAAGCGTACAAGATGAAAAAATAAAAAATACTTTAAGCTCTTAACGTATTAATGTTTTAGTCTGAACTTAGTCGGACTTTAGTCAGCGTCTAACAGAACTTGAACTTTATCTTTTGAACTTTATTTTTCACCATTGGCACTAGCTCCGCGTCGCCTCTATCATCTATCATTTATCATCTGCTCTAATATCATCTGCTCTAAAAAACCACCAGTCCCAAAACACCCGGGCCCGTATGAGTTCCAATCACCGGACTGATTTCAGAAATTACTATCTCCTTCCAGTCAGCTAAATCAGCCACCTGCTCTTTTAACTCCTCAGCTCCAGCTAAGTTATTACCGTGAATTATACCCAAGCTAGGAGCTGCTTCCACCTCTCGTTCAGCTAAGGCCTGCTTAGTCAATACCCTGAGCTTCTTTAAAGCCTTTTTCTGGCCTCGCACTTTAGAGTGAGAATCCACCACTCCCTGCTCGTCCAACTTAAGAATAGGTTTAATATTGAGTAAAGAACCTAAAAAAGCACTAGCCTTGCCGATCCGACCTCCCTTTTCTAAATACTCCAAAGTATCTACAGTAAAGAAGACGGTAGTCGAAGCAATTCGTTTTTCCAGCTCGGCCTTAAGTTCAACTAAATCAACTCCATTTTCTACTAGCCGGGCAGCATGCAGTACCAACATCCCCAAGCCTAAGGAAGCACTGCATGAATCGATAACCACAATTCCCGTTTCAGTCTCCTGCTCGACCTGTTGGGCCGCAGCATAGGCCGCTTTATAGGTACCACTCAACTGATCGGCCAAGTGAATAGAGATAATTACTTCAGCTTCTGCAGCTAATTCCAAATATTTTTCCTTAAACATTCCTACCGAAGGCTGAGAAGTAGTAGGTAACTCATCAGCTGCTACTAAGCGTTGAAAAAACTCCTGAGAAGAAAGACCTAACCTATCCTCAAAAAACTCATTAGCAAAGTTTACTGTTAAAGGCACTATTTCAATTCCAAACTGTTGTACCAACTCTTCTGGCAAATCCAAAGTACTATCGCTGACAATCTTAACTGCTTTGCTCACCTGCTCTACCTCACTTCCAAATTTTATTAGCTGTTAAAGCTATTCTACTGAAACTAAATAGTAATATAACGGCTGACCACCTCGATAAAGCTCCACTTCCAGCTCAGCAAAACTCTCTCCTAATCTCTCCTCTAACTGCTCTGCTTCTTCTTCACTAATCTCTTCCCCAACATAAACAGTGATTAAAAAGTCTTCCGGCTCCAGCAAGCTCTCTAAAAGCTCTACTAACACCTGCTCTGAACTGTTGTTAACTACCTCAATCTCTCCTTCAATTAGTCCCAATACATCATCTTGGCTAATCTCTTCACCTTCAACTACAGAGTCTCGAACTGCATAGGTAACAGCCCCGGATTTAATCTCCTGACTCTCAGCTAACATCTGCTCTGCCACCTGGACTAAGTCTCCTCGCGGATTAAAGCCTAACATAGCTGCAATCCCCTGCGGTATTGAAGTAGTAGGCAGCAGCTTTACCTCTTTTTCTGAAATCTCCACTGCTTGTTCAGCAGCCGAAATTATATTAGAGTTATTAGGCAACAGCACCACTTCCGAAGCCTCCAACTCCTCTATAGCCGCCACAAAATCCTGAGTGCTAGGATTATTAGACTGTCCTCCTGCTATCACCTGCTCTACTCCTAAATCAGTGAGTATATCGACCAAACCGGGCCCGTTAGCTACAGCCACTACCGCAATCTCTGCTTCCTCTGTCACAGCTACCTCTTGAGTAGCCTCTACCAGTTCATTTTGATGCTGTTCCTCCACCATATTATCGATCTTAATCTGAGATAACATGCCTAATTCCAAACCTTGGCTTAATACTGCTCCCGGCTGATTAGTATGGAGGTGTACCTTAATAAAGTCCTGCCCCTCTACTACCAGCAAAGAATCGCCTTGACTTTGCAAAAGCTCTGTTACCTCTTTACAGTTAACCTCTGCTCCCCTTAATACAAATTCAGTACAGTAATGATATTCACTTTCAACTGAACTATCCACAGTCACTTTCTTTTCCGGATCAGTTTTTGGAGATTCTGAAGCAACATAAGGCTCTACCTCTTCATTCTTTAACAGATAGTAGTTATAAATCCCTTCCCAAAAGACAGCATAGCCTTTCGCTCCAGCATCCACTACTCCCGCTTCAGCCAAAGCAGATAACTGCTGAGGAGTTTGGGCTACACTCTGCTCAGCCTGTTCAACTATAGCCTTTAAAAAGACTCCAATCTCTTTTTCTTGCTGCACTACTTTTTGGGCCCGCTGGGCTACCTCACGAGCTACAGTTAAAATTGTCCCTTCTACCGGCTTCATTACTCCTTGATAAGCCTTTTGGGCGGCTCTTTCCAGTCCTTCAGCTAACTCCTCTGCTCCTACTTTTTGTTGATCAGTAATAGCTTCAGCCATACCGCGTAACAGCTGTGAAAAGATAACCCCTGAATTACCTCTACCACCTAACAAGGCACCTGCCGCCAACTCATCCAGTACCTCAGCTACAGAATCAGTTTCCAAATCCCTGATATTATCCACTGCCTTAGATAGCGTTAAATACATATTAGTCCCCGTATCTCCATCGGGAACCGGAAAGACATTTAATTCATTGATCTCTTCTTTAAATTCAGTAAAGTAATCTACTGTAAAAATTAAGGCCTTCTGAAAATCTTTAGCCTCTAGTTCAACTAAATGTGAATCAATTTTTGGATCTCCTTCTATATCAACCGGTTTCATCCACCCTCACTCCCTGTACGTGAATATTAATCTTACTTACTTCGGTACCTGTATATTCCTCTAAAGTATACTGTACTTTATCAATAACATTATTAGCTACTTCGGAAATATTAACCCCATACTCTACTACAATATAGAGGTCTATAAGCACTTGGTCTTCATTAATATTAATTTCTACTCCTCGATTCAGCTTCTCCTTACCTAGGAGTCCCGCCAAACCATCCTGCATCTTTTGAGAAGACATCCCTACTAAACCATAACACTCCATTGCTGCTAAGCCAGCTATTTTAGAGATCACATCTTTAGCAATCACTATGTTTCCTAACTCATTCTGCAACTGCTGTTCCATTTTAAACTCCCCCCAGTTCTTTTCTTTGAATAAAGCTCTATTTTCAATTATACCCTTAGTTCTGCAAACCTACTCCTACTTAAAATAGTTATTCAACAAATTACTCAAAAATCCTTCTCTAGATAATAAATAGCCGACTTAAGCTTGCCATTTACCCCTAGTTTATGTTAAAATAGTTAAGTGAGCTTAATAGACAACTAATAATTTATATAATCGAAGGAGGTTTCGAGAATGGCTAAGTACTGTGAAATCTGTGGCAAAGGTGCCAATAAAGCTAATAGAGTAACTCGTCGAGGTAAAGCTAAAAAAGAAGGCGGAGTAGGTCGCAACGTAACTCAACGAGCTAAGCGAGTCCAAAAACCTAACTTGCAAAAGGTTAAAGCTATGATAGACGGTACCAAAAAGAGAATTAATGTCTGTACTAAATGTATCAAAGCAGGTAAAGTAACTAGAGCTTACTAAGCCTAAGCACAGTTTTTAGACCTAGAGGTAGTTAACTACTTCTAGGTCTTTTTATTTTTTCCAGTCTGAACTAGTAACTTTAACCAGCTCCTCCGGAGCTACATAGGTATAAACAGGTAAAGATAGGGCCCTAATCTTAATAAAATCACCGCTTATCTTTACTACTTGAAAGTAAAGCTCTTTGCTTTCGGAAGTTTTCACTACCACATCGCCCTCTGTTAATCTTTGAGAGCTTATCTCAGAGCTAGACATTGAAAGGCCCTCCTCAATTTACAAAGTCATTTAAATTATATTCCTAATTTGGACTAGATATGAACTAATTGTTTCATTCAAAGGACAAATGATAAATGATAGAGGCGACGCAAAGCTAGTGCCAATGGTGATAAATTAAGATCAAGAAATAAAGTTCAAGTTCTATTTGACACAGACTAAGTTCTGACAAAAATCTGACTAAAACATAAAACCTTAAAAAAGCATTAAAACTTTTGAAACCACGAATGAGCACCAATCAACACGAATAAAACCTAAAGCTTTAGTTCAAGCTTAATCTTAATATGATTTTATTTTTTTGATTTTATGTTTTAAGGTCTAGTCAGAACTTAGTCACCCCAAGAGTACTTCCTCAGTCAGCAAAGAACGCTTCCTTCAGGGCGCTGTGTCCAATAGCTTTTAATCTTTTGAACTTTATCTATCCTCTATCCTCTATCCTCTGTCCTCTATCATTTGAATAAAATAATTAAACGACTAGCAATACCACTAGCCGTTCAATTAAAAATTAACCTTCAATCGAGTTCATCAAATTAGCCATCTCCAAAGCCCCAACAGCAGCTTCCCAGCCTTTATTGCCAGCTTTAGTACCGGCTCGCTCAATAGCCTGCTCTAAGGTATCGGTAGTAATGACTCCAAACATCACCGGTATCTCTTGGGCCAAACTAACCTTACTAACTCCCTTAGAAACCTCACTACAAACATAATCAAAATGCGGTGTAGCTCCCCGAATTACGGCTCCTAAACAGATCACTGCATCATAGTTACCGCTTTTAGCCATCTTTTTAGCAACTAAAGGAATCTCAAAAGCACCTGGCACCCAGGCAACTTCTACATCTTCTTCAGCTACATCGTGTCGCTTTAAAGCATCCAGCGCTCCCGATAAAAGCTTATCAGAAATAAACTCATTAAATCTACCCACTACTACTCCAAACTTCAGTCCTTGCCCAACTAATTTCCCTTCAAATACTTTATTCATTATTCTACTCCCTTCCCGTAGCTAGTATATGACCTAGCTTTTCCTTTTTAGTCTGTAAATAGTTCAGATTATTACAGTTAGCATCCACTTCCAACGGCACTCTAGCCGTAATCTCTAGTCCATAGCCTTCTAAACCGATAATCTTGCGAGGATTATTAGTCATCAACCTAATACTATTTAATTCTAGATCGGCTAAAATCTGAGCGCCAATCCCGTAGTCTCTAAGGTCAGCTTCAAAGCCTAATAGCTCATTAGCCTCTACAGTATCCTTACCTTCATCCTGTAACTCATAGGCTCGCAGCTTATTAGCTAAACCAATACCCCGACCTTCTTGACGCATATAAAGCAGTACTCCCTGTCCTTCCTCTTCAATCTTAGTTAGAGCCTGACCTAACTGATCACCACAGTCACAACGCAAAGAAGCTAAAGCATCGCCGGTTAAGCATTCAGAGTGGACACGAACTAATACTTCTGCTGCTCCTTCCACATCTCCTTTAACTAAAGCTAAATGGCATTCTTCACTGATAACCGTTTCATAGGCATAGGCTCTGAAGTCACCATATTCAGTAGGTAACTCTACCTCGGCTATTTTTTCTACCAACTGATCTCGCTTAATTCTATACTTAATCAAATCAGCAATGGTGATAATCTTCATTTGGTGCTCTTCAGCAAAGTCTATTAATTCCGGTACCCGGGCCATTTTACCATCGTCTTTCATGATTTCACAGATTACTCCGGCTGGATAAAGTCCGGCCAGTTTAGCTAAGTCGACTGCTGCTTCGGTATGCCCGGCTCTCCTTAAAACTCCTCCCTCTTTGGCTCGTAAAGGAAAGATATGACCGGGGCGATTAAAGTCATCCGGTTCAGCTTCTTCATTAATAATTTCCCGTACTGTCTTACATCTTTCATAGGCTGAAATTCCGGTCTCAGTATCCTTATGATCTACTGAAACGGTAAATGCTGTACCGTGCGGATCGGAGTTTCTGCTTACCATCTGCGGGAACTCCAACTCCTCCAAACGCTCACCAATAATAGGCATACAGACCAAACCACGAGCATGGGTGACCATAAAGTTAATATCCTCAGGAGTTGTTTTTGAGGCAGCCATCACTAAATCGCCTTCATTTTCTCGGTCCTCATCATCAACTACAATTACCATTTTTCCTGCTTTAATATCCTCAATTGCCGCTTCGATATCATCGAATTCAAAATCCATTTTCAGTCACTCCCTAAATAAATTATAGATTAGATAAATCCTTGCTCTGCTAATAAACTAGAGTCAATTCCTGTTTTAGCTTCCTTTGAATCAGGCTCAACTCCTGTTTTTAACATCCGTTCTACATACTTACCGATTAAGTCCACCTCTAAATTCACCAGTTCACCTACCTGCTTAAAGCCTAAAGTAGTCTCCTGAGCTGTATGGGGGATTAAGGAAATAGTAAAGCTATTATTCTCCAGCCTAGCCACAGTCAGACTAACTCCATCTACAGCAATTGAACCTTTGGGAATCAAATATCGAGATAACTCCGTCGGCAAAGAAATAGTAACTAAGATAGCATTATCTTCTCGCTGGCGCTGCTTAATTCTCCCCACTCCATCTATATGTCCAGAAACTAAGTGTCCTCCTAATCTATCCTGAAGGCGGAGGGCCCGCTCTAAATTAAGCTGAGTCCCTACCTCTAACTCCTTTAAACTGGAGTTACGCAGAGTTTCGGGCATTACATCCACACTAAACTGGCTATCGCTAAACTCTGTTACCGTCAAGCAGACTCCGTTAGTAGCTATACTATCTCCTAACTGCACATCCTCTAAAACCTGCTTGGCTTGAATAACTAGCTCTATAGACTGATTACCCCGGTTAATAGCTGCTACCTCACCTAGTTCTTCTACAATACCTGTAAACACCAAACTTCACCTCCTACTGAGGATAACCCGTAATCAATAGGTCTTCCCCAAGCTGTTCTACCTGCAGCTTATCAATATTAATTCCCTGTTCTATCTTCTCTATTCCTCTGCCGCCTACTATACTTACTGCTTCGCGACCACCGATGAGCTTAGGAGCTATAAAGTACATTAGTTTATCCACCAGCCCCCCGGCTAAAAAGGAATAGTTAACCTCACTTCCTCCTTCTATCAACAGTTGCATTATCTCTCGTTTCCCTAACTCCACCAACAGAGCTTCGAGATCAATAGCACCTTGACAGTCACCTAACTGCCAGATTTCTACTCCCTGCTCTTTGAGCGCCATCCGCTTTTGAAAGCTGGAAGCAGCAGTAGTAACTACCACTGTTTTAGCTGAAGATTCCTGAGTAACTAAGTTGCACTGCTCTGGAATCTTTAAAGTACTATCCAAAACTATCCGCAGCGGATCTCTGCCCTCTCTATCAGGTAGTCTAGCAGTCAAACGAGGGTCATCAGCTAATACTGTGCCAATCCCTACTAAGATAGCATCCACCTCATCACGCAAATAATGAGTATATTGACGGGACTGTTCACAGCTAATCCACTTAGAGTCTCCAGTCCTAGTAGCTATCTTACCATCCAAGGTCATAGCTCCCTTAGAGATTACAAAAGGATAACCAGTAGTAATATATTTAATAAAGGCTTCGTTTAGCTGTTTAGCCTCTTCAGCTAAGAGACCTGATTCCACTTCAATCCCTGCTGCTTGTAAAGCATCTAAACCTCGACCAGCAACTTGAGGATTGGGATCTTGCATAGCTACTACCACCCTGCTTACTTGAGCTTCAATTAAGGCTTCGGTGCAGGGTGGAGTCCGGCCCTGATGACTACAAGGTTCTAAATTAACGTAGACTGTAGCTCCTTGAGCCTCAGCTCCAGCTTCAGCCAAAGCATTCACCTCAGCGTGAGCCTCTCCTGCTGCCTGATGGTAGCCTTGTCCTATTATTTCATTATCTTTAACTATCACTGCCCCTACCATAGGATTAGGGCTAGTTCTACCTCTGCCTCGAGCTGCTAACTGCAACGCTAACTCCATATACTCTGAATCTGTCATTTAATCACCTCATTGATGCATTATAGATAAATTGTTGCAACTAATAATTAACAATGTACAATTGACAATTAAAAATTAAAAGATAAAGTTCAAGTTCTATTAGACGCAGACTAAGTTCGGACAAAATCTGACTAAAACATAAAACCTTTTTGAAACCACAAATCAACTTGAATGAGCACGAATAAGTTCAAAATCAAAATAAAAAACTTATTAGAGCAAACACAATATAAAGCTTATTCTTAAGTAATAGTTGACAATCTAGAATTTAATTATTTAAAATTTTTAAAATGTCTTTATTCGTGTTGATTCGTGCTCATTCGTGGTTCCAAAGTTCTTGAACTTATCTTTTAAGGTCTAGTCAGAACTTAGTCAGATTTTAGTCTGCGTCAAAAAAGTTTTTAAAGGTTTTGATCTGTGTCTATCTGCGTTCATCTGTGTAATCTGTGTCTAAAAAGACCTTAAAAATCTAAAAAGCCCCCAGAAAAAACTCCGGGGACTTATAAACAAAAAAGTATAGCAACCCTATACAAAGACTTCTCTCATCCAGACTTTACTGTCGGCTTTGGAATTTCACCAAATCAACCACTATCCAATAGGGCTCGCGGGCTCTGTCCAGGTCAGACATCACCGCCGGTTAGGAATTTCACCTGTTCCCGAAGCAAAATATTCTTTTTTAAGCTACTAATAAGATATTCTATATAAAGCCTCAAAACCCTTTTTAAAAAAGAATTTAATTACAGTTTTCTCTTAACTCCTGCACAGCTTGTCCTGGATCTGCTGCTTTAAAGACAGCCGAACCGGCTACAATCACGTTAGCTCCCGCAGCTACTACTTGAGCTACATTATGAGGTTTAATCCCTCCATCAACCTGAATATCAACCTCTAAACCTGCTGTCTCCAGCTGATTACGTAACTGCTCAATCTTAGGCAGCATTTCTTCAATAAACTGCTGCCCCCCAAAGCCAGGATTAACAGTCATTATTAAAACTAAATCCAAATCCGACAGTATATTCTCTAGGGTAGTTAAAGAAGTAGCTGGATTAAGGGCTACTCCTGCCTTTAAGCCACAGTCTTTAATCTGCTGAATAGTCCGATGTAAATGCGGACAGGCTTCAGCATGAACAGTAATCAGGTCTGCTCCTGCCTGAGCAAACTGCTCAATATACCGCTCAGGATTTTCAATCATTAAATGCACATCTAAAAGATGCTCTGTTCGACCTGCTATGGCCTCCACAACTAGCGGGCCCATAGTAATATTGGGCACAAAATGACCATCCATCACGTCAATATGTAAGTATTCAGCATTGCTGACCTTCTCTATCTCTGCTCCTAAATTACTAAAGTCCCCGGATAAAATCGAGGGAGCAATTTTAATCATAGTTATTCCTCCTCTAATTCAGCTAAAAAGTTTAAGTAATTATCATAACGATGAGTATAAATATCTCCTTGTTCTACTGCATCTTTTACTGCACACTGCGGTTCATGCCGATGTAAACAGTTATTGAACTTACAATTAGCTAATCTCTCCCGCAACTCCGGGAACAAATAAGCTAGCCTTCGAGCAGCTATAAAGCTAATATCTAGACTGCTAAAACCCGGTGTGTCGGCTACTAAACCTCTATTATCCAAACCTATTAACTCCACATGCTTAGTAGTATTCTTACCGCGTTTGATTTTCTCGCTTAGTTGCTGAGTTAGCATCTGAGCTTCAGAGTTTAACAGATTAATCAAGCTGGATTTGCCTACTCCTGAAGGCCCTGCCAAAACTGAAATCTGCGCTGCTAAGTCCTTTTTTAAGTCAGCAATCCCTGCTTTTGACTTAACATCTGTATAGTGAACTGCATAACCTATATCTTCATAAGGAGCCATTAAGCTTTTAGCCTTTGCAGGGCTAACTAAGTCCACCTTATTCAAACAAAGGAGAATCTCCAACTCATAAGCTGCCGCCAATAAAAGAAATCTATCCACTAATTGATAGTTAAACTCAGGGTCTTTACTAGCAAAAACTACAACTACTTGCTCTACATTAGCCACAGCCGGTCTATTTAACTGCACTGAACGAGGCAGTAACTCCTCAATTACTCCCTCGTTCTCAGCAAGAGGAGAAAACTTAACCTGATCCCCCACATAAAAGTCCAAATCCTCCTGTCTAAATCTACCCCGCAGGGAGCACTCATAGATCTCCCCCTCTATTGGATTTAAAACATAGTAATAACCTGCATAAGCCTTAATTATTCTCCCCTGCTTCATTAATCAACCCCCATTAAAATGTTTGCTCTCTAACTAAGTTATCATTTATATAAACCTGCACTACCGTAGAGCCTACACTGACCAACTCCTCATTAATTAAATCACCTGGATTATGGATTTCATTATAGACAACCCGACGTCCATTATCGTCTTCTACAATAATCTCTACTTCCTGCTCCTCCGGGCCCGGATTAACACTAACCCTAACTCTAAAGTCATGCACTTCCGAATCATGAACATTCCTAACTCCATCACTAACTACTAAGTCAATCTCGGAACCTACTGAAACTTCAGTACCAGAGCTAGGCTCCTGTTCTAACACCTCACCTTCCTGAACATCCAAGCTATCCTCATAGCTAACACTTCCCACTACTAAGTCCAAATCTCTCAAGACCTGTTTCGCTTCTTCCTCGTTTAAGCCTATTAGCGAAGGTACATCTACCGGCTCAACCTCTTCTCCTTTGCTGACAATCAAATCTATTGAAGAATCAATAGCTATTTCTGCTTCTGGTTCAGGGCTTTGACTGATAATCTCACCTTCCGGAATCCGCTCGTGTGCCACCGCTTCCGTTTCCCCAATATTCAATTCTGCTTCATCTAAAATTATTCTAGCTTCACGCATAGACTTGCCAATTATATCCGGAGCTTTAGTCAACCTAGGACCTTGACTGACTACCACACTAACCTCGCGATTCTCTCTAACCTCTCTCCCTGCTTGAGGTTCTTGAGAAATAATATTTCCTTCCGGTATTTCCTGATGATAAGCTTCATTATGCACTGTAAAGCCCAAATTTAAAGACTCCAACTTCCTTTCAGCAGCTTCCAACTCCTTTTCCATCAGCTCCGGCACCTCTACTACTGGCACCTCTAAAAAGTCAATTAGACGCCGATAACCCAAAAAGCCACCACCAGTTAAAAGCAATAACACCATCACCATAGCTAACCAGCGTATATTTCGTTTAACAAAGCCGGGCCCATCGTCACTTGCTTCCTCTTCTGAAGCTAGTAACTCCTCAATATCTTCCTCGCTTAACTCTTCTCCTGCTTGAGAAGATTGAGAATTTTCCTCTATTTCTGCCTCTTCCTCTTCTATCTCTTCTTCCGCCTCTAACTCCGATAACAGATGTCCAGAAAACTCCTTCTTATCAGCAACTATAGTCCGTTCAAGCTCTTCTTCAGGCTCCTCCTCTGCTAAAGCTGAGAACTCTTCCTGTTCTTCCAAAGCTTTATCGATATCTGCCAGCATCTCTTTTACACTACTATAACGCTGAGCCCGATCCTTTCGAATTGCTTTCATAATAATATCCTCTATCGAAGCAGGTAGTTCAGAATTGATCTCTTTAGGTGAGCGAGGCGATTCTTTAATATGCTTCAAAGCAACTGAAACAGGAGTATCCCCCTCAAAAGGGATCTCTCCAGTTACCATCTCATAAAGCACAATCCCTAAAGAATAGATATCAGTCCGAGCATCAACAATATCTCCTTTAGCCTGTTCAGGAGCAAAATAGTTAGCCGAACCGAGTACCGTTTCGGTATGAGTTAAGGTACTAGAGTTAAGAGCTTTGGCAATCCCAAAATCCGTTAACTTCGTCCCCCCCTCAGCAGTTAAAAGAATATTAGCCGGCTTAATATCACAGTGAATGATATCGTTTCTATGAGCAACCACCAAAGCCTGAGCTATCTGCTTAGCAATACTTAAAGCTGTAGAAATCTCTAAACTATTCTCAGCTATCCTATGCTTAAGGGTCTCTCCTTCCACCTTCTCCATCACAATATAATAAGTCCCTTGATCCTTACCAATATCAAAAATATTAACAATATTAGGATGGGAAAAGGTAGCTACAGACTGCGCCTCTCGTCGAAATCGCTTCACGAATACTTTATCATTAGCATACTGAGAACGCAGCACTTTAACGGCTACCTCTCGGTTTAATAGCTTATCATGGGCTGCAAAAACTAAAGCCATTCCACCTTCACCGAGTTTAGTTTTCAACTGATATCGATTATTTAAGATATTACCAATCATTAAAGTCACCTCAATAGTTAGGCTCAGCTCTTAATTGACCTACCCTGTTAATCCATAACTTCAGCAGTCCAAATCAGCCAAAATGCTAACAGTTATGTTGTCGTAACCACCAACCTGATTAGCTAACTTCACTAATTGATTAGCCTTCTCTTGTAAATCTGCTTCCTTTAATAAAGTCTCTTTAATCTGTTCTCTACTCAATGCTTCACTCAAACCATCGCTACACAGCAATAAAATATCATTACTTTCCAAATCTACTTCCAATAAATCAACCTTTACTTCTGCTTGAGTACCTAAAGCTCTTAACAGTACATTGTTTTGGGGATGATCTCTAGCCTCTGCTACACTTATCTCCCCGGCTTTCAACAAACGATTTACCAAAGAATGGTCTTCTGTTAACTGTCTTAACTCTCCATTACGCAGTAAATAGGCTCTACTATCGCCTACATGCCCTATATAGAGCTTCCCCTGCCAACAAAGTCCCATAGTTAAAGTAGTCCCCATCCCTTTATACTCAGCATTCTCCTGAGCAGCACTATATATCTTATAATTAATATCTTTAATAAGCTTTCTAAGTTCTTGGGGAGGCTTTTTTAACTCAAAATCATATTCAGCCAAAGTCTCAATAGCTATTGTACTAGCAACCTCTCCGGCCTGATGGCCTCCCATACCATCCGCCACAGCAAGCAATTTAAACTGATCTTCATCTAAAAATAAGTAATTATCCTCATTAACCTCTCTCACTCTTCCTCGGTCAGAATTCAGCCCCACTTCCATATATATAATCACCTCATACCTTTACTTTAAAACACTATTCAATAATTCTAAAATATATAAAATAAGATTATTTTATTAGTCCTCATATTCAGACTTTAACTGCCCACAGGCAGCTTCTATCTCTACTCCTCTTTCTAAACGCAGTGTATTCTCAATCCCCTCAGCAGTTAATACTCTTTGAAAGGCTTCAATCTTTTCTTGAGAGGGTCTACTTAACTCCAATTCTGCTACCGGATTAACGGGAATTAAGTTAACATGACATAATAAGTCTGAGAGCAGTTCAGCTAAGCTTTGCGCCTGTTGAGGGCTACTATTGACTCCATCTATTAATGCATACTCAAAAGTAATACGTCGCCCAGTACATTGCTGATAATACTTACAGGCCGCCATCAGCTCCGCTAAAGGATAACGGTCGTTAATAGGCATCAATTGACTTCGTAATGAATCTTCTGCTGCATGTAGTGAAATAGCCAAAACCAACTGTAACTCTTCCTCAGCCAGCTTCCTAATCTGAGGCACCAAACCACAGGTGGAAAGAGTAATCTTCCGCATAGCTATATTTAAACCTCGTTGATCATTTAAAATCTGAATAGCTTTTAATGAATTATCATAGTTAGCTAAAGCTTCTCCCATACCCATTAGCACTACGTTACTTATTCGCGGCACCCCAAACTCTTCTTCACTTAAGGAACGTTGTACCTCTAAAACCTGAGCTACTATCTCTCCGGTACTTAAATTACGCTCTAAACCCTGTTGACCAGTAGCACAAAAACTACAGTCCATAGCGCAGCCCACCTGAGTAGAAATACAGACCGTATTTCTATGGTCAGCATAACGCATTAGCACCGTTTCAATTCGTTGACCATCCCTTAATTCAAAGAGGTACTTCACTGTTCCGTCTTCGGCTACGGCTGCTTTTAACTCCTCTAATTGACTAATATAAGCTCTTTTGCTCAACTTAGAGCGAAGTTCTTTAGATAAGGTAGTCATATCTTCAAAATCACTAGCTCCTTGCTTGTAGATCCACTGAGCAAGTTGCTGGGCCCGATAAGCAGGCTCTCCTAATTCTACAAAAAAATTATTCAGTTCTGCAAAGTCCAAAGAAGTCAACTCTATCAATTCCGTCATTATATCTTCCTTTCAAGTATTTATAATTCCCCTCTATAAATATCATATACTAACTGCTCTAAATGTCAAGCTCAGCCGACTGTTTTAATTTGACAATAAAGTAACCTTCATTCTCTCCCGGCTCCATACTAGGTAACAAAGAAAGCGCTCCCCTAAGTAAAGATTCATTGGGAATTCCAAACTCAGCAGCTGCTGAACTCAGATCCACTATTTCCAAGTCCGGCCGTTGAGCCAAAAGCTGCTCCACTACGGCCCAGTTTTCCTCTTCAGTAATAGTACAGGTACTATAAATTAACTCTCCCCCGGGCTTTAAGTACTGACTAGCATTCAGTAACAGCTCCAGTTGGAGTTCACTTAAGGCCTGAACATCTTGGGGTTTTTGCTGCCACTTAAGCTCCGGTTTTTTAGCAATCATTCCTAAACCGGAACAGGGAGCATCGACTAATATTTTATCAAAAGACTGCTCAAAAGCTAAATTTCTTCCATCAGCTAAAGAGGGCTCAACTATCTCCACTCTTAAGCGAGCACAATTTCTTTTTACTAACTCCAAACGATGCTCATGCAGCTCATTAGCTACTATCTGTCCTTGATTCTCCATTAACTCAGCTAGGTGAGTAGTCTTACCACCCGGAGCACTACACAGATCTAATACTCTCTGCCCAGGCTGAGGAGCTAACAGCAAAGTAGTTAATAACGAAGCTGCTCCCTGAATCTGAAACTTACCCTGTTTAAAGGCCGCTAACTCAGTTAAATCAGCAGCTTGCTTTAACTTAAGCAGCTGCGGTAAGTGACTAGCAAGTTCAACCTCTAAACCTGCTTCCTCCAGCTCTGTCCTTAACTGTTCAGCCGTTAAGCATAAAGAATTACTACGAATAGTAACTGTAGGCCGTTGATTAAAGGCTTGACAAAGCTCTATAGTCTCCTCTACCCCATACTTTTTAACCCAGATCTCTACTAACCACTGCGGAAAAGAGTATCTATAACGAATATGCTGAACTGGATCTTCCTTTAAGTTCGGAAACTGCACTTCAGCTAAACTTTCCAGCTCTCGCAATAGATTTCTCAAAATTCCATTTACAAAGCCGGCTGCCCCCTGATGCTGATACTGCTTAGCCAGCTCTACGGACTCATTACAGGCGGCTGATACCGGAATTCCATCCAAAAATAAGAGCTGATAGACTCCTAAACGAAGGATATTTCTGCTCCACTTATCCATCTTTTTTAACTTGCGATCAGCAAACTGCTTCAAAATCCAGTCCAAAGTATTTCGCCAACGAAGACTACCGTAAACCAGTTCTGTAGCCAAAGGTTTTTCTCGCTTAGCTAAACTATACTTATTAAAAAGCTGATTTAAAGCTAAGTTAGAATAGGCACCTTCCTCATTAACTCGATAAATAACTTCCAAAGCTACCTGTCGTCCTGTCTTTTCCACTCTTGCCTAACCTCCACTCAATAAGTTCTCAGTTTATCAGTTTTAATAAACAGCTTTTGGGGCTGCCTAACCGCCACCCAGCCTAAAACTCCACCTGCTTCCTTTTCATAGTAGACATTGCTAATTACCATCCCTTTTACATCTACCGAAGTGGTAAATAAAAACTGTACCTGTTTGCCGATAATCGGACCTAGCAAATTAGAAGCTAGAATAGCTATCACTACATATAAAATGGTAAAATTTCCTGTTTGAAATAATAAAAAAAGAAAAGTCAACGAGGAAACTAACTTAGCTACTGCCAAACTAGTTCCACATCTATTGTGAATAACCAAATCTTTTTCCCCGGACTGTAGTCTGCTTAAACCTTCTTGAGCAGCCTCCTTAACTAGTACCGGATTCACCCGACCCATAATATAAAAACCATCCTCTTTAGCCATTCCAGCCAGCTGTTGAGGGCCGTATAACTCCTCAATTACATTAATAGTAGCATGTTCTAAAGCATGATTTCTACGCAGATCAGGATTGAAAGCAATTTTAATAATCTGCTTAGGAGCAACTAAAAGCGTAACTATAGAATCAAAAGTATACTTATAAGGAATAAAAAGAATTATTAAAAAAATTAGGGAAAAGAAAGGAAGTAATAAAGGTGGAAATAAAAATCCTAGTAGCAGTATTAATAAAAGTATATACATCATTAATCAGTCCACAACTTAAATAATAAGGATAATTGTACCCCGAAAGCCACCGAATTAAACTCTGAAGCCTCTAATAAGATACCTTTAACAGATCGCATTCCAGTATAACCTTTATTATTCGTTAAAAAACACATAATCTTCTCCTCCCTCATTCAACCTTAGTCAACTCTAAAGTATTTTTAAGAGCCATATTCAATCTATTCAAGTCAACCAAGGTATTAACACAGGGCCCTTCAGGTCGAATATTAATTAAACCTATCACCGGCAAGGGATAAACATCCTGAATCCCGCTAGTTAAATCTCGTTCACAAGCCACTGCTAAAATAACTTCAGGTCGCAGTTCCTTAACTAAGCGCCGAGCTAAAGTCCCCCCAGTAGCTACCGCCACATTAATTCCATAGCTATCTCTAAACTCCAACATTTCAGTTACTTGACATTTCCCACAACGCCGACAGTTATTTAAATCATTAGTAATTCGATATTCACATTCATGATCCTGTATGCAATGGGGAAGTAAAAGTAATACCTGATCAGATCTTACAGCTAAGTAACCTGATTCCACAAACTGATTATTAACTTCTACAAAGGAGTTTTGCACCTCCAGTTTATTAAAACCAAAGAACTTACCTAAAAACACAGTTAAGGGCAATAAATAAGTAATTACTAGCTTAGTTGGAGCAGCTAAAAAGGAAACCTTTCTAGGCAAGGCAGGCCAAAAAACACCTAATGCTCCTATCAGAATAACTAAAGTTAGCAAGGTAATTATAGCAGTCAGGGCTAAAAAAATATTCTGAGTAACTGTAGTCCAGCCCACAAAGTTAAAATACCAGGCTACAGCTGTAACTAACACCGTTATCACTAAGCTAAAAACTAATAAACTTAAAAATAATTCCTGATTACTTTGTTCTTTAGTTGTCAACATTCTGTTCTCCGCTAGACTTTCTATCTGTTGCTAAAATACTCCCTGTCTGTAAATCATAGCCCCTTAAGTAATCATTAGCCGACATCGACTGCTTATTTTCCGGCTGCACCTTAGTAATCAATAACTGTCCCTCACCACTTTGTACTACAAATCCAGCCTCTACTTCAATATTAACCACCGTTCCTGGCACTACCGAAGGCTTTGTCTTTGAATCATAGATCTTAGATTCCCAGACCTTTAAACGCTGGCCTTGATGATAAGTGTAAGCTCCCGGCCAAGGATTCAAGCCCCGAATTAAATCTTTGATCTGCTGTGCTTCCGCAGTCCAGTCAATTAAACATTCCTCTTTAGTTATCTTCTGAGCATAGGTAGCCTTGCGGTCATCTTGAGGTTCAGACTCAGCCTCATCCCGAGCTACTAGCTCCAAAGTTTCCAATAAAACCTCCGCTCCTAACTTAGCTAGCCTATCGTGAACTACCCCCACTGTATCCTCAGCAGCTATCTCTATCTCTTCCTGTAAAATGATATCTCCGGTATCAAGTCCTTGATCCATATAGATAGTAGTAACTCCTGTCTGCTTTTCACTATTAATAATTACCCTATGTAAAGGAGCGGGCCCTCTATACTTAGGCAGCAGAGAAGCATGTACGTTAATACAGCCTAAAGGCGGCAGTTCTAAGAGCTCTTTAGATAAGATCTGTCCGTAAGCTACAACCACCATTGCCTGCGGCGCTAAGCTGCGTAACTTATCCACACTATCAGCACTATTTACATCTTTGGGCTGCATAATCTCCAATCCAGCTGCTTGAGCTTTAGCTTTTACTGGCGAAGGCTTTAATTGCTGTCCTCGACCCCGCCGTCGGTCGGGTTGAGTAACTACTCCCAGCACATTAATTCCCTCCTGGGCTATTAATCCCTCCAAAGTAGGAACAGAAAACTCGGGAGTTCCCATAAATACTACATCCATAAAATAAATCCTCCTTATTATTCCATTATTCCTTTAATTACTCTGCTTTATCAATAAATAATATTCCATCTAAATGGTCTATCTCGTGCTGCAAAACTCTAGCTAACAGTCCTTCAGCCTCTATTTTAACCTGATTACCTTCTTCATCTAAAGCCTCAACTACTATCTGTTCAGCTCTACTAACCTTTTTATTTCGTTCGGGAATACTTAAACATCCTTCTTCTCCACAAACCTCTCCCGAAGTATCTATAATTTCCGGATTGACTAAAGAAAGTAGTCCCTCTCCAATATCAACTACAATTATTCTTTTGGAAACTCCTACCTGAGGAGCAGCTAAACCAACTCCATCGGCGGCATACATAGTTTCAGCCATATCCTTAAGCAAACGCCTCGTCTTATCGTTAACTTCTTCTACAGCTCGAGTCTCAGTTCTTAATACTGGATCACCTATTTCTCTAATCTGCAAAACTGCCATTACATATCCTCCCCTTAACTAAGACTAAAATCATTAGTTATTACTTATTATATTATTAACCCATTATAACATTCCTATCGGTTCAATATCAACACTAATTACTATCTTTCCTAAATTAATGCTATTATTCAATATTTCTAGACTTCGCTGGCCTAATTCCCTCATTAAAGCCAAGTTCTTACCTTTTAAGATTAATTGCCAACGATACTCCCCCCTTAACTTAGCCAAGGCAGCAGGACTAGGGCCTAAAATATCTACTTCTTCCTGCTCGGCTATAGACAGCTCTCCAGCCATAATGCTCCCTAGCTGATTAGCTACCTGAGCCACAGAGGACTCCTGCTCTCCTCTAATAATAAAGTTAATCAGCCGGGTAAAGGGAGGATAGGCTAAATCCCGTCTATACTTAATTTCCTGCTCATAAAAGTGGCGATAGTCATGCTCCTTAGCTAACTGAATACTATAATGTTCCGGAGTATAGCTCTGAATGATAACTTGACCAGTAATATCTCCTCTTCCAGTTCTTCCGGCTACCTGAGTTAATAACTGAAAAGTAGTTTCAGCAGCTCGAAAGTCGGGAAAGTTCAAAGCAGTATCGGCAGTGATTACTCCTACTAAGGTGATCTGCGGAAAGTCGTGCCCTTTAGCTATCATCTGCGTGCCAATTAGGATATCAGCCTCTCCGCGTTTGAATCTATTTAAAAGCTGACGATGAGCCCCTTTATAAGTAGTAGTATCCAGATCCATTCTTAAGGTTCTAGCAGTAGGAAATTTGCTGTGCACTGCTTCCTCTACCTGCTGAGTACCCACTCCAAAGTGTTTAATATAACGGCTTTGACAGTAAGGACAAAGCTTGGGCACTGCTAACTGATAATCACAGTAATGACAGCGTAGCAGTTCTTCTTGCGCGTGATAGGTTAAAGATACATCACAGTGCTCACACTTCAATACATAACCGCACTCTCGACAGAGTACAAAATTAGCAAAACCTCGCCTATTCAAAAATAAAATAATCTGCTCCTCTTTAGCTAATCTATCTTCAATAGCTGTAGCTAGTGAACTACTAAAGATGCTTTTATTACCCTGCTTTAACTCCTGACGCAGATCCACTATCTCCACTGGAGGCAAAGGACGATCAGCTATGCGGCTGCTTAACTCTACTAACTCATACTCTCCCTGTTGGGCCCGATAATAGCTCTCCAAAGCAGGAGTAGCCGTTCCTAATAGAGTTAAGGCTCCAGCTAGGCGGGCCCTCTCAATAGCTACTCGGCGCGCATGATACTTCGGATGGTCACTTTGCTTATAAGAACTTTCGTGCTCTTCATCGATAACTATCAAACCCAAGTTACTAAAAGGAGCAAAAATAGCCGATCTAGCTCCCACAACCACCTGGGCCTGACCCTGCTTCATCCGTAGCCATTCATCAAAACGCTCTCCTGCCGAAAGACGACTATGATAAATAGCCACCTGTCGACCGAACCTGCTTTTAAATCTATTCACAGTCTGCGGAGTTAAAGAGATCTCCGGTACCAAAACTATAGCCTCTTCACCCCGGGCCAGCGTTTCCCTGATAGCCTGCAAATAAACCTCAGTCTTACCACTACCAGTAACCCCCTTCAACAACAGAGTCCCAGTTTCATCCCGGGCCCTTAACTGCCGCAGCTTAGCTAAAGCCTCCTCTTGTTCAGCAGTTAACTGCAAAGGCTCTGTAGTCTTAATATCCTCAGCATAGGGATTTCTTCTTACCACCAACTGCTCATACTCTATTAATCCCTTCTCATGTAGTTTATACACAGTGCCAGGATAAGTATCAACAGCCTCAGCCAGCTCACTAACAGTTAACTGCTGCTGATGGTTTTCGATTAAATAGTTCAATACTTCCCGCTGTTTATAAGCCCGACTACTTAATTCAGTTAACTTTTTCCTTATTTTAGGCAGTTCGTAACTCAACTTAACTACTCTTTTCTGTTTTGGCCGTCGCTGCCCCGAAGGAATAATGCACTTTAAAGCAGTAGTCAAATAAGACTGATAGTACTTGGCCATCCACTTAGCCAAAGACAAAAGCTCCCTATCAAATAAAGGCAGCGAGCCCTCTATAGCTAATATATCTTTGATCTCAAATTCAGAATCCAACTCTTCACTTAAAGATATTACATAACCCTTTAAGTTGCGATTGCCAAAGGGAACCTTAACTAAATGGCCTATCTGTAACTGCTCTTTAAGCTGAGTAGGTACTCTATAAGTATAGGCCTGATCCACCTTTTCAACTGCTAAATCTACCACTACTTCTGCATACTTTACTTCCATCAACCTACCCCCGCTCCTTAACAACTACTCTATTCATACCATTACTATTCAAGAACAAAGTTAATATTCCTTTCATAAACGTCAATTTAAGCTAGATTTTGTTTATTTAAGAAAACTTAGTTAAAGCCTTACCTTGCAAATAATCAAACTTCTGCCCCTGTTCAATATTACGCTTTTCCAGTTCATCCAAAATCCTATTATGTACTGTCCAGTAATCATAACCCCAGTTTACAAACAAAGAACCCTCTCGAGGCGCCTTACCTAATAGTCTCTGTACTGCTATTTGAGGATCTAAATGCTCTAAAAAAAGAATTACTCGTTCTATATACTCCTCCAAAGAGATTAAGTCCAGCTTTCCCTGCTGATAGAGTTCGCCAAAACGGGTATCCTCCCTGATGTAGAGGGCATGCAGCTTAACATTATCCACCTGCAAAGCCGAAAGAAGCTTGGCATTCTCAATAGCATCCTCTCGACTATCACCAGGCAGATTCAAAATTAAATGAACCCCAACGCCTACTCCATACTCTCGGGCAGTCAGTACAGCATCGATAAACTCTGCCAAAGTATGGCCCCGATTGATGCTCTTTAAAATATGATAGTTTGCCGTCTGTAAACCCAACTCCAAAGTAAGATTAGTTTCTGGAGCTTGCTGCTCTATTACTGCTAACATGGCCTCTAAATACTCCTTATTGATACAGTCAGGACGAGTAGCAAAGGCTAGCTCCACTATCCCTTCCACTTCCAAAGCCTGAGCTACATTATCCTTTAGTTCCTCCAAGGGTAAATAAGTATTAGTAAAATTTTGAAAGTAGGCAATAAACTTTTCCGCCTTATACTTATTAGCAATAGGCTCCTTAATCTCCAACAACTGCTCTTTAACTGAAGTAACTGAAGCCTCCTCAAAGCTAGCCCCTTTACTACCGCAGTAAGCACAGCCGCCAGTACTCAATACTCCATCCCGATTAGGACAGGTGAGAAGCAGATTCACAGGCAGTTTATAGGTTTTAGCTCCGTACTTATCCTGCAAATGCTGATTATAGGTATAGTATCTACTCAAAATTACCACTCCTTAAATGCTTTCTAAACTACACTATATTAACTTCTCCTTTTAACAGCTAATACCTGCGGCGGCTCATTTTGCTGATTAAGAAAACGATAATTTAATACGTTATAGCTGCGGAAATCCAAGCTCTGCAAGTAATCCAACAGAGCTTGATACTCCTCTTTTCCCCCAGCATGGCCTAAATAAGCCACCACTACCAACAAGCCGCCTTCAGCCAGCAAGTCAACTCCTGCTGAAACTGCTTTTAAGGTGCTTTCAGACTTAGTAATAATCTCCTTATCTCCCCCAGGTAGATAGCCTAAGTTAAATATCAGTCCAGCCAAATCCGTACTTATATAGTCAGCTAAATTTTGGTGGCCGTCTTTAATCAACTCCACTCGTTGGGCCAGACCTGCCTTTTGCAAACGCTCTTGAGTTCTCTCAATAGCCTCTTTTTGAACATCGAAGGCCCAAACTGAGCCCTGCTCACCAACTAATTTAGCCAAAAACTCTGTATCGTATCCATTACCTGCCGTAGCATCTACTACTTTAGCTCCGGAAGTTATATGTTCTGCCAATAACTCATGTGAAAACTCTACTGCTTGTTTAAAATCATGTGGCAAATTCCTTCCTCCTTACTTTAATTTAGTTAATATTCCCCGTCAAGAAAAAAATAAACTCCAGAATTTCCTCTTTGACCACAGAAGTATTATTTGGTTCCAAAATATCACCAGCCAGCACGTGCTTTCTCGGATTCTCTATCTCTTCCATAGCAAGCAGTTTCTTTTCTTCACTACCCCATCTTTGAAAAGTCTCCTCAATCTTAGCAGCATCCACTACCTGATCTTGCGGTGAATAAAGCACCAAAGTAGGCTCTTTAACAGCTTCCAAATCAGACTCACGCACCAAATCTACCAAAGCCATCATGGGAAATAAAGCAGTAGTAGGATAGTTTCTGGTCCAATAGCGTTCATGTTCAGGATTCAAAGACTCAGCACTATACTCCTCACCCAACAATAATGGCAGCAACTGTTCAGCCCAAGGCCAGGTTAAAAGTTCAGCCATAGAATCCCGCGGGCCAAAATTCGGTGAAATCAACACCAAAGCTGAAATCCCCTCTACCTGCTCCTGTAGTGCTAACCAAGTAGCCAAAGTACCGCCTGTGGAAGTACCGATCACCACTACTTCTTCACCTATCTGCTGCCCGATCTCTAAAGCCTCCCAAGCATCATTTAACCAGTCATTCGCTTTAGCCTCTCCCATAGCTGCTCCACTGCGTCCGTGACCGGTTAAACGAGTATAAAAAAGGTTAGCTCCTAACTCCTCAGCTACCTGATCAGCTAAAGGAGCCGTCTCCTGACGAGTAGCTGAAAAGCCATGTAGATAAATAATAGACAAGGGAGTCTTTTCCTTATTAGCATCAGCCCAGATAATCTTCTTTTCAGTTCCGGGAATCAAATCAGCAAACTCTGCCTCAGACTGGGCTAAATACTCAGTTAAGTCCTCTGTGCGTGGTGGCAAGCTCACTTTTTCGATATCTTCTTCTACTTGGACTTTGGGCCCGCTTAAAAATAAAATCAATAGTCCTAACAGTACTACTAAAACCAATATAACTAGCTTTCCCTTCATCTATCTACCTCCTCTATCGCAGACTACTGAAATAAATAGTCATATAAACAAAAACCCATATGTATATCATACTTTCTCCAAATATTATCTTTATTCCTCCATTTTCTACATATTATCAAGCAAAAAATAAAAAAGGATCAGCTACCCAAAGGCAGCTAATCCTTTTTGCTTAAAGCTAATTTTAATCCTTAAACCGTTCAATTAACTCCTCTAAAACCTCATCGGCCCGCTCATTATCTATCTGACAGGTTCCGGCAGCCTTGTGACCTCCCCCGCCGTATTCCAACATAACCTCACCTATGTTAGCTTCACTGCTTTTATTGAAGATAGACTTACCAACTGCAAAAACCGTATTTTGTTGCTGATAACCCCAGATAGTATGAATAGAAATATTGGTCTCCGGATAAAGCACATACTTCATAAAACGATTACCAGGATAAATAGTCTCCTCCTCTCTAAAGTCCAATACCAGTACATTGTCATGGACTTCAGAGCATTCTTTCAACTGCTCCTTAAAACGATCTTCATAATTAAAATACAAGTCTACCCTTTCTTTAACATCAGGTAGTTCCAGTATTTCCTCAATGCTAAGCTCTTGACAGTAATCAATCAAATCCATCATTAAGTCATAGTTGGAAATTCTAAAATCCCTAAATCTTCCTAAGCCGGTTCTAGCATCCATCATAAAGCTTAAAAGCTCCCAACCAGTAGGATTTAACACATCCTCCTTAGTAAACTGAGCTGCATCCGCCTTATCAACTGCCGTCATCATTTCCTCGGAAACATTAGGAAACTGTTCTGGACCTCCATAGTAATTATAAACAACTCTAGCTGCTGAAGAGGCTTCAGGATCAATAATATGGTTCTCCTTCTCCTTGCCCACTCTTAATAATTCACTAGAGTGATGGTCAAATACCAAGTAAGCTTCTTCTACATAAGGCAGGTTAGTTAAAATATCTCTATCGGTTATATCCTCTTTGCCGTCCTGTACATCCTTAGGATGTACAAAATTAATATCGTCAATTAAATCCATTTCTTTAAGTAAAACCGCCGACACTAAACCATCAAAATCACTTCGGGTAACTAATCTGTACTTTTGCTCTGACATACTAAATACCTCCTGTTTATAAACATTTTTTAAACTAAGGACATGATTCTCTCTACTATCTAATCTTTTAACTTCTATAAAAAAAAGAAATTACCTCTATTTTCTGAAAAACAGCCCCAAAATATTAACTTAAAACAGCATAAATACAGCCTTCAATTAAATTAATCCCCTCTTTGCTAGCTCGCTCTCTGAGTTCTTCACTTCTAGCTCCCGGTTGCAACCACAGATAGTCTATTGCCAACTCTATAATCTCTTCCATTACTTTAAGGCCAATCTGAGGATTAACTACCAGATCAACTACCTCTATCTCCGCTGGAATATCTGCAAGTTGGGCGTAGCATTCCAAGCCTGCTACCTCTTCTAAGTTGGGATTTACCGGAAATACAGAATAACCCTGCTGCTTGAGTCTGTTAACGATTTTATAGCCAAACTTATTCTGCTTATCGGTGGCTCCAACTACGGCCCAGTTCTGCTTAGCTAAACTCTCCTCTTTAATACTCATTTTTTTATCCCTCCACTTTTAAATTATAATAATAGGATTTAATGCACAGCCTTGCTATATAAATCATACTATATAGTAAATAAAATATCAAAAGAGGGATTATATTGAATTGATTTTTTACTTTTAATAGATTAACCAGCACCTTTTTAAAAGCTACCCCTAGATAACCTCCGCCAAAAAAAGGATAGCTAAGCAGGTGCTGGTTAACTTTTTTTGCTTTTCTATAACTCTAATAATAATATTTTGCCAAGCTCATACTACAAGCAAGGAGGAAATTAGACAGTGATTAAAATAAAAGATAAGTTTTCTTTTGGAATGCTAGCTAGTGCATGTGCTAATATACCAATAAATATTTTAGACTATATATTTTACTCTCTAGATATAAATAAACATCATATGTGGCATATTGCCGCTTCAGCTTATTTCAAAAAAGCAGATGTTAAAACTATTCCCGCCTTAGTTACCGGAGCAATTTCTGACTATTCTAATGCTGGTATGATGGGCAGCGTTATATTATATTTGCTTTATTTTACCGACACAGAATACTCTGGGCTTAAAGGTTTATCTGTTGGAGCAGCATGGTGGTTGCTTAGTTTTGGAGTAATTCTTCGGTCAAAAGTTAGTAGAATTGATCCTGATGATGCGGGTACTAATTTATATCACTTAGCTGAGCATCTACTGTTAGGGTTTCTGATAGCTAAAATTATAGATAAGTATGGTCAGGAAATATTAAAAGACAACAAATAACAGCGGCTGCAATTATTACTGGCTTAGGAGATTCGTCACTCTTTGGCGATAACAGTTCAATCCCTGGCCCAGAAGCACTACCTAAAACAGAATAGCACCTAATTAAACCTCTAGATATTTAAATATCTAGAGGTTTCTTCTTCAATCCCAATTATCTTTACGAAATAGGTAAAATTTTATCCTTATTTAACTTTTTCATCTACTGGATTAGTAAATGAACATGGCAAATTAACACAACATTTACCACATGCATCCGTTAACTCCAGATCAGAATGTAATTCATCATTGTATAATAGTATCTCATAACACTTATGACTATCAAAGGAATCAACTTTTAATGCATTATTAACACACCTCTGGACACATTTTTTACAGATTTCTTTACTCTTATAAAGGCAGTATTCATTATTAACTCTTTGGGACGGCTTTATTTTTAAATTAATTACTATACTTCCGATTCTACCACAACACCCTTTATCTGTAATTAACATATTATTCAAAGCAAACTTACCTAGACCCGCAATATAGCCTACATGTCTATGCGACCAATCACTTATTAAGCTGCCTTCATCAAAATTATGCGTTGCAGGTATAATAGTAGACCTATAATCCAGGTCACTAAGTTTCTTCTTAATATGATTGTTTAAATTAAGTATAAGCTGATTAGTTTCTATATAAGCTTTGGCCCATTCTTCCGAACTATACTTTCCTTTTAAATTTGAATTCACAACTGATTCGTCAAACGGGAGGAAATAAACAATTACTGTTTTAGCATCATCTAAAAAATCTTCAGGTAAAGCATGGGTTGGACTTACAATTTCTTTTAACTTAATAAACATTTCATCATTAGCATTGGCAAATTTTACAATAGGTTCTCTCCACTTGCTTTCTATTTCCTTTCTCTCTGAGTACTCTTTTACGTATTGATTAATTAAGTTTTTTATTTCAACCTTTTTCATTTAGTACTCCTTCCTTCTTTTATTCTGCCATTCATCTCCCCCTGTTTAAAAATCAAAATCGAGGGAGTTTTTAGGTCTAAATAACTAGTCTTCTTCCTAATTTACTTTAATCTCTTCCATTTTGCATTTCTTCCTTTTCCTAATACTTCTATAATTCCTTCTTTTTTTAGCTTCCTAAACACTCTATTAATTGTTGAGTCAGAAACATCAGGACAAGCATTTCTTATATCTTCTTTCGTAAAAGTTCCTAATACATTTTTGACAGCTTGTTCTACTCTAAAACTTTTGTTTCCTTTTTTACTCTTTACTAACCCAACTCTATCTTCAAATTCTTTGTAAGCAGCTAATAAAGTACCCAAAAAGTAATCTAACCAAATAAATATATTATGATTACCATCATGCCAACCCGCAGAAGATTGATTTAATGTTTTATAATAACTAGATTTACTTTCTTCAATAATTTTTTCTAAACTAATATATCTTCCAACTTTATAATCATATTTATATAATAATAGTAATGTCAATAATCTTGACATTCTTCCATTCCCGTCATTAAAAGGATGAATACATAAAAAATCTAATATAAAAGTTCCTATTAATATTAAGGGATCAATATTTTCTTCTCTCATTTCTCTGTTTAAATAATCACATAATTCCTCCATAGCTTTTGGAGTTTCATATGCAGACAACGGCTTAAATCTTACAAGCTTTTCGCCATCTGGTAGTATTTCACCTATAATATTATCTTGACCCTTCCATTTGCCTCCCTCTGAAGGGACAAACTTATATAAATCTCTATGTAATTGCAAAATTATATTAGGATTTATAGGAATAGCATCATAAGAAGTATGTATTGTATTTAAAACATCTTTATATCCAGCAATTTCCCCTTCTGAACGGTCTTTAAGATTTGTATCATCTTTCATTATCTCTTTTAACCTTTTATCAGTAACAACTATCCCTTCTATGCTATTAGAAGCTTTAGTACTTTGAACAACTGCCACTTCTTTTAATTTTTCTAATATCTGTGGAGATTGATCTATATACAAATCTTGTTTTCCTTTATACTCATTTATTTTTCCCACTAATTTTACTATATTCATTGATATCTTTTCGTTCTTTAATTTCTCATTTCTAAATGACTTCATAAATATACTCACCTTCCCTATCAATATGTTCATTTGTTTTTTTATGACTATATTTATTATACCATAAACATAATCATTTTAATATAAATATATTCATTAAATTATAAATGAGCACATTAAGACTTTTGATAAGTATATTTCACATAGGCATGTTGTGTAACGTCCCTGGGCTTCGCGACGTCTGAGCTTACTTCCGATGAAACCAATCTCATTCGTTAAAACAAAACACTCTGATATAAGTCATCTCTACCTTCTTACTAAGGCTCATATGTCGCTAAGCCCATGTTATCTGACGTACGTCGATTAATACAATAATACATGATTAAAACTTAAATTCTCTATAAACTATCCATTAAATAGAATAGGACCAGCCTCACGGCTGGGACCTCTCATCAAACTGCACGTACGGTTCTCCCGTATACAGCTTTCCATTGTCGTTGCCCCTTAACAAGGAGTAAGTCATCTTCACGATTTACCAATCTTTAGCTTCATAGTCCACTAATCTGTCCCTATTTTCATGTTATTACTGACCACGTCTCTAGACTTTCGTCAATCGCACCTTCCAGTATAACACTACTCAGGTGGTAGTATTCGTTTTCAGTTATCTTTTCCTTTCTACGCCATCTATCAGACTCATTGAACTAATCAATGTCTAAACTACTAATACAGATTAACACTCTTATTTCACTTCCAATTTCGACAATGTAGGTATCCTTCGCTCCGGTTGGTTTTACCCTCACCTAAATTACTTTAGGTTCTACGGACCAACTATTATCACTACTATGACACCATCTGACTCCTAGCCAAGCATCATTCCGGCTTTCCCTCCTTAGGTTATACCTACATTTATCTCTACCAGTTTTGATAGAGAACACGCTAGGTTCTCTTCCGGTAATTACACCACTTTTCTGCCATTCCAACCCTAATCACATCTAACTGTCTGACATAAACTCACGGAGTTTAAGCCAGCTATAGATTTCTCCGTTTTAGTGGCGGATCATCACAATTAAATGCCACCTCTGGTTCACTTTTGTTTCGGACTGACAGCACGTCTCAGATTCTTTAGATTCTACCTCACGATAGACACCCTATCACTGTTGATTCATGTACCCTTTCCGTTTAGACTTAGGCTGATGTTTGTTTTCTCGGTTTGCTCACTCTTTCGTTTGTGAGTGCCACAATATCTCAACCTTATCTACCATGCTAGTAGTACAGATAGGACTTTCACCTATTATCAGTGTAATTTACGGAACACACAAGATAAAGAGACTACCTGATTTTATCAGGTAGTCTCTTTATAAGAAATAATGGAAGGTATTAAAATTTATTCAATCATAGCTATATAACTTTTTCTTAATTCTTTTGCACAACTATACTGCTAATTAATTTATCGTGCCAAGCTTGATTTTCATCATCAATTAATATCCAAATATAGCCTAAACTAAAGATCATGCCGCTAATAATTTTACCAATAGCTTCTCTAAGAAACATCCTTCCAAAGCCAACTGCTTCTCCCGTTTTTTTATAAACTTTCATGCCTAAGATCATCTTTCCGAGAGATGTGCTTTTAGCTAACATAACTAACTGTATAATAAAAAACCCTAAAAGTAAAACTCCTATTATTGCAGCTCCTTCTTCTCCTGCTCCTGCTGCTCCAAAAGATATAAAAGCAAGAAACAGACCAAGTCCATAATCAATAAAATAAGCAATTAATCTTCTTACAGGTGAAGCTAAAGTACCTATTTCAGGAGCATTTAATAAAACTTCACACGAAGGGCAAACAGCACTACTAGCTTGAACTTCCATTTTACAGCTTTTGCATTCCATAATTTTCACCTCCCTTTCCTTAAAAATTGACTCACATTTATTTATTTCTATAAAAATAAGTATTATCCTTTAATTATTTTTTTATTTCAATCTTTTCCATTTAGCATTTCTCTCTTTTCCTAATACTTCTATAACTTCTTCTTTCTTTAATTTCCCTTTCTATATCTAATATATTCTATTATAATTTTTCTCTATTAAAGGATTAATTTCCTGTTTTAATTTAAAAATTATACACTTTTTTACCAAGTTTACTGTAATTATCAAAATTAAAAAGAAGACCCCTCAGCAGGATCTCCTAATTTCTAACTTTATTAAACTTTAAATGCTTTTCCAGCTATCTAATTAGCTTTAATAACACTTGCAATCTCCAAGTCCTTTCTCTTACTTAAATTTATCTCAATTAAGGCATCTATCTTTTCACCATTCTTTTCTTTAATTAATCTAACTACTGGCTCATATTTATTGTACTTATCTAATTTGATTACTATTCCGATCTGTCCGTTACTAAGCTTAACTATACTTCCTACCGGATAAGCAGGAATGTTTTTTAAAAACTGTTTAACTACCCTGGAGTTCCATTTACCTTTATCCCTTTCTTCTTTAATAATTTGAATAGCTTTATAAGGAGGTAAAGCTTCTTTATAGACTCTATCGGTAGTAATTGCATCATAAGCATCAGCCACGGCAGCTATTTGAGCAATTTCTAATATTTGCTCTTCTTTTAAACCTCTAGGATAACCACTACCATTATATCTTTCATGATGCTGATAAGCTACATGAGCACTGATAATACTTACTTCCTCATTATTTCTTAAGATATTATAGCCAATATTAGCATGTTTTTTTACTTCTGCAAACTCCTGTCCAGTTAATTGGCCTGGCTTCATTAAAATATCTTCATCAATTTTAGTCTTGCCTATATCATGAAGCAAAGTGCCTATAGCCAGTTTCTTTAGTTCTAATTGGTTATAATTTAACTTCATAGCTGTCATTAAAGATAAAATAGCTACATCAATTGAATGACCAAAAGTATATTCATTATAAGCTCTGATATCATTTAAATGAACTAAAGCATCCTTATTTTGTTGTAACTCATCAATTAATGAATTTGCAGCATTACTAACATCTTTAATATCTAACTTATTATGGTTCCTAACTGCTTGCATACAGTTCTTAACAGCTAATACAGTCTTTTTTCTAGTCTTTTGAGAAATAACTGTTGGTTCATCTACCGCAGGAATTTCTCTATCCTTAATAAAAACTGCAGGAACATTTTTTTCTTTTAATTTATTTATGTAATTCTCTTTTAAAGCTACTCCTTTATTTAAGAAGACAACTCCTTCCGTTGAAGCAACTGGCTTGGCTAATACTTTACCTGCTTCTAAATTCTCTAATTTCTTTTTATACATGCTTCTCCCCCCCGAAAATAGCTAATTTAAATCTTAAGCTCATCTTTTTTAAATAACTAGGGCCCGATTAATCTCCTATTATTAGTATAATACTACGTAATTAAATTAATAATTATTTCTATAAAATTTAAATAATGATCATTTTAAGCAATTTTTTGACTTTCAAAGCAGCACTACGATATAATGGCTTAAAACTATCATAGGGAGTGAGTTTTAAATATGCCTACAAAGATCAAGTTAGCTATTTGTCAGTTAAAGGTAGTATCAACGAAGGATGAGAATCTAGCTAAAGCTGAAGAGATGATAACTAAAGCAGCCCAGGCCAGAGCTAAATACATAATCTTACCAGAGATGTTTAACTGTCCCTACTCTACAGACTATCTAAATAGCTATGCTGAAAATATACCAGGCGGGAAAACCTATCAATTCCTGGCTCAACAAGCTAAAGAACATAGTATTTATTTAATTGGTGGCTCTATTCCTGAAGCTGTTAGCACAGAAGTAGGGGAAAAATGTTATAATACTAGCCTAGTTTTCGCTCCGAATGGTGAAGAGCTAGGCAGACACCGTAAAGTCCATCTCTTTGATGTAGACTTAGAGGATGGGCCCACCCATTTAGAATCAGCAAAGTTTGCTGCTGGAGATCAAGTTACGGTAGTGAAAACTGAAGATTTGCAGCTAGGTTTAGCTATCTGTTACGATATCCGTTTTCCGGAGTTTATGCGCCTAATGGTAGATCAGGGAGCAGAAGTAATTATTCTTCCGGCAGCCTTTAATACCACCACCGGGCCCGCCCACTGGCAACTACTACTGCAAAGTAGAGCCGTAGATAATCAGGTCTTTACTGTCGGCGCCTCCCCAGCTAGAAATGAAGGTGCAGACTACGAAGTCTATGGACACTCTATGGTAGTAGATCCCTGGGCCCGTATCCTAGCCGAAGCAGGTAGTGAAGAAGAGCTACTAATCTGTGAAATAGACCTAACAAAAGTAAAAGATATTCGTCGCCAGCTCCCCTTACTAAAGCATCGTCGCAGTGATCTTTATCAAATAAATACCCCTTAAACACTTAAAAGGAGTTCCAGCAATCTGGAACTCCTTTTAATAAGCTACTATTTAATTAAATAATCTCTGAAAGAAACCCGGTTCTTCTTCTACATCTAAATATAGAGCAAAGTTATACCTAACTCTATCATACTCAATTATTTCCTCAGAGTTTTCAGCATAGTCCTCTCCGGATCTATCCTCATCAGTTAAATTACTCATATGTATAAACCATCTTCCTTCTTCATCAAAATCAACCTCTATCTTACCCTGAGCATCGGTAGTCAACTCTCTTACCTGCTCACTAGGAGTAACTACAGTCACATCCTGCTCACTAACCTTTTCACCTAAGTAACTTAGCTGCAAAGCAATCTGATCACCTTCATAAAGAGTAGTACTATCCTCTTTAACTAATTCTACCTCCAAAGGAGTCTCCGCAATAGTAACTTCACTAGCATCACCTACAATTAAAGGAGCCTTAGCATCATAGTAGCGCAACTGCATTCCACCCCCGCCATCAGTTCGATCAAGTACTCCTCTAGAACCATTAAAGGCTATCCAGTATACCCCTTCTTCAGCCGGAGTAAAGGTAGCTGTATATGTATCAGTCCCTTTAGTAAAATCAAGCTCAGTTACCTCACCATCTTCACTGACTACCATTAGCTCACCATCTTCCATAGTATCAAAAAAGCCATGCTCATAATCAAAGTAATCCGGGAAATGACCAAAGGTAAACTCAATCTCTACCTCTTCTCCACTCTCTACCTGCTGGGGAAAGTCCAAAATAATTTCATGCGCTAATAACTGACTACTAAAAGCTACTACCAACATTGCCACTAAAGCTATGATTAACAACTTCTTAGACTTGCTATTCATAATTTTAATTCCTCCTGTTCTATTATTTATTTTATCTAAAACTTGCCTAAAGATTAGCAAGTTTTAAAGCTTATATTATCAAACTCTAAAAAATAACACATAGTAAACAAAAAAATAATATTAATGTTACATTTAAAAATTAATTCAAAGTAAAAAAAGGGTTCCCCAATTCTTAATTTTAAAATTAAGAATTGGGAATTAGAATCCTGGGACTAACAGGATTATAAATTTTATTTAAAGCTAACTCTCCATAAGAAAGGGGGAGGAGCCGGGTGGCAGTCCCGGCCCTAATCCAACTATCCTAACTTCTTAGGAGAGGTAGACAGAACTAACACAATTAAAAAATCTCTGCTTTCGATAACAAAAGCAGAGATAATTAGCCATAGTTTAAGTACAGTAACTCAAAAACCCTCAATCCGGTAAATAAGATTGAGGATAATTAGTCAGTACAACCAATTACCTATATTACTTGCTACCGAAGTATTAATAGGTTCAGTAACTAGGCAGGTCTCCTGACTTCTGGTTTAAAGACTTTACCTTCCCTGAATACCTCAAGTATTCAAGTGGCTTCATTAAGTCCGATTAGCAATTAATTATCAACTGCTGTTTACCAGTTACAGTGGCGAGCCCGTTCAGGATTTACACCTGATTCCCTATTCTCTCTTAGTCGTAACTAAGAGCACCTAATTACCGAGCGATATTAAATTTTAAAGTGTCTCTCAAAATTACTCTATATAAGATATTCTATATATTTATCCAAACTCCTTCTTTTAAACTAGATTTTTTTAAAAAAATTACCTAAATAAAAAAAGGGCCCTACTTTCAAAGCCAGATTTGAAAGTAGAACCTTAATAAAACAGTTATATTAGTATATTAGCTGCTAAGCTTAAGTTAAAATATCCATCAATTATAGATAGACTACAGGTACATAAAACTCTTTATCACCTCCTCTAACTTTATTTAGTAACACATTTATTATAAAAATAACACGCTATATATAAATATATTCTTCATTCATTAGCAAAGTCCTGCTTAAAAATAAATTTTTTTAATTTTTTCTTAAATAAGCAAAAGCCCTCAACCATTTCCCAGATTGAGGGCTTAAGATCTATCTAAATAACCTTTGAAAAAAGCCAGGTTTTTCTTCAACCTCTAAGTACAAAGTCGTATTATACCTTGCTCTGTCGTATTCTATTATTTCCGTAAGCTCTTCTTCAGCAAAATCTTCTCCTGAACTATCCAGATCCATTAAGCTACCGATATGAATAAACCATCTTCCTACTTGATCCAGCTCAACCTCTAACCTGCCTTCAGCATCAGTAGTTAACTCTGTCACCTGATCGTTTGGGGCTACCACAGTTACTTCTTCCTCACTAACTGCTTCTCCCTGATAACTTAGTCTAAGGCTAGCCTCACTTCCTTCAGTAATACTAATGCTGCCTTCACTAATAAACTCTGCTCCTAAAGGAGTCTCGGGAATCTCAATTTCATTATCCCCTCCTACAATTAAAGGAGCCTTAGCATCATAGTAACGCAACTGCATTCCTCCGGAAGGATCGCGGTCACTTCTATCAACTACTCCTCTGGGCCCTTCAGCAACTACCCAGTATACTCCTTCTTCCTCTGGAGTAAAGGTAGCTACATATCTATTAGCAGCCGCCTCAAGCTCAAAATCTAACTCAGTTACATTTCCTGCTTCATCAACTACCATCAGTTCAGCCTTTTCCTCCAAAGTAGCAAAAAAACTATGTTCATAGTCAGGAGCATCGGGATGATGACCAAAGAAAAATTCAATCTCTACTTCTTCACCACTCTCGACCTGTTGCGGAAAGTCCAGTACCATTTCGTGAGCCAATAACTGACTACTAAAACCCAACACCAACATTGTCACTACCAACATCATTAACAACTTCTTAGACTTACTGGCCATAATTGTAATTCCTCCTAATTTAATATTACTATATAACACCACCACAAAATAGGTGTTACTTAATAGCTAAAAAAATAACCTAAAACTCCTCCAGCAGCTGAGGCTTTACTCGCAGTAGAAAAACAACCACCAGCATACTCAAAACTGCTTCGATAACTAGTACCGGCAAGTGGGAAACAATAATCACTCTAGCTAGTTGTAAAAATGAGTCCTCAGCCAGCATCAATACTCCCGCCATTATCAAGGTAGAGATAACTATAGCTAGTCCACCACAGATAAAGGCTGCCCCTCCTAATAAATAAGTACTATCCTGCTGGCGACTTAAATTAAAAACAGACTTAAATAAGTAGTAACAGATAATAGCTGGAGTAGCCATCAATACCACATTAACCCCCAGGACTGTAAGTCCCCCAAACTGAAATAGCAGTAACTGTAATACTAAAGCAACTAAAAAGGCTGGAAAAACCTGCCAACCTAAAATGATTCCAGCAATTCCATTTAAAACTAGATGTACACTAGTTGGCCCTAAGGGTACGTGAATCAAAGCGGCCACAAATAAAGCTGCTGTTACAATAGCTACTTTAGGAATCTGGCAGTCTTTCATACTCTTTAAGCCCACCGCTACTCCTGACACTGCTGTAACAGCACCAGTAACTAAGATTGGAGCTGTCAAAACCCCCTCTGAAATATGCATTCTTTCACCTCACCATTCATTTAATAGCACAATAAAAAAATAAATAACACCACTCTATAACATATTATTCTTCATTTATTAGCAAAGTCCTGCTTAAAAATAAACTTTTTTTATTTTTTCTATAACAGGAGCAACCCCTAAAAAAACCAACCCTAGCACTTAGCCAGGATTGGCCTTCAAAAAATATTTTACTATTGTGGCCCAGCCACAAAAATGTTAGCTACATCAGTTACTCCCACTCTTGAAAAAAGTAGTTAAAGCTCCCAGAATAATCAAGATTCCTATTCCTAACGCCGCTCTAACCCACATAGGCAGCGCATCTAAAGCTGACGGCTCTGCACCGCTCTCCCAGACAGCTCGATGGCCTGCATCATCTTGAGCGACTACTCTATGCGGCTCCAGTTCAGCCTCGAACTCAAAAATACCATCCTCATTAGTTTCTCCCTCCAGGATTAATTCATCTTGAATATCATATAACGAAACATCAGCCCCTACAGCCACACTACCATCATCAAATCTAGCCTTAACCTGACCATCCTCCGGCTCCTCAACGATCATCCGGTGAGCCTGTACACCTACTGTTACAGCTAAAAGTAATACTAAACACAATACAGATATTCTTAAAAGTTTATTTTTTGACATTAGTATAGTCCTCCCTATTTTTAAATTATTATCAAACCTACTTCTATCATAATAAACCAGCTAATTAAGACCACAGTAGCCGAAAACACTAATAAATCACTCACCGAAATACTGAAGTTATCTCTAATATAAAGCTTACCTTTAAAGCCTCGAGCTAACATAGCCTGATAAACTCTATTGGAACGATCGTAACTCTTAATCAACAGCATTCCCACCAGATAAGCATAGGTACGATAAGAATGCAAATTAGTCCGCGGTTTAAAACCTCTATTAAGCACAGAATTATGTAAAGTGCTAAACTCATCAGCAATTACGTGTATATAACGATAGACAAAGAAAAAGAGATAAATTAGCTTTTCTGGAATATATAGCTGCTTCATAGCCTGCAATAAAGAGGTCATCTCAGAAGTAGAAAGTAAAGCAATCATGGCTAACATAATCGCATTAGATCTTAAAGTAATTCGCAAAGCATAAATAACTCCCTCATAGGAAGCAGTTAAGGGCCCTAAGTAAAACAGAGCTGTACCGGGATAGGTAAAGGGGATAAAAATCCAGATTCCGAAGATGAAAAAGTTAATTACCAGTAAGCGTTTTAAAACCTTTTTCCAGCTCAACTTAGCCGCCACTATAAAAAAACTAGCCAGTAGTACCGCCTGAATCAACATAGGCATGCTTTCTCCTACCGCTACTATTATAGCTAACATTACTACCATCAATATTTTTAACCTAGGATCTAACTTATGCACCCAAGTAGAACCCTCCGCAAATTCTTGATTAATCATCATTTTAAAAACTCCCCTTTATTATTTAACCCTTATAGATTAAGTGAACTTAACTCTATTTCCTGCATAGCCTCCGGCTTAGTTTTGACAATAAAGACTACACAGATCGCAGTCAAAACCCCCTCGATTAACATTACCGGTAAATGAGATAATAAAATCAGATTAGCCATCTCCATAAAAGAGTCCTGAGTAAAGACTAAAGCAAACATTAACATTATTACTGTTAATAAAACTCCTAAAGCTCCACAGACAAAAGAACTGACTGATAATACCTTTAAACCGCCTCTCTTTCTTTCCACAACTGATCTAAATAAATAATAGCAGATTAAAGCTGGTACAGCCACAATACTTACATTAACTCCTAAGGTAGTTAAACCGCCGTGTTGAAAAAGTACCGCCTGTAAGAAAAAAGCTATCAAAAAAGCGGGAAAGACCTTCCAGCCTAAAAAGACGCCTGCTAAACCATTCAAAACCAAGTGTACACTAGTCGGCCCTAAAGGTACGTGAATTAAAGAGGCTATAAATAAAGCTGAGGTTATTATTGAAGTCTTAGGAATATCCTGATCATCCAAGTCCTTTAAACCAACAGCTACTCCTCCAGCCGCAACTGCTGCCCCAGCAGCTAAAACCGGTGCTGCTAATACTCCTTCTGAAATATGCATTATGTTTATACCTCCATTTAGATTTTTTGAAGTTACTGATCTCAACAGCTAAACGGAGGCTTTAACTTTCATATTAAAAACCCAACCTAACAAGTAGGATGGGGAGCTTAGCAGATACTGCTACCTCCTTGCCATCGAAGATCTAGTAGCTTCAATAATTAGGCAGGTCTCCTGACTTCCGGTTTTAAAAAGACTTTGCCTTCCCTGAATACTTAAAGTACCCAAGTGGTCACTAAGTCTACTCAGCAATTAACAATGTTTAATTGTTAACTGCTCTTTTCCGGTTACAGTGGCGGGCCCGTTCAGGCTTTACACCTGATTCCCTATTCTCCCCTAGCCGTAGCTAGGAGCACCTAATTATCAACGATATTAACTTTTAAAAACTCTACTTAATAGTATGTTCTATACATATTAGAATTTTCCTGCTTAATTAACAAAAAACTTAAAAATTCCCTCCCCAAGTCTAGTAAACTTTACTTTCTCTTAAACTAGAGCCTTTCTTTTAAAACAGTTACCGCTTCCTCAATTGTCTGGGGTAGACTAGAAAGCTCTGTTAACTCAAGCCTTTGAAATAACTTAGTAATAGTAGGTAAGTCCAAGTTAGCCTGCTCGATTAACTCCAAGTTAGCTAATAACTCTCTACCTCCCTCAGCTAACACCCTTCCCTCTTCAATAACTATCACCCGATCAGCCCACTCAGCAGCAAAGTCCATATCATGGGTAACTACCAGAAGTGTCTTTTCTGTCTTATGTAAACGGTCTAAAATCCCTAAAAAATCAGCCTTACCCTGGGGATCTAAGTAAGATAGCGGTTCATCAAAAATAATAATCTCTGGCTCAATAGCTAAAATCCCCGCAATAGCAACTCGCTTTTTCTGCCCATAACTGAGATTATGGGGCGAAGCATCCTGTAAATCCAGAATATCTACTGAGCTTAGGGCCCATTCTATCCTCTCTTTAATCTTTTCCTCATCACTCCAGCCAAAGTTCAAGAGTCCAAAGGCTACATCCTCATAAACAGTGGTCGAAAAGACCTGGTCATCAGGATCTTGCATTACTAAGCCCACCTGGCTTCTTACCCATTCCTTATTTTCATCGTTAACCACCTGTGACTTAATCTTTACCTGCCCTTGTTGGGCCAGATAAAGAGCATTTAGATGAAATAATAAGGTAGACTTACCAGCGCCATTGGGCCCTAAGATAGCCACCCGAGTATTTTTTTCTACTGCAAAACTGACATCTGCTAATGCTTTAGTACCATCTCCATATTTATAAGCTAAATTATTTACCTCAATAATATTCTCCAATATCTACACCCCTATACTTTCTCGGATACTTCTCTGATATCTATTAACAGAGACTAAAACTAAAAAATCCTCAACCTGACAGATATGGTTGAGGGTAATTAGTCAAATGCTAACCACCTACCTTTCTTGCCATCGAAGTAATAGTAGGTCAATAACTAGGCAGGTCTCCTGACTTCCGGTTTTAAGAGGACTCTACCTTCCCTGAACACTTAAAGTATCCAAGTGGTCTAAATAGTCCTGTTAGCAATTATTAATTGTTCTTTTCCGGTTACAGTGGCGGGCCCGCTCAGGCTTCTCACCTGATTCCCTATTATCCCTTAGCTTCTCCTAAAGGCACCAAGTTATTAACATTATTAACTTTTAAGATTAAATTAATCTCTTTTAATATATTCTAGACAATAAGTAAAAAACCTGCTTAAATTCGAAAAAAATAAATAAGCCTCTCCATTTAAAGTGAAGAGGCCTATAGTTCAAAGCAATTCTTTAATTTCTTTCACTTAAAATAGCATACTGCTGATCATTTAGAGCTAGCTCTTTTACTATCTTCATTCCAAATTGAGATAAGATCTCCGCTAACTCCTCCGTGCTTACTCTGATCTCCAAAGGCGGGCCCGACTCCATTTCCTCTTTCTTCCACTCAATAATAGCTAAAGCACCATCAAGTTTTAGCTTATCTAAGTAGTTAGCAAAGAACTGCTGTTTATCTTCAACTTCGTGGATCACACTAGAAATCAAAATAAAGTCAACCGCATCTTCTAGCTGAGCATCGTATTCACTGCTTTTAACTAGCTTTAAGTTAGCAAGCCCTTCCTCCTTAACTATCTCTTCGAGAGCACCTAACATCTCCTCCGAAGTATCCAGAGCGTAAACCAAACCTTCACTTCCCACTATTTGAGCTGCTGGCAAAGAAAAGTAACCAATTCCAGCTCCAATATCGGCTACGGTAGCTCCTTTTTTTAAGCCTAACTTCTTTAAAGTCTCTTTAGGTGGCAGTATCTCTTGCCTTTCCTGACTTATCAACTTATGCTTATTAGCTGGATCGAATTTATGAATTATAATCTCCTCCTATTTCATATTAGACCTTTAAAGGCCTTAGTTAATAACTTCTGAGTATAGATATGCTTTGGATTTTCTAATATCTCAAAGGAAACTCCTCGCTCTACAATTTCACCTTCATTCATTACGCAGACCTTATCGGCAATTTTGCGAGCTAAGTGTAAATCATGAGTAATATATAACATCGAAAAGCCTTCCTGGTTTTGCAAGCCCTTCAGCTTTCTTAAGAGATTAGCCTGAGTTGAAGGGTCTAGCATGGAGGTTATCTCATCGGCTATTAGTAGTTTAGGCTCGGTGACTAGGGCCCTAGCTATAGCTACCCTTTGCCGCTGGCCCCCACTTAAAGCATGGCAGTAACGATTTAAAAAGGCTTCAGTTGTCGGCAGTTGCACCTTCTTTAAGCAGTCTATAGCTTTAGCCTTTCTTTGTTCCCGATCCTCCCACTTAATTATCTCCAGCGGCTCTTTAACTACATCTAAAAGCTTCATCCGACTGCTAGTAGAGGAAGAAGGGTCTTGAAAGATAATCTGCATTCCGCCTATCATCTTAGTAGCCCAATTATCTGTTACTTGCTCTCCTCTATAGTATACCTCGCCTTCATCTACATCTAAAACTCCGGCTATAGAGTGAGCTAAGGTTGACTTGCCTGAACCGGACTTACCTACTAAAGCTACTACTTCCCCGCTTTTAATCTTTAAACTGACCTCTTTAACTGCTGTTATTTCTTTATCCTTAAGCTGATAAGTCTTTTTAATATTCCTAGCTTCTAAAAACTCCTCTATTCCTCCCTTGTGACAGGCTACTCTTCTTTCTACAGCTACATACTCTAAAGGTGGTCTAGCCCCGAAGCAGTTAGCTCCACTTTGACAGCAGCGAGAGGAAAAGGCACAGCCTTCTCCTGGCTTAGCCTCTCCTTCAATTCCCCACAGATCTTTATATTTAAAGAGATTAGGAGAGGAGTTTAAGAGACCTCGGGTATAAGGATGGAAGGGGTCTCTAAGCACTTTATCGGTAAGCCCTACCTCTACTACCTGTCCACAGTACATAGTCATTACTCTAGAGGTTAGCTCTTTAATACTACCGATATCGTGAGATATCATGATCATAGAAAAGTCCATTCTTTGCTGAAGCTTCTTTAATAGTTGTAGTATTTCATCCTTGGTTACCGGATCTAAACCTGTAGTTGGCTCATCTATAATCAACAGCTCTGGCTCACAAGATAGAGCCATGGCTAATAATACTCGCTGTCTCATTCCCCCGGATAGATTATGAGGGTAGCTATCTCGCCAGTCTGGATTAAGACCTACTAGCTCTAAGAGCTCTATTACCCTCTCTTCTAGCTCTTGAGCAGAATACTGAGCATTTCTTCTTAACGGCTCTTTAATCTGCTCGCCAATAGTTAAGACTGGATTCAATACCTCTAGAGAATTTTGAAAGACTAAGGCTATTTTCTGCCAGCGAATCTCTTTTAATCTCTTGGCTGAGGCTGCTAAGATATCTTCTTCTTGATAAGTAATCTTGCCTTGGACTTCTCCGTCTTTAATTAAGCCCATTATAGCTAGAGCTAAAGAACTCTTACCCGAACCCGATTCACCGATAATACCTAAGCTCTCTCCTTCTTTAAGTCCTAAGGAAAGCTGATCAACCGCCTTTACTTTATCATCTTCACCTGTATAAACTATAGATAAATCATCTACCTTCAGTAAATACTCCTTATGATGACTCATTATTAATTCCTCCTTAATTCCCCAAACGGGGATCGACTATTCTTTCTAAGTCCCGACCTATAAAAGCCAAAGATACTGTTAAGATAGTTAAAGCTAACCAGGGATATAACAACCACCATCTCCAAAAAGAAGTGTAGTAGATCCCCTGAAAGTTAAGGGCATGATGGATAATCAGGCCCCAGCTTCTAGAAGTAGGGTCTCCCAATCCTAAAAAAGATAGACCGGCCTCGGCTACAATAGCTCTGCTAGAAAGTCTAATAATGCTAACGGCCAATAAGGGGGAGACCTCTGGCAAAAAATGCTTGCGAATCAAGTACCAGCTTTTAGCTCCATAGCTTTCAGCAGACTTAATATAGCTCTGTTCCTTTAACATCAAAACCTGAGAGCGGACAATGCGGGCCGGCCTAATCCAAGAAAAGATAGCTAATACCAAAATAATATTGAATAAACTGGGCCCGAAAAAGGCCGCCAATAGAATCATCACCGGCAAATCAGGCATGACCATCATAATATCTATTAATCTCATCAAAATCTTATCTATTAAACCGCCTTTATAGGCGGCAACAATCCCCATAATTCCTCCGCCTACGGCGGCTAACAAAGCAGTACCAAAGCCTACTAGTAGGCTGATTCGGGCTCCGTTAGTAATCTGGGCCCACAAATCAATTCCTAAATCATCGGTACCCAAAATATGCTCGCTATCCGGTGGAATCAGGGCTGAGCCCGATGAGCGTTGATGTGGATGAGGACTAAGCCAAGGAGCAAAAATAGCCATTAATAAGATTAGTAAGATTAAAATTAGACCTAACTTACCTGATAGAGAAAACTTTTTAAAAGCATTAATTGCTGATTTGATCTTTAAATGAAGTTCCATCATTATCTTCTCCTCTAAGCTGTTGCTTCTTCATTACTTTCTATTCTTGGATCGAAGTGCTTATATATTAAGTCGGCCATTAAGTTTGCTATTAAAACAAAGAGAGCTACTACCAGAAAGATACCTTGAATTAAAGTATAGTCATGCACATTCACCGCTTCCTGCATTAAAAGACCTAAGCCAGGATAATTAAAAACATTCTCTACTAAAATAGCTCCCCCTACTAATGAGCCTAAGCTTAAGAAAGTACGAGTTACTATAGGTAGCATAGCATTCCTTAAAATATGCCATAGTAAAATTCTCCCTTTGCTTAAGCCCTTAGCTTGAGCCGTAAGCAAGTAATCTTTCTGGATTACGCTAACTACACTGTTTCTAGCCAATAGATAAATCCCACCTAGTCTAGCCAAAGTTAAAGTAACAATAGGTAAAAAGGCATGGTGCAAAATATCTAAAAGTTTATCCCACCAGTTGCTATAAGTCGTAAAGTGACTCATGGCCCCCGCAAGCGGAAATAAGCCTAGCATAGCCGAAAAAACAAATAAAATTAATAGTCCTGTAATAAAGGCCGGAATTTCTGAAATAGTAATCAAATTAAAAAATAAAAATTGATCGAAAAAATTCCCCCGACACCAGGCCGAAATACTTCCAAGCAGGCTTCCAATTATAGTCCGTAAAATCACTGTAGAAATTACTAGAAATAGAGTCCAAGGTAGTCTACGTAAAATAATAGTCGTTACCGATTCATTATAATAAATGCTATGCCCTAAATCTCCCCGTAATAGATCACCTAAATAAGAAAGATACTGCTTATGCATCGGTCTATCCAGACCATATAGCTCAAAGTAGTACTGCCTCTGTTCTTCTGTAAGAACTGCTGCCTCTTCCTCTACATCAGATAAAACTAGGAAGGGATCCCCAGGCATGGCCCGGGGAAGTGCAAAGTTAAGAGTTACTATCACTAACACAGTCAGTAAATATTCTATTACTCTCATACCTCTTACTTTTTTCAATTAAGATCAGTCCCTTTCTAGATAAGAAAGTTTAGGATGCTCTAAAGCATGATGGTCGAACATATGCATCCAGTCATCATAGCTATCTGCTCTATAAGCTGTATATTCAGCAGGATAATAAAGAGGAATCTGCGGTATATCCTCAGCCAATATTTCCTGAACTTCAAAAATCATTTCTTCTCGTCTTTCTTCATCGACTTCATATCTTTGCTCAGCTAATAGTTGATTTAGCTCTGAATTATCATAACCTAGACTCTGTTGTTCAACGTCACCTCTTTCATCTGCAGCTGGAGACATAAATCTTTCCCGTAAATAATCGGGATCTCCTCCCCAGCCACCTCCACCGTGAATAATCAACTGATAATCATAGTTACGGAGTCGATCATCATGACTTTGGCGTTCCTCGCTTATTACATTCACGCCAATTCCTAGATCAGACAACTGCTCCTCCACAATTTCTCCTAATCTAACATCATCATCTCGAACAAATAAATCAAAGGACAACTCCTCACCAGCTTCATTATAGCGAACTCCCTCTTCAGTAGTATTCTCATAGCCTAACTTTATCAGTAACTCCTCTGCTTTATCTAAATCCTGATCATATTCTTTAACTTCAGGATTATACATTACATGATCCGGAGGAACAATCCCAGCATTTCCTGCTACCCCAGCCCCTCGAGCATCTCTATCTACTACATCTTCCAGATCAAGGGCATAATTAATAGCCTGTCTTAACTCTGTGACTTCTAATTGAGGATTATCCTCCATATTAAATCGCAAGCGATAACCCCAAAAAGCCGGGTTTTGAACAACTTCAAATCCTTCCTGTTCCTCAAAACGAGATAATAAATCTGTCCCTATTCTGGTTAAGTCTATATCGCCCTGCTCAAAAGCCATAATATCATCACTGACCGGTATAAACTCTATAGCTTCTACACTTTGATTTGGCCCCCAAAAATCTTCAAATGCTTCAAAACGATAAGTACCATGTTCTAAATTATACTCATCTAATTGATAAGGGCCAGTTCCGACTACCGCCTCTTCTTCCAGATAGTTTTCGGGATCGTCTACATCTTTCCAGATATGCTTCGGAATAATCGGAATTCTTCCTAGATCATGGGCCAAAACTGCATCAGGTTCAGGCGCAATAAATAAGACTTGGTTATCATTTTTTAACTCTACTTCAATCTCATCATCTTTTTGTACATAAGTTCTTACCATTGGATATTCCAAACTATATTCATAACTAAATTTTACATCTTCAGCTGTCATTTCCTCGCCATCCTGCCATTTAACTCCATCTCGAATAGTAAATAAAATCTCTAGACCGTCCTCTGAAATCTCATAATCTTCAGCTAACCAGGGAACCCATCCTTCTTCATCCCTCTCCAGCATACTATCAAAGATTAAGTTCATTTTATAAGAACCTGGCCCGCGACGATGATGGGCATACGGACTAGGATAGCCATCATCCTGACCTCCTTCCAGTCTAACCACATCTACTGTCTCCTCTTCTACCGACTCCTCGGTAGCTTCTTCTACTCCACAAGCTACCGTCATCATTATTAATAAACAGATTAGTACTAATAGACTCAATCTTGAGCTTGCTTTTTTAAACATAATTCCACCCCTTTAATCGTAATATTTTTTATTCTTCAATACTATCCTGTTAAGGATTATCCATTCCGCCAAATAAAAAAATCTCTGACCTCGATAACAGATCAGAGATAATTAGCCAACTACTAATTACCTACCTTCCTTGCCATCGAAGATATAGTAGGCTCAATAATTAGGCAGGTCTCCTGACTTCTGGCTTTAATACTGGACTCTTACCTTCCCTGAATGCTTAAAAGCATTCAAGTGGCTTATTTAAGTCCAATTAACCAGTTACAGTGGCGGGCCCGTTCAGGATTCTCACCTGATTCCCTATTCTCCCCTAGTCGTAACCAGAGGCACCCAATTACTAACGGTATTTAATTTTTTATACTTCACTATGTTATTATTCTTGAAATAGTATCAAACTCCTTCAAAAACTATATATTTTTTATTTTCTCTAATAGCTGCTCATCGTAAAGATTCCAGTCCTCCTTGGTTGAGAACTGGAATCAACCCCCTTAAACTAAACTCTTAAACTCTGCTAAAGAAGCCTGATAATTTATATCTATCCCTTTTTCACTATTCAAAAAACTACCCACCTTCGTACACTTCCAGTCATTTTCATTTTGCAACTTATTAACTACCTTGCTATTAATAGTCCCTTTTCCAGAATAATGACTATCCAGCACCTTTTCTAAGCTATCAACAGTTATTGACTTCTCTTCTAGACTAGGCTCCTCGGTAAAAAAAGCAGGGAATTTCTCCTTAAGTTCATTATGCTCCTCTAAAACTTCAATAGCTACTCCCTTGTACTCGGCTAACAGATTCAACTTTTCTTCTTTTCTCATTTTAATCTCTCCTTTTATTTTTAATAAAAAAATCCCCTACCTCGATAATCAGGCAGGGGATAATTAAAACCAAATATAAAAATCTCAACTCGATAGGTTGAGATTAAGGATAACTAGCCATAAAATAACTAAACAATAGACTAATTACCTACCTTCCTTGCCATCGAAGATATAGTAGGTTCAATAATTAGGCAGGTCTCCTGACTTCTGGCTTAGCAAACTTTACCTTCCCTGAACACTTAAAGTATCCAAGTGGTTTACTAAGTCTGCTCTTTTGCCAGTTACAGTGGCGGGCCCGTTCAGGATTTACACCTGATTCCCTATTCTCCCCTAGTCGTAACCAGAGGCACCCAATTATTAACGATATTAAATTTTCACACTCCACTATGTACTATTCTAGAAATAGTATCAAACTCCTTCAAAAAACTATATATTTTTAAATCTTTTTATTTTCTCTAATAACTGCATTGCTCTGTTTTTTGAACAACTTACAGTAAAGCGAATTATTTAATAGTAGTTCATTATGAGTGCCAATATCTATTAGTTCTCCCTTCTGCAAAACTCCTATCCTATCTGCTTGTTTTAGCGTTGAGAAGCGATGAGCAATAATCAATGCTGTTCTATCTGCAAGTAAAGTCTCTAATGCCTGTTGAATTAAGAGTTCACTGTAAGCATCTACACTAGAAGTAGCTTCATCTAAAATTAATATCAACGGGTCAGCTAGTAGGGCCCGAGTAAAAGAAATAAGCTGCTTCTGTCCCCCGGATAACTTAACCCCTTCCTCTCCAACCTGAGTCTGATAGCCATCAGGAAGCTTAATAATAAAGTCATGAGCATTTATTAGTTGCGCTACTTCTTTAACCTCTGCATCTGTAGCGCTTGGAACCCCATAACGAATATTCTCTAAAATAGAGGTGTTAAATAAGAAGACATCTTGAGTTACAATACTGATCATTCGGCGTAATTTTTTAATGGGAATTCTATCTATATCTATCCCATCAATAGAAATCTTACCTTGATCTATCTCGTATAGCCTAGTTAATAGATTAACTAAAGTAGATTTTCCTGCCCCAGTTGGCCCTACTAATGCAAAGACTTCACCAGGGCTTACCTGTAAGTCAAAATCCTTTATAATTGGTACATCTCCATAAGCAAAATTTACTCCTTCAAAGCTAAAACCTCCCCTGAAGTCACTCTGCTGAATTGAAAGCTCATTAGACTTATCAATATCTGCTGGAATAGATAGGTATTCATAAATTCTATCTAAAGCTGCTCCGGCTGATTGATAAGTATTATAAACCTGACTTAAGTCGGTTAAAGGAATGAAAAAACGTCTTACATAGCCCAAAAAAGCCACCAATACTCCCAAAGTTAATCCTCCATTGACTACACTCCAACCACCATACCAGAGTACCAAAGCCTCCCCTAGCACTCTACTAAAGGTCATAACTGGAAATAAGAGAGCAAAAACGGAAACAGCTTTAAGATTAGCCTTCAGACTCTTCCAACTTAAGCGGCTAAACTTGCCAGTATTGACTGCTTCTCTATTTAAGGCCTGTACTACTCTAATCCCCGAAATACTCTCCTCAACACCAGCATTAAGTTCAATTTTCCCTGTACTTCCCGATAAGCTAATCTCATCCTCTTACCTAAATAATTAATAATTATTAATATTAACGGTATAGTAATGAAGGTAACTAAGGCTAAATTGAAATCAAGACTTAACATAATAATTACTATTCCTAGCAAAGTTAAGAAATCATTGAGTAAACGTACAAAGCCACTGGTTACAATCTCCGAAAGAGCATCTACATCATTGGTTAATCTCGAAATAATATCACCAGTCGGCTGCTTATGAAAAAAGTCCAGCGAAAGACTATGGATATGTTGATATAGATCTTCTCTAATACTGCTAACCACTTCCTGTCCTACCCAGTCAGAGAGATATCTCTGCCAGTAGGATGAAAACCAAAAGACTCCATAAGTACCCAGCATAATCAGTAATATTAGATTTAGCCCTCCAAGATCACCTGTGAGAATATAATCATCTACTGCAACTTTAGTAAGATAAGGGCCCGCCAAGGTAGTTATAGTAACTACTAACATAGCCAGTGTAGCCCATATTAATTTACTTAAATGTGGTTTTAGATAGCTACCTATAAACTTCAAATGTCTTTTATTCAGCTTCGATAGTTCAAAGCCATCTTCCTTATCTGATATCAGTCTTCTTCTAAATCCCTTTGACATGATTAGCACCTACCTCTGCTATTCTTCCCGACTTTAAGACAGAATCATAGAGCTTACTATAGACTCCATCCTTGGTCAATAATTCTTCATGGCTCCCCTGCTCAACAATCTGCCCCTGCTTGACTACCAAAATACGATCTGCCCTCTGTACCGTCCAGAGTCGATGAGCAATAATAAAGGTAGTCCGATCTTTAAGTACTTCTTTTAGCGCTAACTGCATCTTCTCTTCAGTTTCGATATCTATACTAGAAGTAGGTTCATCAAGAATCAATAATTTAGGATCTGTCAACAACATCCGGGCCATAGTTAACCGCTGCTTCTGCCCACCAGAAAGATTGACTCCCCGTTCTCCTATAGGAGTTTCGTATCCAAGTGGTAATGAAGTAATAAAATCATGAATCTGAGCCAGTTTAGCAGATTCAATAATATCTTCCATAGAAGCCTCCGGTGTCCCATAAGATATATTCTCGCGAATAGAGGCCGCAAAGAGAAAGTTGTTCTGGAGTAAGATACCTACCTGTCGCCGAAGACTGTCTATAGTAACCTCCTTTACATTATGACCATCAATCAATACTTCTCCGCTATCAGGATCATAAAATCGAGGTATTAGCTGAACTAGAGTACTTTTGCCCGCGCCAGTTGCACCTACAATAGCTATAGTTTCACCGGGATTAACAGTCAGATTAATTCCTTTTAAGATCTGACTATCATTCTGATAGGAAAAAGAAACATCTTTAAACTCAACTCCACCACTAATCATTGGTAGCTCGTAAGCTCCAGGTTCATTTTTAATGTCAGGTTCAATATCCAAAATTTCAAAGATTCTTTCGGCAGAAGCAACAGCTTGAGAGCTGAAATTAACCATCATTCCCGTCTGTCTAATAGGCTTCATTAACATAGATATATATCCTAGAAAGCCAACCAGAACTCCTACCGAAACTGTCTGATTAATAATTAACCGACCACCATACCAGACTACCAGCGTAGTACCCAAGCCCAATACGAAGCGAGCGTAGGGCATCCATTTAGCTGACAGCTTAGCTGTTTTCATTTTAATATCGAAGTATCTTCTATTCTCCTCTGTAAATCGTTCAACCTCCCAACTTTTCTGCCCAAAGAGCTTAACAACTTCGATACCATTGAAAACCTCCTGAGCTATCGATGTTAGTTGGGCTAGCTTATTCCTAGCCTTACGGAACATAGGCCTAACTCCAGTAGCATAACTCTTCATAGCCAGTATCATCAAAGGTATCATCAGCAAGTATAGAATGGCTAATTTGAACTCCCAACTAAACATAATAATGAATATTCCCACTATGGTCAACAGATTTCCAGAGATATGAACACTAGCACTCGATAAGAATCTATTTAATGTATCAGCATCAGCCGTTAAGCGGGACATAATATCTCCTGTGCGGCTCTGATCATAGAACAAAAAGGAAAGCTTGTTAAGATGAGTATATAGTTTTTGGCGAATATCATGGATAATACTCTGAGATACATATTCAGCTATATATCTTTTAGTAAAGTCTATAACCCCTTTTAATATTGATATGGCTACCATAATAAGGGCCAGCAACCAGAGATAGTCTACTTCTTCCACTGCAATCATATTATCTATACCATATCGGATAAGCCAAGGAGGAAGAAGCCCCAATCCTGTAGAAATTAAAACACCACATACTACTCCCAGTAAGGCTAAACAATGATCCTGGGCATAACCAATAAGTCGGATTAATACTTTTAGCATAGATTTATCTGTAGGTATATTTTCTTTGTCATCCTTCTTGGGGTTTAACATTATTTTCCTCCTTCTTCACCTGACCCTAAAACATTATAATTCCAAATATTATAAATAAAATAAATAAGTGAGGGGTATAAATACTAATACAATTAACAGTAAATTACCCCAAATAGCTCTGCCAACATCGCCAAAGGTCCAGAACACATTTGAAGCAATCTGAACACCATCAGCAAAGTACTGCATAGCCGTAGTCTCAGCAATGAAAGGAGAACCAAGAACTACACCGGTTAAAATCATAATCTCTGCAGAGACCTGCTTATACTTAGCCAGAGCCAATATATTAAAGTAGAAATTAAGGCCCAAACAAAGGCCAGGAGATCCCAGTGGGTTTTTAAGTATATTCTGCATTATTGCTCCCCAAACCGAAAGTCCGGCCCCGCCAGCAATAGCAGTCAGAATTCTGGGCAAGCGGATATTCTAGATTATAGTATTAGCACTTCCTAGCTGACTTCCTACAAGTACCTTAGCAACATCCATTACTGGTGCCTTAAATATCCCTACAACTACTGAGTAGATAGCTAAGACTATTAGTAGAATAATCAATACAACTCCAAATAATACCTTCCTGCCTATCGACTCTTCATACTGCACGGTTTTATTAAGTATGTAAAAGTATTCTTTCCAGAAAAATATAAACTAGACTAGCGCTCCGTTCTAACCCACCCTCTTTAGAAATAGATTATAGAAAAATTTTGATACTAAAGGAATTAAACCAATAGCAAGTAAAGATAGCATAACCTGCGTAGATAGTAGATCTGATAATTCACTGATCTCAGTTATTTGATTCCCGGCATTGGTAAAGATCAAAATGCCAGGTAATTGACCTATAAAACTTACCCAGTAATAGGTAGTCGCTTTAATAGAAGTAATACCAAAGAAAGAATTAATAACAAAAGAAGGTGTGATTTCAGTTATTCTAAGCAAAAACAATAGACTTGCTCCATACTCCTGTGAGATCTGCTCAATTAAGCTAAAATAATCTTCAAATGATTTTTTGACCCAATTTCGAAATGCATATCGACTCAATAAAAAGCCAACTAAAACTCCAAGGCTAACAGATAATGTAACAAGAATAGACCCTAACCAAAAATCAAAGATAGCTCCAGCAACAATGGTTAATACACCACTACCTGGAATTGAAATTACTGCAAAGAAAAAACGAATCAAAAAGAAAATTAATAGTGTTAATAAAAAATAATTATCAGTATAAAAATGTAATCTCTGCAAATTGTTCTGAAACCAACTTAAGTTAATAGAGATATCAGAAAGAAAAGTATAAAATATGGCTGTAAGAAGCAACAAAGAAATAAATTGAGCAATTCTCTTTCTGTTAAAATCAGAATAAGCAATTATTTTTTTGCTAAATCCAGAGTAAACTTTCTCCACTAGAATACACCTACCTTTAATGGCCTAAATAGATCAATATAGACTTGATTAAAAAATCAAAAAACCTGTCTTCGATGAATAGAAGACAGGACTCAGTAATTAAGTATAATGCTAAAACTCCTCAACTTACCTACCTCTCTTGCCATCGAAGCAACAGCAGGTTAAATAATTAGGCAGGTCTCCTGACTTCTGGCTTTAAGGACTTTACCTTCCCTGAATACTAAGATATCCAAGTGGCTTAGCAAGTCTACTCTTTTGCCAGTTACAGTGGCGGGCCCGTTCAGGATTTACACCTGATTCCCTATTCTCCCCTGGCCATAGCCAGAGGCACCTAACTATTAACGATATTAAATTTTTAAATAAATCAACTTAATCTTAAAATAAATACTTCTATAAACAATAACTAAATCCTTCTTTGTATTAATAAAAATAACTAGAATTATAAATTAATATTATTGTCGATTTTCCACATAATATATCTGTAGAGAAAAGAAAGGAGGATATACTAACATGTCTTGCAATGATATCAAGTGTGCTGTAAGCAACTGCAAACACTGGGAACAACAGCACTGTACAGCTTCAGGAATAGAAGTTAATGTTGACGGCGGTGGTCAAAGCGCCCAAAACCAAGAGAAAACAAACTGTAGTACCTTTGAAACTGAATAGTTAAGCCATTAGTTTAAAGGCCACAGCTTAATTGTGGCCTTTACTAGCTTCAATATAAAAAATCTCAATCCTTAATAATAAAAGATTGGAACAACCAATTAAGTTATTAAGTCTTAAAAAAAATATAAGTTCCAAAGTTGAAGACTAAATTAATTTAACTCCTTGTTCATCAAATTTATCCAAAAGCCTATCGTTTAAAATCTTAATATGAGTTCCTTTAGCTCCTAAAGAACGAGACTCTACAACTCCAGCACTTTCAAATTTTCGCAAAGCATTAACTATCACTGACCTAGTAATTCCAGCTTCATCAGCAACTTTACTAGCTACTACTATCCCCTCTTCATCATCTAATTCAGCAAAAATATGTTCAATCGCCTCCAGTTCAGAATAAGATAGACTTTCTAAGGCTACCTTAACGCTTACCTCTTTACGAGCCTCAGCTTCCAATTTATCATTTTTTACTCTCAAAATCTCCATCCCTACTGTTAAAGCTCCATACTCAGCTAAAATTAAATCATTAGAATCAAACTTCTCGCTAAATCTAGCTAATAATAAAGTACCTAATCTCTCCCCAACAGCATTAATAGGAATAATAGTAGTTATTTTATGTGTAAACTGACATCCTTCTCCCAGTTCAAAAACACAATCAGCAGATGTCTGTTCAAAATTAGCTTTAGTCTCATCGATTGAAAGCAACATCTGATTATATTTTTCCGGAAATATCCCCGGCTCAACAACTTCATCCAACATTATTTCACATTCAAAGTTTTCTAATAACCGATAACCAAGTAAACTCCCTTGATTATTTATTATATACACATTAGCTTTAATAGAGCTATTAAGTATTCTAGCCACATCTGTAAAATCAACAAACTGTTCAGCTGACTTTTGAATAGATCTATTAATCTTTCTAGTTTCTGCTAATATAGCTTCCATTTCCATAGTTATCGTCCTTCCTCTTAAAAACAATTTATTATTTAGTTATTCTAGTTTTTAGTTTAAATTAATTATCAAAAGCTAAAAAATCTCAATCAAATCTAGATTGAGTCCCTAAATTAGCTTTTATCTTTACTTTTTACAACTGATTTGCAAACTTTCTAATTATTTCATTCTATAAATTAAAGTTAAACTCCTTCTTTTTTTATAAAAAACCATAACATCGTAACTATACAATTACTCCGGCTGCTTATAAACTCGCCAAGTAGGATAAGCAAAATCAATATCTCTTTCTTCTGCAAACCTATCTAAAATTCCTTCATTTAATTGATTTTGTATCACTCTTCGTCGACGTACAGAAGTTAAATATCTTAAAGTGATCTCCACCCCACTATCTTTAATATCGGTATAGGTAATTGGTGATAATTTGCTGTATCTAATCATATACCGCCGCGCCATCTTCTTAATCTCCTGTCTAGCCTTTTCTTGAATAGACTCACACTCTTTCAGGGCCATATTCAAAACTATCTGTTTAGCCTTTTTCCAATCACTTTCAAAGGTAACTAAAAAATGCATTTCATTCCAAATATAAGGGAATCCATCAGTATAATTATAAGCCGGCCTCTTAAAAATAGTACTATTAGGAATATGGACTAATCTACCAGTACTCTGATCACTCTCTACCCAGTTACCTACCTCCAATAAGGTAGTATAAAAAACACGCACATCGATCACATCACCGCAGACATCGCCCCATTCTATACGATCACCCAAATCAAAAGGACGACGAATCAACACCAATACCCAACCAGCAATATTAATTATCACTTCATGTAAAGCTAAAGCTACACCAGCCGAAATAAAACCTAAATAAGTAACAAAGTTAGCCGTCTGCTCTAACCAAATCAAAGCCAACACAATCAAAGCTAGTCCTGTAGTAACATAATAAATATAACGCCGAGTTCGATGACGTTTTTTGAGATTTTCTATTTTAATATTAATAAACCTTACAATTCCAAAAGCTAAAAGATAAGCTAAAAATATAACTATAGCTGAAAATGCTAGCTTTTGGATAAAAGGATTATTCCAATCAAATAAGCTTAAAATTTCGCTGATATCCAACTAAACTTTCTCTCCTTCCGCTACTAAGCTATCCTGTGTCTGCAAAAACTCCATAAACTCTTCCTGCTGATCAGAAATAAACTCATGAATTAAGTATTCAGGCTTTAGCATTTGCAACAACTCTGCAGGTGATACCTCAGTAAAAGGCAGATGTTGATCAGACTTAGTAATAAACTCCCGCACTAATTCTTCCTTTTCCGCTAAGCTATCGCTATCCTTAAACTGCTGATAAATCTTCTCTCTATGTTGATATCTATAAGAACCTGATAACGACTTATGAAGATGAACCCCGTAAATAAAGTCCCATATTTTAGGCAAACTTTGCAAAATAGAGTTCAGATAATCTAAAGCCTGCTTTTCATTATTCAGCCTTAAACTAGTATTCATTAAGTGACCTGTATCCAAAAGTAAGCCTACCTCTTCATAATTCACTTGCTTTAAAAAGTCAAGTGTATCTTCTTGACTTAAAAAAGTTAAACCACTCCACCAAAGATTTTCAAATAATAGCTTGAAATTCAAATCTAAATCTTTAATGATATCATTTATCACTTCAGCTACTGATTCTAATACCTCTCGGTCATTGTAGTTAAACTGTTGAGTAAATATCTCAGCAGGAGTTACACTGCTAGCATGAAAAACTACATAATCAACTTGCAGTTGTCTAGCTAAATCCAGCTGCTGTCGATAGGTTTCTCTTACTTCCTCCAGCTCTATATTAGAAACTAGGCCTTCATTTAAAGGAAGCCAGTCCAAATAATAGGCTAAATGCATCCCTACTATTAATTCTTGCGGAAGCTCTTTTATATCCTCAAGCTCTTTTAGTCCAGAAGCCGATAGTTCCACTCCAGCAAAACCATGCTCATCACAAAAATCGATTACCTGCTGCCAATCATTATCAAACCATTCTAAGCTATAAATACTAAAATTAAAGAGTTTTTTCACTATAAATTCACATCCTCAACTTATATTTTAATTCTAAAGAACTAACTGTATAACCAATCCTTTAACTCCTTATGCTGCTCAATACTATCAAAATCAAAATCCAAGCCATATTTATTTCCTTGAGACCAAGTTACCTTAGCAGTCAGTTGAGTCCAAGTCAAAGAAGCAAAGCTAAAATCAAGTACTATTTTGGAGGTCCTTATTTTATTATAACTAATTAACAAAGCTCCTATAGCACTCAGATTTTTAATTATTCCTTCATACTCAGTTGAATCCACAAAGTAACTTGTCTCTTTATTTATTTCTATTCTTTCAAATCTCCTTCTTTCAATATGCAAAACATCACCTTGTAGCTCACCCAAAGAGTTAATCCCGTGCTTAGTTTCTACTTTATTGGTAATTTTAAGCGGTAAATGATAAACTCCTCTCTCAACTCTAAAAATTAAAACAAATATCTGATCTTCCATAAGTAAATCCATTAAGTCAGCTTTGGGGTTAGGAAATTTCAACTTTAATAAGTTCTCTTCTACAACCTCCACAACCCTAACGGTATATAGCTTGCCCTTTATTCTCATATCTGTATTTTGCTTGTTAAATTGATCAACAAAGTCTGCTAGCTGAAAATCTTTAACTAATCTAGTATACATTTCTTCTCCCCCAATTATAACTAAAATAAACCTCCATTTACAGGTTTATTTCTATAAACCTAAATTTATTCCTGCTTAATCTAAGTAGCTTTTCAGAATCTTTCTAGCAATAAAAAAGACCTTGACCTGTTTAAAGCAGATCAAAGCCTTAAAGATATTCCCAGAATTTATATTTTAATTGGCTAATTTTCCTAAATAATTAAGGGGTTTATCTATAGTTTTTTCTAGCTTATCTAATTTATTAGCTGGCAGAGTAATCAATAAAACTGTAGCCGGGCCCGCTGACTTCTCTAAATCCAGCTTAAGCTCTGCTTTCAACTCCAAACGAAGCTGATTTAACTTTGCTAACAGCTCTGCTTCGTACTTTATTCCTTTAGAACCTACTGGTAAAATATCCTGAACATAGTCTAGACTCAATAACTGCTGCAAAACTTCCAAATCAGCCATTACCTCTTTAGCTGTTAAAACTTCCTTAGCAACCTTAGGTAAACCTACCGCTACTAAAGCAGCTCCCGCAGCAGAGCTAGCCAAACGCAGTTCCTCTTTTTTAGCCACTCCAATTACCGTAATTCCTACTCCAGTCTGTATAGTAGCTACATTTTCTTCGGTACTACCATTCAAAAGCTGCTCTATATCTACATCTAAAAGCTTTACTTCTTCTTCAATTCCCGCAATTATGCTCTGTCCGGTAGGATCTTTCTCCACACAAAGTGTATTAATTACAGAAATCGGTCGGGCCCGAACTGCTAAGACTTCCATCAAAGCTACTCGTACAGCTAGTTTACCTACTAGTTCTCCTTCTACCCGAAGAGCATCACCCTCTTTAGGACCAATTCCACCTAAAGAATCACAGGCTACTACTAATCTATTTTCTTTATTCAATTCAATTAAAGAAATATCTCTATTCACAACTATCACCTCTTAAGAAGCTCTTTCAAAAATTCGATAAATTAAAATAGCAATCAAAATATTAACTGTAGAAGCTACCAAGAGCATCGGCGTCAAGCCTACAAAAAGTCCCATTCCTAACCAAGGAATCAGCAAAGCACTGATGATAACTCCATTAACCAAAGTACCTACTACCGCTGCTGCTATTAAATTAAACTGTTTAGCTAAGAAAGCAAATAATAATCCACAACCGCCCATCATAATAGCAATGGGAATATGAATAGGACCTAGCGGAAAACCTGCCTTAAGCGAAGAAACTACGTGTCCTACTCCCAGCACAATTGCCCCTTCAACACCCCCAGCAAAAAGAGCTAAAAAGTAACCAGGCGCCGAATCCAACCCTACAGTACCAGTGGGGCTAGGGAGAGGAATCAAGCCTCCTACTGCTCCTAAAGCTATGAATAAAGCCATTCTAACCAACCTCTTCACGTGCCAAAACTCCTTTTCTTCAGCTTCAATCTCAATACTCATTTTTAAACTCTCCTTTATAAGTTATTTTTACCTATATTATTTGCCTTTACCTGAGCCTCTTCAAAGGTAGCCATCTCACTGATAATCCTAGTAGCCGCTTCTACTAGCTCCATACCTAAGACAGCTCCTGTTCCTTCACCTAAACGCATATCCAGATTCAACATCGGCTCTAAACCTAAGAGATCATAAATCTTCAAATGTCCCGGCTCTACCGACTGGTGAGAAGAAATAAGATACTTAACAACCTGCGGCTCCAAGCTTTGAGCAATTAAACCCGCAGCTCCAGAGATCAAACCATCTACCATCACTGGCACTCTATTAGCAGCAGCTCCTAACATCACTCCCGCCATTCCTCCTATTTCTAAACCACCGACTTTAGCTAAAACATCAATTCCGTCGTCAGCTTGAGGCTGATTTAACTCTATCGACTGAGCTATCAGCTCCTTCTTTTTTGCTAACTGTTCTTCGCTAATCCCAGTTCCATAGCCTACTACTTCATCTAGAGAATAGTCAGTCATCACCGCTAAAATAGCACTACTAGGAGTAGTATTGCCAATCCCCATCTCTCCCGTACCTATTAAGTTAGCTCCTTGAGCAATTAAGTCCTCAGCAACTTCAATACCTGCTTCTATGCTGGCTATAGCCTCTTTTTTACTCATAGCCGGGCCCAGAGCCAAGTTATCAGTCCCAGATTTAATCTTCTTCACTAGCAACCCCTCAGCCTCTATTTCACTAGCTACACCAATATCCACTATCTTAACCTCAGCTCCTACTTGCTGGGCCAGCACATTAATAGCTGCTCCTTCATTTAAGAAATTATAAACCATCTGCGTAGTCACTTCTTGGGGAACAGTGCTCACTCCTTCAGCTACCACTCCGTGATCTCCGGCCATTACTACGTGTACTTTTTGATCTACTTTAGGGTATATCTCTCCGTTTATTCCTGCTAACTTAATAGCTATATCCTCCAACTTACCTAAACTTCCGGGAGGCTTGGTTAAAGAATCCAACCTCTCCTGAGCCTTTGTCATTAATCCTTGATCCAAGTCCTCAATTTTCTCTACTGTGCTTTTTAATAGTTCCATTTTTATCAACTCCTATATTGATTTTGACTTTGAACTTTATCTATCCTCTATCCTTTATCATTTATTTACATCACCTTATCAATTTCCATTTTCGCTCCTTTATAAGCCTTCACCTTCTCGCCATTAATAGCCAACCTAGCCTGTTCAGCCCAGTCCTGCTTAACTCTAGCTTGAGCCAACTGCCTGTCCAAATTGCTAGCTGTAGCTCCCCGCTTAGCTATATCACCAGCGTGAGTGGCTATCCGTGCTGCCACAACCCCCCGCTTTACATCCTCTTTATTAGGTAATCCTAAATGTTCCGCTGGAGTTACATAGCAGACAAAATCAGCTCCGGCCCAAGTCGCCTTAGCTCCGCCAATAGCTGCCACAATATGATCATAACCAGCCGCTATATCGCTAACTAACATTCCTAAGATGAAAAAGGGAGCTTCATGACAGAGTTCCTTTTGTAGTTGAATAGTGCTATCTATCTGCTCTAAAGGAACATGGCCCGGGCCCTCTACCATCACCTGCACTCCCGCTTGACGAGCTTTTTGTACTAGTTCCCCGGTTACTAGCAGACCTTGTACCTGGGCCCGATCCAGAGAATCCACTATAGCCCCCGGTCGAATTCCATCACCTAAACTCAAAGTTACATCGTACTTTTTAGCTATCTCCAACACCCGCTGATAATCAGTATACAGCGGATTTTCCTGCTGATTATGTAGCATCCAGCCCGTTAAAAATCCCCCGCCACGGCTTACTATATCGGTAACTCTGCCTTCCTCTTTCAATCTGGACAGTACTTCGAGGGTCATTCCACAATGAATGGCCATAAAGTCCACCCCGGCCTGAGCCTGTCTTTCAATCTCTGCAAAGATATCTTCAGCCTCCATCTCCACTACTGAACCCTGCTCTTCAATACTCCTAATTCCTGCTTGGTAAATAGGCACAGTACCTACTGGCACTGGAGATATCTCCAAAGTATTCTCTCTTATTTTATCAATATCACCCCCAGTACTCAAATCCATAATAGCATCAGCTCCAGCCTCTAAAGCAGCCGCTAACTTCTCCTTCTCTCTTTCCGGATCAGGATAGTCCATAGCCGAACCCATACTAGCATTAACTTTAGTTCTCAAACCACTGCCAATCCCCATATAATTCTCTCGTTTTCTATTTTTATTGGCTGGAATCACTACTTGCCCCCGAACTACTTTATCTCTAATTACTTTCGGTTCTAAATCTTCATTTGCAGCTACTATTTCCATCTCTTTAGTAATAATCCCCTGCTTTGCTTTACTTAGTTGAGTCATTTTATCCACTCCTTAATTAAGGTATTGATCTACTACTTTAATAGCACAGTACTCTCCACACATAGCACAGCCTTCACTATCTAAGTTCCGCTCTTCTCTAAACATGCGGGCCCGTTTAGGATTTAAAGCTAAATTCAATTCCTGCTCCCAATCCAAATTCTTTCTAGCCCTAGCCATCTCTTCTTCTTGTTGCCAAGCCTGTTCATTTCCTTTACTTAAATCACCAACTTGGGCTGCAATTCGCGAGGCCATAACTCCCGCTTCTATATCTTCTGTAGTAGGAAAGTCCAAATGCTCCACTGGAGTTACATAACATAAAAAGTCAGCTCCAGCTGCCGCAGCTACTGCTCCCCCTATAGCGGAATTAATATGATCTTCACCAGTAGCTAGATCTGTTACCAAAGGCCCGAATACAAAGTAAGGTGCTTCATGACAGAGCTCCTTTTGCAGTTGTACCGTACTCTTAATCTGATCTAGAGGCACGTGTCCGGGCCCTTTAACCATCATCTGCACTCCCGCTTCTCGACCTCGCTTAACTAACTCTCCTAAGACCACTAACTCCTGAACTTGGGCCCGATCCAAAGAATCAACTATAGCTCCCGGCCTAAAGGTATCAGCCAAGCTAATAGTTACGTGATGCTCCCTAGCCAGTTCCAACAATCGATCATAATACTCATAAAAAGGATTTTCCGCCTCATTTTCCAGCATCCAAGCAGTTAAAATCTGTCCTCCTTGACTAACCAAACCTTCAACTCGGCCTTCAAACTCCAACTTATCCAAAATACTTAACTGTAAGCCAGCGTGAATACCTAACATATCAACTCCATCAACTATATGTCGCTCTACTACTGCAAAGATATCCTCCACAGTCATCTCCAACCAAGAACCCCTTTTCTCTTCAGCCTCTTTAGCTGCCTGATAGATAGGCAAAGTACCTACTGGTAGTTCAGTTTCAGCTAAAATTTGCTGACGCATGGAGTCGATATCCCCATCTTTACTTAAGTCCATAATCATGTCACTACCTAGCTCTTCAGCCAACTCTACCTTCTTCAACTCCTCAGTTTGATTAGTGTAATCCTCATAAAGACCTACGCTAGTACTCACCTTAGTTCGCAACCCCTTACCAAAACCATAACTTAACCCAGAATCACGATGCTTATTCTTAGGAATCACTACTCTTCCTGCTGCTACTTCCTCTCTAATCTGTTCTGCACTTACTCCTTCTGCTTTAGCTACTTCTTCCATTGCCGAAGTAATCACTCCCGCTCTAGCCTTATTTAATTGAGTCATTAGCCCATACTCCCCCTTATAATTTAATATTATCTACTTCTCTTTCTTTAATCTCCAGTTCTACTATCCGTAAATTAGTTAAATTTTCACCTCTAAATCGCTTAACCTCAATATCATCCACCTCATTAAATACTGAAGCCTTTTTAAGCGAAACAGTCTGCAGCCCTTCTTCTTTAATTCGTAAATAACCTTCATTAGCTTTTAAAGCATATAATTTAATAGTTTACACCTCCTATACCGCATTTAATAAGGTATCTAACTTAGCTACTCCCTTTTCAGGTTCAACATTCTGGGCCCTAACCCACTCCCTTAACTTATCAACAGCCTGACCTGAATCTATAATCTCACCTGCTTTATAGTATCCCTCTGCAAAGCTACTGCTATAGTCCATTAAATAAAAAATTAAAGCTGCATTAAGAGCCACAATATCCCTCCTAGCCCGCTTACCCTTTCCGCTTAATAAAGCTAAGATTCGCTGCGCCTCTTGATGACGACTCTTAGCAGGTGCAATTTCCTTTATATCTGGCTTAGCAATTCCTAAATCTTCAGGAGAAAAAGAATAAGTAACTATCTCCCCATCTGCCTTTAGTTCGGCTATAAAGTTTTGACCTAGAGTAGAAGCTTCATCCATCTCTAACTCTTCATCTCCAACCAGACCACAGACTACAATCGCCTTTTTATAGCCAATTTTCTTCATTGCCTTAGCTACCGGCAGCACCAGCTCCTTAGTATAAACTCCCCGTACCCCATACTCAGGTAAAACAGGATTAGCTAAAGAAGCAGCTATATTTAAAGTAGTCCCAAAAGAGATCTGAGATAAAATTCTACCCAAAGCCTGAGGATGCACCTGAGGACTCATGCCATTAAAGAGTCCAATTCCAGCTTCGGTTATACTATTAACTACCACTTCCGGAGTACACTCTACATCCATTCCTAACTCTTCAAGTATATCCACAGTTCCACAGACTGAGGTAATAGAGCGTGAGCCATGGCGAGCCATATTAATCCCCGCAGTAGCAGCAACTATCGCCGCAGCTGTGCTGATATTAAAAGTACTTACAGCATCCATGCCTGTCCCACAATTCTCCACTAACGATAACTCATTTTCCAACTCAACCTTTACCGTGTCCAATTCATAGATAGCCTCCCAACAACCTACTGTCTCTTCAACAGTCTCTCCCTTGGCAGTTAAAGCTGCTAAAAAAGCTCCTTGCTGCATCTCGCTTTGTTCATTCTTGAGTATTTGCGCAAAGCTAGCTTTCGCTTCCTCACGAGAGATATCCTCACCATTAATTAATCTACTAATAACTCCTCCAAAATCTTTCATCTGACTGCTCATCTCTACTATCAACTCCTCTGAAAATTACTTTCTTATAGCTTGTTGAATAATTAAATCTATCCGCTTTTAAGAATCAAAATATTCCATTCCCTTGCCGTTCAGTCGGCCTCCTTGCCTCCTTCACTCTCAAAATTAGCCCTCCCGGCGTCCGTGCCTTCGGGCTAATTTAAGAGTCGTCCATTGGAATATTTTGATTTAATGCTTATTTATTACTGGTAAAATCTTTTATTCAGCAACCTTTCTTAAATTAAGTATACTCTTTAAACCCTGTTTAGTTCTCACTTTCTCCATTGCATCCCTAATATCTTGCAAAGCGAACTCTTCAGTAATCAGCCCTTCAACCTCTAGCTTTCCATTGGCCATCATTTGCAAAGCCTTCTTATTTTGCTCTGCAGTACAGCCATAAGCTCCTACCAACATCATCTCTTGATAATGAAGCAAATTACCATCCAACTTTAAGCCAGCTCTTTCTTTAGGTAGACCAGAAAATAAGCAGACTCTCCCCCGCGGAGCTAAGAGACTTAATAAAGGATATTCTACAGCCGCTTCACCACAGGCTAGGATAATAACATCTACCCCTCGCTCTCCAGTCTCTTCAAATACAACCTCTTCCAAATCATCCTGTTCAGTATTAATTAGTCTATCTGCTCCCGTCTTTTTAGCTAACTTTAAACGTGCTGCCGATTTATCAGCCACTAATATCTGTTCAGCTCCATAACTTCTACCTAGTATGGCTTGTAAGCAGCCAATAGGGCCACTCCCAATGATTAACAGAGTATCTCCTTGATTCACTCCCACTAGCTCAAATCCATTAATACAGCAAGCAATAGGTTCAGCTAAAACTGCCTCTTTAAAAGAAACTCCAGTTGGAATCAAGTTAATAATACCCGCCTTCACTCCAGCAGCCGGAATGCTCAAAAATTCAGCAAAGCCTCCATCTCTAGTAAAACCAATAATATCAATTTCACTACAGTGATTAGTAGCACCTCTAAGACAGTATTCACACTGACCGTAGACTATCCCGGGAGCTATCTGTACTTTGTCTCCTACTTGATAAAAGCTAACCTCACTCTCCTCAATAACTCCAGTTACTTCATGGCCCAGAACCCTTGGATAAGTTAAAGCCCTATGTCCTTGATCCACCATCTTTATATCCGCTCCACAAATAGCAGCAATCTCTACTCTAACTAATACACCTCCTACTGGACAGTATGGAGTAGATATATCTTTTACAACTAAATTCCCTGGCGAATCCAATACTACTGCTTTCATCCATTATCCCCCTTTTAAACAACAAAAAAAGTCCATAACCCCTGTAAACAGGAGTTATGGACTTTGCCATCATCCATAGTAGAAGCCTATCCTTTATTCCACGAAGGATAAGTCCACTCTTTAATAGGCAGGTTTCCTGGCTCACGACCTAATCTCTTCAACCTTCCCTAATTATTTAAAGTATAATCAGGTGGTAATTTTAGAGAAATAATCTATCGCTTAACAGTGGCGGGACCGCGCTGTCACGAAGAAAGATTCACCTCATGCAGACTTCCCTTTTCAACTTATCCTGAAAAAGAGTTTTCCTCCCCGGCAGAATAAGTCACCTATTAAAGTATATTCGTTTTTACAAAAAACCAACTTCCAATATTAATTATTCAACACTAATTAATAAAATCCTGCTTAAAATTAAATTTTTTTATAAAACACAGCTTTTCTCTCTCCTATTTGGAATCTCCAACTGATGCTGCTTATCTAAAAATAACTCTGGAATAACATACCTTGCTCCCTCTAAACAAAAAGCATAAAAGTCCTGTCCATTAATTTCTATCTTTCCTTCCGGATAAGCACTGCCTTGATAACAGCATTTAACTAGGTATTTATAAATATGATTATAACGCTCTTGCTCAGTAATATTATAGATCAACCGCTCATGCATATCAAATAATTCTTTCAAAATATCGGTAGTAGTATAAACTTCTCCCTTGACTAACTTCAATTTATCATCCTCTCCTTACTTTTTTATTTTGAAATTTGAAATTATTTAAGCATGCATCCTCTCTATCTCCTGCTGTAATTTCTTAATAATCCGCTTTTCTAAACGAGAAATATAAGACTGCGAGATCCCTAGAATATCAGCTACCTCTTTTTGAGTCATCTCCTCTCTATCTTCTCCTAAACCAAACCTTAAAATCATAATCTTTCTCTCGCGCTCAGTTAAAACCTCCATCGCCTGCACTAATAGCTCTCGGTCTACATCCTCTTCAATATATTGATAAATCAAGTCCATATCAGTACCTAAAATATCAGAAAGCTTTAATTCGTTCCCATCCCAATCGATATTTAAAGGCTCATCAAAGGATATCTCCGATTTTTTCTTATTATTACGACGCAAGTACATTAAAATTTCATTCTCTATACAGCGCGAAGCATAAGTAGCTAACTTAATTCTTTTACTAACATCAAAAGTATTAACAGCTTTAATCAAACCAATAGTCCCAATAGAAACCAAGTCCTCAATATCAATTCCCGTATTTTCAAATTTGCGAGCTATATAAACTACTAAGCGCAGGTTACGTTCAATTAAAACACTCCTAACTGCTTGATCCCCCTTTTCCAATTTTGAAAGCAAGTACTTTTCTTCTTCCGTCGATAATGGTGGCGGTAAAGCCTCGCTACTACCTACATAAAAGATATTTTTAGCCATATAAAGACCCAAACTCTGTAACAGTTTAATAAATAAAATCCTAAACTGAAGCCTAAACCGTCTAATTAATGATAACAAGCCTACTCCCCCTTTAATAGTTTTTAAGTCTCTGTTGCCAAGTTGATTAACTCCGGATTAATTAAAGCAGTATAATCATTGCTTTTATCGAAGTGCTGATTGTAAACTCCCAAAATAACTCTTTCAACCTCTACTTTCTTTTCTTTTAACTGCAATACAACCTTATCAGGCCGCAAGCCAATCAATAATCCATCTGGATTACCTACACTAGAAAAAGGAATTATCCTAAACCTATTAGCCCAGTTAGTATTACTTAAAGCAGTAGCCAAATTTTCTATTTCTAATTCCAGATCATAATCTATAAAGATTTCTTCTATTTGCGCCGGAAACACCTCTAATAAAGAGTCTAACTCTACAATAATTACCGGCACATCGGTTAAAGGATCACTTAGCTGATTACCAGTATCTAGCAAAGCATCGAGCTGCAAACTTCGACCTTCAAAGTCAACTATTAAGGAAATAGAATAGTCTTCAGTGCGCAGCTGGCCCTGAAAAAGCCACCAACTAAACTTTCCTAATAATCCTAAAACCAGTATTCCAAATAAGAAAATCCAAGTATCCTGCAAAGAAAGTTCGAATGTATTAGTTAACTTTAAAAACTGAGACTTTAAATTTAGATTATAACCAGCCATCAAGACCCCCGCTGCCAAGAAAGCAATCAAATAAAAGTAACCTATCATCTTCAATAATCTCTTAAAACTTACTGGAAAATAAGCAATAATAAGCATCACTACCGATACTAATAAATATATTAATAGATTATTTAAAAACTGCCCTACTGGTAATAGGATCAAAATAGTATATAAGGTTCCAAAAAAAGCACTCAATAATAATCGCCAAAATTGATAATCCATTTTAACCAAACGACCAGTAGTCCATAAAATCAAATAGTTCATAATTAAGTTAATAACTATCAATAAATCAAAATAAATAATTAATTCCATTTAATCCTACTCCTAATATATACATATATTTAAATAGGTATAAATATGCTAATTTTAAAAAACCATTTTTTAAAAGAATTTCAAATAAAAATTCACTTAAGCCAACTTGATAGTAAAAAGAGTCTTTTTTTGTAGAAAAACAAAAATCTCGATTCCCCTTGGGGAATCGAGATTCTAAATTAATCTTTATTTTGGCGTAAAAATGCCGGAATATCCAAATCACCACTAGCAAAAGATCTAATATTATCTAAATCATTACCATATCTATCCTCTGTTGAGTTTTGCGGAGTGCTTTTTTCTTCCTGTTGAGCCTGTTGTTGGGCTTCATCAAAGCCAGTAGCAATTACTGTCACCTTTATTTTACTATCCAGCTCTTCATCAACTACAGCTCCCAGAATAATATTGGCATTGGAATCGGCTACATCAGAAATTACCTTAGCAGCCTCATTCGCCTCATGTAAACCTAAGCTAACTCCACCAGTAATATTTAATAATACTCCGTTAGCACCTTCAATGGAAGCTTCCAATAAAGGAGAAGAAATAGCCTCTCTAGCTGCTTCTGTAGCTCTATTTTCACCCTCAGCTTCTCCAATACCCATTAAAGCCGAACCAGCATCTACCATAATAGTTTTAACATCAGCAAAGTCTAAATTAATCAAACCAGTAATAGTAATCAAATCTGAAATCCCTTGCACTCCCTGTCGCAATACATCATCAGCTGTTTTGAAGGCTTCTATTAATGAAGTCTGCTTTTCAACTACATCTAATAGCCTATCATTAGGAATAATTATCAGAGTATCAACCTTTTCTTTTAAGTTATCAACCCCGTATTCAGCCTTTTCCATTCTCTGTCGACCTTCTACGGTAAAGGGTTTAGTTACTACCCCTACTGTCAACGCTCCCAGTTCTTTAGCAATCTCTGCCACTACCGGAGCAGCACCAGTTCCAGTACCGCCGCCCATGCCAGCAGTAATAAATACCATATCCGAACCCTTTAAGGCTTCAGCAATCATATCTCTACTTTCTCTAGCTGCTTCTTCACCAATTTCAGGATTAGCTCCTGCTCCCAAGCCTTTGGTAAGCTCTTCCCCTATCTGCAAAGAAATACTAGCTTCCGAAGAAACTAAAGCTTGAGCATCGGTATTTATAGCCACAAATTCAACTCCTTGCAAACCAGATTCAATCATTCTATTGATGGCATTATTACCACCACCACCTACTCCTACAACTTTTATATCAGCAAACTGCTCAGTTTCCGAACATATCTCAAACATAACCAGACTCCTCCCTAATTAAAATACATCTTCAAACCAACTTCTCACTCTACCTAATAAATGATTAACTAACTCACTTCTATTCTGCATATTTAAATTCTGCTGATAGTCCTGTTGACTACCATAACAGACTAAACCTACCCCTGTAGCAAAAACAGCCGTATTATCTTCAGCAATATTAGCCTCCTGTTCACCCACCATATAAATATTATCATCTATAAAGTCGGCTAAGCTATCTACTTTTTCAGGAATTCCCCTTCGCACAGGTAAACCTAACTTTTCCGAAGCCAGTTTAGGTAAACCCTTCATCAAGGAAGCTCCTCCGGTGATTACTATCCCCGCTGGAATTAAACCATCATAAGTTGAATTAGCAATTTCCTGCTTAACCAAAGTAAATATTTCATCTGCACGAGGTTCAATTATTTCACATAATACTCTTCGCGAAACCTCCCTAGTTTCTTTACCACTAGTAGTTAAAACATTAATTACTTCTTCTTGATCAACATTTGCTGCTAGAGCAGAACCATGCTTAATCTTGATCTTTTCTGCACTAGTAATTGGTGTTCTTAAGCCTACTGCAATATCACTAGTTATATGATCACCGCCAATTGGTAAAACTGCTGTATGTAAAATACTGCCTCCCTTAAAAATAGCTATATCAGTAGTACCACCACCGATATCAATTAAAACGACTCCTAATTCTTTTTCACTCTCAGATAAAACCGCCTGTCCAGCAGCTAATGGTTCTAAAACTACATCCTTGACATCAATTCCTGCTTTATGTATACTCTTAACTAAGTTCTCTATAGAAGATATAGAACCAGTAACTATATGAGTATCTACTTCTAACCTAACTCCTGACATACCTAAAGGCTGCTTAATATCTCGACAGCCATCTATAGTAAACTTTCTAGGCAATACATGTAAAATTTTTTTCTCCGGCGGAATAGCAACTATTTGAGAAGCCTCGATTACTCTCTCAACATCCTCCGCAGAAATTTCCTTATCTTCACCAGTAATAGCAACTACTCCATGGCTATTCAAAGATGAAATATGGGAACCGGCTATGCCGGCAAAAACAGAATCTATTTTAATTCCAGACATTCTCTCAGCTTTTTCCACAGCAGAGCTAATTGAATTAGCAGTATCATCAATATCAATAACTATTCCCTTTCTAATTCCTACACAAGGGCTAGTTCCCACACCTATTATATCTAAAATTTCTTGCTCACTAACTTCAGCTATAATAGCACATATTTTAGTAGTTCCAATATCCAATCCGGTTACTATTCTTCGTTCTGACACTAAATAGCCCCCTCTCTAAACGATAGTCCAAACAACTTAATCATCTATTAAGAATATAAGATTATTTCACTTCCTTATTTATCATATTTTCAACATAAATTCTTTATTTCCTTTTTTTCTAAGAAATTTTATTAAAAATATCTCTATCTAATTCATTTTAATCTCAAAACTGGATTATTATGATAACTTAAGTTAATATAATCAATTGAACTTATATCTACTTCAGCTAAAATTAGATTGAGTATTTCTAACTTATATTCCACTTCAAAAGGCTGTCCAAATTTAACTCGACCTGAATCTAAAAAGTATAATACTACTTCTCTTTCACTATCGATCTCTATTTTTTTAACCTCAACTAGATATTTTTTTTCAAGTCCAGTTAAATAGTCCAGAACTATCTCCAAGTCTGGACTTAATTCCAAGTTATTATTATCCGGTTTAGCTTCTACTCCTTCTAACAAAGGATAATCAACTTCATTTATATGATCAAACTCAGCTAAAATCCAACCTTCTTTATCGATTAATAAATACTCACTTCCTTCATCAATAACACCTAAAGGTTGACGTTCATCAACAAAAACTTCGATGGTAGCAGGGAGGCTGCGCTCTAAAACTACACCTTGAATCTGAGGCATTGACATTAAGTTATCACTTGTTTTCTCAAGATCTATACGAAAAATATTTTCCTTCTTATCTAAAGCAGAAGAAATAATTACTTCTTCATTACTCAATAACTCATTCCCTTCAATTATTACCTTATCCAGCAAGAAGTAGTTAGAATTTATAAAAAATAAAAAAGAAATTATCATCAACAGAGTTAACACTAAATAAAAATATTTTCTGCGGCTCAACTACTATTCCTCCTTAAATCTGGCCCGAGCTAACAGTTTGAATAAGTTACATAATTTACCTCACCTGCGCAGTTTAAGCACAGGCGAGGCTTTAAATCTAAACAGCATAACTTAAAATTTTTATTATTAAGTCTTTAAATTCTATCCCAGCAGCCTGAGCTGCCTGAGGTAGAAGGCTAGTTTCAGTCATCCCGGGAATAGTATTAACTTCTAAAACATAAGGAGTTCCTGTAGAAGAAACCATCAGGTCAATTCGACCCATGCCTGCACAATTAAGTGCTTGATAGGCTTTTAAAGCTGTAGTTTCAGCTTGCTGATAAATCTCTTCTGTTAACCTAGCCGGAATTACAAACTCGGTTAAGCCCTTAGTATACTTAGCTTCAAAATCATAAACACCATCTTTAGGCTCAATCTCTATAATTGGCAAAACCTCAGGATTTCGATTGCCTAGCAGACCTATAGTAATCTCTCGACCTTCAATATACTCTTCAAAGAAGATTTCTTCACTATATTCAAAGGCCTCCTCGATAGCATCCCCTAAATTCTCCTTAGTTTCTATAATAGATAATCCTAAACTAGAACCTTCTACGGTAGGCTTTACTACTATAGGTAAATCTAAGGTAGCGGTTAATCGCTCTACTATTTCTTCTCCAGCCGCATAGTCTTGATTATGTAAAGTTTCAAACTTTGGAGTTGGAATTCCATTTTGCTTAAATAAGCGCTTGGAAACCACCTTATCAATTGCTAAAGCACTGGCTAAAACTCCTGAACCAGTATAAGGAATTCCTTCCATCTCTAATAAACCTTGAATGCTCCCATCCTCTCCATATCTACCGTGTAAAGCAATAAAGGCTATATCTATTTCACTTTCAGTTAATTGCTTTAAAAAATCATTAGCTTGAGGATCAAGCTTTATAGCATCCAAACCATTATTTTCCAAAGCAGAATAAACAGCCTGCCCGGTTTTTAAAGAAATCTCTCTTTCGGCTGATTTCCCTCCACAAATCACCGCTATTCGTTTTTCCTCTACACTCATCAGACTCCCCCTTTCCAAATCTTTAATCAGCTAACCTAGTAATCTGACCGCCTAAATTAGTTATTTTTTCTTCCAAATTCTCGTAACCACGATCAATATGATAAATATTCTTAACTTCAGTCTCTCCTTCAGCTACTAAACCAGCTAAAACTAAAGCCGCTCCCGCTCGTAAATCACTAGCTTCTACAGTAGCAGCTGACAATTTATCTATTCCTTGAATAATAGCTGAACGACTCTCAACCCTAATATCTGCTCCCATACGTCGCAGCTCATCAGCATGCTTAAAACGATTTTCAAATATACTTTCAGTAATCACACTATTGCCTTGGGCAATAGAAAGCAGAGCCATAAACTGAGGCTGCATATCGGTAGGAAAACCCGGATAAGGAAGAGTTTTAATATCAATACTCTCTATTTCAGGAGTTCCTATTACTTTAATTTGATCTTGATTATATTCAACTTCAACTCCTGTTTCCAAAAGCTTAGCAATCACAGAATCCACGTGTTCAGGAATCACATTATTTAATAGTATCTCCCCATTAGTTATAGCAGCTGCTACCATAAAGGTACCAGTTTCAATTCGATCCGGAATTACAGTATAATCAATGGAATTTAACTTCTCTACACCTTTGATTTTAATAATATCAGTTCCAGCTCCCCTAACTTGAGCTCCCATTCCATTTAAAAAGTTCTGTAAATCTATGATTTCCGGTTCTTTAGCAGCATTTCTAATTACAGATTTCCCCTCTGCTTTTACAGCTGCCATCATAATATTCTCTGTAGCTCCTACACTGGGAAAATCTAAATGAATATCAGCTCCTACTAACTTATCGGTCTTCCCTTCTAAACAGTCTTCCTTCTGAGTAAACTCCACCCCTAGAGCCCTCAAACCCTTCAGATGAAGGTCAATAGGTCTAGGTCCAATACTACAACCTCCTGGTTGAGAAATCGATACTTTATTAAAGCGTCCTAATAAAGGGCCCATTAAAAAGACAGTAGCCCTCATTTTTTTCATTAAGTACTCTGGAATCTCACAAGAGTCAACTAAATTTGAACTAATCGTCAATGCATCTTCACTTTCCTTAACTTCAGCTCCTAGAGTCCTTAATACCTCTTTCATAACCTCTACATCTCTCAACTTAGGAACTGAGTGAATAGTATTTTCACCAGCAGAAAGTACTGTCCCCGCCAAAATAGGCAGTACAGCATTCTTAGCTCCACTGATCTCAACTTCACCACTTAAAGACCTTCCACCTCGAACAAGTAAACTACTCACAGCTATCACCTCCTACTAGGCCAAAATTCAATTTCTAATTCTAATAAAATCCCGTATTTTCTGTTTACCAAACTTCTCACTTTATCAATTAACTCCAATACATCGCGGGCCCTAGCCCCACCATCATTAACAATAAAGTTAGCGTGTTTTTCCGAAACCTTAGCTCCACCAATCTGTAAACCCTTTGCTCCGGCTTCATCGATTAACCTTCCCGCTGAATCCCCTTCAGGATTCTTAAATATACAGCCCGCATTAGGCAGACTAAGAGGTTGTGACTGCCGCCGACTGTTTATCAACTCTTTCATCTTAGCTTCAATATTCTGGCTATCGCCAACAGTCAATCCAAACTCAACCTCCACTATAACTGAACTACCCTCTTGAAATCTGCTACTTCTATAAGCAAATTCACAATTAGCCTGCTCAAAGCTCTGCTTAGCTCCAGTAGCCGAAAGTACTTCCACTCTATTAATTAAGCCACCTACGCTAGCCGAAGCACCTAAACCGGCATTCATTACCGTAGCTCCTCCTACGGTAGCCGGAATACCTACCCCAAACTCCAAACCTGCTAAGCCGGCTTTAGCAGCTCTTCTAGCTACTACCGGTAGCCTTGCTCCAGCTCCAGCGCGAACAGTACTTCCATCTATCTCAATTTCATTTAAGCTTCCAGCCAGCTTAATAACCACCCCAGCAAAACCCTCATCAGCAACCAGAAGATTACTTCCATTTCCGAGCACTCGATACTCAAGCCCGTTGCTATGTAAATAGCTTAGAGTCTTCTGTAAATCCTCAATATCTGCTGGAATAATCAGCACTGTTGCTGGCCCACCAATCCTAAAATAAGTATGCTTAGCTAAAGACTCCTCAAAGCTAAGCTCTCCTTTTAGTTTAGCCTCTAGCTCAGACTTAATTTTCTGCTCCATCACTTAAACCTCCATAGTTAATTCACCCGATGCCTTTAAATCCGAATCCAACTCTTCAGCTACTAGCCTTTCCCCAACCTTCCAAACATCACCTGCACCCAGGGTTAAGACTAAATCATCCGCCTCTACTACTTCCTGTAAATAATCATAAACTCCTTCTAACTCTGAAATAAAGGTAGCTTTTCTAAAAAATGACTTATTAATTAAATCTACTATCTGCTTAGAATTAAGACCTGGAATTGGCTCCTCGCCAGCAGCATAAATATCGGTAATAATTACCTCATCAGCCTGAGCAAAGGACTTACTAAAATCCTCTAGTAAAAGTTCAGTTCTACTATATCTATGCGGTTGAAAAACAGCAATTACTCGTTTAAAATCAGCATTTTTAGCAGCAGTTAAAGTAGCCTGCAATTCTGTAGGATGATGAGCATAGTCATCAACTACAGTAGCTCCTCTATATTCACCCTTTTTCTCAAATCTTCTTCCTACTCCTGTAAAAGAGTATAAAGCCGTAGCAATCTCTTCAAAATCCAGTCCAATATGTAATCCTTGGGCAATAGCTGCCAAAGCATTAAGCAAATTATACTTCCCAGGTACTCTTAACTTAAGCTGACCTAATCTCTGGCCCTGCCAATATATAACAGCTTGAGAGCTTAAATTATTTAATTCAATCTGCTGAGCAGTCAAGTCAGCCTCAGATTCCAAGCCATAAGTTATTAAGTTGCTTTCAATTTGATCTATTATGCTTAAAACTCCCGGATCATCTATGCAGACTATCCCCACTCCTTGAGCAGGCAGTTTATTCAAAAACTCAACAAAGGTCTCCTCAATCTTCTTTCTAGAACCATAATGATCCAGATGGTCATCCTCTATATTAGTAACTATCCCAATTTCTGGCTCCATAAATAGTAATGACCCATCGCTCTCATCGGCTTCAGTTATAAAGTAATCACCACTACCTAGCTTAGAATTACCGCCAATTAAGCCTAACTTACCTCCAATCAAGGAAGTAGGATCTAAATTATTTTTTTCTAAAATAGTAGTGATCATAGAAGTAGTAGTAGTCTTACCGTGAGTCCCCGAAATAGCTATCCCTTTCCAGTCTTTCATTAATCTGGCTACCATTTCTGCGCGCTTTAAAATAGGAATTTCCTGCTCTTTAGCCATCTTTAATTCTGGATTATCTTCAGGAATTGCTGAAGATACAACCACTAATTCAGCTCCCAAAACATTTTGAGACTGATGGCCAATACTAATTTCAGCTCCTTTACAACGTAGATTAGCTAAAATATTTGAATCCTTGAGATCGGAACCACTTACCTCATATTCTAGTTCGACTAAGAGATTGGCAATTCCACTCATTCCAATCCCACCAATGCCAATCAGGTGAATACTTTTTTGATCTACCATAATTGCTATCTCACTCCTTTTCAACCCTGACATATGCTATAGTATGCAGTTACTTAATAAAGTGTTCAAACTAACTTGTCCTAATCAAAAATAAATTCGTTTTAATTAACTAAACCAATAATAAATTGAAACTAGAGCAATTCCTTCAAAATCTCTAAAATATTTTCGAGGGCTTGAGGCTTACCCAACTTCTTACTAGCTTCAGCCATACTAGCTAACTTTTTTTCGGTAAAAATCAACTCTTTAACCTTGCTAGCTAACTTTTGTCCTGTTAATTCTTCATCCAAAATAACTTCAGCTGCCCCTTCTTTTTTCAAAGAACGAGCATTATGCTCCTGATGGTTTTCCGCTGCATGAGGATAAGGAATCAAAATAGCTGGAATTCCTCTAGCTGTTATTTCTGCTAAAGCCGTTGCTCCAGCTCTACAAACTACCAGGTCTGCTGCTGCCAAAGCAGCAGCCATATTATGCAAATAAGATTTAATGATAGTATCTCCTCTTTCCAGTTCAGTTATACCCAACTGCTGAGCAACTTCTTTAACTCTTTCAAAATCCTGATGGCCAGTAATGTGTATTATCTGCAACTGCCCCTCTTCAGCTAACGGATAAAGGGCTTCCATAGCTTGATTAATACTCCTAGCCCCGCTACTTCCTCCAAAAGCTAACAGTTTTGGTTTTTCAAGCTCCAATCCTAACTCTAAACAAGCCTCTTCCTTTCTAGCTGTTAATATTTCTGGTCGCACCGGATTTCCAGTCCAAACTAAATCAGCCTGATCACTAAAATGATGGCTAGCAGCTCGATTACTCAAAGCAACCTTATCAACTTTGCTAGCTAATAATCTATTGGTTAAACCAGGATAGGCATTCTGCTCGTGGATAATAGTCTTTTTTCTCAATAATACGGCCGCCAAAATAGTAGGGCCACTAACATAACCTCCAGTTCCAATTACCAAATCCGGTTTAAAAGAAAAAACTTTTTTTAGCGCCTGACAAAAGCCCACACTACTAAGCAAAATACTTTGTAAAATTTTTAAAGAAACTTCTCTAGGTAAACCTTGACAGGGAATAACTTCTAATCTATAACCAGCTTCCGGTACAATATCAGCCTCCAAACCATCAGCACTACCTAAAAAAATAATTTCTGCCTGAGAATAATGCTCTTCAATAGCTGCTGCAATAGCTAAGCCAGGATAAATATGCCCCCCAGTTCCTCCCCCAGCAATAATCGCCCGCATTTAACCACTCCTAATAAGTATATCTAGAAATATTCAATAAAATCCCTACTCCAATCAACATAACTCCCAAAGAAGAACCACCGTAACTAATAAAAGGTAAAGTCATTCCGGTAACAGGCATCGAACCAGTAACTACTCCAATATTAACTATCGCTTGCAAAGTAATTAACATTGTAATACCTACTGCTAGTAAGCTAGCAAATAAATCCGGAGCATCTAAGGCTACTTTTAAACCTCGCCAAGCGAATAAAAAGAAGAGAGCAACTATCACCAATACCCCTATAAAGCCTAACTCTTCCCCGATAATAGCAAAAATAAAATCTGTTCCTGGCTCCGGTAAATAAAAGAATTTCTGTCTACTCTGCCCAATTCCAGCTCCAAATAAACCTCCAGAACCTAGAGCATATAATGATTGAATAATATGAAAGCCTGAATCCAAAGGATCGCTCCAAGGATCTAAAAAAGCTAATAATCTTCGCCTACGATAAGGAGCACTAATAATCAAATAAGCCAACCCACCAGCTCCCGCCATACTTAAACCAAGCAGATGTTTTATTTTCACTCCTGCTGCTAAAAACATTACCATTACAGTTCCAGCAATAGTAATTGTAGTACCTAAATCAGGTTGCATTAAAATCAAAGAACAGACTAAACCCAATACCAATAATGGAGGTATTAATCCTTTAGTAAAAGAATTTAATTTTTCCTGCTTAGTAGATAAATAATGAGCCATATAGATAACTATAGTTACCTTTACTATCTCCGAAGGTTGAATTCCTAAAGAACCAACCCCTAACCAGCGTCTAGAACCCCCCACTACTCTACCTATAAATAAAACTAGTACTAATAAAACTATACTACCTAATAAAGAGACTCGAGCTAATCTTTTATATATATTATAATCTATTTTCATAAATAACACCATAGCAATAATCCCCAAAGCCGACCAACCCAACTGACGTTTTAAAAAATAAAAGCTATCACCATAATCAGCATAAGCTCGAATAGAAGTAGAGCTAAAGACCATCATAATCCCAATTCCTAACAAGCTAATCACCGTAAAAAAGATTATAAAGTCCGGATTCTCTGCCTCTTTCATTCTATTTCCCCCTTAAAGACATAACTGCCTGCTTAAACTTATTACCCCTTTCCTTATAACTGCTAAACATATCCCAGCTAGCACAGGCGGGCGATAAGAGAACTACATCCCCCGAAGTACTCAACTGATCAGCCCACTTCACCGCTTGAGAAATAGAATTTACTCTTTGAATATTATCCAAACCACTATTCAAAGTACTTTCTTCAATTTGATCGGCAGTTTCTCCTAATAAAATTAAGTGCTTAACATTATCAGCAATTTTTTTAGCAAATTCAGTAAAACAAGCTCCTTTATCCATTCCCCCTGCAATTAATATTAAGGGAGCCTCAAAGGTCTCTAAAGCCTTAGTAGCTGCAGCAACATTAGTTGCCTTAGAATCATTTATATACTTTACACCCTCTATTGTAACTATTTCTTCTATTCTATGCTCTACTCCTTGAAAGTTCTTTAAAGTAAAGTTAATAACCTCTATAGAAAGTCCCCGCAACAAAGAAATAGCTATAGCTCCGAGAACATTTTCTAAGTTATGCGGGCCCTTAATTCCTATTTCTTCAACTCTAATTAAAGACTCTTGCTGAGCAGTCAAATCATTAATCACTACTCCATCTTTTACATAAAGTCCCCCTGCTAATTCCTCCTTCTGGCTAAAATAAACTACTTCAGCCGCAGACTTAGCAGCTAAGTCTCTTACAGTCTGATCATCATAGTTTAACACTAAATAATCATCTTCCAGCTGCTGAGCAGTTATCTCAGCTTTAGCAGCTACATAGTCTTCCCAAGAACTATGGCGATCTAAATGATCAGGAGTCAAGTTCAATATTAAAGCAATTTGTGGTCTAAATCTCTCAACATTCTCCAATTGAAAAGAGCTAATTTCAGCTATCACCACTCCTTGCTCACTGAGTTGAGGAACACAGCTGATTAAAGGACAGCCTATATTTCCTCCCACTTTTACCTCAGCCTCAGCAGCAGTAAATATTTCACCGAGCAAAGTAGTAGTTGTAGTCTTCCCATTAGTTCCAGTAGTAGCTAAAATATCGGCTTTAGTAAAACGATAAGCTAACTCTATTTCACTCCAAATAGGAATCCCTAACTCTCTAGCTTTTTTTAGAATATCAATCTGACTAGGAACTCCCGGACTAATCACAATTAAATCTGTATCTGCAATCACCTTTTCACTATGCCCACCTAAATCAAACTCTAAAGAGTAGTCTTCCAACTCTGCCAACTGCTCTGTTAATTTATCTGCGGGCTGTAAATCACTAACTACTACCTCAGCTCCTGCTTTAACTAAAAACTTAGCTACAGCTACTCCAGTTCTTTTACCTAATCCCAAAACTACTACTTTTTTATTTGCTAAATCCATTTTAAATTAGCCTACCTTTCTAAAATCAAATCCCTGTTAATCCTAATAAGCCTAAAAAAGATAACACGGCTGCTAAAATCCAAAATCTAATTACTACTTTTGACTCTGCCCAACCTTTTAGTTCAAAATGATGGTGTAAAGGACTCATTCTAAAAACTCGCTTTCCAGTTAATTTATAAGAAGTTACCTGAATAATAACTGCTAAAGTCTCTATCACATAAACTCCACCAATAATAAGCAAAAAAAGCTGAGTTCTAGTTAAAACAGCAACTACAGCTATAGCTCCTCCTAAGGCTAAAGAACCAGTATCACCCATAAAAACTTGAGCCGGATGGCTATTAAACCAAGCAAAGCCTAAACAACTACCGACAATGGCTACAGTAAAGCTAGCTAAATCATAATGACCAAAGCTTAAGCTGATAATGGTGTAACTAATAGCTACAATAATAGTCACTCCAGCTGCTAAACCATCGAGTCCATCGGTTAGATTAACAGCATTAGCAGTACCGATTACTACCAAAATTACAAAAGGAATAAATAAAATCCCTAAATCTATACTATTTCCTAAAAAAGGAAGCAATACTTCTGAACCAATTTCTAGAGTATTAAGTACATTATAGCCCAATAAGCCTCCAACTAACAGTTGACCTACCACTTTATGCTTAACCTTTAACCCTAAAGAACGATCAGCTATAATTTTAATCGAATCATCTAATAAGCCTATTAATCCATAACTTAAAGTTACAAATAGGGCCCAAAATAACTTATCAGTCACCTCAGTAAATAACAAAACAGCCGTCAATAACGAAATCAAGATAATTACTCCACCCATAGTAGGAGTTCCGCTTTTTTCCAAATGTCTTTTCGGGCCCACCTCTCTAATATTTTGACCTAACTTCAATTTACGTAAAAGTTTAATAATTATTGGCCCCACTAATAAAGCAAAAGCAAAAGCAACAGCAGCTGTATATACTAAATCAATCACCTATTCCAACCCCTCTCCAACTGATTTATAGTTCTCAGTAGCAGGGATTAATTCTTGATCAACCTTAGCCAACAAAGAAGTCTCTACTTCCTCCAAACTCATTCCCCGAGAACCTTTAAGTAAGATTGTATCATTTGCTTCCAGCAACTGCAACAAATAAGTAACAATTTCTCTATTATTACTACATCTAAACACTTTATCTGCAGCTAAGCCAATCTCTTTCGCCTCCTGAGCTATTAAGGCTGCTAAATCACCCACAGTAAATAAATAATCCACTTTTCGAGCTAAAATATCCTCCGCTAACTGTCGATGAGCCTCCTCAGCAACTGGGCCCAGCTCCAACATATCTCCTAAAACAGCTATAGAACGACCATCTTCTTTAGCTAAACTATTTAATAACTGCAATCCAGCGCGCATTGAAGTAGGATTAGCATTATAAGCATCATTAATTAAGGTTATTCCCGCCGCTAATTCTTTAATATCTCCTCGCATTTCTGTTAGCTTTGGTTTAGCTAATCCCTTTTTAATACTATCCATACTTAAACCTAATTGTAAAGCAACTCCTATAGCAGCTAGAGAATTATAAACATTATACTCTCCCGACAAAGGCAGCTCTAGCTTAAACTCCTCTTTAGCAAACTCAACCACAAACTCCAAGCCAGCCATTCCCAAATCCTGAACCTCTTTAACCTGCAGCTCATTATCGACCTCATAACCATAATAAAAAACCTCAGCCTCGCTCTGAACAGCCATTCTCCTCAAATATTGATCATCACCATTCAACACAGCACAACCATGCTTAGGTAAAGCCTTAACTAACTCACTTTTAGCTAAAGCAATATTTTCTAAACTACCTAAGCATTCCAGATGACTTAAACCTATATTGGTAATCACTCCTAGTTCAGGTTGAGCAATCTCAGCTAACTGCTCAATCTCTCCTAAACCACGCATAGCCATTTCTACCACAGCTGCTTGATGAGAAGAATCCAATCTAAACAGAGTTAAAGGCAACCCAAACTCATTATTGTAGTTGCCCTTAGTTTTTAATATTTTTAACTCTGTTGCTAATACTGAAGCTATCAAATCTTTGGTAGTAGTTTTACCAGTACTCCCGGTTACACCAATTATTGGTATTTCAAAAAGACTTCGATAATATTTCGCTAAATCCTGCAAAGCCTGCTTAGTATCGGCAACACCAATTACCAACTCATCGTTTAAGAATTCGTAATCAACAGCTCGCTGAGCTTCAATCACTACTCCCTTAGCGCCTGCTCCCAAAGCCTCCTTTACAAAGTCATGACCATCAAAATTATCACCAGGAATAGCAAAAAACAGTTCTTCTTTATCAACAGTCCTAGAATCAATAGAAACTCCCTGAATTTGATCATTATAATTACCGTTAATTAAATTACCATTTAATTCTATAATAAATTCTTTAACTTTAATCGACTCCATATGCCTTCACCTCTATTTAAACTATCCCCTTAATTCCGCTAAAGCTTCTCTAGCTACCTGACGATCATCAAAGGGAATAGTTTTATCCTTTAAAATTTGATAAGTCTCATGTCCTTTCCCCACAATAAACACTAAATCTTGAGCTTCAGCCAACTCAATTCCCTGCCTTATAGCCTGCCTTCGCTCTTCTATAATCAAATAATCTTGCTTAGCTATCTTACCTTGTTCTTTGATACCAACTTCTATATCATCGATAATTGCTTGTGGATCTTCACTACGAGGATTATCCGAAGTGATAATTGAAAAATCAGCTAACTCCATAGCTATCTGGCCCATTAATGGTCTTTTAGTACGATCTCTATCACCACCACAACCAAAAACTAAAATAATCCTGCCTTCAACAAAGTCCTGAGCCGTTTCCAAAATATTTTCTAAACTATCAGGAGTATGAGCATAATCTACTATTACTCCAAAATCTTGACCTTCATTTATAATCTCAAACCTACCTGCTACACCTTCCACCTTTTCTAAACCTGCTTTAATATCGTCTGAATCAATCCCTAAAGCAATTCCAACCCCCAAAGCAGCCAAAGTATTGTATACATTAAATAAACCCGTCAAATTCAAATCTAACTCCAATTCACCATTAGCAGTTTCAGCTAAAAAGTCAACTCCAGTAGGACTAATAGTTATCTCTCTAGCCTTTAAATTAGCATCCTTTTCTATGCTATAAGTAAGAGTTGCAGGACGACTGCTTTTCAGAATATCTTCGGCATAAGGATCATCTATATTTATAATTGCTGTTTTTTCTTCATCATCATCCAGTTCCGCAAACAAGATTCTTTTAGCCGCTAAATACTCCTCTAAAGAATCATGGAAATCAAGATGATCCTGAGTAATATTAGTAAAGATAGCAATATCAAAATCAATCTGATTAACCCGCTTTAAGCTTAAAGCATGTGAAGAAACCTCCATTACTACATGAGTAACACCTTCCTCCACCATCTCAGCTAATAGTGACTGTAAATCTAAAGCTTCCGGAGTGGTTCTTTCAGTCTCTAAATTACGATCTCCAATCTGATTTTCAATAGTACCTACTAAGCCGGACTTATAACCAGCCTCTCGAAGTATAGAATTAACTAAATAAGTAGTAGTGGTCTTTCCATTAGTTCCAGTTACTCCAACTACCTTTAATTTACGCGACGGATGATCATAAAACTCTGCACTAACTACCGCCAAAGCTAGACGATTATCAGCAGTTTTGATTATCGGAATCCAATTAGGAGCTTCTATCTCTCTTTCAACTAATAAGGCTTGAGCTCCATTTTCAATAGCTTCTTCTATATAGTTATGACCATCCTGAGTAAAACCGTCTATACAAACAAAGATTTCTCCCGCTTCAACTTTTCTAGAATCATAAGCTATTCCTGTAATTTCTACTGTCAAATCACCCTGTAACCTTTGATAGTCTAAATCAGCAATTAAACTACTTAGTTCCTTCACAGCTCTTTCCTCCCCTATTTTACTTGCTTGCTATATATTATTTTATAAATCAGCTAATCTATTCTTAATTTACTGCAATTTAACTTCAATCGTAGCTCCCGCTTCTACTCTAACTCCTGGCTCAAAGCTCTGCTCCACAATTAAACCACTCTCGGCCGCTCCTGACTCTAGCTCTAATCCTAATTTACTAGCTAATTCTTCGGCTTCATCTAAAGTCATATCTACAAAATCAGGCATAAGTAAGGTATAACGACTCCTACTTACCCTAGAGTCTTCAGTAAATAAAATTACCGTTGTTCCCTCCCTTACCTTAGCTCCAGCATAAGGAAGCTGCTCCACAACTTCATCCCCAGTGCCTTCTATTTTAAAATTCAAGCCTAGCTCCCGCAATTTAAAATCAGCCTCTTCTAAAGAAAGCCCCTCTACATCTGGTATTTCTACTTCTTCAAAGTCTTCTGCTAACTGCGAACCCTTCTCACTAGGAGGTATCTCCAGATAACGAACTACATCCTTAGCTACTTTATTGAAAACAGGAGCAGCTACCTGAGAGCCATAATAAGGATAGCTAGTAACTCCTTTAAAAGCAGCTAAAATTACTAACTGCGGATCATCCAAAGGCATAATTCCTATAAAAGATGAATCATACTTATCAACTCCGTAGTGTTTAGCTGTACCAGTTTTACCTCCAACCCTATAACCAGGAATTTGTGCTTTTTCTCCTGAGCCTTCAGTAACTACTCCTTCCAACAAATCATGCATAGTTTGAGATGTTTCCTCAGAAACTACCTGTCTCACCTTTTGTGGTTCAAATTTTTCAATAATCTCTCCTTCATTATCTTTTATTTTATCTACTAATCTAGGCTGTAGCAATACCCCATTATTAGCCACTGCTGAAACAGCAGTAGTTAATTGAATAGGAGTTACAGATATTCCGTGACCAAAAGACATAGTAGCCAACTCTACTGGACCCACTTCCTCTTGAGCATAAAGCTGTCCTCTAGCCTCTCCAGGCAAATTAATCCTAGTAGCATCCCCAAAACCATAACCTTTAGTATATCTATAGAAGTCGTCTCTGCCAACTCTTTGCCCTACTTGCACAAAACCTGGATTGCAAGAATTAGCAACTACTTCCGCAAAGCTCTGGCCACCATGTCCTCCAGAACGCCAGCAGTTAATTTTTTCCCCTTCCACCTTAATATAACCTGGGCAAAAAAAGCTGTCACTAACATTAACCGCACCTTCTTCTAAACCAACTGAAGCAGTAATGATTTTAAATGTAGAGCCTGGTTCATAAGAATCAGAAACAGCAGCATTTCTCCAAGAACTAGGGGAATATTCAGCAAAATTATTAGGATCATAACTAGGTTGATTAGCCAAAGCTAATACGCTACCATCACGAGGATCCATCACCAATATAGTTCCCCCTTCAGCTTCATTAATCTGCAAAGCATTTTCTAGCTCTCTTTCAGCAATATACTGAACTACATGATCTATTGTTAAATGTATATCATTTCCATCATTAGCATCTAAATATCTTTCTACCCCTTCTGGAATTTCGTGTCCTGCCGCATCTTTTTCTACCATTATTCTACCAGGAGTTCCTCTAAGCATATCATCATAAGTCAGCTCCAAACCATTTAAACCTTGATTATCAACTCCAGTAAATCCTAAAATATGAGCAGCCAAGCTGCCTTTAGGATAAAAGCGCCGGCTTTCTTCAGTAAAACTAATACCAGTTAAATCTAGTTCTCTAACTCTTTCAGCTTTTTCCGAAGGAACTCTACGTGCTAAGTATACAGCATAAGCTCTTCTAGTAATTAGCTCATAAATCTCATCATACTCCACACTCAAAACTGAATCTAATTCAGCAGCTACTTGTTCAGGGTCTTCAATTTCTGGAGGCAAAGCTACTATAGTATCTGCACTACCACTAATAGCTAGCTCTTCCCCAGTACGATCATAAATGAAACCCCGCTGAGGCTCTACTTTTAACTTTCTTAAACGTTGCTCTAAAGCTAACTGTTGATAAAAATCACTTCTATAAATTTGAATCCAAGCTAATCTAAAAACTGTTATACACATAATAAAAACTACAATCAGGAAAAGATAAAATATCCTCTTCCTAATTTGTAGTTCAGATTGATTCATCAACATACCCCCTAAATAACATAATTACCGAGGGACTATATTTTATTTTATCAATAATTTACTCTTCTAAAGTCCCTGCTCTTAATTGAGTTAAACCTTTAAACCAAGTAGATATTCTTTTTCCTAAATATCTAAAATCAATAATACCTTCCGATGCTCCTTTTTCTTCTTTAGCAATTTTTTGAGTTGATGCTTTTTTATCATTCAAGCTTAAGTAATTAACCTGTTTAGGCTCTACCATTCCTAGCTCTTCTTTAGCAACCTTTTCTATTCTCTTTAGAGATTTAGAACTAGAAATTTCTAACTGCATAGTTCTCTTTTTTTCCTCTAAAACTTCAACTTCACGCTGTAATTTATTAATTTCAGTAGCAGTTTGATTTATCTTTACATATTTATTGATATAAAGAATCCCAAATACAACTATAATTCCAATTAATAAAGCATAAACAAACATATATAATACACTTTTTTTTCGGTTAAGCAAAGTTGACTTTTTAACCTGCTGGGCTGAGTTTTGATAATCTTTAGCAGTAGAAGTAACATGTTTATAATCTTTAATTTTATTCTCCCTATCTACTACTATCACTCTATTCACCTACCCCCTATTTTAGAACTTATATTAAATCTTTTCAGCCACCCTAAGCTTAGCACTTCTAGCCCTCCTATTTTTAGCTACTTCCTCTTCAGTGGCTACAATCGGCTTTTTGGTAATTATTTTTAGTTGTGGCTCTTGATCACAATTACAAATAGGAAAATCAGGTGGACAAATACATTTCCGAGCTAAATCTTTGAATTTATGTTTAACAATTCGATCTTCCAAAGAATGAAAGGTAATAATCGCTATTCTGCCTCCAACTTTAAGAGTAGGAACTATATTTTCAATTGTTTTCTCAATAACTTCTAGTTCATTATTAACTGCAATTCTTAAAGCTTGAAAAGTACGAGTAGCCGGATGAGGACCTTTACGTCTAGCTCCAGCTGGAATAGCTGCTTTAATTATATCTACTAATTCCGTAGTTAATTCTATAGGCTTTTTCTGACGATAATCAATAATAAATTCTGCAATTCTGCTGGCCCACCGTTCTTCACCATATTCACTGATCATCTTTTCTAGCTCCGACTGCGGTAAGTTATTCAAAAGATCTGCAGCTGTAGTCTCAGTTGCTTTTCCCATCCGCATATCTAAAGGCGCTTCCTGACGATAACTGAAACCTCGCTCAGCAGTATCTAGCTGATGAGAAGAAACCCCCAAATCAAATAAGTAGCCATCAACCTGTTCAACTCTTAATTCAGTTAATATTTGAAGTATATTTTTAAAATTATCATTGATCAACTTAACCTGTGGCTTTACCTCAGCTAACTTTTTTCGAGCAGCTTCTATAGCAGTAGAGTCACGATCAATTCCAATTAAAAAACCATTAGCCCCTATTTGCTTAGCAATTTCTAAAGCATGTCCTGCTCCACCTAAAGTAGCATCTACATAACATCCACCTTTTTTACAGCTCAAAGCCTTAATAGTCTCTACAAGCAACACCGGTATATGATTAAAATTCATTTTATCCCTCATTTTATAATATCTTTAATTTAATATTTTGAAAAAGATATAACAACCCAGTATAACTCAGTTTTGTTAGTTTTTTAACATAACTTAATTACAAAAAAATTATTACTATTTTCCTAAAAAAGTGTCTACTATAATTTCAATATTCTAGGCCAGTAGTAAAAATCCTTTAATTTTAGAATAATAATCTGTCTTCAAAATATCTATTTAAATAACTATTAAAAATCTTTCACTACTTTTATATTATTGCATATAATAAATAGTAAACAGGTTAACTATTTTTAAAGGGGAGGATCACTATAATGAAAGTTGATTTTTTCTTTGCCTGGTCAAAAAACGAAGAAGATAATCTAAAGTCTTGGGGCGGTGGTTTTAAGCTTCCGGCCTTTTTGAAAATATTTACTGCCTTTTTCAACAAAGAAGAATAGTTTGAAGTAATATATATCTTAACTAAAAATTCCAACTACTATTACTATTAATTATAAATTCTCCGGACAAACTATTATTTAAAAATTCATCTTTATTAATTATCAATTTAATATAATATATAAAAGGAGGGCTAAATTTAGCCCTCCTTTTATATATTGAAACTCTTAATCATCAGCTAATGCTTTTCTCACTCTATCTAAATTCACCTTTGCATTCTCGTAATTAGCATCAATCTCTAAAGCCCGCTGATAAGCTTCCTGTGCTTTAAGCAACTGCTCAGTATTTTCGTAAGCAATTCCTAAATTATTATATAAATAAGGAATATCCGGCTCTAATGATGCTCCTTGTTCTAAAAAAGGAATAGCCTTCCCATACTCACCTAAAGTAATATATGCATAACCTAAATTATTTAAAGAATAATAATTTTGATCATTTAATTCAATAGATTTTTGATAACTGTCTACTGCTTTTTCAAAACTACCTTGATTTAGATAAGCTCTTCCTAGTACATTATAAACAGCACTACTTTCTCGATTAACCTCAACTGCTTGTTCAGCCATTTCTACTGCTTTATCAACTTCATTGAGTCTCAAATAAACTCTACTTAAATTAATCATTACCCCATAATGTTGAGAATTCAATTGATAAGCTTTTTCTAATTGAGTCTTAGCAAAATCAAAATCATTTAAATAATAGTAACTTAAACCTAAAATATAATGTGGACTCATAGAATCAGGATTTTCAGCCACAGCTACTACTAATTCTGGAATGGCTGCTTCATAATCTCCAGCTCTAAAGTATTCCAAACCTAACTGATAGCTGCTTAATTCTTCAGTTTCAGCAGTTAATACTCCACTCAATATCAATAAAAATCCTAAAGTAAAAACCAACATTGAAATTATTTTTTTATTTCTTAACATATTAAAGCACCACCTGATTCTAAATTTTTATTTCTAACATTTATTATTCTATTTAAATTCAAAAACACCTGCAAAAAAAGGAAAACATATTAAAAAAATTGAAATCATTCAAAGTAAATCTTAGAAACTTTAAAAACCTGTTGTTTATTTAAATAAACAACAGGTTTTTTATCATTAATTTATGTTATATTTTTATGGGGTGAGTGATGGGATTTGAACCCACGGCCTCAGGAGCCACAATCCTGCGCTCTAACCAACTGAGCTACACCCACCATAGTGGTACGCCTGGGAGGATTCGAACCCCCGACGCATGGATTAGAAGTCCATTGCTCTATCCACCTGAGCTACAGGCGCCTAGAAATTAAAATGGAGCGGGAAACCGGACTCGAACCGGCGACACCCAGCTTGGAAGGCTGGTGCTCTAGCCAACTGAGCTATTCCCGCTTAAAATGGTGCGAAGGGCGGGAGTCGAACCCGCACGGGATAAACCCACTAGATCCTAAATCTAGCGTGTCTGCCAGTTCCACCACCTTCGCTTAAATGGTGGCAAGACCCGGATTCGAACCGGGGACACGAGGATTTTCAATCCACTGCTCTACCACCTGAGCTATCTCGCCACAACTATTTTTTATTTTTAAATGGTTGCGGGGACTGGATTCGAACCAGTGGCCTCCGGGTTATGAGCCCGACGAGCTACCATACTGCTCTACCCCGCGACAAAAATGGTGAGCCATGGAGGAGTCGAACCTCCGACACCCTGATTAAAAGTCAGGTGCTCTTCCAGCTGAGCTAATGGCCCACTTATTTAACAAATTAAACAATGGAGCTGACGACCGGACTTGAACCGGTGACCTGCTGATTACAAGTCAGCTGCTCTACCAACTGAGCTACGTCAGCATGATAATGGCGGGGATGACGGGATTTGAACCCGCGACCTCCGGCGTGACAGGCCGGTGTTGTAGACCAGCTCTACTACATCCCCACTAAATGGTGGGCGAAACAGGACTTGAACCTGTGACCCCCTGCTTGTAAGGCAGGTGCTCTCCCAACTGAGCTATTCGCCCATGTTTAGTTTTCAATTTTCTTCCTAATAATTAATTAAGTGGTACCCCCAAGGGGATTCGAACCCCTGCCGCCAGGATGAAAACCTGGTATCCTAGGCCTCTAGACGATGGGGGCCTATTAGTTTTCAGTCTTTAGCTTTTAGTCCTCAGTCTTCAGCTTGTTTAACTGACAACTGATAACTAATTGGCTGGGATGGCTGGATTCGAACCAGCGATACAGGAGTCAAAGTCCTGTGCCTTACCGCTTGGCGACATCCCAATCACCTATTATCTATAATATTAAATCCGGCAGTGACCTACTCTCTCACAGGGTCCCCCCTGCAATACCATCGGCGCTGGAGGACTTTACTTCTGTGGTCGAAATGGGTACAGGTGTTTCCCCTCCGCAATTACCACCGGAAATCTTATTCTTTTACTTATAACTTACTTACAACGCTTTATAGTATAACACCTTTGCTTGTGCTTGTCAAGACTTTTTCAAAAATATTTCAAGCTTTTATGATAGCTAATAACTAACTTCTACCTACCTTCAAAACTGCACAGTATAGCCTTATAAGATCAAGCCCTCGACCTATTAGTACCAGTCAGCTTAAGATATCACTACCCTTACACCTCTGGCCTATCTACCTGATAGTCTATCAGGGGTCTTACTAGATTACTCTATGGGAAACCTTATCTTGAGGATTGCTTCGCGCTTAGATGCTTTCAGCGCTTATCTTTCCCGTACTTAGCTACTCAGCTATGCTCCTGTCGGAACAACTGATCCACCAGTGGTACGTCCATCCCGGTCCTCTCGTACTAGGGACAGCTCCTCTCAAGTCTCCTCCGCCCACGACGGATAGGGACCGAACTGTCTCACGACGTTCTGAACCCAGCTCGCGTACCGCTTTAATTGGCGAACAGCCAAACCCTTGGAACCTGCTTCAGCTCCAGGATGCGACGAGCCGACATCGAGGTGCCAAACCTCCCCGTCGATGTGAACTCTTGGGGGAGATAAGCCTGTTATCCCCGGGGTAACTTTTATCCGTTGAGCGACGGCAATCCCATTCTCTACCGTCGGATCACTAAGCCCTACTTTCGTATCTGCTCGAGCTGTATCTCTTGCAGTTAAGCTCCCTTCTGCCTTTACACTCTACGTACGATTTCCAACCGTACTGAGGGAACCTTTGGGCGACTCCGTTACTGTTTAGGAGTCGACCGCCCCAGTCAAACTGCCTGCCTGAAACTGTCCCACTACCGGGTTACGGTAGTTGGTTAGAATTCCGGCACAATAAGAGTGGTATCCCACTTCTGGCTCCACTGAAACTGGCGCTCCAGTATCTAAGCCTCCCACTTATCCTGTACGTATTGTACCAAAACTCAATATCAGGCTACAGTAAAGCTCCACGGGGTCTTTCCGTCCTGTCGCGGGTAGTCTGCATCTTCACAGACACTACAATTTCGCCGAGACCCTTGTTGAGACAGCATCCAAGTCGTTACGCCATTCGTGCAGGTCGGAACTTACCCGACAAGGAATTTCGCTACCTTAGGACCGTTATAGTTACGGCCGCCGTTTACTGGGGCTTAAGTTCCAAGCTTCGCTACCTAAGAGTTGACCTCTTAAGTAACTAACTCTTCCCCTTGACCTTCCAGCACCGGGCAGGCGTCAGCCCCTATACTTCGACTTACGTCTTAGCAGAGACCTGTGTTTTTGATAAACAGTCGCTTGGATCTGTTTGTTGCAACTTAGTTCGGCTTGGATAGTTAATATCCTTACCTACTTTAAGCACCCCTTCTCCCGAAGTTACGGGGTCATTTTGCCGAGTTCCTTAACAAGGGTTCTCTCGCGCGCCTTAGAATCTTCTTCTCGTCTACCTGTGTCGGTTTGCGGTACGGACACCTTAAATCTCACTAGAAGCTTTTCTTGGCAGTGGAGGATTAGTCAGTTCGCTTCCGTAGAAGCTCCTCATCACATCTTAGGATTAACGTTAAGCCGGATTTACCTAGCTTAACTCCCTACCTGCTTGAACATAGTATTACTTCACTATGATGACCTACCTTCCTGCGTCACTCCTTCATTCAAATGATTTAAGGTGGCATCGGAATCTTAACCGATTTCCCATCACCTACGCCTTTCGGCCTCGGCTTAGGTCCGGCTTACCCTGAGCGGACGAGCCTTCCTCAGGAAACCTTAGACTTACGGCGAATAGGATTCTCACCTATTTTATCGCTACTCATACCGGCATTATCTCTTCTATTCAGTCCACTGCTCCTTCCGGTGCAGCTTCTGTCCAAATAGAATGCTCCTCTACCATTGGTTTAATCCAATCCGCAGTTTCGGTGGTAAGCTTTAGCCCCGGACATTTTCGGCGCGAAGTCACTCGACCAGTGAGCTATTACGCACTCTTTAAATGAATGGCGGCTTCTAGGCCAACATCCTGGTTGTCTAGGCAACTTCACTTCCTTTTCCACTTAGCTTACACTTGGGGACCTTAACTGGCGGTCTGGGCTCTTTCCCTCTCGACTATGAAGCTTATCCCCCATAGTCTGACTCCTAAGATACACATAATGGCCTTCGGAGTTTGACTGGATTCGGTAACTTTGTTAAGCCCCTAGTCCAATCAGTGCTCTACAACCAATATGCATTCACTTAAGGCTAGCCCTAAAGCTATTTCGAGGAGAACCAGCTATTGCCGAGTTCGATTGGCCTTTCACCCCTATCCACAACTCATCACATGGCTTTTCAGCGCCAATGTGTGTGGACCTCCACACGCTTTCACCCGTGTTTCATCCTGGTCATGGATAGATCACTCGGTTTCGGGTCTACGCATTGCGACTGGCGCCCTCTTCAGACTCGCTTTCGCTGTGGCTTCACCTCTTGCGGCTTAACCTAACGCCACAATACGTAACTCGCCGGTTCGTTATACAAAAAGCACGCCATCAGACTTTTCAATAGTCCTCTGACTGCTTGTAAGCACACGGTTTCAAACTCTTTTTCACTCCCCTCCCGGGGTTCTTTTCACCTTTCCCTCACGGTACTGTTCCACTATCGGTTGCCAGGTAGTATTTAGCCTTAGGAGATGGTTCTCCTATTTTCCTACGAGATTCCTCTTTTCTCATAGTACTCTGGATGTTATCGAGCTGTTTGCTTTTTTAGCTTACAGGACTTTTACCTTCTATGGTCTTGCTTTCCAGCAACTTCAGCTAAAAGCTCACTTCCACTCTCTACCTCTACAGCGG
>NZ_JALKBZ010000020.1 GCF_023227765.1 Fuchsiella alkaliacetigena
TTTCGGCGAGGCACAAAAGGCCTCTTTCTTTCAGGCGACATTTAACAGTCTAACATATAATCTAAACCTTGTCAAGAAAAAAATCTTTTTATTTATAAATCAATCTTCTTCCCTTTAAATGGTAATAGTTATTTTAACACATTTATAATAACTTGTCAAGAAATATAGCCAATCCAAATTAACTACTACCTCTGACAAACAGCTACCATTAAATAATACTTTTGATCCTTTTTAGCAACTTCGATTCTATCATTGATTTGATAATGCATTTCTACTTTTGAAAAAGGAGTTAGTAATTGTCGAAACTCTTCCTCGCGATACTGACGATAATGATAAGGATTAGCACAAGGCTCTTTTCTACCATTACCAAAAGGAGTAGAAATTATCAATCTCCCCTCCTCCTTTAACAGTCTAATTAAGTTATCAATAAAAGCATAATCATCTTTTATATGTTCTATTGTTTCTAAGCTAACTATGGTATCAAACCTGCCAATCTCATCAACTAAGCTTTTATCCTTAGCATCACCTACTTTAAAAGTAATCCAGGGATGCAAATAATGCTGGCGAGCATAATCTATTACTTCAGCCTCTACATCGACCCCTACTATCTCTTTAATTCCTTCCCCTAAAGCTAATAACATCTCTGTCCCATAGCCAACTCCACAAGCAATATCCAAAACTCTACCTTGGCAGTACTGGCTAGCAAATCTATATCTAGCTTGATGTTCAATCAATAATCCATTTTCAGGATTCATTTTTTTAGGAATTACTCTTTCTTCAGTTAATTCCAACATATTTTATCATCACCTACTTATTAAACTTAGCCATTATCTCTAAAGTTTCTTTAATAGTATCCTCTACACTATTATCCTCTTCAATAGAAGAAATAATACATTCATAAGCATGGTTTTCGATAATTGCTAAACCAATCTTATTTATTGAAGACTTAATAGCCGATATTTGAACCAGAATATCTAAACATTCTTTTTCTTCCTCAATCATCTTTTCAATTCCGCCGATATGACCCTTTAAAGTCTTCAGCCTGTTAAGCAAATCTTTTTTCATCTTTTCCTCTTTCATCAAACTGATCACCTTCTAATTTAAAGTTATATATTTAGACCATAGGCTTCAACCCATGATCTAAATACATTTTTCTAACTATTTTTCAGGCCTCATATGTGGAAATAAAATCACATCTCTGATAGAACTAGAATCAGTCAGCAACATAATTAATCTATCAATTCCTATTCCTAATCCTCCGGCCGGAGGCATACCATACTCTAAGGCTCTAATAAAGTCCTCATCCATCATATGCGCTTCATCATCACCAGCTTCCCGCTGCTGCATCTGCTTTTCAAATCTCTCTTTTTGATCTAATGGATCATTGAGCTCAGAAAAAGCATTAGCAATTTCATTTCCAGCTATAAACAGTTCAAAACGCTCTGTAAAATCCTCATCATCTTCTTTACGTTTAGCTAAAGGAGAAACCGCTAATGGATAATCAATAATAAAAGTAGGCTCAATTAACTTCTCCTCCACAAACGCTTCAAAAAAGCTATTAATAATTTTACCTACAGAATCCTCTTCTTCAAGCTCTAACTTATATTCAGCAGCTAACTCTTTAGCCGCAGCCAAATCATCAACTTCACTAAAGTCTACTCCTACCTCTTCTTCAATAGCTTCCAACATAGTCATTCGCTTCCAGGAAGGAGATAAATCAATCTTTTCTCCTTGATATTCAATCTCCAAATTTCCTAAAACTTCTTCAGCAATCTGGACAATAATATTTTCAGTAATCTCAATCATGTCTTCATAGTCAGCATAGGCCTGATAAAGCTCTAGCGAAGTAAACTCGGGATTATGTTTAGTAGAAATGCCTTCATTTCTAAGGTTCTTGCCAATTTCAAAAACCTTTTCAAAGCCACCTACAATTAATCTTTTCAAGTATAACTCCGGTGCTATTCGCAAATAAAGCTCCATATCCAAAGCATTATGATGAGTCACAAAAGGTCTAGCTGCTGCTCCACCAGCAATAGTATGCATTAAAGGAGTTTCTACTTCCAAAAAATCTTCCTCTTCCAAATAACTGCGCATACTATGAATAATTTTACTTCTAGTAATAAAGGTTTCTTTAACTTCAGGATTGACTATTAAGTCTACATACCTTTGTCTATACCTTAGTTCAACATCAGTTAAGCCGTGCCATTTTTCAGGTAAAGGACGTAAAGATTTAGCTAATAACCTAAAATCCTCAATCCATAAGGTAATCTCACCTCGCCTAGTCTTAAAAAGAGTCCCTTCTACTCCAATATGATCTCCAATATCCAAAGAAGCAAAAAGTTCATAAAGCTCTACTCCTAAATCATCCTCTTTAGCATATAACTGAATTTCAGCTGACATATCTGCTAAGTCAGCAAAACTAGCCTTACCATGGCTTCTGACAGCCATTAACCTTCCAGCTAAGCTAATAGTTGTATCTTCATCGAAGTCAGCAAAGTTATTTAAAATTTCTTGAACTTGGTGACTTCTCTCGTACTTTTCACTATAAGCTGGAATCCCTTTTTCTTTGAGCTCCTTCAACTTCTTTCTTCTCTCTTTTCTCAACTCATTCAGTTCATTCAATTCTTCTTCAGACATTAATTATTAACCCCCAATTTAAACTGCTTATTTACTTTTTAATACCTAGAATTTTATATTTAATTTTACCTACTGGAGCTTCTACTTCTACCACTTCTCCTACTTTATGACCAATTAAGGCTTTCCCTACTGGAGAAGCATTTGAAATTTTACTATTTAACGGATCAGCTTCAGTAGTACCTACTAATTTATAAGTGTTTTCCTCTTCAGTTTCTAAATCCTTAATAGTAACTATAGTCCCTATATTAACTTCTGTGGTTTTAACTTCATCTTCGTTAATTACTTCAGCATTTTTTAACATTCTCTCAATTTCTTTAATTCTACCTTCTACAAAGGCCTGTTCATTTTTAGCATCATCATATTCTGAATTTTCACTAATATCTCCAAATTCTAAAGCCTGCTTAATCCGCTTAGCCACTTCTTTACGTTTATTACTCCTTAGATATTCTAACTCTTCTTCTAAATTTTTTAGTCCTTCTTTAGTCAAAATAACTTTTTCACTCATAAAAACTAACCCCTTCTTATTAAATTTAATTTGATTTACCTAACTTAAACAAAGATTCCCATTTAATTATGACAAAAATATAAAATAGTGTCAAGAAATATTTCTTGACACTATTTTTATATTAACTATTAGTAATCAATTATAAGCTAATGTTTTATCTTTGTCAAGTTAGTAAAGCAGCCTCTTTTACTTGCTTAAAGTCTTCTTCCTTAACCGGTCGCTTTAAATTACGAAGTCCAGCTAAACTAAAGCCGTGCTTTTCTCCTAATCTTTTAATCTCTTGTATTTTCCGCAAAGAGATATCTCTACCCAAAGTATAATTTTCATACTTATTTTCTAAAGCCAAAATCATAGTTTCAGCCATACAAGCATAGACACTCCCAGGTGGCAAACCAAAATCAAAGTTAAGCTTTACCGGGCCCGGCGGAGCTACTAAACCACCTTCAATAACTAGCACATCTTCTCGAACTTCACTTACCTGCTGTGCTACATCCCTCGGTCTAGCTATATCACAGACTATAGCGCCTGGCTTTAAATATTGAGCTTGAACTAAAGCATCTACAGAGCTGGAAACAGTAATTACAATATCCGCTTGGGGAAGCAAGCTATTAATATCTGTAGAATAGCCCAATTCTGTACTACTAAAGATGTTTTCTGTTAAGTAATTAATTAATCTTTTTAACTTAACTTCATTTCTAGCCGCTAAAGTTAAACTTTCCACTTCGGAAGCTAATAGTTTACTACAGGCCTTACCAATCGAACCGGTAGCTCCAATTATCGCTAAGTTGCTTTCACTCAATTTTAAGTCCAATTTTTGAGCAGCTAATTTAACAGCTTCTAAAGCAGTAGCTACAGTATAGCTATTACCGGTAGTTACTGGCACTTCTAACTGCTTAGCTACTTCAACTCCTGCTTGACCTACAATAGAGGTATAAGCTCCTAAGCCTATAATTTCTGCCCCTAAATCTATTGCTTTTTTAGCAGCACTTACTATTTGTTTTAAAACTTTATCTTGAGGCAAAGTCAGTATCTGCTTTGAAGTTAGAGTACAAGCTACAAAGTAACCTTCAGCTTCAACTCCTTGTTGAGATCTTAATCCTGTTAAGCGGGAAAGATTAATTGGGGGTAGATATCTAAGAACTTTCTCCAAAATAACGTCTGGAATCCAAGAACTAAAAGAAAACTTGCGTGCTAAATCCTGCAAATGCAAAGGATGAACAATAAAGCCAAACTTATGCAAAGAAACCCCTCCTATAACATATAATTACTCTATAAATAGCCTCTATCTTTACTCTAAAGCTTCAACTCTAGGCTGAAAATCTAGTTTATCAAATATCTTTAAGTAATCCTTAGTTCTAATTTCAGCTAAAGACTTATCCAGTATAGCAACTAACAAGGCTTCTAAAAGATTAGTTCCAAAAGATCTGCCTCTAAACTCAGGAGTAGTAGTTACTAAAGTACTAACCCCTCTTTCCTTTAATAACTTCACTTCAGCAGAGGTTATAGTATTAGTAATCACCGTTTTATCCGTTAAATCCAGAGGTAAATACTTTTTAATTAAATGAAAGTCCCCCGCGATCACATCAGCCCATTGATAATAGCTTGCAAACTTCTTATTTCCTGTAGTTTCTTGTTCAGCTCCAGTAGGATAAATAGTCTTAATAGGTAAAAGCTTCACTAGAGGAGCTAATAACCTAATCAGTACTTCCATTTTTGCTGCTGACTTAATTGGTAAAGGCAAAGCAAAAGCAAAGATTAAGTCACCATAGCAAAGATTACAGTCCAACTCTTCGAAGGCATTAGCCATCCCTAATCTATCAGCAGCACTAGTTAATAGTACATTTTTCCCTTTTAGATTTAACTGATAGTCCTTTTCTAAACTCTTAATAACTCTTTTTTCTAAAGAAATTTTCAAACCACTACCATCAACTACGGGAGTTTCTTCAACATCACTAATTAGCTTAGCTGCTTCTCTTAATTTATACTTTTTAACTTGAGAACGAATATAAAGATCTATCCCCCCTAATCCTAGAGCAGCTACTTCTCCATCCAGTTCCATTAACATCTTTTTAGCTTTTTTCAAGCTACCATCGGTTCCAAGTCGCTCTAAACTAAACTTCTCTCCTAATACTTCAAGCTCTACTGAATAATCTCTAGTAGATGAACCTAAGCTGACGCTTACTACTCTCTTCATTTTTTCAACTCCTGCTCTTTCTTCGCTCTTAATATGTGTAATTAATAGAAATTTAATACCAGTTTAATCATAAACAGCAATAAGTTCATCAAGTTATAGTTCCCTTAATAAAGAATAAGCCTAATACAGATTATCTGCATTAGGCTTAAGCAATTACTTTTCTCATTTTTTCAGTTTTTCAGCATATTCGAATAATATTCTTTCCATCTCTTTTTGACTTTGAGCATTATTCGCCTGCCTTTTAACTTCAGTACAGTTAGGTAACCCTTTAACATACCAGGCTATATGCTTTCTCATTTGTCGAACTCCTACGTCTTCGCCTTTATATTTCACTATAGACCGCAGATGTTTAATAAGCATTTTAAGCTTCTCTTGAGCAGTAGGTGCAGCTAACAACTCATCCTCTACTAAGTAATGAATAACTCTCTTGAAAAGCCAAGGGTTTCCTTGAGCACCCCGACCAATCATTATTCCATTGCAACCGGTCTCCATTAACATCTGCTTAGCATCTTGAGGCTTAAATATATCTCCATTGCCTATTACTGGAATACTCAACTCCTGACTAACTTCTTTGATAATACTCCAATCTGCCTCTCCTTTATAAAACTCTTCTCTTGTCCTGCCGTGAACTGCTACCGCCTGCGCTCCCTGCTTTTGAGCAATCAAAGCAATCTCTACAGCATTGACACTGTCTTCATCCCAACCTTTTCTCATTTTAACTGTAACCGGTCTGCTAGCTGTCTCCACTAAAGCTGATATGATTTCGGCTACTCGCTGCGGTTCCTTCATTAATGCTGATCCTGCCCCGTTCTTAACTATTTTACGGGCCGGACAGCCCAGATTCAAATCTATAATATCCGGCTGATACTCCTCAACTATTTTTACAGCTTCTGCCATTATTTCTGGATCTCTACCAAATAACTGTAAAGAAACAGGTCTCTCTTGAGGATTAATAGTTAACATTTCTTTAGTTCGCCTACTGCCATAAACCAAGCCTTTAGCACTTACCATCTCCATACAGACCAAAGCACAGCCCATCTCCTTAACTAACTGTCGATAAGGAAGATCTGTTACTCCAGCCATAGGTGCTAAAATTACTGGGTTATCTAACTTAACGTTACCAATTTCCATTAATCCATTACCTCCACTTAACTATTTAGTTCCGCTATCATCTCTAACCCCTCTAAAGTTAATAAAGGATTAACTATATCAATTTCTTCAGAATCATAGCTAATTAACTCAGCTAAACCACCAGTGGCAACTACTTGAGCTTCTTGTGCAAGCTCTTCCTTGATTCTACTTACTATCCCATCTACCTGACCTATCGCTCCATAAATTACTCCCGACTGCAAACTATCCACAGTATTTTTGCCTACAATACTCTGTGGCTTGCTCATCTCCACCTTAGGCAGCTTAGCAGCATAAGTAGATAAAGCCTCCAAAGAAATATTAATTCCAGGAGCAATAATTCCGCCTAAATAGTCACCTTGAGCCGAAACCAAGCAAAAAGTAGTAGCAGTACCAAAGTCGACAATAATCAAAGGCCCTCCATAAAGTTTATGAGCAGCTACAGCATTTACTATTCTATCGGCTCCTACCTCTTTAGGATTATCCATTTCAATATTAATTCCTGTTTTTAAACCGGGCCCTACAATCATCGGTTCCACCCCAAAATACTTAACAGCCATCTCCTCCAAAGCATTAACCACTGGTGGTACTACACAAGAAATAATAACTCTATCAATATCTTCAACCTGTAGTTCATTATAGTTGAATAGATCAAAAAATAACATCCCGTATTCATCGGCCATCTTCTGCCTTTCAGTAGTTAATCTCCAATCAACTATTAATTCCTGCTCTGCAAACACTCCTAATACAGTATTAGTATTACCTACATCGATTGCTAAAATCATTTTCTCTACTCCTTTGAATATTCTATTTCTAATAACTTATATTTTTAAGCCGTAAAGTCAAATAGGAACCCGCAATAATCTTAATAATATCAGGAATTATAAAAGGTAAAACTCCAGATATAATAGCAGCCTTAATTCCCATTCCAGTAACAATCATCAAACCAATAACTCCTAAAAGATAAATTAAAGCTAAAGCCAATAACATAGACTTGAAAACTGATTTGAAGTCTAAACTTCTTTTTTCTTCTACTAGACTACCCGCTAAATAAGCAGCTAAAGGAAATGAAAATAAAAACCCGGCTGTGGGCCCTACTAAATAAGCTATTCCGGCTGTACCACCAGCATAAACCGGCACCCCTACAGCTCCTAATAACAGATAAAGCACCTGGCTTAAAGCCCCTAACTTAGCTCCTAACAAAGCTCCAGCAGTTAAGGTGAAAAACACCTGTAAAGTTATTGGAGTAGTTCCTATTGGAATTGCTAATAACGAACCTACTCCTGTTAAGGCTGCAAATAAAGATACTACGACCATTTCTTTGACTGTTAATTTCATTCTCTTACCCCCTAAGTATACTCTTTTTCTAAAGTTACATCTCCAGCTACTACTTTTTTTACTCTACCATCAGCTAATTTAATTAATAAAGCTCCTGTGGAATCAATATCTACGGCTTTGCCTACTAAAACTTCTCTGCCGTTATCAACCTGCACCTCCTGCCCTAAAGTAAGATTATACTCTTTCCAGTCTTCAATAATACTTATAAATCCCTGTTCTTGAAACTTAAAATAAGCCAATTCTAACTCAGTAATTAAGCTTAAAAAGAACTCCAACTTCGATACCCTTTCTCCCAACTCCCTTTGCACAGAGCTTGCCTTATTAACTAGATCAGCTGGAAACTGATCTAAGTCAATATTTAAATTAATCCCAATTCCCATTACTAAGTAATTAATCTGATCAACTTCTGCACTTAGTTCCGTTAAAATCCCACTCACCTTACGCCCATTAACTAAAATATCATTAGGCCACTTAATTCCAGGCTTTAAATCAGTTAACTTATCTATAGTCTTAGCTAAAGCTATCACCCCAATAAAGTTCAACTGAGCAACAAAATCAGGTCTCAAATTCGGTCTTAAAATTACTGAAAACCAAATTCCTCCGGGAGGACAAAAAAAGCTACGGCCTAATCTCCCTTTGCCTGCTGTTTGCTCGCCAGCTATCACAATAGCACCTTCAACAGCCCCCTCTTTAGCTTCAGCTATAGCTATCTTATTAGTAGACTCTACTTTTTCATAGTAAATGACTTCTTGACCTAAAATTTCAGTTTCTAAATCTTTTTTTATTTCCTCAGGCGATAGAATATCAGGAGCTTTAACCAAGGAATAACCTAAGCGAGAAGAGGAATCAATTAAATAGCCTTGTTCTCGCAAAGACTGAATATACTTCCAAATAGTAGTCCGAGAAACATCCAGCTTATTACTTAATTCCTCTCCAGATACATAGTCTGCTTCAGTCTCATATAAGATTTGTAAAACCTTTTGCTTTCGCTCTGAAGTTTCTTTCATGTTTTCACCTGCACTTATCTAATTTTTTAGCACGATTAAATTATATATAATTTCCAACACTTTGTCAACCTTGAAATATATTTAGGTAACAATGATGGCTAATTAAATAATTAAGTTCAAGTTTTAAAAACAAAACAATATCGTTCTAATGTTTCAGAGGATAGATGATAAATGATAAAGGATAGATTAAGATCAAGAAATAAAGTTCAAAGACAATTAGACGCAGCGCCCCGTAGGAAGTGCCCTTGGGGTGACTAAGTTCTGACAAAATCTGACTAAAACATAAAACCTTAAAAAACATTAAAACTTTTGAAACCACGAATGAGCACCAATCAACACGCGCCCTGAAAGGATATTAATCCTTGAAGAAGTAGTCTTGGGCTGAATAAAACCTAAAGCTTTAGTTCAAGCTTAATTATAATTTTATGTTTTAAGGTCTAGTCAGAACTTAGTCAGATTTTAGTCTGTATCCAATAGCTTTTAATCTCTTGAACTTATCTGTGTTAAATCTGCGTCTATCTGTGCAATCTGTGTCAGATTTGTCTTTGAACTTGACTTCAATAATATAACAATATTATGGTGATGAAATTCAGCTCTGAACTTCAATTATTAACTATACACTATTAACTTTATAAATAATATTAGTTCAAATCTTGCTCAATTATTTGATTATCTTGATCAACCAAAACCACCTTAGGCTCCAAAGCCTTAACCTCTTCATTATCCATTAAAGCATAAGAAATAATAATTATTTCATCACCCACTTGAGCCTTTCTAGCTGCTGCTCCATTGAGGCAGATAACTCCTGAACCTCTTTCACCTGGAATTACATAGGTCTCTAATCGAGCTCCATTATGATTATTAACCACCTGTACTCTTTCATTAGGCAGTATATCAGCTGCTTCTAATAACTTTTCATCAATAGTAATACTACCTACATAGTTGAGATTAGCCTCAGTTACTGTAGCTTTATGAATCTTCGCTTTATGCATCATTCTTAACATTCTGTCTCTACCTCCAGCATTATATTATCTATCAATCTAGTCTGACCAATATAAACTGCTAAAGCGATCAATACTTTATTCTTCACTTCTGATAAGGAAGCTAAAGTATTTTGATCAACAATTTCTACATAATCAAGCTCCGCCAAAGGCTCTCCCTTGATCCTTTCGACTATTTTCGTTTTAATAATTTCTGCATTTTTTTCACCTGCTATGATAAGTTTTTTAGCTAATTGCAATGAATTATAGAGAACTAAAGCAGCTTCTCTTTCACTTTCATTCAAATACTTATTACGAGAACTAATAGCTAAACCGTCTTTTTCTCTAGCTATAGGCACTGTCACTATTTCTATCTCAAAATTTAAATCTTTAACTAATCGTTTAATAATTAACACCTGCTGAGCATCTTTTTGACCAAAATAAGCTCGATCTGGGCCCACTATATTGAACAGCTTGCTTACTATAGTACAGACCCCTGTAAAGTGATTAGGTCTTGACTCTCCACATAACCTATCACTTAAATCTGCTACTTGAACTGTAGTCAGCGACTGAGTGGAGTAGACTTCCTCAACCTCCGGTGCAAATACTAAATCAACCCCCACTTCCGCAGCTAATTTTAAGTCTCTCTCTAAATCTCGAGGATACTCTTCATAGTCCTCATCAGGTTCAAACTGGGTAGGATTAACAAAGATGCTTACTACAACTATATCATTATCCTTTCTAGCTTCTTTCATCAAGCTCAAATGTCCTTGGTGAAGATAGCCCATTGTAGGTACAAAGCCTACTTCCTGCCCCTCTCTTTTTTGCTCCTTTACAAATTCTCTTACTTCATTAATCTGACGACATACTTCCATTACTCTACCTCCAATCGATTCATTAAAAGCTTTCTTCTGGACTAGGAAAGTCTCCTTGCTCAACATCTTCTTTAAACTTTTTAAGAGCAGCACTGATCTCTTGATTGAGATTAGCATATTTTCTGACAAACTTAGGCGTAAACTTATCATAAATACCTAATAAATCTTGATTAACTAAAACCTGACCGTCACAGTCCTTTCCTGCTCCAATCCCTATAGTAGGAACTTTCACTTCAGCTGTTATTCTCTGAGCTACTTCACTAGGTATACACTCCAGAACTATAGCGAAAACCCCTGCTGCTTCCAAAGCTTTAGCATCTTCAATCAACTCTCTAGCTGCCTCTTCTTCCTTGCCCTGCACTTTAAATCCACCTAATTGATTAATAGCTTGGGGGGTTAAACCTAGATGGCCCATTACTGGAATTCCCGCTTTAATAATAGCTTTAATTTCAGCTACTACTTCCTGACCACCTTCTACTTTAACTGCTTGGGCCCTACTCTCTTTAATAATTCGACCAGCATTTTCTACTGTCTTTGCAATCTGACTAATTTTATAGGACATAAAAGGCATATCAACAACTACTAAAGATCTGCTAGCAGCTCTAGTAACAGCCTGAGCATGGTGAATCATATCTTCAACTGTTACTTGTAAAGTATCTTCATAACCTAAAACCACCATTCCCAAAGAATCACCAACTAAAATTATATCAATCTCAGCCTCATCGATCAACTTGGCCGTTGGATAATCATAGGCAGTTAACATAGTTATCTTTTTCCCTTGCTCTTTCTTCTCTGTTAACAGAGTTGTAGTTACTTGCTCCTTTGTCATCTTTATTCACTCCTCCTTTAAAATTCGTTGCAAAGCCAAAAACTCTTGTTGATTAATACTACTCTTCTGCTGAGCAATTTCAGTAGTATAAGTTCCTAACACCTGATATAACTCTCTTTCTTCTGGCAGAAGTTCTTTAAAGCTTTCAAGATGGCTCTCAATAATTTCTATATCACCTCTTGAAATAGGGCCAGTAAGAGCTTCAGTTGAACCCATTTTTTTTATATTTGCCAAAGTCCCTTCCGCTAAAGGCATTAAAGCTTTCAAAGCCTGTTCTCTAGAAATACCTACTTTTTCGTTCATCTTAAGTGCTAAATCCATAATAGCTACTAAGTAATTAGAAGTTACACAGGCTGCTGCATGGTAAAGAGGTTTAGCTTCAGCAGAGATCACTTCATAGTCTGCTCCCAAACTCTGGATAATATTTTGACCAACTTTACGTCCTAAATCATTACCTTCAATTGTAAAGAATGATTCAGGTAACTTCTTAATTCCAGCTTCAATATCTGCTATAGACTGCAACGGATGTAAAGAGAGCCTTCCATAATCCAAACTTGCTTCTGCTGCTGAAGTTAAGATATCTGCAGTCTGGGCCCCACTAAAGTGAATCAAACAGCTACCTTTATTCACTAGCTGATTAGCGAATAGTTTCTGAGCTACCCCCTCAATAACTTGGTCGGGAGTAGTAATTAAAATCAAATCAGCCTCTTTAATGAAGTCATCGTATTCTGTAGTAGCAATCCCTCCCCCTAACAGTTCCACACCTGCTTGAGCAGACGATAGAGATCTGCTCACAAAGCCCAAAATAGAATAATCATTTTCAGCTAATAAATAAGCAAAGCTCTGCCCTACAGCCCCAGCCCCAATGATAACTACTTGCTGCTTACCCAAAATTAACACCTCCAAATTAAAAAAATCCTCCTGCCGATAACGGTCAAAGAGGATAAATATTAGACATAAGCAAGCTAATTAGACCTAAAATAGCCTAATCGATTCTTACTTAGCCTCTAACCGTCTAAGTCCTAATTAGGATCCCAGCGATAAAAGCTAATTAATATTTAATTATAAAACCTGTGACCTCAAATGAGGCCACAGGTTAATAAACAATAAGTCTTTATTTAGAATAACCCAGTGATATTACCGTCTTCATCTACATCAATCTCTTCAGCAGATGGTACGGCTGGTAAACCAGGCATAGTCATTACTGCACCAGTTAAAGCAACCAAGAAACCAGCTCCAGCAGAGACATTTACTTCTCTAACTGTAACTTCAAAGTCTGTTGGTCGACCTTTCTTAGTAGCATCATCAGAGATAGAAGATTGAGTCTTAGCCATACAGATCGGCATATCGTCAAAGCCTTTCTCTGTTAAGTTCTCAATCTGTGCTTTAGCTTCATCAGTGAAGTTTACACCATCAGCACCATAGATTCTAGTACAAATTGTTTCGATCTTCTCTTCAATTGGCATATCTAATGGATATAGCTGATCGAAATCTTCATTACCTTCATCCATAGCTTCTAATACTTTATTAGCTAGCTCTTCTCCACCTTCGCCACCTTTGGCCCAGATTTCAGATAGAGCAACTCTAACTCCTTTTTCTTCGCAAAGCTCTCTAATCTTGTCTAGCTCTGCTTCAGTATCAGTTGGGAATCTATTGATAGCAACTACTGCAGGTAGATTAAACTCTTCAGTAATATTCTCAATATGCTTAGCTAGGTTTTCAAATCCTTGTTCTACTGCTTCAACGTTCTCTTCTCCTAACTCTTCTAAGCTAGCATTATCTAATCCACCGTGCATCTTCAATGCTCTAGCAGTAGCAACAATAATTACTGCATTCGGCTTTAAGTCAGCATAACGACACTTAATATCTAAGAACTTCTCAGCACCTAGGTCAGCACCGAAACCAGCTTCAGTAACTGTAATATCAGAAGTCTTCATTGCTAACTTAGTAGCTGCAACACTGTTACAACCGTGAGCGATATTAGCAAATGGTCCTCCGTGAATAAATGCTGGAGTATTTTCTAAAGTCTGTACTAGGTTAGGCTGAATTGCATCCTTAAGTAGCGCAGCCATAGCTCCGTGTACATTTAATTCTTTAGCTTGTACAGGATCTCCTTCGAAAGTATAACCAATAATGATATTTCCTAACTTCTCTTTTAAGTCTTCGATTCCTTCAGATAGACAAAGAATAGCCATTACCTCAGAAGCAACAGTAATCATAAAGCCATCTTCTCTAACCTGACCGTTAGGTCCTCCAACTCCTACAATAACTTCTCTTAGCGCACGATCATTCATATCAACAACTCTTTGGAATACTACCTCTTTAGGATCAAGTCCTAAGTCGTTACCTTGCTTGATATGGTTATCAATAGCTGTAGAAAGCAAGTTATGAGCTACACCAACTGCGTGAACGTCTCCAGTAAAGTGTAGGTTAATATCTTCCATAGGTACAACCTGTGACATACCTCCACCGGCAGCACCACCTTTAACTCCCATACAAGGTCCTAGAGATGGCTCTCTAAGAGCAACTGTAGTCTTATGACCTAGTTGATTTAGAGCTTGTGTTACACCAACACTTGTAGTAGTTTTACCTTCACCAGCAGGTGTAGGAGTAATAGCAGTTACTAGAATTAACTTACTATCATCATTGCTCATTCTCTTCTTATAAGCTTCATACTTAACCTTAGCTTTATTGTCTCCATACATTTCAATCTCGTCTTCACTTAACCCCAGCTGTTCAGCAATCTCCGTAATGTGTTTTAGTTCTGCCTCCTGTGCAATTTCAATATCTGACTTCATTAATTAATCACTCACCTTTCGTTTTTTAGTTTAAAGTAATTTAAAAATAAATTACTTTTAATAAAACTTCTTTTAATTCTGAATATTCAGAACTTAATCTGCACCCAACTAAACTCCTTAAACACCCTTATTTTTTAATAATAGTCTTATCAGCTACTACCTTGCTATCGCCCCCTTTATTAACATACCTAATTTATTAATAAAATACTACAATTTAAATCTCATTAAAAACTTACCTTTAATACATTAATATAAAGGTAAGTTTGGTAATCTAAAAAAGATATTGTTATCCATCACCGTTTATTTTATCAATATATACTTTTAGTTATGTATGCATAATTTAGTAAATAACTATCTTATTAACTCAATTTAATAATAATATGTTTATTTTCTAATCAATTCTTATATGCTATTAATTTAACAGCTATATAATATATTACGCTATAAATTTCAAAAGTCCTTCTTTATATTTAAAAAAATTAAGAAAAAAATTAAAATCAACCTTTTAAACGTAATTAAAGCTACTAAAGAGGCTAGCTTGAGCTAGCCTCTTTATAAAAATAATACTAATTATTATTTTTTAAGTTAATATTAATCTCAGGATTTGCCTCTAAATCTAAATTAGATCCTCGCGACTCTTCTTCTTTACTTTCTGTTTTTGAGTTCGCTTCTTCAGCAGGTTCATATTCGTAATCTTCCTTATATTCAGCAATAATCTTATTAATATCATCTGATACTAAGGTTTCTTTCTCTTTCAATTCTGCTACCATTGCTTCAACCATTTCCTTGTTTTCATTCAAGATTTCCCTTGCTTTATTATAAGCAGAATCAATAAAGTCCTTAACTTCTTCGTCTATTAAGGCAGCTACTTCTTCACTATAATTTTTACTTCTAGAAATATCTCTGCCTAAAAAGACCTGATCTCCATTCTTTTGTCCTAAAGTTAAAGGACCAATCTCATCGCTCATACCGTACTCTGTAACCATACTTCGAGCAATCTTAGTAGCTCTTTCTAGATCATTTTGAGCCCCTGTACTGATATCGTTTAAAAATATCTCTTCAGCTACCCTACCTCCCAGTAAAGCAGTTATTTTATCAGTTAACTCCGACTTAGTAACATAGTTTTTATCAGCTTCAGGCAAATTAATAGTAAAGCCTCCAGCCCTACCTCGAGGAATAATCGATACTTTATGAGTTGGGTCAGCATGCTCTAAAAGTTCACCCAAAAGCGCATGACCTGTTTCATGATAGGAAACTATATCCTTTTCTTTATCACTTATTAAACGACTCTTTTTCTGTGGGCCTGCAATTACTCGGTCAATAGCATCATCAAATTCCAACATACTTATCTGTCGTTTATCTCTTCTAGCAGCTAATATAGCAGCTTCATTAGCTAAATTCTCCATATCAGCTCCGGTAAAGCCAGGAGTTCGTTTGGCAACTATATCTAAATCAACATCATTAGCAATAGGTTTATTTTGAACATGAATCTTGAGAACACCTCTACGCCCCTTAAAGTCAGGCTTATCCACTATAACCTGTCTATCAAAACGACCTGGTCTCAATAAAGCGGGATCTAAGACATCAGGCCTATTAGTAGCAGCCATTAAAATAATTCCTTCGTTAGGTTCAAAGCCATCCATCTCTACTAACAGCTGATTTAAAGTCTGTTCTCGTTCATCGTGCCCTCCTCCAACTCCAGCACCTCTCTGTCTACCTACAGCATCTAATTCATCTACAAAAATAATGCAGGGAGCATTCTCTTTCCCTTGTTCAAATAGATCTCTTACCCTAGAAGCACCAACTCCTACAAACATTTCTACAAAGTCTGAACCACTAATAATAAAGAAAGGAACACCTGCTTCTCCAGCTACAGCTCTAGCCATTAAGGTTTTACCAGTTCCAGGAGGCCCCACCAATAAAATCCCTTTGGGTATCTCTGCTCCTAGTTTACTGAACTTTTCTGGACTTTTCAAAAACTCTACAACTTCCCTCAGTTCTTCCTTAACCTCTTCATAATTAGCTACATCATCAAAGGTCACCCGTTTTTTACCTTCTTCATCATGGCGACGGGCTTTACTCTTACCAAAGGACATTACCTTATTTCCTCCACCTTGCATCCTTTTCATAATAAAGAACCAAAAACCTAAAATTAAGATAACTGGAAATAAATATCCTAAAATACTGGCCCACCAGGGTGGTTCAGGTGCCGGCTCAGTATTAATAACTATATTATTATCTTGTAAAGTTTGCTCTATTTTTTCAATAGTACCAGGAATATTTATTTCAAACTCCTTACCATCAATAGTTTCTCCTTCAATTATATTTTCTCCTACAATAGTAACCTCTTCAATCTGTTCAGTTTCTATTAATTGAATAAACTCACTGTAACTGAAATCTTCTTCAACTGGAGTAGGAGTTATAAAATACTGGGCTATCAAAAATGAAATAGCAATTATTATCAAGTAAAAGCCGATGTTTTTCGAAAACTTATTCAATAAATAATCCCCTCCCTACATATAGGATTTATTACGATTAGTTATTATACCACAAATGAATTGGATTAGCAAGAAATAAGATTAATCAACTTTAATTACTATCTTATTCATAAAACTCCTCTTTTAAAACAAAAATATAAGGCAAATTCCTGAATTTTTCTTGATAATCTAAACCATAACCAACTACAAACTCATCCGGAATTTCAAAACCATTATAATCTACTTCAACTTTTTTCTCTTTTCTACGTTCAGGCTTATCTAATAAAGTACAGATCTTAATACTAGCCGGATTCCTAGTTTCCAAAAAGCTAACTACATGCCTTAAGGTTAAGCCTGTATCTATTATATCTTCTACAATTAAGATATGTCTACCTGCAATATTCTCCTCTAAATCCTTAATAATTCTTACTATTCCAGAACTTTTAGTCCCATCATAGCTAGAAACATCCATAAAATCTAAAGTTACTGGCAAATCTACACAACGAGCTAGATCAGACATAAACATAACTGCTCCTCTGAGAATACCCACCATTACAATATCGTCATCTAAGCTATAATCAGCTGTAATCTGAGCTCCTAACTTTTTAACTCGCTTCTTGATTTCTTCTTCTGTAATTAGAACTCTATCTACTTTTTCTTTTAAATCTGCCCGCAAAATTAGTTCCTCCTTAAATTAATTAGATATATTCAACTTCTAAAACTAAAATTTCTTCTGTTTTTTCAGTAACTTTAAAGCTATCCTCAATTCTAAAATCACCTACTGCAAATATAACCCCTTTTAAAGTAGTAAAAATGGGAACTTTATCCCTGACTTCTTGAGCAATCTTCTCATCAATAAAAAAATCTTTAATCTTTTTAGTCCCTTCCATTCCTAAAGGACAAAAGCGATCACCAGCTCTTCGATTTCTCACTATAACCTGCTCTCCAATTAAGCTAGCATCTAAAAATAGCTTCTTTGAATCTTTAGTTAATCTTTTTTTATTGAAAAAAATAGCTAATTCAAAGTTAAAGCTTATCTTAACTCCTAATTCAGTTACTGTATACTGGCCCGGTACAGTAAACACAGTTTCAAACTCTTTTATATCCTGCTTAAGTCTTTCTTGCCACGTAAGTCTTAAAGTTTTATATATTCTTTTAACTCTTAATCCTTGAGGTAATTGCAACAAGCTACCTGTAATTCCTTCTTTAATTAATTCTATAATCTGTTCAATATGTTGAAAATAATAATCCTTCTTATCCCCAGTAAACTCTTTTATAGCTTGCCTGATCACTCTTCTCAAAATAGCCAAGTCTAATGATTGCAAAGTCTCTAAATCCAAATCTATTCTTTCGGACTTATCAATAAGCAAAGACTGAGTATACTTAGTAGCAGCATGCTTCTCTAAAAAGTCCTCCTCTTCTCTAAATAGCTTAGCCATTCTATTTAAAGATTCTTTAATAGAGCTATTAAACTCCCGCTCTAAATAAGGTAATAACTCTAATCTTACTTTATTACGCAGATAAATAGCTTCCAAGTTAGAACTGTCTAGCCTAGGATTAAGATCATGCTTAGAACAGTATTTCTCGATATCCACCCGCCAGACCTCCAATAAAGGACGAATAAATTTATCATTTCTAAGCGGAGCTATCCCACTCAAGCCTGTTAGGCCAGCTCCCCGCAAAAAATTAATCAATACCGTTTCTGCTTGATCATCGGCATGTTGACCAATAGCTATTTTATCTGCTTCCAACTGCTCAGCTAATTCTAAACAAAAACGATAACGAATTTCACGAGCGGCTGCCTGTTTAGAAAGTCCTTTTTTCGAGTTAATATACTCAGCAACATCATACTCTTTAATAGTTACTGGTACCTCTAACTTAGCAGCAAATTCAACTACAAACTCAGCATCAGCTGCCGATTCCTGGCCTCTAAACATATGGTCTAAATGAAAAACATGTAACTGCAAATCATAATCAAAACGCAAGCGCCATAAAAGATGTAATAAAGTCAAAGAATCCGGGCCCCCGGAAACACTAACTATAACCTTATCTCCACTTGCTAATAAGCCATATTTATCGATACAACCTCTAACCCGTTCTATTAAATCCATTGCTAATTCTCCTAACTAGATTCTCATCAAAATATTTATTTCGACAAAGATATTTTAGCTCCTTCCTTAATCAAGCGATTTCTGAGGATAAGCAGTTAATTTTATGGTTAAAACAGTCATATCATCATTAATTTCAGTCTTAGAATCCAAAGCCTGCTCCAATATATAATCAGCTAATGATTGGGGATCATTAATTAAGCAATTTTTCAATAACCTCTTCATCCATGTTTCCTGTTTAACCTCTCCCCACTGCGAATCAATTACTCCATCAGTTAACATCACTACCATATTCCCCGCTTCCAAGGATAACTGTCTATTTAACTTTATATCTATGTTATCTATAATACCTATCGGCAAAGAAGTGCCTTTAATCACTTCAATCTCTCTATTATTTCGCTTAATAAATGTTGGGGCAGAGCCAATCTTTATAAAGTCAGCCTGACCTGTATAGCGATCAATTGCACTTATATCAACAGTAGCAAATACTTCTTCACTAGATCTCAATAATAAAGCAGAATTAACTATCTTAATTGCTAATTCTTTATCAAATCCAGTTGCAATTAATTTTTCTAAAAGATCAACTGCACTTTGACTTTCCAAAGCAGCTCTCTTTCCAATTCCCATACCGTCACTTAAAATTGCAACCTCTTCTTTGTTATTGACATTTACTACTTTATAATCATCTCCTGAGACTTCTTCTTGTTCAGGTGAAGTTTGAGCAACCCCAACTTGCACCTGATACTTAACAGCAGATGCTATCTTAAGTAAACAGTTCTCCTCCCCTAGACTAGCCCCACATTTACTCCACTTTATTCTAAACTTTTGCTTCAAAATTTTATTTAAAGTAGGAAGAACTTTGCTAGTACATTCCTTTTCTCCAGCACAAGTTCTCTTGTTTAAAATAAATTCCATTTCTTCCTGTTCTTTTTCAAGCACAGTCAATTCTTCAATAAAGATCCCATAAGCCTCTAGCTCACTCTGTACTACCTTTTTCAAATTATTATCTAAATTAATTTCCACTTCTAAATCAGTAGCTAACTTTTCTAAAAGCTCTACTAAGCCAATTACTTGATTACTAATTATTTCTTGACTATCTTTTAATTTTTTATGCCAAAAATTATTTATTTCATACTTTTCTAAAAATCTATTCACCTTCTCACTTAACTTTCTCGGGAACTTACAGTCTCCCTCCATAATTTCATTCAGCCTTCTAGCTTTAATCTGGCCCTTCTTTTCAGCCCTAGATAGTATTTCTAAGCAAGATTGATAAGTTTCGAAAAATTTCTGCTCCCAACAAATATTATATAGCTCACATTTTAAACAAACTTGATTAGCTACTATGTTAAGTAATTCATCTAAACTACTATTTTCAGCTCTTCCTTGCTTAGCTGTAGGTTGTTTTTCAAAGGTATCTACTATCTCCATAAACACACCTCTTACTCTATTAACTTTCTGAATAACCTGTTGAGAAAGTTTATTTCTCTGCTCAGTTTGAGCACTAATTACTAAGTCCGGCACTAAAAAGCCCAGGGAATCTATAGCGAAGGCTGGAATTAAAAGCAAGACACCACCAGCTAATAAACTCTCAGCTAAAATAGCATTAATATCATTAATTTCAACCAAAAGTACAGTATACATCAAAGCAGTTAGAAAAAATCCAACTATTACTCCTAACTTACCTTCCCTATTAAAATGACCTCCAATTAAACCAGCCAAAGCATAAAGCCCTGTTACTTCTACTACATAAAGATTAGAAATACTATAAACTAAACCTATTACTGCTCCCGCAACGGTAGCTACCGCCCCTCCACCTAATAAAGCAATTAGCATTACTACTAAACTACTAAAAACCCGCGGCAGATTAATAACCCCTACTTCAATATTAGGTAAGCCGATATTCAAAACAGCCAAAGTAGTTAATAAAGCTAAAATATTAATATCAGCTAAACTGTCTTTATGCTCTACATAAAATAAAGGAGATAAGCCTTTCACTAAAATAAAAGTTAAGATCATTACTAATATAGCCCCTAATAATGATAATAAATCTTCATGTAAAAAACGAGCAGCTAAAACTAAGCCTATAACTTCAATCATTAACAGAACTCCACCATTTAAAATGGAAAATTTCAATTTGGAAATTCCTTCTTTATATTCAAAAAAATATATTGCTAAAGAAGCAAATATCAAACCGGATAAAAAATATTTGCCTAAAGACCAGCTAAAACCCAAAATATTATAATAACCTAAATAAATACTAAACACAAATAAGACTACTCTACTCAATTTTTCACTTCTACAGAGATATTGATAAAGAATTAAAGCTATAAATGATAAACCAAAAGGTAATAATTCACTGGATAAAAAAGCTCGTCCAATTATTAAACCTACTATAGTATAAACAATATGCAACACATCAATTCCCAATATTAACTCTTTAAACCTATTTTTTAATCTTAATAATTTCCCAGCCTTTTCTTTCATTCTCTGATAGCTAGATAAATCAGATTCAATCAATATAATCCCTCCTGTGATAGTTAGCAACTATTTAAATTGCTTACAAGAGTTATTATACATTCTTTGACCGAGAAAGTTTGTCGTTTTTTTTAGATAGTCGTTCTAAAAATATTTACATTTTATTCCAAAATACAAAAACACCCCTTACTCAAGGGTGTTTTATGTAAAAAAATGTAAATAAATAGGCATAAAAATGGTGGCGGTGCAGGGACTTGAACCCCGAACACTACGGGTATGAACCGTATGCTCTAGCCAGTTGAGCTACACCGCCACATTATAATTAACTATCTATTTAAATTTTTGGTTGCGGGGACTGGATTCGAACCAGTGGCCTCCGGGTTATGAGCCCGACGAGCTACCATACTGCTCTACCCCGCGCTATAAGTTCAGATAATAAATGATAAATAAGTTCAAAATCTTTACAATCATAAAGTTCTTGAATTTTAATCTATCCTCTATCCTTTATACTATATCCTCTGCTCTTGAAAAATGGTGCCGGGGGTCGGATTCGAACCGACACGGGTACTAAGGACCCATCGGATTTTAAGTCCGATGCGTCTGCCAATTCCGCCACCCCGGCAATTAAAGTTTACCATTACTGACGACAAGACATATTATAGTATAGATTTTCTCAAGGGTCAATCTCCAAATGTAGCGATTAAAAACTCTCATCTCAAATTAAATACATTAAACTGCAGATTGCTTCTTAATTCTCACCTTTACAGCAATCATAAATAATACCCTCTAAAATATCAGCCTCACTAACTATAATTTCTGTTAACTCCAATACTTCCATTATTAATAATAAAATCTGTACTCCGGCTACAATGATATCGGCTCTTTTAGGCTGCAAACCAATAACTTCTTTTCTTTCTTCAATAGTCTTTGCTGCTAAATCAGAAAATATTCTCTCGATCGTTGTTAATTTAAGTAGATATCCATGTACTTTTTGAGGATCATAAGTAACTAATTGTCGCTCAATTGCTGCTAAAGTAGTAATAGTACCTCCTACTCCGAATAAAGCTTTAACTTTCCCTGTTAATTTCCTGATTTGCGGCAATAAAGTTTTCTTAATTAGCTTTTCTCTTTCACTTATAACCTTACTCTGCTCGGTCATTCTTACTGCTCCTACATTAAGACTAAATTTATCTTCAATTCTTTGCGAAGAACCAAAAATAAACTCCGTACTCCCCCCACCAATATCCAATACTAGATTATCAGTAGCAAGTAATTCGGAGAGACTTTTAATTACTCCTAAATAAGAAAGTCGGGCTTCTTCAGTTCCAGTAATTATCTCTACTTTCAAACCTGTTCTTTCTTTAACCTTATTAATAAATTCTGCTTGGTTACTAACATCTCTAGCAGCACTAGTAGCAACTACTCTTACTTCTCTCACTTGATACTGCTCTAATAAGGACTTATATTTAGCTAAAGCTTCTATAGTTCGCTGTATAGACGCTTGATTTAAGCGACCTGTTTGATCAACCTTAGCTCCTAAACGGGTTATTTGTAGCTCACTAGCTAAAGGGGTTATTTTTCCTGTTTTATTTAATTCACCGATAAGTAATCGAGTTGAATTAGTGCCAATATCAATTGCTGCCGCTCTGTTCATCCTTTTCACTCCCACATTTTGATTTACATTCTTCGTTAAACTTTTCATTTAATAGTTTAGCTACTATCTCCCCTACTGGATTAACCCCATTAACTAAAAAATCAGCATAATGAGTATGCAAGCACTTAATCCCTTCTTCGTTCATAATTCCTCCCACTCCTGACTCAGAAATAACTCGCCAAAGCTCAGGATTTTCCTGGGGTAGCCTTTTTAAATCCTCCTCAGTCAATAAATCCACTCTAGCTTGAGCATAGTTTTGATAAGCAGTCTTCAACTGAGCAAACTGCTGAGGGTTATTATTTATTATAGATTGAATTTTTTTAACCTGTCCTACAGCTTCTAACTTTGAAATCTCATTGACTAGTTTAGGACAACTTAACCAATAAGTAGTAGGAAAAACTCCGTAATCTCCTTGCTTAACTAACAAGGGATAGGTAGTTAATACTTCTGGATAACCATAGGCACAGTACTTTTCAACTCTAAGTAAGTTCCGAGGAGTTCTTCCGAGTTGTTCAATAATTATCTCCATTTCTTCAGCTTCAACTTCTTTTTTCATACTTTCCCCCTCATAAATAAACACCCTCTAATTAATTAGAGGGTGTTTAAAATGTTCAATATCACTCTTTACCGAAGTCCATATATATAAAAGCTAAATTTAATAGGCAGAACCACCACGTTTAGATTCAATACTTTTCTTTAGGTCTTTCTGTCGCTGGCTACTTTCTTTCATAAACTCTTCCATTTGCTCTTCAAAAGACATCTTCGGGGCTTTCTGGTTTTCAGCATCTAATTGCTTAATAGATAAGCCAATCTTTCCGTCATCGTCTATAGAAATCACTTTAACCTTAATCTTTTCCCTCATGCTCAAATAGTCTTCTACATTTTTAACATAAGTATCAGCGATTTCCGAAATATGAACTAAACCAGTTTCACCTCCAGATAGCTCTACAAAAGCTCCAAAATTTGTTATGCCAGTCACTACTCCTTCTACAGTATTCCCAACCTCAATTGACATGCTTTAAAAACTCCTCCTCATGATAATTTAAAATTTTATAAGTGCAAAATAACTTACACTAATTACCCACATTATACCGCATATATTATTTGATGTCAAACGTACTTAGCTAAAAATTCATAGTTAAAGCTATTCTTTTTCTTTTTTGATCAATTGATAATACTTTCACCCTTACTACATCTCCTACCTTAAGCACTTCCAAAGGACTATCAACATAACCAGAACTTAGTTCGGAAACATGAACCAGCCCTTCAACTTTAACTCCAATATCTACAAAAGCTCCAAAATCAACAACATTGCGTACTGTGCCTCGTAAAACCAGCCCAGATTTTAAGTCTGCTAACTTAACTACCCCCTCTTTAAAAATTGGCTTCGGTAGATCCTCTCGAGGATCCCTACCTGGTCTCAATAATGCTTTTTTAATATCTAGGAAGGTATAATTTCCCATCTCAAATTCCAAATCTTCAAAGTGTAAATTTTTTAATCTTTCTTTCAATTCAGCCTGATCCCTTTGAAAGTCTATAGTTTGCAAGTTAAACCCTATTTTATTTAATAACTTCTTTACTAAAAAATAAGATTCCGGATGAATAGGAGTCATAGCTAATTTGTCCTGTCCTTCATAAATTCTTAAAAAGCCGGCTGCTTGTAAAAAGGTCTTAGGACCTACTCCATAAACCTCTTTTAGTTCATTCCTTTTCTCAAATCTTCCCTTTTCCTGGCGCTGCTCAACTATTTTTTCAGCAACCTGTTTATTAATACCGGCTACATAGTTTAACAAAGCTGGAGAAGCAGTATTAAGATTCACTCCTACATAGTTTACCACTGACTCTACTACTGATTCCAAAGCAGCCGCTAATTCACTCTCTTTAAGATCGTGTTGATACATACCTACTCCAATATGCTGCGGTTTAATCTTAACTAGCTCTGCCAAAGGGTCTTGTAATCTTCTAGCAATAGAAACGGCACCTCGCAAAGAGACATCTAATTCCGGCAGTTCCTTTTGAGCTACTTGAGAAGCAGAATAAACTGAAGCTCCAGCTTCATTAACTATAGTATAAGCTACTTTTTGCTCAAGAGTTGAAATTACTTCTGCTATTAATTCCTCAGTTTCTCTGCTAGCTGTACCATTACCAATAGCTATAATATCTACTTGATAATTATTTATTAAACTTCTAATTATCTGCTCAGCCTTAGCTGAGGAGTGAAGATATACAGTTGCTGTCTCTAACAAGTTCCCTAGCTGGTCAACTATAGCTAACTTAGCACCAGTCCTAAAGCCAGGATCAACCCCTAACACCACTTTATCTCTGATCGGTGGCTGCAAAAGCAATCTACGCAAATTTTTAGCAAAGATATCGATAGCATGGGTGCTTGCTTTTTCGGTCAGTTTAGACCTGACCTCTCTAGCAATAGCCGGAGCAATTAAACGCCGATAACTTTCTTCAATAGCCTTTTCTAAGTGTTTTATAAATAATGTGTTTTTATTTTTAATTATTAATTTTTTAATTTCCGTTAATATTAATCTAGCCGGCGCTACTACTTTTACCCTTAAAACATCCTCGGCTTCTCCGCGATTTATAGCTAAAGTTCTATGAGGAGGGATTTTTGATAACGCTTCCTGATAGTCATAGTAGTCTCTATAGGTTCCTTGTTTTTCTGTAATTACTACTGACTTCAAGCTGCCTTTATTAAAGGTCAGCTTTCTAGCTAAGGCTCTTACTTGGGCCCGATTAGCTACCTCTTCAGCAATAATATCTTTAACTCCCTGTAACACTTCCTCTATCCTGGCCAGTCCTTTATCAGGAGCTAAATAAGATTGAGCTTCTTTGGCTATTGATCCAGTTTCAATCTTTTGAGCCAAGAATTTTTTAGCTAAAGGATTTAAACCTTTTTCTTTAGCCTTAGCTGCTCTAGTCTTCTTTTTAGGCCGATAAGGCCTATACAAATCCTCAACTGTCTGTAGTTTAGTAGCTTTTTCAATTTTAGCTTTTAACTCTGGCTTTAATTTTCCCTGTTTAGCTATTAACTTAAGCACCTTTTCTTTACGAGCAGTTAAGTTGCGTAAGTATGCTAATCTTTCCTTTAAATTCCTTAGCTGAGTTTCAGTTAAATTATTAGTTGCTTCTTTTCTATACCTAGCTATAAAAGGAATAGTATTTCCTTGATCAAGTAAGCTGATAGTACTTGCCACCTGATTTAAGTCCAAGTCCAACTCTGCTGCCAACTTTTTTTTAATCTCTTTTTCTTGCATCCTCTTTATCTACTTCACCTCTAATCGTTATGTATAATATCTCCCCTGGTTTAACTAAACCTAGATTCTTTCTAGCTACTTCTTCTACAAACTTTGAAGAATTTACTGCTTCTAATTTATGCTCTAGGCTATATATTTCCTCTTCTAAAGTTTGAACTTCCTTTTTAAACTCAAGTAATTCCTTATTTTTAGCTTGCTGATAGTTATCAACTTTCAAAAAATTATATACAATAGCAATTACCACTAATAAAATAACTACTATAATTTTTTTAGAAAATAATAAGGACTTGCCAGCACTTTTAGTTCTTTGTTTTGGATTTTGATAGTTATTAGCCACTAGCTTAACCTCCTTGCCTCCACTAGCTATTTATTTAAATTACTTCTATATTAATTCTAAATAACCTTTATCTATTACAAAATTCAATCCAAAAATGAACTAAGTTTAGACTTAAACTTAAATAATATTTGCTGTAATCGCTTCAATAAATTTTTGAAAAATTTATAAATTTTTTTGATTACTTTTAAAAACTTGTTAATTAATTTAAAAAATTCAGCCCATAAAGAACTAAAAAACCTTAAAAAAAAACTACTCAAAGTTTGATTATAAATTAAAGCTCCTAAAAGCAGACTTAAAAAAATATAAAATCTAATTTCTCCTAAATTGGCTCTCAACAAAATAATAAAAACTATAACTCCTGCTAATATACAAAAACTAAAATCAATTAATTTAGTAATTATATCTCCTAGATAACCTAAACTCCTTAAAGCCCTATAAAAATCAAAAACTAAAGCTAAAATAAAACCAGTTGTTAACATATATATAAAGGTTATAAACTGCACTTCTAAAACAACCATTACCCTCACCTCAGTCTTTAAAAACTAACAGCTTAAATAGGGAAAATTATTTAAACAAACTACTAAGTATACCACCTTCTTTTTGCTCAGCAGAATAGTCTAAGCTAATCAACTGTCCATCAATTATTAATTTACCTTCATCTAAGTTTAGGTGTCTAATATTTAACTCTTTACCAACGATAAATAAAGGACCTAACTCGGTAGCTAAAGATATCTCTTCTTCACTAAAATTAATGACTTCTATTACTCCACTTAACTCCATAGCCTCCCGGTTTTCAATTTCAATTCTATGCTTCCCCATTCTACTCTCCTCCTTTCACCTCTCTAGTCTATACCTATGCCGTTTAAAAAGTATCTATTCCTAGCCATTAATTTTAGTCTTTCTCTTCGTGATCACTCATATTAGTCCATCTGTTAGACCACCAGCCAACAGAACTAATCTGCTTAGCTAATTCCATATCAAAATCACCTTGAATATACCGGTTAGGGTTTAAGTGTATTTCTTCTTCAATATTCCGATCAGCTTCAATAAATTTATCAAACTCTGTTTTTTCATCTTTCATGATTTAGCACCTCCTAAAATAATTATTATCTTTAGTATTAGCTAAATCAATAGACAAAATAAAAAAAGAAGCAGGAGTTTAATCCCACTTCTCTATAATCTGGATATTTTTATAATAATGATCAATTATTTCTTCTGCTGATCTACCATCTTCAGCCATAGAATGAGCTCCCCACTGGCTCATACCTACTCCATGACCCCAACCACTACCTGCAAAAGTAATCTGATTACCATCAGCTTCAATAGAGGTTATCAAAGTGGATTTTAAGCTATCAGGGCCCAGAGCATTTCTAAATTCAGCAGCTCCTACCCTGTCTGCTCCACTATTGTGATTGATAGTAAAGTCTACGACTCTTTCCGTAGGATCCTTTTCTGCTATTTCAATACTCTCTATCTGCTCTACACCTTCTAAACCAAGTTCGGTTAAAGCAGTTAAGACCTCTTGCTGCTCAAAATCTGCTTCCCAACTTTGAACATCTTCGGGAGCATTTTGGTCAGGTGACTCAACTATAGCAGTATATTCAGGTTCTGGCCCATCAAAACCTAAGCCGACTTGAGCAGTAGTTGTTTTACCGGCGGCACTAGAATGAAACCAGCTATTAATAAATTGACCATTATGAATAGCCACTTCACCTCTAGTCTTCTCTACAGCCTCTCGAACATCTTCAGTAATACCTTCAGATGTATATGCCTGAGCCTGTCTATGGTCGCCACTAATCAAATCTGTACCTTCTTCAGTAAACTGCTTCATAGCAAAAGTACGAGCCAAAATAGCTTGAGCTCCATAAGCATTCACCGGCCAGTCTGCCTTCATCTCGGCCGTTACTACTCCTGCTACATACTCTTCTATAGGCATTTCTTCAATCTGTCCATCCGCTAATTCAACTTTGACTATTGGTTCCTCAATTTTTTCTATATCTTCTTGACCAATTTCACCATCTTGAGCATCACAAGCAGTCAATACTACTATTAATCCCAATATTATCAATAAAAATTTATACTTATTAACTTTACTAAACCTCAACTACTAATCCCTCCCTATTGGTTTAAGTTTATTCTATCTCTATCAGGGAGGGATTATGCATAATTAAATCCTACCTAAAAATCCCAAAATAAGCTCTCGAGCCCTACGCAAAAGTCTAGCCAAAAATCCTAACTGCTCCACCTCTTCAGCTGCTACTAATTCTACCCTGCCCAACTCTTCATTTTGATTACTTAAAATTAACTCTCCTAAGACCTTTCCTTTTTCAACCGGAGCTGTTATATTTTCATCAACTACTATTTCTCTCTCTATCTCATCTCTACTACCAACTAGTACACTTCTTCGTAAATCATTAGCTGTTTCTAAATTTACTACCGGTTGTTTACCTTCTTGCACCTCTACTTCTCCTACCAACTCACCTTTACTAACTATATCCTCTACGTTAAATCTTCTAAAGCCATAATTTAATAACTTAGCCGACTCCTCCAAGCGCTCCTCTTCACTATCTGTTTTCATTATTACTGAAATTAATCTTCTACCATCGCGAGTAGCTGTAGCAGCTAAGCTATAACCCGCTTCTGTAGTCCAACCTGTCTTTAAACCGTCAACACCTGGATAACGTCTTAGTAATTTATTGGTGTTATATAATATAAACTCGCCATCTCTAATTTCATCCATCCAAATAGCTGTCCAGTCCAAAACTTCAGGATAGTTAAGAATTAACTCTCTAGACATTAAAGCAATATCATAAGCGCTAGCATAGTGATTTCCCCCTACTACCGGCAAGCCAGTAGTATTAACAAATTTAGTATTATTCATCCCTAACTGCTCAGCTCTTCTATTCATCATTCTCACAAACTCTTCTTTAGAGCCAGCAACATGTTCACTAAGAGCCACCGTGGCATCATTAGCCGAAGCAATAGCTACAGCCTCCAATAAAGTTTGTACAGGCATTCTTTCCCCAGCAGATAAATAAATCTGAGAACCACCTTTACTAGCCGCCCGTCGACTAGTAACTACCTCTTCTTCCAAATCAATATATCCCTCTTCCAACGCTTCCATAGTTAATAACATAGTCATTATCTTAGTCATGCTAGCTGGCGGCAGTCCATCATGAGCATTTTTACTGAATAAAACCTGGCCGGTTTCCACTTCCATCAAAAGTGCCGTTTCCGCTTCCACCTCAAAAGCAAAGGCTGGATATGAAAGCAAGAGAATAATAAGCAATAATATGCTGATTGATAAGTTTTTCCAAAGTTTCAATATCTTCACTCCTTCATTTTTTTAACTCTTTGCCATAATTCTTCTAGTTCAATTAAAGATATATCTTCTAGTTTAAGGCTACTGTTTTTGAGTTCTGTTTCCATATCAGCAAATCTTTTTTTGAACTTCTGAGTAGCATCTCTTAGCACTAATTCGAGATTAAAATCCAAAAACCTGCCTATATTAACGATGGCAAATAATACATCTCCTAACTCTTCTCTAATTCTATCAGCGCCTTGCTCTTCCAAAGCCTCTGCAAACTCTCCTAACTCCTCTTGGAGTTTAGCTAAGGCGCCTTCAATACTCTCCCAGTCAAAACCTACTGTTGCTGCTTTCTGTTGTACCTTTTGAGCTTCCATCAAGCTAGGCAGTCCTTTAGGAGTAGCCAATATATCCTCATCTTTTTTAGCTTTAGACTTTTGAGCATTCTTTATTTCTTCCCATCTACCTTCTACTTCAACAGCTGAATTTAAGTCTTCATCGCTGAACACATGTGGGTGACGCTTAATCATCTTTTCACAAATACCATAAATTACATCTTCAATTTCAAAGTTATTATTCTCTTTAGCAATTTGAGCGTGAAAAATAACCTGTAGCAATAAGTCACCTAGTTCTTCACATAAAGCTTCAATATCTCCAGCCTCTATTTCTGCCAGCACCTCATAAGCTTCCTCAATTAAATAAGGCCTCAAGGAATCATGAGTCTGTTCTAAATCCCAAGGACAGCCTTCTTTACCTCTAAGTTTAGCCATTATTTGAACTAGAGTCTTAAACTCAGTTAGCTCATTCATATAAAAGGCTTCACTCTCCTTAGGAGGAACGTGAACAGTAGTTAAATGGTCTAGCCAGTCCAATCTATCTAATTGATAGAGAGGTAGCTTAGATCTTTTTTCCAATGCAGGTACTCCCGCAGCTCTAACTACCTGTATTGAATGTTCTGCTGGATAGACTTCTAATAAAGTTAATTTAAGATCAGCAGCCACTAATGAATTATATACTTGAGTTAAAATCAAGTCCTGTTGAGGCTGTAACTGCTCTTTGCTTAGACTTAAAGCATCTAAAATCTGTAATCCAGCTATAGGGTCCAGTTCAAGAGCAATAAATAGCGGCTCTAAAAAACTAAGTCCAGCAATTATTCCTACTTTATCGCTAGGAAGCTTAGCTAATAATTGCTGTACAGACTTTTCAGCCACTAAAGGATTGCCTGGCACTCCATAAACAATATCTAAGCCTGCTTCAATTTCTTTCAGCAACTTATTAACAATCTGATTATAGACTTCAATAAAATCATCTTGGCTTTCATATATATCATCAAAGGAATTAAAATCTATCTCCTTAGCTTTTAATTGAGTTACAACTGGATGCTCTACTGTTCTTAAAAATAGTTTATCTGCTTTCTGTAATGCTTCATAAGCAGCTAGCGTCAAATCTCCTAAATCTCCCGGGCCCAAGCCAACTATTTGCAAAGAACCTAATTCATCTTTATCCATATTATCCCCTCACTAATCCAATTCTCATTAAAAACTCAGCTAATCTATCACCAATTTTGGGAATCAGCTTAATATCTGCTTCTTTTACAGCTCCACTAAATAATAAAGTTGAGATATAAACTACAGCTCCTAAAAATACCGCTCCTAAAGTAATAACAGTATTTCTAGTTAAGATCTCTATCCCCTGTGAATAACCCGTAGTAACTGCTATAGCCATCAAGACTACCGCCAAGATAGGTTTGATTAACATATCACGATAGTTATACCTATAACCGATCAATCTAGCAATAGCTAATAAGTTCAAAATAGCAGCTATAAAAAAACCGGAAGCAGTAGCTAAAGCAGCCCCTCTAATACCCAACATTGGATTAGCCGTTAAGAAAAAGTTCATAGTAGCATTTACAGCCGCTCCTATAAATAAGTTTCTAGCTGGAATCCCCGGCTTGCCTATTCCCTGTAAAATACTAGAAGAAGTCTGTTGCAAGCAAACAAAAATTACTCCCCAAGAAACATACTGCAACGGAATTCCCGCCTCTGGAATAGCAAATAACATCTGACTAATCGGAGTAGCTAAAATAAATAAACCTACTGCTGCTGGTAAAGAAATAAAAAGGGTAATCCGCAAAGCAGCCTGAGTTCTATGTTTAATTAATCTTTTTCTTTCCAAAGCAAAGGCTTCAGAAATAGCCGGTACCAAGCTAGCAGCCAAAGAAACAGTAATTACTGTCGGAAAGTTAACCAAAACCATAGCCATCCCTGCAAAATTACCGTAGAGACCAGTAGCTTCCCCTACAGAGAAACCAGCCACTTGTAAACGCCAAGGAATCAAAGTAGCATCCACAAACTGCATTAAAGGTAATACTAAAGCTCCTAAGGTAACGGGTACCGCTAAAGATGTTATCCTGCTAATAACTTTTGTCATTGATAAATTATCACCGGGCCCGCTTAAAGAGAACTCATTAATCTCCTCTTTACGTCGATTATATATATATAAGAGCACCGTTAAACCAGCAATAGCTCCCGTCACTGCTCCAAAAGCAGCTCCAGCAGCTGCAAACTCAACACCTCTCGTTAATAAAAGATAGGCTAAGAGTAGCATAGTACTCATTCTCACCAACTGCTCCACTACCTGCGAAACAGCCGTAGGTACCATAGTCTGCAGGCCCTGGAAAAAACCTCGATAAGAAGCCATTATCGAAACAAAAAAGACAGCCGGAGCAATAGCTAAGATTGAATAAAAAGCCCTAGGGTCTCTTAACAGATTGCGAGCAAAAAAATCAGCAGATAACATCAAGATCGCAGTAAAGCACAAACCCAAAATAAAGCTAATTCTACGAGCAATACTAAAAATCTTATGAGCACTCATTTTATTATTCTCTGCTACCTTTTCTGCTACTAATTTTGAAATAGCTACTGGAATTCCAGATCTAGAAATAACTAAAATAGTAGTATAAATAGGATAAGCCATCTGATAAAGTCCAATTCCCTCTTGACCGATTAATCTAGTTAACAAAATTCGATAAACCAAACCCATAGCTTTACTAATGAAAGCAGCTAAGGTTAAAATCATAGCTCCTTTTAAAAAGCTCTGTTTATTTTTTTTAGTCATCTTCTGACTTCCTTCCCCAAGCTAAATACCAAAAGATGTTAAAATCTTTTTAAAGTTACCTCTATATATCCACCATCTATGTATTCCAGATAAGATTAAAAACTCCTTCAAATTTACTTAATTATTCAATAAAAAAGGTGAGCCAAAAGACGACTCACCTTAAACTTAATCCTCCATCTGCTTTGCCAAAAATCCAGCAGCAGTTTTGGCTAGTTTAATTTCTAAATCTCCCATTTTATCATTTTCCTGTTGCGAGCTTAAAGCAACTACCCCTATTGCATCTCCGGAGGCAGTAACAATTGGTGCTAAGACCTGAGCACTAAATTGACATTCTTCTTTAGTTCCCCGACAATCTTTACAGAAAGAGTATTCTCCCGGCTCCTCCATCACTACTGTTTCTTTCTCCGCTAATACTTTTTCTGCTGCCTCGCTAATAGGCTTATCCAAAAATCTCTTTTCTGGAGCTCCAGCAACGGCTACTACTACATCCTTATCTAAAACACAGGCTATATAACCCGTCACTTCATGTAAAGAATCAACATATTCACCAGCAAACTCACTTAATTGACCGATGGGAGAATACTTTTTTAAGATCACTTCTCCATCGCGATCTACAAATATTTCTAAGGGTTCTCCTTCTCGAATCCGCATAGTTCTCCGAATCTCTTTAGGAATTACTACTCTTCCCAAATCATCTATTCTTCTCACTATTCCTGTAGCTTTCATAATTTCCTGGTTAAATAACTTTGTTCAACAAAATACAATTTAACCAGTTTTCACCTCCTTGAATTATATTAATGAGCCTCTGTATTCATTCATAGTATATAGTTAAATTTAGATTTTTATTCTCAAACTTTATTAAACAGCAGGAATTAACAGTCTCGAAACAGCTAATGAAATATTAATCATATTTTATCCTTTTCAACAGTTAACTATTCTTGGAGCTGTTTTAAAATTTTAGTTAACTTATCTAAAGCTACAGACTTATTTTGGATAACTTGCAAAGCTAGAAGCGGTTCTTTAGCCGATCTAAAACGAAGCTGATACTGCTTACTTAACTCTAGTATTTTTTCACCAGTCAAATTAGTAGCAGAACTAAACTTAACAGCAATCTCACCCTCTTTTGAAAAAACTTTATCTACATTCAGCTTTGTAGCTAAAACTCTAATTCTAGCTAACTTGATTAGATTTAAAAAAGGCTTAGGCATAACCCCGAATCTATCCTCCATCTCCCGTTCAATTTCCGCAATATCATTTAAACTTGTTACCTTAGAAATCTTTTTATAAATCTCTATTTTTTGCTTAGAATCACTTATATAATCATCGCTTATATAGGCATCAACCTCAACATCCACTACTGCCATCTCCGGCTCCGATTCCAGCTCAGGCTGATCTTTTAAATCTGTAATAGCTTGATCTAATAGTTTACAGTACAAAGAAAAACCTACAGCTTCAATATGACCGTGCTGCTTAGGGCCTAAAATATTACCAGCACCTCTAATTTCAAGATCACGCATAGCTATCTTAAAGCCGGAGCCTAAATTAGTAAACTCTTTAATAGCCTGTAATCTCTTCTCAGCTACCTCCGATAGTACCCGACCTTGCTGATAGAGCAAGTAAGCATAAGCAACCCGATTGCTCCTCCCTACTCTACCTCGGAGTTGATAAAGCTGAGCTAAACCCATTTGATCAGCTTTATTAATCACAATAGTATTAACATTGGGAATATCTAAGCCAGTTTCAATAATGGTAGTACAGACCAAAACATTATGCTTTTCCTCTAAAAAAGACATCATAATCCGTTCTAGCTTCGATTCACTCATCTGTCCATGAGCTACCGCTACTTCAGCTTCCGGTAATAACTTTTGAATACGAGCTGCTACCTTATCAATATCAGCTACTCGATTATGTACAAAGTAAACCTGCCCTCCCCGATTTAATTCCCTAGTAATTGCATTACGAATTAAGCCGGGATTATATTCTCTTACATAAGTTCTAATCGGATATCTATTCTCCGGAGGGGTTTCAATCAAACTCATATCCCTAACCCCAACTAAAGACATATGCAAGGTACGAGGAATTGGAGTAGCAGTTAAGGTTAAAACATCTATATTACTCTTAAGCTCTTTCAATTTTTCTTTATGCTTAACTCCAAAACGCTGTTCCTCATCTACAATCAACAGCCCTAAGTCCTTAAATTGAACATCAGCAGATAAGAGCCTATGAGTACCTATAATAATATCCAAAGAACCTAGTTTTAAATCTTTAATAAGCTGTTGTTGTTCTTTAGCGGTTTTAAATCTACTCAAAACATCTATTTTAATAGGATAACTAATAAATCTTTCGGTGAAGGTATTTAAATGTTGCTGAGCTAAAATAGTAGTCGGAACCAACATAGCCACCTGCTTCCCATCCATTACCGCTTTAAAGGCAGCTCTAATAGCTACTTCAGTCTTTCCATAGCCCACATCACCACAAAGCAAACGATCCATAGGCTGCGGTGACTCCATATCCTCTTTAACTTCTTGAATAGCTTTTAACTGATCCGGAGTCTCCTGATAAGGAAACTCATCTTCAAATTCCTGTTGCCAGACTGTATCTTCAGCAAAAGCATAACCATTTGCTACCTCTCTTTGAGCATATAGCTCCAGTAAATCCTCAGCCATCTCCTGCACCGACTCTTTAACCCGTTTTTTTACTCGCGACCATTCACTACTATCCAAGCTATACAGTTTAGGCTGAGCTCCTTCGCTACCTACATACTTTTGGATTAAATCCACCTGATCAGTAGGAACATATAATTTATCCTGATCAGCATAATTAATCAATAGATAATCTTTATTGTGTCCTTGTACTTCCAAGGTTTTAACACCTAAATACTTACCAATACCGTGGTTTTCGTGCACCACATAATCTCCTATTTCCAACTCCTCTAAAGAAGCTATTTTAATTCCTTGATCATAGGTCTTACTCTTGCGTTTATTTTTTCGCTGCGGGTCAGCAAATATATCTCCTTCCGTAAAGAGAATAAAGTTCACTTCAGGTATAATTAATCCTTCAGCCAAGCTATCGACCGTTACCACTATATTGCCAACTTTTAACTGATCTTTTACTTCGGCTACGTAAATAGCTGCTAAACCCTCTTCCTGTAATCTTTCGACAAGAGTTTTACATTTACTAGCAGTAGAAAGAGTAATTAAAATTCTGAATTTTTGCTCTTTCCATTCTTTTAACTCCTTTATAAATTGATTAATCTGACTTCTAAACTTGGTAGTTTTGTTAATCTTTAAGCTAATCTCTCGATCTATTTTAAATTTTTTAATTTTTTGAGTTTCACTTAAATAGAGCTGGGGAAAGTTATTAATCTTTAACAATAGCTTTTCAAAGTCTGCAAAATGTTGATCATAATTCTTTAAAACAGTTCCTTGATTTAAAAGCGAAATCCGTAGTTCATTAAAATCATTAATTAAGTTAAAAGCCTGTTCACAAACTCTATTAGGAGAGTCAAAAATTAAACTTCCGCTTCCAAAGTAATCTATCACCGTAGCCATATCCTGATATATAAAAGGTAAATACTGTTCTATCCCTGGAAAAACAACTTCGGCTTTGATTTTTTCCAAATCCTCGTTGTATCTTGCTAGTAACTCCTGGGCTTCAGCCTCTTTTGAGGCCGATATTAGGCTCTTTTTTCTAGCCAACAATTTTTTTTCTATTTTAGGAACTAAATTATTCAGATTTTTAAAGTTTAATAAAGTTTCTGTAGCTGGAGAAATAAGAACTTGTTCTATCTTTTTTATAGAACGCTGAGTATCTAAATCAAAAGTTCTAATAGAATCTATCTCTTCTCCAAATAGTTCTATCCTCACCGGACTATCCATAGTTAAGGAGTAGATATCTATAATTCCACCTCTAACACTGAATTCTCCCTTGTTGGTCACCATATCTACTCTTTTATAACCTGCTGCTACTAAGTCTGATTTAAGCTTTTGAAGGTGTAAATGATTACTTTGTTTAATCTCAAAGCAGTGCTCTACAAATACAGGCTGAGGAACTAACCTTTGTAATAGACCCTTAATAGGTAGAATAACTAATGGTTTAGCGGTAGAGTTTAGAGCAGTTAATACCTCTAACCTTTCTATTCTTACTGAAATATCCTCTTCAATTCTTTCGTGAGGTAGCACCTCCAATTCTGGAAATAAAAACAACTTTGCTGCCGGGATAATTCTCAATAACTCTTCATAAATATCTATAGCTCGCTGGCGATTATAAGTAAGTAACATTGCTCTATCTTCAAGCTCAGCATAAAGATTAGCTATAATAAAAGCGCGCTGAGAAACCGATAGATTAAGAGTTAATTTAGTATTTAATTTTAAATCCATAGCTTGCTTTAAATTTTTAAAGGCTTCAAACTCAGTTAAAAGTTTTGTTAAAGCATTTATCATTTTCGTCATAACTCCTTATAAGTTAGCTATATATTAAAAAGGACCCTAGTCTTCAGCCAAGGTCCTAAAACTTAATTTAAAAAATTGTTAACTAAATAAAATCTATTCCTTGTTCACACCGACCACAAACAGTCCTAATTTCTATGCTACCTCTTTTCTTATTAATTATATCTTTTTTTTCCAATATCGTCAAGATAGAAAAGTCTAGTCTATCTTTATCTACTTCCTATACTTTCCAGGTAACCAATTAAAATGCTCCAATAACTTAGTATTTGAGCATTTTCATTTTAAATTCTCTTTAACAAGTGATAGAGTATTTTTCAAAGCTTCAATTATGAGTATTCACTATTATTAGCATAAATATGTAATCAATTATACTTATTCATAGCTGTGGTTAAATCATCCGCTAAAATAACCTTTAATGCTGCTTGAGCCCGCTCAACACTATCCTCTATTAAGCTGCTTTGTTCAGCTGTAAACTTTCCTAACACATATTCACTAACTGACATATATTTCGGCGGCCTACCGATTCCAATTCTAATTCTAGGTATTTCTCTAGTGTTTAAGCTATTAAAAATTGACTTTAAACCTTTGTGCCCTCCATGTCCTCCACTACGTCTAATTCTTAAATGACCTGGCTCTAGATCTAAATCATCATAAATAACAATTATATCCTGAGGATCAAACTGATACCAATCAACTAACCCTTTAACTGCTTGCCCACTCTTATTCATATAAGTCTGTGGCTTAGCTAGTATCACTTTTTCGCCTTTAATATAAAGCTTACCCGTTAAAGCTTTCTGCTTTTCCTGCTTAATTTTAACTTTATTCTTTTCAGCAAAAGAATCTAAAACTCTAAAACCGATATTATGCCTAGTTCGAGCATATTTAAAACCAGGATTTCCTAATCCTACTACTAATCTCACAGCTATCAACTCCTTTTAAAAATTAAAAAAGGCGTAACCATTGACCGTGATTACGCCTAAAACTAATAGTTTGTAGTCTATTCTTCGTAGCTTTCTTCTCCTGGTACTTCTTCTCCTTCTTCTAACTCTTCGTCTGGCTCTTCTCCAATTACTTCTGGTTCTTCTAGAAGATCTTCTTCGTCTTCCTCTGGCTCTTCAAGATCAAGCTCTGTAGGAGCAACTACAGTTACTAATACCTCATCACCTGAAGTTATGATTTCTACTTCATCAGCAGTTTCTAATTCAGCTACGTGAAGCGACTCGCCAACCTCCAATTCAGAAATATCTATTTCAATGCTGGCTGGAATTTCGGTTGGTAAGCATTCAACCTTTACTTCTCTAAGTAACTGCTGTCGTACTCCACCTTCTCGTTCACCTGCTGAAGTACCTACTAGATCTACGGACACCTCTACAACTACTGTTTCATCAAGATTAATTTGGTGAAAATCCACATGCAAAAACTCTCCAGTTATAGCATCTTTCTGTAGATCTTTAATCATCACTGCTTCCACATCATCTTCTAACTTTAAATTAATAATCTTATTACCGCCCGTTACCTCAGCTAGATCATTAGCATCTAGCTTTAAAGTAGCCGGTTCTCGATCTTGACCATAAATTACCCCCGGCACTAGACCTTCTTCTCTCAATCTCCGAGCCTGATTTCTTCCAGTTTCATCCCTTAATTCGACTTCAAGCTCTAACTGTTCCATTGATACCCTCTCCTTTTTCCTAAGTTCTTTCTTAATAAATTATTTAACCATATTTAGCAAACACTTATTACCCGAACTCTTCAATTAAGATTCTAATTTCTTAGCTTATTCATTATAACATTTTTTTAACTAATTATCAAAGTTCTAATCAAATAATACACTTACCGATAAGTCTTTAAAGATTCTATCAATTGCCTCTCCTAATAAAGGAGCAATGGAAAGCACTGTAACCTTGTCCAAATTTTTCTCTTTAGGTAGAGGAATAGTATTAGTAACTACTACCTCTTTTAACGGCGAATCCTCTAAACGCTCAATAGCCGGCCCCGAAAAGATAGGATGAGTACAGCAAGCATAAATATTCTTAGCTCCTCTTTCTCGTAAAGCTTTAGCTGCTCGAGTAATAGTACCGGCTGTATCTATCATATCATCCAAAAGAACTACATCTTTCCCGTCTATATAACCAATAATATTCATTATTTCAGAAACATTAGGTTCTGGTCTTCTTTTATCTATGATAGCAATAGAGGTATTAAGCCTTTCTGCAAAGTCCCGCGCCCGCTTAACAGCCCCCACATCAGGAGCTACCACAATAAAATCGTCTAACTCCTTATTTAAAAAGTACTCAGCTAAAATCGGAGCACCTAATAAATGATCTACCGGAATATCAAAAAAGCCTTGGATTTGAGCAGCATGAAAATCAATAGCAACTATTCTATCCGTCCCAGCAGAAGCCAATAAATTGGAAATCAACTTTGCTGAAATAGGATCTCTAGGCTTAGCCTTTCTATCCTGTCTAGCATAGCCAAAATAAGGTACCACTGCCGTAATACTTCTAGCCGAGGCTCTTTTTAACGCATCAATCATAATTAAAAGCTCCATAATATTTTCATTTACGGGGTCACAAGTAGGTTGAATAACAAATACATCGGAGCCCCGGATACTTTCTTCGATAGTAACTTCAATTTCACCATCACTAAACTTAGATACATTAGAAGTAACTATAGAGGTTCCCAAATAGTTACATACTTCGCGAGCCAACTCCGGATTTGAGTTTCCAGTAAATATTTTCAGCCGTTCCTTATAAGATCCCATTGTCTATACTGCCTCCTAGCAATCTCAATCTTAGTTAAACTTAGTCATTATCTTCTTTGTTTATTTCACATTCAGTGGCAGGTACACCTAGTACTAAGCTATCAGCAGCTACATCCTTAGTAACTACTGAGCCAGCCCCAGTAATCGCTGATTTACCAATGTTGAGAGGAGCAATCAAGGTTGAATTACTACCTATAAAAGCCTGATCTCCAATTTCAGTCCGATGCTTCTCTTGACCATCATAGTTAGCAATTATAGTACCAGCACCGATATTCACATCTTCACCAATCTCTGCATCACCTACATAGCTCAAATGAGGTATCTTAGTTCTCTGAGCTACTTTAGATTTTTTAATCTCTACAAAGTCTCCTATTTTAACTCCAGCCTCTAACTCTGTTCCCGGACGCAGATAAGCAAAAGGCCCTATTTGCACCTCGGCTCCCACTTTAGCCTTTTTAATAACTGAATTTTGTACTTCGACCCCAGCAGCTAATTGAGAATCAATAATTCTGCTGTGAGGCCCAATAGTACAGTTACTACCTATCTGAGTCGCCCCTTCAATAATAGTATAAGGATAAATCACCGTATCCTGTTCGATTTCTACTTCTGAATCTATAAAAGTATTTTCAGGATCGATAATAGTTACTCCAGCTGCTAAATGCTTATTACAAACCCTCTTCCTTAATCGTTTTTCAGCCGTAGCTAAATGCCGCCTAGTATTAACTCCTAAAGTCTCAGCCGAATCAACAGCCAGCTCCGCAGCTACATTTTCTCCTTCATAAGTAAGCACTTCAATAACATCAGTCAAATAGTACTCACCTTGAGCATTATCGGCTTCAATCTCTTGCAACGCCTTAAATAAATACTGGCTATCAAAGCAATAAGTTCCAGTATTAATCTCCTGTATTTGACGTTCCTCCGGAGTAGCATCCTCCTCTTCGACTATCTTAACTAAATCACCCGAGCTATCCCTAACTATTCTTCCGTACCAGCTAGGATCATCAACTTCAGTAGTTAAAACTGCTGCCACACCTTGTTGTTGCTGTTTCTCCACTAAATTACTTAAGGTTTCAGCAGTTAATAAAGGAGTATCACCACATAAAACTAATACCGAACCTTCAAAGTCCTGCAAAAACTCTTCAACCTGCATTACAGCATGCCCAGTTCCTAACTGCTGTTTTTGATAAGCAAAGTCTACTTCTAAACTCTCCAACTCTGCTTTAACTATCTCACCTTTATAGCCTACAACTACTATGCTTCGTTCTGGATTTAAGTCTTGAGCAGCAAAGAGAATATGTTCAACCATAGCTTTACCGCACACCTTATGTAAAACTTTAGGAAGTTCTGACTTCATTCGCGTCCCTTTACCAGCAGCTAAAACCACCACGGCCAGTCTATCCATTCTCTAAGAACCCCCTTCAAAGGAATATCTATAAATAAACTCTACTTACTAAGAAAGAGCAAAGTATAATTTCCTTAATAATAAAAAAAGGAGCAAAGGCTCCATTAATAGCTAATTTCAAATCCTTTTTCTTAACTAAAAAGTCAACTACTAAATGATAATACAATCACTAACAACAAGAGATATTATAACAAGTAAATAATCTTATGTCAAGTTTATGGTATGCGATTTTTTAAAAAAATATTAGCCTAAAAATAGCTTTTCTTAGTTAAAATCTGTCCAGGTAATCTTTTCTCTAAAGTAGAGTCTTTAATCACAAATTGACCATTGACTAGTAAATGCTTAATTCCTTGTGCATATTGATGCGGCTCTTCGTAAGTAGCTAAATCCTTAAATTTATCTAAATCAAAAACTACTAAATCAGCTACTAATCCCTCTTTAATCCTACCTCTATCTACTAAACCCAATTTTTCGGCTGGCAAATAACTCATTTTTTTAACTGCTTCTTCCAAACCAAGAACTTCCTTTTCTTTTACATAACTATTTATTACTCGCGGAAAACTACCGTAAGCTCTAGGATGAGGAATTGAGCGATCTAATAAACCGTCTTTAGCCCTAGCTGCTGCATCAGAAGCAATCATAGTCCCATCATAGCTCATTACTCGTTCTAAATCCCTAGCACAGATTGAAAATTTAACCATACTAACCGCTAGGCGCTCTGCTAATAATAACTCAATTACTACCTCGGCAGCCTCCTCTCCTTTTTCAGCAGCTATTTGGGCAATACTTTTTCCTTCTAAATATTTATTTTGACTCTGATTAACCTCAGCAATAATAATTTGCTCCCAAGATTCCTGATTAGCTCTTTGCTGCTGCCAATAAGTTCTCAGCTGTTGCTTGTTTTTTTTCTGTCTCAACCTAGCTAAAACCTTTTCTTTCCCTCCTTGTTTAAACTCCCGAGGCAGCAAAGCTGCTAAACCAGTAGAAGTAGCTAAATAAGGATAGACATCACAGTTTATATTTAAACCTCTTTGATTAGCCTTTTCAATTAATTCTAAAGTCTGTTCTACCTTCCCCCAGTTTCCTTTACCATTAGCCTTATGGTGAGAAATCTGTACTGAAACTCCTGTCTGTTCAGCAATTTCAATAGCCTCTTTAACTGCTGAAATTAACTGATCACCTTCATCGCGCAGATGAGTAGCATATATTCCACCTTGCTCTGCTACTACTTTAGCTAATTCAATCAACTCCGCAGTATTTGCATTTGCAGAAGGCGGATAGATCAAACCAGTAGATAGTCCCCAGGCTCCTTCCTGCATAGCTACTAATAAGTGTTTTTTCATAGTAGCTAACTCTTCAGCCCTAGGCTCTCTAACTTGATCACCTAATACAGCTTGACGAAGTAAACTATGCCCCACCAAAGTAGCTAAATTAACACTACTCCCTTGCTCTTTCACTGTAGCTAAGTATTCAGCTACTCCTTCCCACTGTAGTTCTAAGTTATATTTAGCTAGCTTTTTGCTAATTGATTCCGTAGTCTGCTCTAAAACAGGAGCCACTGAAGAGCCACAGTTTCCTACCACTTCGGTAGTTACTCCTTGGTATAGCTTACTAGTAACGTGAGGATTAGCTAAAATAGATAGTTCCGAGTGAGAGTGAATATCTATAAATCCTGGCGCCACTACCAACCCTGCTATATTGTACTCTGCTAAAGCTTCTCTTTTTTGTAAGTCACCAACTTCAGCTATTACTCCTTGCTTTATACCAATATCAGCTACAAATACCTCTTGGCCACTTCCATCTATCACTAAACCAGAGCTTAACTTTAAATCTAAAATCTTAACTCAATCTCCCTTCTCAAAATATTATTAACATCAAAAAAACTCCACATCTATTGATATGGAGTCTTCAAAATATTTATTCTTCAAACTCTTCTTCATTTAACAGCTCTATTAAGTCTGCTCTATTGGATACTGGATACAAAGATGTAAGCTTTTTTTGACTAACCTTACGTCCGCTTGACAAACTTTTTTTATTTGAACTCTCTCTCTTTTTTTGCTCTTCCTCAGCCGTTCCCAGTTGTTTTTTTATTCCAGCAATATTCAAGCCTGATTCTAATAGCTCTTTAATTTTATTTAGACGAGCGATATCGTTTTGAGAGTAAATCCTCTGATTACCTTCAGTTCTAGCGGGTTTAATCAAATCTACTTCTTCATAATAGCGAATCTGCCTTCTAGTCAATCCAGTTTTCTCATTAACAGCCCCAATAGAATAAATGGGAGTATTAGGGTTAGCATTATTCATTTATCCTCAACTCCTTTAACCTCTATAAATTTATATTAACAAATGATAAACCTTATGTCAATTGACTAGTCTAAACATCTACAGAAAAGCTCACATAATATCCAGTTATTCATTAAAAAGCTCACATAGTATCCAAATATTCATAGTTTTTATTCACATTTTTAATGCTAACACATATTATAAATAATAGATAGTTAATTTTAAATTAAGGAGGACTACCGATGGCTAAAGGAAATATTATTAACTTATTTTCCGGAGGGAATACTGCCCAAGGTTTTTGTTCATTTTATGAGTACTTACCTCATCAAGCTGAAGATATATTCATTATTAAAGGCGGGCCCGGCACTGGCAAATCTACTTTCATCAGAAAAATTGGAGAAAAAATGGTAGAAGCCGGTTTTGATATTGAATTTCACTGGTGTTCATCGGATAATAATTCTTTGGATGGAGTAGTGATTAAGAAGTTAAAAGTGGCTATTTTAGATGGCACTGCTCCCCACTTAGTAGACCCTAAAAATCCAGGTGCTGTTGATAGGATTATTAACTTTGGTAGACACTGGAATGAAAAACTGCTTAAAGAATACAAAAAAGAAATTCAAGAACTAAATAATCAAATTTCCATAAGCTTTCAAAAAGCTTATGATTATTTAGCTATAGCTAAATTAACTTATGATCAATGGCAAAATTATTACATAGAAGCAACTAACTGGCAAAAAGTGGAGGCGCAGCTTAATAAATTAAAAAATGAGATCTTTGGCAATAAAAAAGTTACTGCCCAAAAAGGAGAAGTACGTCGTCTTTTTGCCAGTGCTCTCACTCCTCAAGGCTCTGTAAATTATTTAGATAGCATTACGGCTCAAATAGATAATCGCTATATTTTAAAAGGAAAGCCTGGTACTGGCAAATCTGATTTAGCTAGTGAAATAGGAAATACTGCTCTCAAAAAGGGGTATCAAGTGAACTTCTTTCACTGCGCTTTCGATCCTGAAAGTATAGACACAGTTGTAATCCCTGAATTAAGCACTGCTTTAATCGATGGGTCTCCACCTCACCAACTACAAAACGAACGAGAAGAAGATATAATCATTAATATGTTGAATTTCAGCAATGCAAAAATAATTAACCAATCAAAAACAGAAATCTTGGATGTAGAAAAGCGCTATCACCACCTAGTCTCCCAGGCCACTGCTAAAATATCTACTGCTAAGCAGCTACATGATAAATTAGAAGACTACTATATAAAGGCTATGGACTTTGAAGCTATCAATAGACTACGTAAAAAAATAATTAAAAAGATTTTAAAAAAAGCTACTTAAGTTGCAACTTCAAAACCAATTTGACGCTGACTAAGTTCTGACAAAAATCTGACTAAAACGTACAAAATTAAAATAAAAAGACTAAATATTTTAAGCTCTTAATGTACTAATGTTTTAGTCCGAACTTAGTCGGATTTTAGTCAGCGTCTAATAGAATTTGAACTTAAACTTATGTTTTTATTTTTCCTCTATCATCTATCATTTATCATCTGAATTAAACAATTTATCTCACTAGCATTGCATAAAAAATATTTTCATTTGTCAAGGGTAAATTTTTATTAATTATATATCCCTTAAATGTAAATAAATACAAATAAGATAAAAAAGCAACACCTATTGAGGATAG
>NZ_JALKBZ010000021.1 GCF_023227765.1 Fuchsiella alkaliacetigena
GCGATTGCATCCTACACAATTGTAATCCTGTGAAATTGTGGTCTATAGTTAGTTTTGTATAGATTTTTATAAGCAGGTCTTAAAAGTGTTTAATAATAATAACTTTATCAAGCTTTCAATTATAATCTTAGCTAGTTTACTATTACTTAGTCTTAGTGCCTGTACACCTCATGAAGAAGAACTAGGAGTAGCCTTTCAACCTCATTACTACCCCGCAGTAAGCGGAATTATCAGTAATAGTTTAGAGATCGAAGAGTTAACTGAGGATTTGGATGTTAGTTACGCTAGTTATCTCTCAGGCTCTGATATGATCAGCAGCTTAGTAGCCCAAGATCAAATGATTGGTTATATGGGTGATATGCCCGGACTAGTAGCTGGAGATGAAGATAATCTAAATGGAGTAATAATTGCTAAAGACGTCTGGTCACCAGGAAAAACAACGGCTATTGTAACTCGTAAAGGAGAATTTGACTCTGTTGAAGAGTTGGATAATAATGATTTAGATCTAAGAGTTAACCACTATAGTTACTCGCACCGTTTCTTCTTGCAGGTAATGGAAGCGGAAAACTTTGAAAATATTACTGCTAACGATCTGTTAGATGGAGATCCTACTACTATGTTAAGCCAATTAGAGAATGGAGATATTGATGCCGCTATTGTCTGGGAGCCTTTCGTTTCAGAAATCATAGAACGAGGTAAAGAAGTTGAAGGCTTTGAAGCCGAAGTCTTAGCTACTGGTGAAGAGTATCCTGAATTTGAAGACTTATCAGTGGTAGTTGCTCATCCTTATCTACTGGAAAATCAACCTGAAGCAGTAGTAGAATGGTTAAAGGTCCATCTGGAAATGCAGGAAATTGTCAATGAAGAACCTGAACGAGCAATCGAACTGCTATCCGAACCTTACACCAACTACTCTGCTTATGTAGCCGAAAGAAGTCTAGACACTTTTGGAGAAACTAAAGCAATGTTAAGCGATAGAGATAAAGAAGTCTTAAGAGACGGAACTGAGTTTTTACAAGAACACGATATCATTTCCACGGACTTCGAAGTAGAAGAGCATATCGACCTTTCCTTCTTAAAACAAGCAAAAGAAGAGCTACAAAAAAATAATTAGCATAAATTTAAAGGGATAGCTCAATTGAGCTATCCCTTTAAATTATTATTCCAAAAACTTAAGCATATTCTCAACTCAAATTAAATAAGCGGAACAAAACTCCCAATTATTTTTTACCAGTTAGGCGAATAGCTTTATGTTTTTATCCATAGCTATCTATTTTTTATAAAAAGCAAGGGATAAATAAGCCAACTCAATAAAATAAAAGTAATTGTACCTAAAATATCTACACTTAATTTTCTACGATTTCTAACTAAATAAAAAATATAAAATATTAAATTAAAAATAATGCCTGATATATAGAACCAAATAAGCCTATCCAAATTTAACACCTCTCCTGTCCAAAATTTATTAAAAAAAGCCCTAAATTCTCAAAAAGCCACCTTGCAGAATTTAAGACAAGCTTATTATTTTATATTAAACTAAAATATAATTTAGAACTTTAAGTACCTATCTTTTCTCTTATTTAAATATATTCTACATTGAAATTTAAATTCCCTTTAAATTTCAAACAATACTTAAACTGAAACAACTAAAGTAAAAAAATTACTGCATTAAAAAAATTGAAATCAGATATCTTAAGCTTAACAAGGAGTGAAATTAATGAAGTTTAATCCTCAAGAACACTTAACGAAAATCAAAGGAAAAAGTTATTTAGAAGTTAAATGGCGTTTAGTCTGGTTTAGAAAAGAACATCCTGATTACGGAATAAATACCGAATTCCTACTTTTGGATATTGACCAAGGAATTGCTATCTGTCAAGCAACCATTAAAAATGAAAATAGCAGACCTCTAGCTCAGGGTACTAAAACTGAATATAAAGCTAGCTTTTTTGATTATATTGAAAAAGCTGAAACCGGAGCCATTGGTAGGGCCCTAGCCACTTTAGGTTACGGAACTCAGTTTGCACCCGAATTGGAGGAAGGAAAGAGAATAGTAGACAGTCTAGTAAACCCAAAAAAGAAAACTAAAGAAAAACAGAAGCAACAGATTATCAATCAAATCAACAGTACTATAGCCGAAAAAGAAATAACTAATAAAGAAGCTCAAGAGGTTCTGAAAGAGAACTTTGCTAAACAAAGTCTAAAGGAATGTTCCTTAACAGAACTAAAAAAATACTTGCAAGTTCTTGAAAAAGAACTTATTAAAACTAGCTAAATCAATAGTTAAGCTCTCCTACTGCTGGCAGTTCCCCAGCTCCTTGAGCAGAGTTTAGAGCATCTAAAACTGCTGTAGCCACAACTTCTGCAGCCAAAGTACCAATTAAATCCACCTCAGTCTCTATTTTACCTGTAGCTAAGGTAAATATAGTATCTCCATCCAAACTACTATGAACAGGTCTAATCCTTTGGGCTAAACCATTTTGGGCCATCTGGGCCACTTTATTAGCCTGATTTTTGCTTAAACTAGCATTAGTAGTCACTACCCCCAAAGTAGTATTACTTAATTGAAGGTTTTCTTTAGCCTTGCCCTCCAAAAATTTATTCTTTAATAGCTCCACCGAACTACAAAACTCGCTTTCTCCTCTAACTCCAGCAATAATTTGATCAGTTTGAGGATCAAAGACCTCTCCTAAAGCATTAACCACTACTAAAGCAGCAACTACTAACTCCCCTACTTGTTGACTAGCCATTCCCAAACCGCTTTTTATTGCACTTTCCATGCCGGCTAGCTTAGCTACCGTAGCTCCCATTCCCACACCTACATTACCTCGAAGTTTATTTTCAGCTTTAGCATTCTCACAGGCCTGATAGCCCATCTTCCTTTGTGGTCGAACTCTATAATCGCCAATCTCTAAATCAAAGATCACTGCCGCCGGTACAATAGGCACCGAAGTTACTCCTACATCATAGCCAATTCCCTGTTCTTCCAAGTAGTCCATAACTCCTTGAGCAGCCCCTAAACCAAAAGCGCTACCTCCCGTTAGCAAAACCGCTTGTACTTCAGCTACCGACTTCAAAGGAGCTAAGAGTTCTATCTCCCGAGTTCCTGGCGCCGCTCCTCTAACTTCTACTCCTGCTACTGCTCCTGCTTCGGCTAAAATGACTGTACAGCCTGTTAAAGCTTCCCTGTCTTGAGCGTGGCCCAGCTTAATCCCTTGCACCTCAGTAATAGTATCCATCTACTTAGCCTCCGCTTTCCTTTGGGAATTATCAGCCAAACTATCCTGCAAAAAGCTCTTATATTCAGAAGTCTCCTGTTCTTGAGCATACTTTCGCAAACAGTATATTGCTTCATAGTTATCATTCAAAGTTAACACTATATCTTCATCTAAAGCACCATCCTGAACCATGTTTTCCAAAATATTTAAAACCTTTTTCTTCTCCATCCCTCGACGATAAGGCCGATCTTCGGTAATAGCCGAAAAGACATCGGCCACAGCCATTATTCGAGATCCTAAAGGCAGTTCCTCCTGCTGATAATGAAAAGGATACCCCTCCCCATCAAGTCGTTCATGATGTAGTGAAGCCCAAATATTTATCTCATCTAAGCCTTTGACTCTTTTTAAGGTATGATAAGTATAGTAGGTATGTTTTTTAATTATATTAAATTCAGCTTCCGTTAGCTTATCCGGTTTTTCCAAAATTTCCGTCGGTACCGCTAATTTACCTAAGTCGTGTAAATAACCAGCTACTTTAAGCTTCCGTGCTTTATGCTCTGACATGCCGATAAAATTCGCCAATGCTTCAGCACTAGCAGCTACTCCACTAGAATGCGCAGCTGTAAAACGGCTCCGAAAGTCTATAATTTGACTAAAAAGCTTACCTAAATTATAAAGACCATCTAAACCTAAACAAATCTTATCTCTACTAAACTCATTAGTTATTAACTGAATCCTAGCCGGAGAAGTAATATCAAACCAAAAAGATTCTTTTTGAGCTAAACCAGTAAAGGCTTCTACAATCTCTGGAACAAACTTATTCCCTGCTTCTTCAACTATTTTAGCACATATTCTATCAACCTGACCTAAAATTCCAGCTTCACTTTTAATCAATACATCAATTCGATCTGCTAAATGTAAAATATGACTCTCCCAAGGAATCTGTTCACCTCTAAACTCAGACCCGGCCCCTTTTTCCCAATCCACGTGGTGATAAAGAACTAGCGGTGCAATCTCTACAAAAGGTTCAAACTCATCTATCAACTGATAACCTAATATAGCGTGTTTACTTAAACCTAAGCTATCAGAAACATCCAACTCAAAGTTCAAAGTATCCAAACGCTCCTGCAAAGAAAGAGCTCCTACATCGTGTAAAGCACTAGCCAATATTAAATGCTCCCTTTTTCTTTTAGGAATTTTTAACTCTTCGGCCAGCTTACCAGCAATATAGGCTACTCGCTGATGATGTCCATTAACTGTAGAACTAATTAAATCCATAGCATCGGATAAACACATAACCATATCCATTAACGATACATCTAAATCCTGTTTTTGTTTCATTGAATCACCCCTTAAAATCATAACTTTAACTCACATAAACATTCAACTTTTCAACTGGATAAACCACCTGTTGAAAAGTTCTTATATTCCTGAGCCTCATGTTCCTGAGCCCATTTACGCAGGCAGTCTATCTCTTGATAATTATTTTTTAACACTAAAACTATTTCCTCATCTAAAGCCTCATCTCGAGCCATATCCTCTAAAATATTCAGAGCCTGCTGAGAATCCATCCCCTCCCGATAAGGACGATCTTCAGTAATAGCAGTAAATACATCAGCAACTGCTATTATTCGGGATTCTAAAGGCAGTTTTTCAGCTGAATATTGAAAGGGATATCCCTTTCCATCGAGACGCTCATGATGAAATGAAGCCCACTTACTAATTTCATCTAAACCCTCAATACTAGCCAAAGAATGATAGGTGTAATAAGCATGCTCTTGAATTAGACTATACTCATTGTCAGTTAGTTTATCCGGTTTTTCCAAAATTTCCGTCGGTACCGATAATTTACCTAAATCATGTAAGTAACCAGCTACCTTCACTCGACGAACTTGCTGAAAAGATAAACCAATGAAATCAGCTAATCCTTCAGCACTAGCAGCTACCCCACTGGAATGAGTAGCAGTAAAGTGACTCCGAAAGTCTATAATTTGACTAAAAAATTTCCCCAAATTATAAAGTCCATCTAAATCCAAAGAGATCTTAGTTCTACCAAACTCATCAGCTATAAGTTGATTATTAGCAGCCGAAATAGCATTAAGCCAAAAAAAATCTTTGCTAGCTAAATCACTAAAGGCTTCCACAGTTTCAGGAAGAAACTTACTTCCTGCTTCCTTAACTACTGTATCACGTATCCTATCTACCTGCTTTAAAACCCCAACCTCTTTTTCAATCAATACATCAATCCGATCTGCTAAATGTAAAATATGGCTTTGCTGAGGAATCTGCTCCCCTCTAAACTCAGCCCCAGCTCCTTCTTCCCAATCTACATGATGATAAAGAACTATCGAAGCAATTTCCTTAAAAGGAGAAAAGTTATCTAGCAATCGATAGCCTAACACAGAATGCTTACTTAATCCTAACTCATTAGCAATATCCAACTCAAAGTCCAAAGTATCCAAACGCTCCTCCAAAGAAAGAGCACCTACATCATGTAAAGCACTAGCCATCATTAACTGCTTCTTTTGCTGCCCAGATAGCTTTAGCTTATCAGCCAACTTAGCAGCAATATAAGCCACTCGCTTATGATGTCCACTAACTTTGGAACTAACTAAATCCATGGCATCGGCTAAACACATAATCATATCTATTAAAGAAATATCGAAACTCTCCTGAACTTGCAAATTTTATCACTCCTCAAAAAAAGGATAAACTAACATGTCAATAATATCAAAAGGTCTAGTTAAATATTTCTAGACTAAAGTAAATAAGTCCTGCTTTTAAAGCTTAAAGTACTTCTAAACACCTCTAGATTCCGGCTCCCAAATCAGCTTATGAATCTGCAAGCTCAACCTCAATTTCAATCCTACTTCAAAAAAAGCAGGAGCTTCTTTTTTTAAAAACTCAACTAATCTATCAGCTTCAAACTCTCCAAAAACAGGAGAAAAGTTAATTACCACCTCTCTAGTAGCTAAAATTTGCTGATACTCTTTCAAAATTGATAAGGAATAATTTAAATCCTCTTGATTAGCCACCACAAATTTAAGTTCATCTCCCTTATTTAAAGCTACAAAATTTTCTTCCAAAATATTATGCTCCTCCATCCCTGAACTAGGAAGTTTAACATCTAAAGTATAATCTAATTTAAGCTCCTTTGAATCAGTAACAGCAGCTAACTCCTGTGGACTATAAACAGGCCAACTACCATTGCTTTCTATCCTGACTCCAAAACCACCAGCAGCTAAATAAAGGGGTAAATAACGCTTAGGACGATTAAGTTCTAAAGGCTCTCCTCCGGTGCATATTATTTGATTGCAGTTTAATTGCTTTAACCTAGCCAGTACTTCCGCTGCTGTCATAAGTTGATTTTGAAAATCTGCTTGATAAGCGTAAGTAGTATCACAATAATTACATCTTAAATTACAACCTGCTACTCTTACAAAGCTTACTACCTCCCCAGCGGAAATTCCTTCTCCCGAAATACTCTTAAAGATTTCTACTATTTCCAGTTCTGAAGTTTCAAATTCCTCTAATTTCATATATTTTCTCTCCTAACTTCAGCATAACTACTTGGCGTCTCCCAAACCTTAACCTTTTGCAAAATAATATTTCTATTAGCAAATTCACTCTTTAATAAGTCAAAAAAATAAACTGCCATCATTTCAGCAGTAGGTCTAAAGTTAACCTTTACTATCTTCCTTCCTCCTTGCTCTAAGGTCTCTGCTAAGCTATGCTCCAATTCATCTGGAGACTCAGTCCAATACATAAAAGCATGATCCAAAGGTTCTATTATGCAATTATTTACTATCTGCTTTAATTCTTTAAAATCAATTACCATTCCCTCAGTTGAACTACATTGGGCCCGATTCTCAACCTCCTTAGTCACCTGAACCTCTAACTTATAAGTATGACCATGTAAGTTCTTACAAAGCCCTTCGTGTTCTGCTAACATATGGGCCATATCCCAACTAAACTCCTTACTTACAGATACCACTCTTTTCACTCCTCTAATTGATCAACAGTAATTTACTCTCTATACTCTATAGGATCTACATAACCTGCTTCCTCAAAAGCCTTAAGTCGCAACAGACAACTATCACAGCTACCACAAGCCAATTCCTCTCCCTGATAACAGGACCAGGTAAGTCCATAATTAACTCCTAATTCCATCCCCAATTCGATTTCTTCAGCCTTAGTCAAATCAATAAAAGGGGTATGTACCTTAATTGGTCTATCCTCAACTGCTCCACAGACCGTCCCCTTATTAATTGCCTCCTCCATAGCTTCAATAAACTCTTGGCGACAGTCCACATAACCAGAAAAATCAACCTCACTAACACCAATAAATATATCTTGAGCTCCTACTACTTCCGCATAAGAAGCCGCATAAGCTAAAAAGATCATATTTCTAGCCGGAACATAGGTTACCGGAATCTCCTCCGTAGACTCTCCACCTTGCGGCACCTCTAACTGCTCATCAGTAAGCGCAGAACCACCCCAAGCCTGCATATTAGTCTCCACTACTATATGTTCTGCAATATCTAACTCTTCTACTATTTTTCGAGCAGCCTCCAACTCCTTATTATGACACTGTCCATAATCAAAAGACAAAGCATGAACCTCAAAGCCCTTGGATTTAGCTAAGTATAAAGCTGTAGTAGAATCCAAACCACCCGAAAATAGGACTACCGCTTTTTTCATCATCAACACCCCTTTTCTTTTTTAAGTAATCCATAATAACAACAACCAATAGCTCCATTAAACTGAGGCTCAGCTAAAGAGATCACCTGATCGTAATCCCTTTTAAGATACTCCTTAATAGCCTGATTATAGGCTACTCCCCCGGAGATAACTAACTTTCTACCTCTAAATTTAGTCAAAAGCGGTTGTAATCGTTTATACATTGAATAATTAACACCCGCACAAAGCCGATCCATCTCCACTCCTTCAGCAATCTGCCCAATTAACTCCGATTCAGAAAAGACTGCACAGGTAGAGTTAAGCTCTACTGGATCTTGATAATGCTGGGACATTTCCTCTAAAGAAACTTCCAATAGATTAGCCATATTTTCAAGGTATCTACCGCAAGAAGCAGCACACTTCTCATTTAAATCCAAATCAGTTATCATTCCCTTTTCAACTCTAACCGCCTTTACATCTTGCCCCCCTACATCCAACAAGATAAAGTTTTCAAGGCCTGTCTGATATCTAGCTCCATAAACGTGAGCCTTCACCTCATTAATAGGCTCAAATTCCTTCAGATCAGTATTATTTCTCCCGTAACCTGTCGATATTTTTAAATTTGTTTCTCCAATTCCCAGTTTATCAATATCAACAACTACTTTACCTACAAAGTTAGAATAATCCTTATAAAAGCTCATCGTACTTACTTTAAACTTCTCTATAGTTTCTTGGGCAGTCATAATCACTACCTTAACTTCTCTACTTCCTAAATCAATACCTAATACCCTCAATCCTCTACCTCCTTCAAATCACCTAACATATCTAAAAAGGCCTCTAAGCGCAGCTTAGTTCTTGAATCCAATGAGTTTAGCTTATCACCGCGAATATTTAAAATAGGAATATCCAAACTTTCTTTAATCACTATATCTTCAATCTCTCGATAACAGAAGGACTGAGTGTAATGAATAATCCCATCTAAGTCTCTCCTTTGAATCTCTTGGTTAATCTCTGCTAGCCTAAACTCCATTCCGTAAGGATAGGTATAGTCATAGTACTGTTGATAAATATTTTCAGCTTCAATCCCCCTCGGAAAAGCAAACTCCCGTTGAACCTCATTATATACAAAACGAGCTTCAAAATTGTTTACATAATTATATAGATCAGTAGTCATCGGCGGAACTCCTATATAGCCCAATCTTAGCTTCTTCTCTATAGGCTCTCTCATTTTTATCTCGTTTATTTTCTCTTTCAACAGCTTTTTAAAGCTATTTGGATCACCATTAAAATCACTACAGATAACTTGATATAGATGGTTTTCAAAACCAGTTACCTTATTTTCCTTAAAGGTAAGCTCATCTATCTCTTTAACCAGCTTTCTAATCGGCTTTAATTTTTTTCTAAACGCTTCTACTTCAGTTAAACTAACTCCAAAATCGCTCATAAACTTATCTATAGCTACTTTTAAATCTGATCTTGAATGGCTATGAGGATAAATAAAAGGGTATACTTTAATCCCTTTAAGATTAAGAACCTCAATTAAAGCTTTGGTATTAGAGCAGTCTCCTTCAACTACACTAACTACCTCGTCAATCCCCTGCTCAAGACAGGCTCCATAAATTCCTTTAACCCAGGCACAAGAGCTTTTAGGAAAGCCATCCCTTTCGGCCAAGTCAATATAACTATCGTAATTATCATTAGCAATAAACAGATTATTAAGATCTAGTGGCTGATAACCAGCTGCTAACAAAACCTCTATCGGTACTGTAGTAGTGATTCCTATTTTATCCATGAATTAAACTTACCTCCATTAACTAATAAAAGAAGGACACCTCTGCCCTCCTTTAAAAGATAAACTGACCACCTTAACGGTGGCTAACCTTAGTTTTATTTTTAGACAGGAGGATCGCGAACTGTCCTATTTGATTTTAGTATTTTTAACTTCCCTGTTGGCTATTCTTAATTATTTGCAAGTGGGATTTTATCTTAATAGCTCTTTAATTTTTAAATCACTTACCTGATTTAAATTAATCATTAGTACTTTATTTTCCCCTCTTAAATAATTCAAATCTAAAAGCATTATATCAATTAACTGCAAAAAATGAAACTTTTTTAGTATATTAGTATTAATTAAGTGCTTGATAATCAGCAGCTAATACCTTATAATGTATGCATACAATTATGCATTTACAGGAAGCTATCCCGAAAGGAGAGTTTAAAATGATAGATTTACTTAGTTTAGATAAAAACAGCTCCACTCATCTCTATATCCAGTTAGCCCAACAGCTAAAAAAACTAATTAAAGAAGAAAAAATAGCTCCTCACACTAAATTACCTCCGATTAGAAAACTAGCCCAAAAGCTAGATATTAATAACGTTACCGTAGTAAAAGCCTATGACCTATTAGCAGCAGAAAATACTGTCTACAAAAAGGTAGGCAGTGGCACCTTCGTAGCTCCTAAATTAGAAGTAGATAACGAAAGTCCTCATTTAGACGAAGAGGTTTATATTGACGAAGATAGTAAGTTCGACCAACAAATAATTAACTTTGCTACCGCTGCTCCCAGTCCAGAACTATTTCCAGTACAAACCTTTAAAAAGCTACTAAATAAGGTCTTAGACAGAGATAAAGGCTATGCCTTTGGCTATCAAAAAAGTCAGGGTTATCTCCCTTTAAGAGAGTCTATTAGCAATTATTTGCAAAACTATGAAATCCAAAGCACCGCTCAAAATATTCAAATAGTCTCGGGGGCCCAGCAAGGGATCGATATCTTAGCTAAAACCTTTTTAGACTATGGAGATAGCGTACTAGTAGAAGAGCCAAGCTACCCCGGAGCTCTTTCAGTTTTTAAAGCCAAGGGAGCACAGTTAATTGAAGTTCCTATCGAAAAAGACGGAATTAAGATAGCTGAATTGGAAAAAAAGTTAAACAAAAGCAAACCTAAATTTCTTTATTTAATGCCTAATTTTCAAAATCCCACTGGTTATAGCTATAGTAAAAAAAAGATGGAAAAAATACTGGACTTAGCCGCTGAGTATAATCTCTTAATCATTGAAGACGACTGCTTAAATGATCTCAATTATAGCTCAAAGCCTACTTTGCCTCTCAAGGCTCTAGATAATAGTTCTTCAGTAATCTATCTTAAAAGCTTTTCGAAAGTATTTATGCCTGGACTGCGTTTAGCCTTTTTAATCATTCCACCTGAATATCTAGAAGATATCTTACTTTCTAAGTATATTTCAGATATCTTCACTGATGGTCTAGTTCAGCGAGTATTAGACCTTTACTTTCGCCAAGAAATCTGGACGGAACAGCTGGACTATCTCCAACAGACTTATCAACATAGATATGAAGTAATGGTCAAATCTCTAAAAAATCATCTACCTAAGGAGGTCTCCTTCATAACTCCTCAAGGTGGGCTAAATATTTGGTTGAAGCTTCCAGATACTTTAACAATGGAGCAGTTATATAATCGGGCCCTAGGCGCTGGAGTTAAAATCGCCACCGGTGATCTTTTTTATTCTCAACAGCCTTGTCAAAACAGAATCAGACTCAGCTTTGCTGCTGTAGAAGCTCAGCAAATTAAAAACGGTATAGAAAAATTAGCTAAGATTATCAAGGATCTGCTAACAAAGAATAATGATATTTTACCGCCGCTTTAAAAAAGCAAAAATCTAATTATCTTCCAATAACTCTCGCGGAGCACAGTAATCTAAATCTAAGGCTTCAGCTACCCCAGGATAAGTTATTTGACCAGCATAAACATTCAACCCTTTAAGTAAGGCTGGATCAGCTAATAAAGCCTCTTGATAGCCTTGATTGGCTAGTTTAACTGCATAAGGAAGGGTAGCGTTTGTTAAAGCGTAAGTAGCAGTTCTAGCTACGGCTCCCGGCATATTAGCTACTGAATAATGAATCACTCCGTGCTTGGTAAACACAGGCTCAGCATGAGTAGTAGGATAGGTAGTTTCCACACAACCACCTTGATCAATAGCTACATCGACAATCACAGTTCCTCTTTTCATCTCCTTCACCATCTCTTCAGTAATTAAGTTAGGAGCTTTGGCTCCCGGTAGGAGTACGGCACCAATTACTAAGTCAGCTGCAGCTACCTCTTCCTGAATATTGTACTTATTAGACATTCTTGTCTTCACATTACCGCCAAAAATATCGTCTAAATATCTCATCTGCTGAGCATCTATATCTAAAATTGTCACTTCTGCTCCTAAGCCTTTAGCCATCTTAGCTGCATTGATACCCACTATTCCTCCCCCAATTATTGTTACTTTAGCCGGTTTAGTTCCTGGAACTCCCCCTAAGAGAACTCCTCTTCCTCCAGCAGGCTTTTCTAAATATAAAGCTCCCTTTTGAATTGCTAATCTCCCAGCCACCTCACTCATAGGAGTCAACAAAGGCAGCGAGCCATCTGCTAATTCCACTGTTTCATAAGCAATAGCAGTAATTTTCTTTTCCCTCAACACCTTAGTTAATTCCTCTTCCGCAGCTAAATGAAGATAAGTATAAAGAATCTGCTCTTCCTTTAATAAGTCATACTCTGCTGCTAAAGGCTCCTTGACCTTCATAATCATTTCTGCCTCAGCAAAAAGCTGACGGTTATCAGCTATAATTTCAGCACCAGCCCCTTTGAAATGCGAATCAGGAATTTCACTACCTACTCCTGCTGACTCCTCAATCATTACTCTATGTCCTTGATTAGTTAAAGCCTCCACTCCAGCTGGGGTAATTGCTACTCGATTTTCATTATCTTTTATTTCCTTAGGTACTCCAATAATCATTTTTTATCAACTCCTTTAACCTTAATTAGCTAAATTTCACTTTGGATTAAAACAAAAAGAACAGAGATAATCCTCTGCTGTTAATCCTTATAAGTTTCAAATCTTTAATTTCTATAAACTTAACTATTATCCTTTATTTTTAAGCAAAATACAAAATATTTTAAACTAGACCAGCAATATAATTGATTCTCATATCTATAGCTGATATAATTAATCAAAATAGTTTAGCAAAGGAGCTGAATTAAATGTCCTTATCATCTGAAAAGTCTTTATCATTTGGCACTGAAGCCTTAGGCTATAAACCTGCTTTGGATAAAGCTCAAAAACGGCTAACCCGAACCTCAATAGAAGATATTACTAATAGAACTGGAGTAAAGTTTGATGAAAATGAAGAGCATTTTATTGTCACCGGACTAAATCAAGATTACTATGTTAAGTATCCTAGTGGAGAAATTAGCAACTCTAATCCTGAACTAAACACTACTGTAGGAATGGCTATAGTTATTCTACATTTTCTCCTTCGTGGTGATAACTGGCCATTACGTGCAGATTTAGTCTCCTATCGAGAACTACCCGGAGGAAATGTTTATAATGATGCTTTTCAAAGAGAAGCAGTAGAGCCTATTATTGATAACTTCAGTGAAGAGCTTGATAAGTTAGAAAAAGCTGCTCAGAAATTAGGAGCTCAGTTTATTGATAAAGGCGATTTAGGCTTTAGTATTGAAATCTTACCTACTATCCCTTTAACCTATACTGTTTGGGCCGGCGATGATGAAGTTCCCGGCGGGGCTAATGTACTATTCGACTCTTCTATAGTTACTAAGTTACATACAGAAGACATAGCCTTTCTAGGAGAGTACTTGACTCATCTATTAATTAAATTCAGTAAAAAGTAGGTAGAAATTTCTACCTACTTTCCAACTCAGCTTTCTTCCTCCATCTTCTTCCAAAGCATTCGCCCCCAAAAATAACCAGCAACTCCAAAGATAACTAAAGAAATCCCGAGACGAACTAAAAAGTCTAAACTCAAAAAACCCATCAGATCAAGTCCATCTCTCAGCCCTTGGTTGATAATAGACCAAGCCACTGCTACTAGCACTCCCCAACGCAGTACTCCATGGGTCCAAACAAACTTCTTTTTACCCATTTCCCTAATTTCTTCCCATCTCTGATTACCCTTTTCACCCATAATAAACCTCTCCTTATCAGTTCCAGTTTGACTTGTATTTTTTTAAATTAAGCTACTTACTCAGTATCCATATCCAGCTGTCCCATCATACTCATTAGCTGTGAAATATCAAGCTCACTATCTGCCATCACCTTTTGAAAAGCAGGTATCATAATTCTAATCATTTCCTGGCTATTATTTTGAAACATTTCACTAATAGCTGGCATAATTTCTTTAATAAACTCCATTTTTTCTGCCTCAGATAAAGAAGCAAACTTTTCCTTCAATTCTTGCATCCTTTCACCTCCTTTCAGTGCAAAATGGTAAGTCAAAATCTATCTTAATATCTTCAGATTCAAAGTACTCTAAATGCTTAAGCATTACCAACAACTCATCAACTAATTTAGAATCAACTAGAGAATAATAAACAAAGGTACCTTCACGCTGACTCTGAATTATATTTGCCTCGCGTAAAACTCGCAAATGAAATGAAACTAAAGGCTGAGAAAGTTCAGTACTATCAATAATCTCAGATACTGACTTAGCTTCTTGGTTAATAGCTAATAAAATCCTTAATCTATTGCCCTCGGCAACTTTTTTAAAAAATTCAGCAAATAACTCTATTAACTCATCATTAAGATTTAAATCCATTTATCTAAGCACTCCATTATATTAGTTGCTACTTATATAGCAGTTACTTTAAAGTGTATCTTATTCATTATCTACTGTCAAGCGAAACTGTAAATCATCAATATCTAAACGCTTGACAAAAAATTCTTCTTAAAATATAATAAAGAACATAAGTAGCTATTTATATCATTCCCTTAAGAAGTGTGAGAATAATCATAGCTTAATTGTACTTTAAGTAATATAATGGTTATAAGAAGACTAACAAAGAGGAGGAATTAAATTGAAGCTTAGTAAAGAAGAACTCAAAAAAGCCTTTCAAGAAGAACAGTATATTTGTGGTGAAGAAATCATCATTCCTAGCTATTTAGCCTTAGAACTAGAAAAACCACTTTTAATAACTGGTGAACCAGGAGTTGGTAAAACGGAAATTGCTAAAGTTTTAAGTAAAGTTTTCGATACAGAGTTAATTAGACTACAGTGCTATGAGGGTTTGGATGAAAATAAAGCTCTTTACGAATGGAACTACCAAAAGCAGTTAATCAATATTCAGATCAATAAAGATAATAAAGCTCAAGATAATTTAGAACAGGATATCTTTTCAGAAGAATACCTTTTAGAAAGACCTTTACTCAAAGCAATTAAAGCTGATAAAAGACCGGTATTGTTAATAGACGAAATAGATAAAACCGATGAAGAGTTTGAAGCTTTTCTATTTGAAATGTTATCGGACTTTCAGGTATCAATTCCTGAGTTAGGTACCGTTAAAGCTAAACAACGACCTATAGTGGTGCTAACTAGCAATGCTAACCGGGAACTATCCGATGGCTTAAAGCGACGCTGTATCTTCTTATATATTGATTTACCTTCTATAGACAAAGAAGTAGAAATCATTCGGACTAAGGTGCCTGGTATCGGTAAGGAACTATCTCATCAAATAGCTGCAGCTATCAGTTATTTAAGACATAATTTGGACTTTAAGAAAAAGCCTTCGATCTCTGAAACCTTAGATTGGGCCCAAGCTCTAATGAGCTTAGATGCCGATAGACTAAGTCCAGAATTAATTCGCAAAACTCAGTCCTTGATTTTTAAAACTAAAAACGACTTAGATGTCTTTAAAGAATTAGGAGCTGGTCAGCTAAGCAAAGAAATAAAAACTAAAAGTAGCTAACTGCTAAGACTTGCTCAGTTTCAGAAAGGAGGGATAGCCTATGAAATCCTCAGAAAAAGTAGCTAATCAGGTTCAAAAGTTCACCGATAAAGCAGATGAGAATTATATAGAAAGAAACTTGATTAAGTTTATTCAAATTCTTAGAAACTTAGGAATTAGAATCAGTTTAGCTGAATCTATTGAAGCTTTAGAGGCCCTACAGCTAATAGAAATCGTAAATAAAGGCGAATTTAAAACCACCTTACGTTCAATGTTAGTAAAAAATAATTACGAAAAGAAGATCTTCGATAAGGCCTTTGATATCTTCTTTGTTCCGCAACAGGAAAAAGAAGCTCAGCAAAACAGCATGCAACAACAGGCTGAACAGCAACAAGAAGCCCAAGCTGAAGCTGAAAAGAAGATCAGCGAAGAGCTAAAGTTTAAGCGAGAAAGTGTTAGAGATGATTTGGAGGATGAAGAAGTAGAGTTAGAGCTAACAGAAGAACAAAAAAAGGTCTATACTAAACTAGACCCAGAAATTCAACAAAAAATTCAAGACTATATAGAACAAAGCTTCCCAGGTCATCTTCGTCACTCACCCAATACTAAGTCAGCTTTAGAAAATATGATTGGGGGTAAGCTCAACTACTGGCAACGCCAACTGGAAAAAGAGAATGGAGTAGAGCAGGAAGAAAAAAGTATAGACTCCCAATTAACCGGTGACTTAGAAATGGATCGAGTAATAGAACAGGTAGTTTCTAGCTTGCAGCAAGAAAAGGAAGAGTTAATCAACAAAGACTTAAATACTATTCCCGAAGAGGAACTACCCCAGGTTACTATGTTAGTTAAGGAGTTATCACATCGCTTAGCTACTAAAATCTCCCGTCGCTTTCAAAGAAATAAAAAAACCGGACAGATAGACCTGCGCAAAACTATTAGAAGCAATATTAAATACGGGGGAACGATGTTCGATCTCAAATACCAAGAAAAAAAGGTTCAAAAACCGAAGTTTTTACTAATCTGTGATGTTTCCGATTCTATGGCTCGCTACGCTACCTTCGTACTTCAATTTGTTTACGGAATTTCAAGCGTAATTCGAGACATAGAAAGCTTTATTTTTTCCGAAGATTTGGAGCGAGTTACCGAACACTTTACCCAAACAGACTCCTTTGGAGATACTATAGTAAACATAATTAATAGTAGTCAAGAATGGGGGCAGACTACAGACTTAAGAACTTCATTAGAAACATTTGAGGAGGAGTATTTAGACCTTTTAACTCCTCAAACTATACTGATTATTATGAGTGATACCAAAACCATTCGCCTTTACGATGCAGCCGATAAATTAGCTGAAATCAAAAAACAGGCTAAAGAAGTCATCTGGCTCAATACTCTACCTAAGTCTGAATGGAAAAACTTAAAATCAGTGGAAACATTTAAAGAGGTAAGTAGAATGGTAGAATGTTATACTATTAAGCATCTACAGAACTTTTTAAATGAAGATCTTTTTTGATAATCAAAAGAAGCAATCAGTTATCGATAACTGATTGCTTCTTTTTAATTAAGCTTGCCTAACAGCAAACTTTAAACTATTTTTGAAGTCTCAATCCCAAATCTACTTCTGAACTCTTGTCCTTCCATGCTCTCTTCCTGTAATAAATCAACTACTATCCGAGACATAATCTCTTCATTTTGAGTAATAATCTTTTTCACCTTTTCCTCTTGAAGACCTATAATCTCTACAATCTGTTGATGGATCTTATCTGAAGATAGTTCAGCCTTACTTACTACCCCTAAGTTTGACATTCCAGAAAAAATTATTTTCTTAGCTAAATCAGTAGCCTTCTGAAAATCATTAGTAGCTCCCGTACTTCGATTACCTAAGATATTCTCTTCAGCAATTGCTCCAGCGATACAGACTGCAATCTGACCCTGTAAATAGTCTACAGTCTGTAAATAATGATCGTCCTCAGGATTATGACGAACATAACCTAAAGCCTCACCCCGAGAAGTAATAGTAATATTAGAAACAGAGCCTGGTTTTACCTTTTCAGCTAAAAGAGCATGGCCTGTTTCGTGATAGGCTATCCGCTCTAGCTCCTCTTCACTAGGACGACGATTTAGTTTCTCCCCCATCATCACCTTATCTATTGCTTCTTTAAAGTGCTTCTGCTTTACTACCTCTGACTGCTGACGCATAGCTATAATAGCTGCTTCATTAGCCAAGCTTTCCAAGTGAGCTCCCGAAAATCTAAAGGTTTCTTTGGCTATCTGCTCTAAATCCACTCCCGGCGCTAAAGGTTTATTCTTAGTATGAATCTCCAAAATCTTCTGCCGACCTGCTTTATCAGGTAGATTTACCTTAACTATTCTATCAAAACGACCTGGTCTTAAGAGAGCTTCATCTAAAATATCAATGCGGTTAGTAGCCCCCACTACTAATACATTCACCTGGTCGTCAATAGACATTCCGTCCAGTTCCACTAATAGCTGGTTTAAAGTCTGGTCATACTCCAGATGACTGGAGTGCTGACCACGCTTACCACCCAGAATATCTATTTCATCAATAAAGATAATCCCACTGGACTTATTCATTTTTTTAGCTCCACTCTTAACTTTTTTAAATAACTCTCTAATTCGCTTAGCTCCCACTCCAGCATACATTTCAATAAATTCACTACCTGAAGCAGAGATAAAGGCTGAATCAGTATACCGAGCGGCTGCCTTAGCTAATAAAGTCTTTCCCGTTCCTGGGGGCCCACTGAGCATAATCCCTTTTAAAGGTCTAATTCCTAAGCGCTTAATCTTATCTACCTTTCTGACAAAATCCAAAGCTTCAATTAATTCATTTTTAGCCGTATCTTGTCCCCCTATATCAGCAAACTCCACCTCTGGCATTTGATTACTAACACTATAAGTAGTAAATCTACCGCTACTACCTAAGCTCTGTTTACTTAAGAGGCGAAAGAGAAAGTAACCTAAAATACCAAAAAAGAAGATAGGAGCTACATTAAAGCCTTGAAAACCCAAAAAAATTAACAAAGCCAAGCCCAAACCTAAACTAAACTCTTTAACCATTAGCTCCACCTCCTGGTAAGGATGACCAATCAACTTTAATTTCTCTTTCTATTACCTTATATAAGTGTTCCTGCTCTGTACTCAATTCCAAATAAATATTGTCGTGATCCACACTGATCCGAGCCGAACTTAACTCCGCCTCTTCCTTTAAAAGCTCCAGTTGAGTAGCTAACTTGCTAAACTCTCCTGTAATAATAGTTTCGTAAATAACTAAATGTATTTTATCATAAGCTTCCTTTAAAATCGGATCTGTTGATTCATTTAAAGTAATTGCATAGTCTTCAGGGCCCAGCTTCTCAACTAAAATATCATTTACTTTTCTATAGACTGGCCTTAAATCATCAACTCCCTTTAAAGTAAGAACTATCTCTCGAGGTTGAGCCTCATTTTTAATTACTACCTTTTCTATTTCTTCTACTGAGCTCAACACTTCCTCTAGAGAATTATTTAAACGATAATGATTAAAATAGTAGTTGCCAGCGAAAAATATCCCTAAACATAGAATTAAGGCAACAGCTACTAACTTAAGTCTAATTCCTTTAAAAGTCATCTATTTTCATCCTTTCTAACTTACAAAGTCTTACTCACTTAAAGCCGCTCTCAAATCAATAGCACTTGCTATTATAACACAGCCCCAAGCAGGTAACAACTGTTAGCTTGATGTAAATAATGGAAGTGATTATCCATTAAAAAAAGACCTAGTAACTAGGCCTTTGATCAACGTTAATTATTCAGTTAAAATTTTAGATAAAATAAATCACTAATCTAAGTAATAAGTTAGCCATAATCCCAGCTAAAACATCATCAATCATAATCCCTACTCCGCCTGGTAAATCCTGCAACTGTTTAATAGGTGGCGGCTTTAAAATATCAAATATCCTAAAAAGGATAAAAGCCGGAATTAACATTGTAGAACCTAGACCGAATAAAGAAATAAAATAGCCGGCCCACTCATCAATTACTATTTTAGGACTATCGTGCTCACCATAGATCTTTTCAGCCCACTGAGAAATTATCGTACCTACTCCAGTTAAAATCAATACTAATAGAAAACCAACAGTAAAGTACTGTAACCAAAAATAAGCCACTATTAAAGCAGCTAAGCTTCCTATAGTACCAGGACAAACTGGACTTAAACCACTATAAAAGCCGGTAGCTAAAAGCTTAATTACTGCCTTCGCTTGTTTGCTCACCTATAATCACCGCCCTAGCCTTCCAAAGATAATCTAAGCCTGAAACTACTGTTAATAATACAGCTAACCATAATAAAACTAAACTATAGGGTAAAGCAATTATTACCGCAATAATAGCTATAATCTGTAAAGTAGTCTTATACTTACCTAGTTTACTAGCAGCTATTACAATTCCTTCGGCAGCAGCTACTACTCTTAAACCGGTAATAGCAAACTCTCTCCCAATTATAATAATAGCCGGCCAGGTAGTAATATAACCCATATCCACCAAAGCAATTAAAGCCGCTGAAATTAACAGTTTATCTGCTAAAGGATCAATAAACTTACCTAGTTTAGTAATCAAGCCTCTTTTTCTAGCAATATAACCATCCAAACCATCAGTCAGAGCAGCCAAAGTAAAGACTGCTACCGCAAAGTAACGAGTATAATTTGAATATTCACCTTCAGGTTTAAATAAAAGTAAAAATAAAAAAATAGGTACTAATATAATTCTAAGCAAAGTTATTTTATTAGGTAAATTCATACTCCACCTCTCCTATTAAATCATATTCATAAGCGTCCACAATCTTAGCTTTAATAAAGTCCCCTACTTGAGCTGCTAAGTCATTGATGTAAATTAAACCATCTATTTCCGGAGCATCACGTTCAGTTCTACCAATCACTAAGCTCTGTCCTTCCTCTTGCTGTACCTCTTCTACCAATACATTTACTTCCTTACCAATCCACTGTTGATTCCTAGCTAAGGAAATCTCTTGCTGTAACTCCATTACTCGCTGATAACGTTCCTCTTTTACTTCTGCTGCTACTTGATTAGGCATTTTAGCAGCTGCAGTTCCTTCCTCACGAGAATACTTAAAGACCCCTAATCTATCAAACTGAGCCTCTTTAATAAAGTCCAATAAATTTTGAAACTCCTGTTCCCCTTCCCCAGGAAAACCGACAATCAAAGAAGTTCTAATAGTCATTTCCGGAATTTCAGTTCTCAATCTTTCAATTAAGTCTAATATCTGCTGACTACTTCCTTGTCGATCCATGCGGGCCCTAATCCGGTCATCAGCATGCTGAATAGGTAGATCAATATAGTTACAGATTCTTTCTTTACTTGCCATCAGCTCTATTAACTCCTCACTAAAATGAGCTGGATAAGCATAGAGCAGTCTAAACCACTTAATCCCCTCAATTTCAGTTAATCTTTCCAATAACTCTATTAATCTAGGCTCTCCGTAAAGATCAAGCCCATATCTAGTAATATCCTGAGCTACTAAATTAATCTCTTTGATTCCTTGAGCAGCTAAGCTTTCTACTTCTTTTAAGATTTCTGCTAAGCCACGACTATGCAATCGTCCTCTTAAGTCCGGAATTATACAGTAACTACAACGATTATTACAGCCTTCAGCTATCTTCACATAAGCACTATAACCAGCCTCTAATCTCTTTCGAGGTAGTATTCGATTATATTCAAACTCTGGAGCAGTCACTTCAAAAGTGCTCTCGCCAGCCAAACCTCGCTCAATCACCTCTACTATTTCATCAAAATTACCAGTCCCTAAGATACCATCTATCTCTGGTATCTCTGCTTGTAGCTCCGCGGGATATCTTTGAGCTAAGCAGCCAGTCACAATCAAAACCCGACAATGTTCTTCTTTATAATTAGCCAATTGAAGAATAGTATCGATAGACTCCTCCTTGGCATCCTCGATAAAACCACAGGTATTTACAATCAAAACTTCCGCTTGGCTATAATTATCAGTTACTTTCAGTTCAGTCTGAGCTAATAAACCAGCCATAATCTCGCTATCCACCTGATTCTTAGGACAGCCTAAACTGACTAAGCCGACTTTTGCCATTAGCTATTCTCTCTCCTTTCTCAACTAAAGCTATATCAATTAATATTATTGCTTAAATTACTGTATTTTAAAATTCAAATTTAATACTCTTAACTATTTCCATATTTCAACTAAAATTCCTGCTTAAAAACAAAAAACAGCAACTAAAGTTGCTGTTTTTTAAATATCCCCTATTTAAAAAGTTAATCTATCTTAATCAGCTCATATTCTCTGCTACCTAAACCTATCTGCTCTCCATAAGCCAACTGCGCTGTCCAATCTACTTCCGGATGGACTCCGCGAAACTTATCAGCACCAGCTTGATAGTTATCCTTAAGAACACTATTTTTTCGTCCCGGCTGCTTATTTATCAGGTCTACAGAGGCTTGATCTATAGCTATAGGATCTTGTGAGGCTAAAATTCCAACATCGTCAACTATCGGTCTATCACTCCAACCACAACAGTCACAAAGCGGACTAACATCCATTATGAAGTTAATATAGCCCACCTTATCCTCCTTGCCCTTAATAGCACCTAAAGCATATTCAGCCATTCTTTCTTGAATCTCTACCGGAGCATTTTCCCACTGTACAGTAATCGCTTCCGTAGGACAGCTAACTATACATTCTCCACAGCCCACACACTTCTCAGCATCAATACGACTTACCTCTTCAATCACAAAAGCATCAGCAGCACACCATTCACTACATTCTCCACAGGCTATACACTCCTCAGCTACCACTTCTGGATTAACTGTAGCGTGCATCTGCTGTTTACCACTTCTACTCCCTAGACCCATACCGATATTCTTTATTGCTCCTCCAAAGCCGGTTAATTCGTGCCCTTTAAAGTGAGCCATGCTAATCATGCCCTGGGCCCTATAAATATCACTAGCTATCTTCACTTTCTCAAAATGCTTTAAGCCAACTTCAACCTCAAAATAGTTCTTTCCATTTAATCCATCCGCAATAATTAACGGCGCTTCTACAGTAGCATAACTAAAGCCATTAGCTATAGCTGTATTTAGATGGTCTACAGAGTTAGCTCTAGCCCCTGAATAAAGAGTATTAGCATCGGTTAAAAAAGGTTTTCCTTGCGCCTTTTTAATCTCCTGCACTAAACGACGTACAAATACCGGTCTAATAAAACCAGTATTCCCCTCTTCTCCAAAATGGAGCTTAATTCCTACTAGATCATCTTCAGCAATTAACTGCTCAAAAGAAGCCTTTTTAAAAAGCTTAGTTAGTTTATTAATTAAGTTATTCTCCTTAGCTTCAGCCTTCATATCTGCAAAATATACTTCACTCATTAGCATTTTGCCTCCTTTGTAAATCTAGCCCTTAATTAGCTTTAAAGCTTCAGCTCTGGCAGCCTGATCTCTCTGTAATAATCCTCTTACTGCCGAAGTAGTAGTAAATGAACCCGGCTTACGAACTCCCCGCATAGTCATACACATATGCTCAGCTTCAATAATTACTATTACTCCTAAAGCATCTATATTATCCATTATTAAATCAGCAATCTGACTAGTTAATCTTTCTTGTAGTTGCGGACGATTAGCAAAGGAATTAACTACTCGAGCTAGCTTGCTTAACCCAGTTACCTTCCCGTGTTTAGGAATATAACCTATATGTGCTTCCCCAAAGAACGGTAACAGATGATGTTCACACATCGAATAAAAGGATATATTCTTCACCAAAACTAACTCTTCGTGCTCCTCAGTAAAGAAAATCTGTAAATCTTCAGCTGGGTCTTTATGCAAACCCTCAAAAATTTCAGCATACATTCTGGCTACTCTAGCTGGAGTATCTTTAAGCCCCTCCCGCTCCGGATCTTCTCCAATAGCGTCTAAAATCATAGTTACTGCTTCTTGAATTTTATCTTTATCTACCATTTATTTCCCCTCCATATCTTCTTAGATCTATTATATTTTAGCTTATCTTATCTGTATCCATAATAATCCTATACCATATTTCAGCACAAAAATAAATTTTCCTGCCTCTTTTCCCATTTATAACAGATAAACTGCTTAAAATCAAGCTATAGCTTCACTTAACTCTATTCATATTATCATTAATTAATAGTTCTGTCTATCCTATCTTAATAATTTCCTTTAGCAAAATTTTCGTATAATTTAGCTTAATTAAAGAAATTAATAGTTTTAACAAGGAAAATAATAAGCAATAGCTAAATATATAAGTACAAAGCAAAAGTTTACAAAGGAGAGATATAAGTGAATCAATCTAAAGAAAAACGTTTTAAAACAGAAATTAAGCAAAATAACTATTTAGAAGCCTTGAAAAAAGCTAAAGAAAAGTTACCAACTTTAAATCCAGATCAAGCAGCCCTTAGAAGTGGGGCTGAGTTTATGACAGCAGATTCCAAGTTTAAGTTAACTATGGCTAACGAAGACTACTATATTAGTTATCCAGAAGGCGAAGTAGAATATGCTGCCAAAGATAAAGATGTGCAACTACCAGTTAAAGTTCTAATTTTGCATTATCTCAATCAGGCTAGCGGAGTTCCTTTAGCTGATAAACTGATTTCCTTTCGCGAAGTACCTGAAGGAGGAGAAATTTACTACGGGCCCTTTAAAAAGCGAACAATTGACCCTTTAGTTAAGTACTTCGGAGAAGAGCCTGAAAAGTTAATAACAGTTGCTCAATATCTAGGTGGCCAAGAAGAAGGCTTAGGAGACTATAGTGTTACTGTTCCTGTTTTTCCTAAGATACCAGTTACCTATGTACTCTGGGAAGGCGATGAAGAATTTCCCCCTTCCGGTAATGTACTCTTCGATTCTTCAGCGATCTCCTATCTGCCTTCAGAAGATTTAGTCTTTGTAGCTAGTATACCTATCTGGGCTTTTAAGGGAATTCTTAAGAGTCTATAGTTTTTAAATTGTTGAATCAAATTCAAAAACAAATGAACTTAACAATTAATTCGCTTATAATTAAGAAAATTATTAGGGATATTATAATAAGAGGTGATAAAATCCAGTCTAAAAAAGAAGCTAAAAAAGAAATTATACAAATAAGATCTCAACTTGAAGAAGAGCTTAATCCAGCTGTAGAAAAACAATTAAAATTAAAACTACAAAAAATAATATCTCAACATGAAGATCTAGCAAATCCAGCCCAGATTGAATTTCAAGAAGCTGACCAACCTCCCTATGCAGTCTTTGACAGTGAAGATGCTGAAAAATATTTAGATTAAACCTAACTACCATACATCTTTTATAGAACTAAGGGAATATTAGTAATAAGATAACTAAATTTTAACTATGATAAGGAGGATTAAAATGTCAGTTCTTGATTCTTTTGAGCAGTTTAGAGAAATGTTAGCTAGGCAGGTTAGTATAGCTGAAGATATGGGTATGTCCCAAGATATGTTAACAGATTTAAGTAATCAAGTAGCCGAATTTCTATCCAATAATGTAGAGCCTAGAACCCAAGAACAGAAAATTTTAAAAGAGCTATGGGAAGTAGCTACTGAAGAAGAAAAAAATACTCTATCTAAATTACTATTAAAAATGGTAGAAAACACTCAAATACAACATTAAAAAATAAAGAAGGTGATTCTTTCACCTTCTTTATTGATCATACTTAACATCAGTGACTTGTAAACTTAAGACATTTTCTAAATTAAAAATGGTTTCTTGTTTTAATAAATGACAGTATCCATATAACTTTTTATCTGTCATTTTATAAGGATCAACTCGACGATAACGAATTTCACCTTGCGGATCTTTATAAACCAGTTTTATAGTCAGTTTATCCCTAATAGCAATCCGCAAATCGTGTAACATAACTGTCCTCCTCTTTTATTTAAAAAATACCTTACTTAACTAAATTTCTATCTTTTAACAGCTTAATAGTCCGCTCCTCATGATCAGTAACCACAAATACTTCCTGAATAGAGGAACTAGTTTTAGCTAAAATCTTAATTCCCGTTGGAGTAGGATACTTCAACTGCAAATAAGGCTGCATCCCACTACCACTGCGCCGATTAATCCGGCCGGGAATTATACTCTTAACTGTCTTTAAGGTAGCTAACTTTTCTAATAAAGGCAGGATATCCTCAATTATAGTATGTTCTTGTTTGATTTTATCAATTCGATACTTACCACCCATTATTAATACTCCTCTCTGCCAAAGCCTTCATTTATATTAACTTCTATTAAAAATCATAATCACCTGCTTATTAGATCATTAATTAATTCAAAATCTTAAAAAGGTTACTATGTTGATTCAACATAGCAACCTTTAACTACTAAGCAAGCTTAGTCTTTTCCTGCTCGATTACTCTTAAAACTTCTTTTTTAGCGGGCCCGCCTACAGAACTCCTAGCATCTACTGAACTCTCAATAGTAATTTTAGCATAGATATCCTCGTCAAAGACAGCAGAAAACTTATCCCATTCTTCCATTGTCAAGTCTCTTAATTTTTTATTTTCTTCAATACAGTAGAGTACAGTTTTACCTACCACTTCATGAGCCTCTCTAAAGGGTAAGCCCTTCTCTACCAAATAATCAGCTACATCAGTAGCATTAGTAAAGCCTTCCTCAGCTGTAGACTCCAATCTTTGCTGATTAAAAGTAGTCTTAGCTAACATCCTACTAAAGAGCTCTAAAGCACCTTTAAGAGTATCTACAGTATCAAAAAGCCCTTCTTTATCCTCCTGCATATCCTTATTATAAGCTAAAGGTAAGCCCTTCATTACTGTCAATAGCTGCATTAAATGTCCATAAACCCGTCCTGTCTTACCCCTAATCAGCTCCGGCACATCGGGATTTTTCTTTTGGGGCATAATACTGCTCCCAGTACAGAAAGCATCATCAATATCTACAAATTCAAACTCTTTAGCCGTCCATAACACCAGCTCTTCACTAAACCTACTCAGATGCATCATTAAAGTAGAGGCACTGGATAAGAACTCAATTACAAAGTCCCGATCACTAACCGTATCTAAACTATTTTGACTCACCTCTGCAAAACCTAACTCTTCAGCTACAAACTGCCGATCAATAGGAAAGGTAGTTCCAGCCAAAGCGCCGGCTCCTAAAGGTAGCACATTAGTTCGAGCATAACAGTCACTTAAACGCTGATAGTCCCTATCTAACTTATAGTAATAAGCTAGTAAATGATGAGCAACTCTAATCGGTTGGGCCCGCTGCAAGTGAGTATAACCCGGCATTATAATATCTATATTCTCTTCAGCTAACTTTAATAACACCTGCTGCAACTTTCTGACTAAGCCTTGGATATCTTCCAGCTGCTCCCGCAAATAAAGACGCATATCCAAAGCTACTTGATCATTTCTGCTCCGAGCCGTATGCAGCTTACCACCCACTGCTCCAATCTTCTCCGTTAATCTCTGTTCAATATTCATATGAATATCCTCTAAAGAAACCTGAAACTCAAAATCACCACTTTCAATTTCCGCTAAAATCTCTTCTAAACCAGCAATAATCTGCTCTCTTTCCTGCTCTGTAATGATTTCGCACTTAGCCAGCATCTTCACATGAGCTATACTACCCTGAATATCATACTTATACAGTCGCTTATCAAAACCAATAGAAGAGGTATACTCCTCTACTAAGCGGTCAGTATCTGCTTTAAATCTACCTCCCCACAACTTCATACTCTTCCCCCTTATCTTCTGCAATAACCTCATTACTTAATTCTTTACTAATTATCGCTCTATTATAATCCTTACCTTCTTTAACTCCTACTATTTGATAGCCGCGCTGCAAATAAAAGTTCAATAAATTCTCTAAATGATAAGCAGAATAGAGAGTGATTCTTTGACCACCCTTAGCCCTAACTCTACTCTCCACAGCCGAAATAAGAGTAGAACCGACTCCCTTACCTCTATACTTAGCCAAGACTCCCAAACGACTTAAATAAAACTCTCCCTCATCTACAGCATAAAAGCGCACCGAGCCTGCCGGCTGATTATGTAAATAAGCAATCAAAATCTCTCCCTGCTCAATATCCTGCAACACATCTTCTCTACTTTCCTGCAAAGCCGGACTGCTTAAGCCAGAAGAGGAAAGATTATAGTCCTGAAAAGCCTGCTTAGTTAGGTTAAATACTAAGTCACTATCACTCGGCTGAGCCTCTTTAACCTTAATTCTTAATCCTTTATTCATCAAATATCTCTCCTCTCCTGCTTAAAATCAAGCCCTCTAATCTTCATGTACCATGCTATGCACCTTAGTAGGCAGACCAAAGAGTTCAATAAAGCCTACCGCTGCTTCGTGATTGAACTGATCAGACTTTTCATAAGTAGCCAACTCTTCCTCATATAAAGAAACATCGGACTTTCTCCCTACTACCGTAGCCTTACCTTTATATAGTTTAATGCGTAAAGTACCGTTTACGTGTTCTTGAGTAGTCTCTATAAAGGCATCTAAAGCCTTCTTTAAAGGAGAAAACCACTGCCCATAATAGGTCAATTCAGCGTACTTTTCAGCAATTAGATCCTTATAATGGGCCGTATCTCTATCCAAAACCAAATCCTCTAAATGTCGGTGAGCATCCAAAAGTACCGTAGCTGCCGGAGTTTCATAGATCTCGCGGGACTTAATCCCTACTAATCTATTTTCAATCATATCCATTCTCCCCACTCCGTGCTTAGCCGCTATCTCGTTCAACTGATTGGTCAACTCTATCGGTGCCAACTCTTCACCATTTAAAGCCACTGGCACTCCAGCTTCGAAAGTAACTTCAATATATTCAGGTTCATCAGGAGCATCCTCCGGGGCATTAGTAATCTGATAAACCTCCGCTGGCGGCTCCGCCCAAGGATCTTCTAAAATACCACACTCAATACTCACTCCCCACAGATTACGATCAATACTATAAGGATTCTCCTTAGTAGCTCCCACCGGAATATCATGCTGAGCAGCATACTCTATTTCTTCTTCTCTAGAACCAAACTCCCACTCTCTTAGCGGAGCCACAATCTCAATTCCCGGCGCTAAAGCTTGAAAAGAAACATCAAAGCGTACCTGATCATTCCCCTTACCAGTACAGCCGTGAGCTACAGCATCGGCTCCCTCTTTTTTAGCCACCTCGATCATCTTCTTAGCAATTAAAGGTCTGGAGTAAGCTGTAGCTAAAGGATACTTATCTTCATAGATAGCTCCTGCTTGTAGTCCCTTAAAAGCATAATCGGTTAAAAACTCTTCTTTTAAGTCTTCGATATAGACTTTAATAGCTCCCGTAGCCAAGGCCTTTTTTCTGACCGGCTCTAAGTCCTCACCTTGACCTACATCAGCAGCAAAGGCTATTACCTCCGCCTCATATTCATCCTGTAGCCATTTAATAGCTACCGAAGTATCTAATCCTCCTGAATAAGCTAGTACTATTTTATTAATGTCTTTTTTACTCAATTTATATTCCTCCTTTGAAATTTTAAACTTCCTAAACAATATTGTTATATTGTTGAAATCAAGTTCAAAGACAAATCTGACACAGACTGAGTTCTGACAAAAATCTGACAAAACCTTAAAACCTTTAAAATCTATTGAAACCACTAATGAGCACAAATCAACACGCGCCCTGAAGCGACGCTTGCGACGTTTGTACTTTAACTAGTCATTTACTCTGGAACTTTAGCTAGTCATTACTCTGGGGATAATAATCCCTGAAGGAACGACGCGAAGCTAGTACCCTTATGATGAAGTCTTGGGCTGAATAAAAACCTTTAAATAATTTATTTTTTAAACTTATGTTTTAATGTCTAGTCAGAACTTAGTCAGATTTTAGTCTGTGTCAAACAGATCTTGAACTTTATCTTTTGATCTTAATCTGTCCTTTATCATCTATCCTTTGCACTAAACAATATAACAATAATACTCCATTAATTTAATTCTATATCTAAGCTACCTTTCCCTGCTTATTTCATCAACTCCACCATCAATGCCTTCTGCACATGCATCCTATTTTCAGCTTCATCAAAAACCTTAGACTGCTCACCATCGATTACTTCGGCTGTAACTTCCTGACCTCGATAAGCTGGCAGGCAATGGAGGAAAATAGCCTCCTCATTAGCTTCAGCCATCAGCTCCTGATCTACTTGATAGTCCTTAAAAGCCTGCTTACGCTCTGCTGCTTCGTCTTCATCTCCCATGCTGGCCCAGACATCGGTATAAACAGCGTCGGCTCCTTGAGCCGCTTGCAGAGGATCATCAATTATCTCTATCTGACTACCGCTCTTTGCTGCTTGCTTTTCAGCAGTAGCTAATATCTCCTTCTCAGGTCTATAACCCTCGGGAATAGCTAAAGAAATATTCATTCCTACTTTAGTAGTACCTAGTAAAAGAGAATTAGCTACATTATTACCGTCACCTATATAGGTCATTTTTAATCCTTGCAGCTCTCCTCTTACTTCCTGCACAGTATATAAGTCAGCTAGAACCTGACAAGGATGTAGTAAATCAGTCAGTCCATTAATCACTGGCACTGTAGCCTCCCTAGCTAATTCCTCCACATCGCTATGTTCATAAGTTCTAATCATAATCCCATCAATATACCTAGATAGAGTTTTAGCTGTATCGCTAATGGTCTCTCCTCTACCTAATTGAATATCATTAGCACTTAAAAATAAAGCATGTCCTCCCAACTGAAACATTCCTGCTTCAAAGGAAACTCTAGTTCTAGTAGATGATTTCTGAAAGATCATCCCTAAGGTCTGCCCTGCTAATAACTTGTGCTCAGTGCCTTGTTGATGTTTTTGCTTCAATTTATCAGTTAAGTCGAATAACTCTTCAATATCCTCTAATTCTAAATCAGCTAAGGTTACTAAGTTTTCCATAATTACTTCCCCCTTAAAGTATTCAAAACTCATTTATAATTATACAGCATCTAGAATAAATATTCAAGGATTTTATTCAACTTATACAGCTTCCATGTAAAAATAAAAAAGCAGCACCTCAATAATAAGGTACCACCCTGAATATCTTAATATACAAAGTTAAGCTTTAGATATTTTTGAGTTAAGAAGTTGCTCCCTGCCTTAAATTCTAATTTAATCCTTCTTTTTCTAAGTCAATACAATTATACTAGAATATAACTAAGCAAGATATCCACTTTTTAAAGATAAAAGTCCATTACCACTCCCGGTTGAAATGATGATAAAGGAGAAACATTTTCACCAGTAGCATTATAGATGTTGAAGTCCGGCATTAAACTATTAGGTTCGTGCTGATAGCTTTCCCAGTCTACATAACGAGAAATTGGACTAGCTAAAGCTTCATCAACTCGATGCTCTATTTGAGCAGCTAAGCCGGCATCACCTAAAATCTCTTCAGCTCTAACAAAGTCCTCGCTCAAAGCCACCGCAAACTCCTCATTATTAAAATCTAATCTACCTTCATTATCAACCTCAATTCCAACTTCAGCTAAATCAGCTTCTCTAAATTCAACTAATTCAGCTAAAGAATCTGCCAAAGCTAAAGCATCATCGCTATCCAAATCATTTTCCAGAAAATCTAGAGCTTGATTATAATCATCAATAAAGCTTTCAGTAGCTGTTAAAATTTGACCAGTATCCTCACTTATAATAACCTCAGCAGTCCCCTCAGTTCCCAAAGCTAAACTTACTTCATCTTGAGCAGCTAAAGTTACTTCATTATTCTCAGCAGTATACTCAACACCATCTACAGTATATTCAGCTGGCTGTGCCTCTACTTCTATATTATTAATTCCTATCTCTGCTGCCAACTGCCCTCTAAGATCTGTAATTTCAAAAGCAGCCTGATCACCTAAGTCAGTAGCTCTAATTTCCAAACGACTAACCTCAGTCTCATCTCCATTTATTACTTCAGCTGTCAATTCTAAATCAGTATTATTTATTTCAATAGCTGTTCTTTCTAAAAGCTCCTGATTAGTGTCGTCAGCTTCTACTTCAACAGCTATTTCAGCTTCAGTTTCACCTTGAGTAATAATAAGCATATTTTCAGCAGTATCAAGCTCCGTCGTTTCTTCACTTTCTAGATCTAGGGATGAATTTTCTTGGGCCCGAGCTAACTGCTCAACTTCTATTTCATAGCTGGCTAAGGAAGCTCCTCTTTGAGCTTCAATCTCGACTACTTCTGGATTCGTATTATTTACTTCTCTTTCTGCAAATACCGAAGTATCTCCATCGGCTAATCTAGCTGCCGACTCACTTAAATCTCTTAATTCCATCCGCAAACTAGTTAAATCTTCACTAACTTCCTCAATTAAACTTCTACTACCATCAATTCTATTATTAGCAGCTAAATTTTCAAATAAATTAGGGTTAGTATCAACCTGCTCTTGACTATAAGTAACATCTTTAGGGTTCAAAGCCGACCAATGACTAGAAGTATCAATCCTATCTACCATAGCTATCCCCCCTCTTTTAATAGCTATTTTATAAATATTATACCATTTTCAAAATAACATCTCAACTACAACAAAAAAAGGGGAATAAATAGTTATTAAGCTTAGAGAATCTCTACTTTGCCATCTTTAACTACCAAACGACCATTTGCAAATAACTGAATAGCTTTAGGATAAATCCGATGCTCTTCAGCTAAAATACGCCGAGATAAGCTTTCTACAGTATCTCCCTCTAACACCGGAACTGCTTCTTGTAAAATAACGGGCCCGCTATCTATTCCCTCATCGGCAAAATGAACTGTACAACCTGAAATCTTCACTCCGTAATCCAAAGCCTGCTCTTGGGCATTAGGCCCAGGAAAAGCCGGCAATAAAGAGGGATGAATATTCATAATTCTATTCCGATACTGATCTATAAAATAAGAACTCAAAAAGGTCATAAAACCAGCCATAGCTACTAATTCTACTTCATTTTCTTCTAACACCTCTACCATCCGCGCCTCATAATCTGCAGTAGTAGCAAAGTCCTCTTTACCTATATAAGTATTATTCAAGTCATACTTTTCAGCTCTATCCAAAGCCTTTGCTTCAGGATTATCGCTAATTACAATTCCTATTTCCGCATTTAACCTACCATCTTCAATACTATCAATAATTGATTGCAAATTAGTTCCTCGTCCAGATACTAGAACTCCAATAATTATATCATCATACATCCGCTACTCCCCCTTTCATTGTATATCGAAAACTCGTGTCCCTATTCACTTAGACTATAATTATAACACAAAAGAATAAAAAAATAAATAGTAACTTAAACAACTACTTGCAAAGCAATAAAAGGTCTTATATAATAATATATAGGTAGATCTAATAATTTTCACCTAGAGTAGCACTTAAAAGGAGTGTAAAATATGTCAACAAACTTCCAGACACATATAAATGATATTTTTAAAGCAATAGTCAAAATTGAAAAATATACTAAAAATTTAAGTTACGATGAATTCAAAGAGGATGAGCTAATTCAGGATGGTACAATCAGAAATTTAAGAATTATAAGTAAGACAGTACATAAAATTTCCGATGAAATCAAAGAAAAAAATCCGCAAGTTAAATGGAAAAAAATAGCTGAAGCAGAGAGTTTTTTAAATAATAACCTAGCAGAAATGGATTTAAAAAAGGTTTGGGAAATCATCGAAACTAAACTCCCCAACTTTAAACAACAAATAATCAAAGTTAACTTTAACTTAAATATAGATCAAACCAAGCTAAAGCCTAGAACTATTCCTACCTTTAAAAATAACTAATATCTGTAATCTCAACTTCAAGATAATAAAAATTAAAAACCTATTAAACCAAATACAACAATAATATTTTAAAAAGAGTCATATAATGATATAATAAAGGTCAAGCTAACTTTTTAGTGAAAAACAGAGATAAGGAGGAATTACTTATGCATAGAATGAAAACCTTTATGTTAATGTTTATCTTAATCCTGGTATTTATCTTTTTAGGTGGAGCTATCGCCGGAGAACAAGGAATGATTATGGCTTTCATCTTTGCTCTAGTTATTAACGTGCTCAGTTACTGGCATAGCGATAAAATTGCTATTAAGATGACCAAAGCTCGTCCTTTAAGCGAAAAAGAAGCTCCGGAAATCCACGAAATGGTACGCAAACTGAGTAATAAAGCTCGAATTCCTAAGCCCAGAGTCTATATTACTCCTTCCAATCAGCCTAATGCTTTTGCTACTGGTCGTAATCCAGATAACGGAGTAGTAGCAGTAACGGAAGGCATTATGGGACTGCTAAACAAAGAGGAATTAGAAGGAGTTATTGCTCATGAATTAGCTCATATCAAAAATAGAGATACCTTAATCAGCACCATTGCCGCCGTAATGGCCGGAGCTTTAGCTTTTTTAGCTCGTATGGGAAGGTTTCAAATGCTCTTTGGCGGACGTCGCCGCAGTAATAATAAAGGAGCTTTAATCCAAATAATAGCAATGGTCTTTGCACCATTGGCAGCAATAATTATCCGTATGGCTATCTCTCGTTCCCGAGAATACTTAGCTGATGAAGAAGGAGCTCGGATAGCCGGCAAAGGCGATGGCTTAGCCAGTGCTCTCCAAAAAATGCAAAATTATGCTCAAAATAGAGAAATGAAAGTCAACCAAGCTACCTCGCATATGTTCATTATCAATCCTTTTTCCGGTCGAGGTGGAATAAGTAAGCTTTTTAGTAGCCATCCTCCTACCGAAGAAAGAATCCAAAAATTAAGGACTATCAGATAGATCTAGGCGCTCTTCTAAGCAAAACAAGAAGAGCGTCTTTTACTTTACTAAGCAACATAGATCTTCTGATTAGTCAAATCTACACAAGAAAGTTGACCACCTGCTAAGGAGCTACCGGTATCAATTAATATAGAATTTTTTCTAAATACCACTTCATCCTGAGGATTATGTCCGGCTACAACCTTTTTACCAAAATCATAATCTGCTTCGATAAAATCATCTTTAATCCACAGCATATCTTCTTCTTGCTGTTCTTCCTTATCTACACAAGGTCTTAGTCCCGCGTGAACAAATATATATTTTTCAGTTTCCAATTTAGTAGGCAGAGTTTTAAACCAGTTCACATCTTGCACAAACTCTTGATGATTCAAAAGCTTCATTGCTTGGTCAAAAGTTCTAACTTGCTGACCATAACTTTGGGCAGTTTTATCACCACCATAATCCAGAAAATCTGAACCATCTAAGTCCTTCCTATCTAAAAAATTAATAGCTAACTGCTCATGATTTCCCTTAAGTACTTGCACACTTTTAAACATAGATAAGCGTTTTAAAAATTTAACTACTTTCCTAGAATTTTCTCCTCTATCTATAAAATCACCGTGAATAATCAGCTTATCAAAAAACGGATTAAAGTTTACTTGACTTAATAGTTTAATTAAAGCAGTAAAGTTACCGTGAATATCACCAATACTTAACAGTCTTCCTTTTCTATTGATATTTTTTCTAAAATCCAATAATTCTTTCACTAAAATAGTAATATTCACTATTTTTCACCGCCTTCCTTAACATCCTATATTAATCATTATACAGAATTTTAAGAATATTTGTAAAGAAAGACGAAGAAAAAAATCAATAAATTATCTATACTATGCTAATTCAGCAATTTCAGCCAGCACCCTACTTGCAGAATCATTAATTACTACTTCAGCCTGGCTGTCAAAGGGAGTAGTAGATAAGTTGATTATTAATGATTTATCAGCCAGTTGCGGTAAAAGATTAGCTGGACTAACCTCCAAACTGGAACCAATCACAATTAGTAATTCAGCTTGGCTAGCTAACTTTCTAGCTTCCATAAACTCTGTAGTTAAAGAGTCACCAAAGAAAACTATATCTAGTTTGATCAGTCCTTGACAGTCCAAGCAATAGGGCCCGTCCTTTTGCATTAGCTCTTCTATCTCAGCAAAACTATATTCCTTTGCACAGCCCTGACAGCTCCCAGTTCGTAGATGACCGTGAATTTCTAGTACCGATTCTGAACCTGCCTGTTGATGTAAATTATCTATATTTTGAGTAATTACTGCCTCAATATCTCCAGCAGCCTCCAGTTCAGCTAAAGCAAAATGGGCTGGATTAGGCTCTGCTTCTTTGATCTCTTTAAAAAGTGGTAAAGCCAATTCATAAAACTCTATTGGATTTTCAATAAAATTTTGAGCTGTAAAAAGCTGAGGATCTACCTCCTCCCAAAGCCCACCGGAACTACGAAAATCAGGGATTCCACTTTCAGTAGATATGCCAGCTCCGGTAAAAGCTATAGTATAATTGCTTTTCTTAATCAATGAAACAGCTTTTTCTATACTATCCATTTGTTGATTAAACCTCCTTAGTATAACAATAATACTCGATAGATTCAGATTTTCCCTGCAAAACTCAACTTAAATACCTATCCTTACTAACTATTATCTTTTCTTTAAAACAACACTTTTAATCTCAATTAACACTTTCAATAGCTTTTATGCAGGAATTATCTCAATAATAAAGAAACAATCCATTAGTAAGTAAATGGAAAGTAGGTTATAAATATGTTAAATAATATTTATATACTCATAATATTAATACTTTTAATCCTCCTTAGCTTGAAAATCTATCAAAATTATCTTTATCGCCAAGAAATTCTAAAACAACAACAGAAATTAGTTAAACTAAAATCTCTACAAGAAAAAGACCTAGAGCAGGCCCGTTCCATTCACCAAAACTCTATTCCCAAACAGCTTCCTCAGCCTAATAACTACTCCATTGCTGCCTGTTTTAGTCCAGCTCAACATCTGGGAGGAGACTATTATAACTTTTTTAAGGTAGAGCACGGCTCACTAAATATATTTTTTGATCAGTACTTTTTTTATATGTTTGATGTTTCAGGTCATAGAATAGATAGTGCCTTTTTAGCTATGTTTGTCAACGAAGCTATTGAAAATTACTTTAAACTACACCACAATGAAGGAGAAAAGGTTTCTCCGGCAGAAATTCTAAAGTATATCGATGAGCAGTATCGCTCAGCCAACTATGCAGAGGACTATACTATCAGTATTATAGCCGGAGTACTGGAGCTAAAAAATAATACCTTTACCTATGCAGCTACTGGCTTTCATTTTCCTTTCTATTTGCTTGATGAAAACAATAACTTAAAGGAAATAGAAACCGGAGGCCTGCCAATCTCTACTACTTTCGATGTTGAACTGCTCAAGCTAAGAGATCATAAAATAAACTTTGCAGAAAATAGTTCTCTTTTTATCTGCACCGATGGTCTAGTCGATGAAAAAAGAAAGGATAAACTCTTTGCTGATGTTTTGCCTGAAAAAATAATTGAACATAGTCAACTCCCTGCTCCTTTTTTAGTTAGTAAGATTAAAGAAGAGTTTATTAATTTTATAGATGGGCAAAGTCCAGAAGATGATATTACTTTTGCAGCTATTGACAGAATTAATGGTCAAACTATCGATTGGCAAAGTAAGGTCACCTGTGAAATTCTCGAAAAATCTAACAATGAAATTCAAAAACGCCTCGAAAATGAATTAAAACTAAATACTAAGCTAAAACAAAAATTATTAGAGGCACTTTTAAAGCTACTAAGCAGGGCTCTGAAAACTACTAATCAATTTGATTCAAAGCAAGAAATCAGACTCAGAATAATCCATCAGCCTGAGCAGTATCTCTATCTGAGCCTAATTGATCAAAAAACTGCTTTTCATCTTAACAAAGAGCTTAACTTCTGCTCAAGCAAAGAAGAACAAAAGTTAGCTTTGGAGAACTCCTTCTTTGAACTGATTAGCTATAATAATGCAGGTGCTCAGATTTTCGCTTTAAAATTTCTATAATAAATTATTATAGATAGCAGGAGGTGAAATGATTATGGAAGAGGTTTTAGAAGGTATATTAGAAGCTATTGAAGATGAACAAGCAGCTCAAAAAAAGTATAAAAAGTTAAAGGCCCAAGCTGATACGGAGGAAGCTAAAGCATTATTTGAACAGTTGATCAAAGATGAAATAAGGCATGAAGAGTTATTGAAGTCTCGTTATGAAGCTTTGAAAGAGATATAGTTTTTAAAAATAGGGCTCTAGGTGTGGAATAGGGCCCTATTCCTCCCAGCAGCTTCAAAAATTAGAAGCTCTCTTAATTTTCAATTCTATCATAATCCTCTTTAACCTCACTCACAATATTCTCAATCTCCGGCCCTATTTCCCTAATTTCCTTCTTAATACTCTCTTCAGCTTGCTCCAAACTATCCAAAATCTTATCCTCCGTATAGCCCTTCTTAATCAGCAAACCAGCCGCTATAATCGGCAAAGCAGGCAGGAAAACTCCCTTCAACAGAGCCAAACCAGCAATCTTACCCCCAGCCAATGCTTTCAAAGCCATTCCCCCGCCAGCTAACTTCATTCCTCCAGCTACTCCACCGATAATCCCTAAATCAATCATCTTCCGCGTTAAATCATCAAAGTCCGGAAACTGAATTCTACACTCAAAATCCCGCTCAAACTGACTAATCCCCGTTAGAGACTCAGCAAAGCTGCTAAATAGATTAACCATCTCCCGTAAATTTCTCAATACCAACTCATTTATTCGTTGCTCACTTAAATCAGTCACAAAACTCTTTAAATCAGCCTGCAAATCTTCAATCACTCTCCTTTGATTCAGCAGTCCCAGTTCAGTCTTCACTTTCTCTCTCAACTCTGCAAAATAATCACTAACTATAGCTAACAGTTGCACTTCACATCTAGGAGGAAGGCGCCCAAGAATAGAATCCCAAAAACCATCCTTAATAGCTTTAATAGCTTCTTTCCTACCTCTAGGCTCAATTTTCTTACCGCTTAACAGTTCTTTTTCCTCACTACAGACCTCCAGCACAGTCAAATCTGCCTCTAACTCAGCTTTGATTAACTCCTTTAACTGCTGGAGCTGATTACCTCTATTCTGATCAGCTTTAGTAAAGACTATCTGCACCTGGTAATTCTCCTCCAAAAACTTGCTAATAATCTCCAACTCATACTCCTCAATCCGAGCCTTACCAGTACCAATACAGTAAAAAATAGTATGAAACCAGTCCTCTATATCTTCCTCAATACTCCTTTTAGCCAACTCCTCTTCCAAATCTGCCAGCCACTGTTCAGCTTTATCAGCTTCTAAGCCGTAGGAATCAAAAATCCTGATTGCCAGTCCATCCAGCTCCATATCCACACTTTCAAAGCCCTCGTGCTCTACCGGTCGGCTATTGCTTACCTCTTTAACCTCAGCTCCATATAGATAGTTAATAAAGCTGCTTTTACCTACCCCTGTCTTACCGACTACTGCTACATTGTAGCGGGCCCTCATACATCTACCACCCCTACTTCATCAGTCTCACTTTCAAAATGGCTTTTAAAAAGCCGGCTCATTAAAGGCTCTAAATTTCTAAGTAAATGCTTCAACTCCCCTTCCTTACCCTCTATAGCCAGCTTAGAAATATTATAACAAAGCTCAGAAACAGCAAAACCCATAGCCGAAGTAATTCCTGCCGCTACACTAGCCGAAATCATCCCGCCCACTACTGCTCCTTTAAGCGGTACAAACTTAACTAATTGAGCCACCAACCAGATACCCGAACTAGAGATAATCTTTCCTACCCCTAAAGTTCCGACTAAACCTTTAAACTGCTTTAAAAGTCCCTCCAAATCATAAACATTTAACACTCGGGCCAACATTCCCGCCTGATTACCCAATAAGACCGGCGCATCAGAAAAGGGAATGGGAGTAAAAGCCACAGCTCCCGAACCGCTAGTATGCTGGACAATTATACTTTTAGCCTTTTCCTTCTTTAACTCCAGATTTCGCTTTTGAGCCTTAATAAAGCCTATCCTTAAAGCCTCCGGCAGTCTCTGCTGTGACCAATTAAGCAGCTTCTTTAAATCCAGATAAGCTAACTCCGGTAATTTCATAGTTGTTAAGTTAAAGGTAGCCAGATTAGGCAGTTCAGCTAAGACTTCCTTTTCCAAAGCCTCTAGTTCATCTTTAGTTACCAAGTCAGCCTTACTAAATAAAACTCCAATCGGAATACCAGCCTGATAAATCTTTTTGATCACCTTTAAATCTAACTCAGTTACTCTATTTCCACTAGCATCAATCACATACCAGACCAGATGAATCTTATCCTCCACCGATTTTCCTTCCTCAATAGCGAAATCAACTACTTTTTCCATAAACTCCGCCTGCTTTTCAGTACCTATTTCATAACCCACCGTATCGTAGAGAACTACTGGAATATCCTGCTGCTGATAGATATTAATCTGTTCAGTTACCGACTCTCCCGTACCTACCTCAGCCAGTTCTTCACCAAAGATAAGATTAACTAGTGAGCTTTTACCTACGCCTGTCCCACCTATCAGCAAAATATTAGGCTTTTGAATCGAATCTTTAAGCTGCTGATATTCCTCTTCTAGCTGCTGTTCTAGAATATCTATTCCCTTCATGTTAAGCTCCCCCCTAAAGTTTATTAGCCATTTATTCGACCGATTTCCAACCCTATTCAATACCAATTATAACATAAGTAGCTAGACAGCTATTGTCCTTGCATTTATAAGTTAGTAATCTTTTTAAGTTCTTATTTATTTAATAGCTAATTAACATAGCAGCCAAGGTCTTTACTACCGGATTCCATTTATCAGCCTTAGAAAAATCGGGCCTGTCTTTGATTTAAAAATCTAAATCAATAATCTCCTTTTCCTCAAGTCCTGTTGTCTTAGCTATTACTTCTATATCTACTCCACTTGCTAACAAATTCTTAGCAATCTCTTCTTCCTTACTTAAAACTTTTTCTCCATCAAGATTACTAACTATTTCTACCTTCTTCCCTTTAAATGCAATCCCAACCTTAATTATCTCACTCACTCCATAAGCTTTAATAGTCGCTTCATAGCCTTCTTCATCTATCTGCTTCAGAGCTTTAAGGGCACTATCTTTTAAATCTCTATCTTTATCTAAATTATATTTTTTAAACTCTATTACTAGCCCTTTTTCCTTTTTAGCCCGGGGAATAAGTATCACATCTGCTCTGCCATAGCCTGTCTCGCGATTGCTTCTTATTATGTATCTATCTTTTAATCCTACTACCATCCCCAATACTAAACCATGATAGAACTTTTCTGGATTTTTCTCTCCAGTATCAAAATAACTCAATGTTTCTCTAGTCAATTCTTTAAAGTCTTTCTTAAATTGCTTAATATGGCCCAGTAATAATTCATTTATCATACTTTCTAGCTCTATATTCTGATCTTTTAATATATTTTGCACCGTATAACGATAAAAGAACATCACCTCTTGATTTGGCACTTTTAATTTATACTCTCTTTCTTTAACATGCTCTACCCATTTTAAGTAACCACTAAATAATAAAAGTGTCCAGATATTCTCTTCTCTACCGTCTATCTCGTTAAAAACAAGATTTTTTTCTATATCTGAACTTATCTCTTGGCCTTCAATTAGTCTTAAAACTCCATCTTTAAACTCCGCACTGCTCTTTCTGATTAATTCTTTTATCAATTGATTAGAGCTTGAGTTAATCCAGTACTCCTGGATCTTTCCTTCATTATCTGCTAAATTAATTATAGAAAAGGGATTATATATCTCTATCCCGCCGAAATTATAACCATCATACCAAGTTATTATTTCTTCCTCTCTAGATTTTAATCCATAATACTCTACTAATTCTAAAACCTCTTCTCTTGTCAAGCCGAACTTATCATTATAAAAGTCTGATAATACAGTGGAAACTTTTAAATTATTTAAACCACTAAATATACTTTCCTTTGCCACCCGAGTGATGCCTGTTAAAACACTTTTTTTCAGATATTGATTATCTTTTAGAGCGGCACTTAGAAATACTTTAAAATAGTCAATAAACTGCTCATAATAGCTATTATTATACGCTGCCATGATAGGAGTATCATACTCATCTATCAATAAGATAGTTTTTAAACCGTGATGCTTAGCTAGATATTCGGATAAATTACTTAAACTAAACTTATATTTTGCTGGACTAGCCTGTCCATGAAGCACCTCTTGAAACTCTTTGATTTCATATTCGCTCATTTTATCACTTTTTAATAGATAGTCATGTCTTTGATACTCTTTAGCGATTATTAGTTTTAGTTCTTCGTAACTCTCACTATAATTCCTACTCTTTAGATCTTTAAAGCTGAGATAGATTACTGGATATTGGCCCTGCATTTCCCTGAATTCTTGCTTCTGCCAGATTTTTTTATCCTGAAATAGATAGCTATTATCTCCTTCGCTCTTTTCAAAGAAGTATCTGAGCATCGATTGGTTTAAGGTCTTACCAAATCTGCGCGGTCTGGTAATTAAGATTACCTCACCGCTGGTCATTACTTCTTTAATCAATAAGGTCTTATCTACATAATAACAGTCTTCATCTATTAATTTTTTATAATCACTAATCCCCACCGCCAGCTTTTTTAAACTCATCTTATCAGCTCCTTAAGTTAACTACCTTTATTATATCTAACTTTTATGGGAATTAAAAGCAAAAATTACTTAGGGATATAATTCGCAATCTTTATTTTGCCTTGAAAAATAATAATCTACCTTCATTAATGAAGGTAGACTATTAATATTTGGGATTCAACTAACTTCTATATAAAAACCATTCACTTCAAAAATTTAAAAGATTCTACCATTTTCCCTGCTATTTCTGAATTATTATCATAATCATCTTCCTCTCCAGAATAAAGCACATCAGCAGTTAAGTCATTTTCGCTATCGTGAATAAAAATCCAGCTTTTTCTCAAATTAGACTCTAAATCTCCTACCTTATACTCTATTATGTAAGCTGGATAATTATTTATTATAGTTTGATAGTCTTCTGGATCAGTGTTTTCTCCATTAATAATAGTTTCATCTTCATTAGCCTCCATCTCCTCTAATAAGTCCTCTAAATCTTCTTTTAGCTCTTCCATAGTTTCTCCCTTAAGTAACTCAACAGAAAAAACAAAGCTATCCTCATCATTTTCAAGGTCAGGTACAATTTCTACGAAGTAGTCTGCTTGATCTTCATAATATATATCCCATTCTGGTGGATATTGAAAGGCATAGTAATCTGTTTCATGTGTTTCCCAAACTACTCCTTCATCATTATTGTTATTACCATTGCTATTAAAGGGGTTACAACCTACCAAAAGAACTACTACTAAAGATAAGATTAATATTAAAACCAAGTACTTAGTTCTTCTAATCAACTTAACCATAATTATCTCCTCCTGTTGTGTTATTTTATATAATAAATTATAACACTTAGGGATAGACAATAACTGTCCTTCCAAAGAAAAAATACTACTTCTTCAGTAGTTATTACCCATATTCCGCATAAGTGAATAGTAGTTTTCAATAGTATAAAAATACCATTTTATTTTAGCCTTTTATGTGGAAT
>NZ_JALKBZ010000022.1 GCF_023227765.1 Fuchsiella alkaliacetigena
CACTTAACACTTTATCAAAAGAGGAGTCCCTTTTCTAGTTTTTATACTAAATTTACCTATACTTATTTTACACTATGGCTTATTTACATATCATATTGAACATGATAAACTTAACCTTAACTACATTTGGAAGGAGGAATAAAAGTTGAATACAGTACCAGAAACAGAGTTAAATAACCGAATTGAAAAGTTTCAAGAAAAATTGAGTAACAAAGAAGTTGACTTAGCCGTAATTATCGAAAATGCAGATCTGTTTTACTTTTCAGGAACTATCCAAGCCGAATACCTATTTATCCCTCAGCAAGGCCAACCGCTTTTGTTAGTCCGCCAAGGACTTGATAGAGCTAGCAAAGAATCAAATTTAGAAAAAATAATCACCTTTAAAAGCTCTAAAGAGATACCAGAGATTTTAAAAAAGCAGGAGATTAAGCTACCCCAAAATCTAGGTTTAGAACTGGATGTAGTAGCCTACGAAGAAGCGGCTAAACTACAGAATATCTGTCAAGCCGACTCTTTGAGCAGTATAACTACTTTAATTAGACAGGTTAAAATGATTAAGTCCGAATATGAAATCAAAAAGATTAAAAGGGCTGCCGATAAGTTAAAGGGGATTCCAAATCTAGTAGCTGACAAGCTAAAGTCTGGCTTTAGCGAATTAGAACTATCAGCTTTAATAGAACAGTACTTACGCCAAAAAGGACACGCCGGTTTAATCAGAATGAGAGGTTTAAATAATGAAATTCCAATGGGAATCTGCGTAGCTGGAGCTAATGCAAAGCTTCCTATCAAAACCGATGCTCCTTTTGGAGGAGCAGGAGTGCACAGTAGTCTCGGCATTGGAGCTTCTAAACAAAAAATTCCTACTGGAAAAACGATACTAATCGACTACTTAGGCCATCATCAAGGATACTATGCCGATCAAACTCGATTAGCCATTATCGGTGAACCTAATGCTTATCTTAAAAAAACATATCAACAAATGATGGAGATGGAAAGCAGACTAAGTAAGTATCTAACTCCAGATTATAGCTGGCAAACACTCTATACTAAAGGAGTAGAGTTAGCCACAGAGTTCGAAGTTGAAGAATACTTTATGGGCCATGGAGAAAATAAAGCTCAATATGTAGGCCACGGAATAGGATTGGAGTTAAACGAGTTCCCTTTTCTAGCTAAAGGATTAGACTTTCCTCTAAAACCGGGAATGGTTGTAGCTCTAGAGCCTAAATTATTAGTTCCTGAAATAGGTGTTATTGGCATTGAAAATACCTATCTAGTAACTGAAGATAAGCCTGAAAAATTAACTACGGCCCCAGAAGAACTAATCGTCATATAAAAGCCTAACCTTTTGGTTAGGCTTTTTTATTTTCAGTTTCACTTTCACTTTGATTAGCATTTAACTTATCTTTAGTTGAGCTATTAGATAATTGAATATCTATTTTATCACCACTACTTACCAGCTCTTCTAACTGAGCAGGCTGACCGTTCTTTTTAAGAGACATTTTATCTTCGGTTTGAGGGGAAAGGTTATAGTTAATATAGTTTAAAACCTGTCTAATAGTCATCCCTGCTATTTGATAAGTAATTTGATCACCATCCTCTACCTTAGCCTCAAAAGTAGTCTCCTCCTCATTTTTCAATAACTTAAAGTTAGAATTAGGAATCTCTAAGCTGCGATTATTAATTATAAGCTCTAATTCTGATTCAATCTTCATCCCCTCTAAAGCCTCTTCTACAGTTAAACTATCTCTAAGCTCTTCTTCAAACTCAAAAAAAAGTCTATCTCCTGTCTCAATTTCAGCATCAAATCCTACCTCTTGATTATTTAGCTGTAATTGGTAATTACTAAATACTTCTTTTTTAGCTTTACCATTAACTGAATAGTTAATCACTTCCTGTTTAAGTTTAGCTAAATCCAGCTCCCACAGCTCAGTAATTACATCTTCTACCGTTTTGAATTCACGATAGGTTATTTCATCTCTATCCGCAAGAGAAGCATCTAAAGTAGTCTCTTGACCGTTTAAGTAGTACTTGGGCTCCAATAACACTGGCTGGTTATTGACTTCTATTTCTTTAGCCTCTATTTCCGGCACCACATCAGCTACTACTCCTTGTCCAGGTTGGCTTTTTTCTCCAAACTCTACTTCTATCTCCGCTCCATCACTAATCGGAGTATCCAATTCCACTTCTTCTCCTGCTAAAATGATTTTTCCCGCAGTACCAGGCTGTCCCGGAATTATCTTAACCTCCCCATTAACCTCTACTGTTAATGCTAAGCCTAATGTCGGCTCTAAGTCCTTAAAATCAATTTCGGCTGCTAATAAAGCATCCGCCACTTTAGCCTCACCTAAAGTAAAGAGATGAATCAATTCCTGATTAACCTTCACGTCTAAGAAGTTAGCCTTATTTTGATTGAGAAAGCTACTAACTCCAATCCCTAATGGAGTTATCTCTTGAGAAACTGCTAAACCTTCAATTCCTCCTTCAACATAATGAGAATCAACTGTATGTTTAATCCCTATTCGATTACTAGTTAAATTTAAAGCTTGACCTAGTTTATCCTTAAATAATGGTGAAAGACTGCCGCCTCCAAAACAGATAACCGCTTGAGGCTCTTGACGATTTAAATCAATAATTTCTTCAGCAATTAGCTTAGCTAACTCTTCTACTTTAGGCTCAATCCTACCCATAATTTCTTGAGTAGCTACTTCCACCTTTTGATCTAAAATATCCTTTACTTTCACCGTCTCTTTCTCAGTCAACTGACGCTTAATTCTTTCAGCTGTATGGTAATCCAACATATAGGCATCACAGATAGCTTCTGTAATCTCATCACCAGCTACCGGCACCATAGCATAACCAATTATAGAGCCGTCCTGAGTAACAGCAATATCAGCAGTTCCTGCTCCAATATCTATCAAAGCTAAATTAAAGTCATGCATATGTTGCGGAATCAAGATAGTAGAAGCAGCAATAGGCTCTAAGGTTAAGTGATCTACTTCCAAGTCAGCCTGCTTAATTACTGTCAGCAAAGAGTCCACTACTACTCGCGGCAAAAAGGTAGCTACTAGTTGTACACTAATCTTAGCTCCCCGCTGACCTAAAAGATCATTAATTACCATTTCGTCCAATCGGTTCTTAATAGTACTATAGCCTACAAAATGGTAGGCTACTTCATCCTGATCCATTAATCTTTCCTGGGCCCGCTGCACAGCAGTAAATTCCAAAGTCCTGATATCCTCAGCAGTAATCTCTTTACTGCTTTCAAACTCCAGAGCAAATTCACTCTCCACCGTCTTCAAGGCCCGACCCGCAGCAGCAATAGCTACTTTTTGTAGTTCTATTCCCAACTCTTCTTCTAAGCCTAACTTAATCTCTTTCACTTTAGCTGCCACTTCAGGCACATTGTGAATCTGCCCATCCAACATAGAACGACTCTGATGCTCTAAAGTTTTAGCCCCTTTAACCACTAATCTATCCTCCAATTGCTCAAATACAACTCCTACTACAGTTCTAGTCCCTATATCTAAAGCAAAAATTAAATCTTCATTTTCAGTCACTGGCATTCACTCCTTCTAAATTAATACCTATTACAAATATTCAGTTTAAAACTCGATTTTCCTCTAAAGAATCCAAAATAAAAAAAGACCTCCACTTTAATTCAGTGAAGGCCTTGAGTCTTTAAATTTAAATTAGCCTAACATTTTTGCTAAGTCATCCTGCGGATCTCCAGTTAACTGGAGATTGAAGTTCTCCTGTAAAAAGCCTACTACAGTTTCACTTAAAAACTCCGGTGGAGTAGGGCCCACATAAATATCCTGCACACCTAAGTTATAAAGACCTAAGAGAATAGCAACTGCCTTTTGTTCAAACCAGGATAAAACTATACTTAAAGGCAACTCATTAACTCCACAGTCAAAAGCATCAGCCAAAGCAAGAGCAATTTTAACTGCAGAACCAGAGTTATTACACTGCCCTAAATCTAAATAACGAGGAATCTCAGTCCCTGGTACAGTACCAAAATCTAAATCATTGAAGTTAAACTTACCGCAAGCTGTAGTTAAGATTACACAGTCTTCCGGTACCGCCTTAGCTAACTCTCGATAATAATCGTTACTAGAACCTGGAGTATCACAACCAGCAATCACAAAGAATCTACTGATCTTTCCTTCTTCCACAGCTTCAATAATAGCTGGAGCTAACTCCAATACATTAGAATGATGGAAACCAGTCATTAAAGTCTCTGCGGACTCCTTATTACCCGCTGGTAGTTCCAGAGCTTTCTCAATTAAAGGTTCAAAATTATCGTATTCAATCTTAGTTACTCCTTCTAAACCGGTTAACTGATAGCTAAAGAAGCGATCTTCATAGCCATCTCTAATCGGTAGTACACAGTTAGTAGTACCTAAGATTGCCCCTGGAAATTCAGCAAATAGCTTGCGTTGGTCAGTCCAGGACTTACCTACATTCCCTGCTAAATGATCGTATTTATTTAGCTCTGGATAAGCATGAGCCGGCAGCATTTCTGAATGAGTATAGATATTAACCCCTTTACCTTCACTCTGCTCTAATAGTTTCTTTAAAGCTCGCAGATTATGTCCAGTCACTAAAATCGCCTTACCTTTGATCTCATTTTGAGGTACCTCTACTGGCTCAGGTAGACCTAACTCATCTGTATGAGCTTCATCTAAAAGATCCATCACCTTAGTAGTAGCCTCTCCTACTCGCATTGCCATGCCAATTGTTTCCTCAAGATTAAAGTTAACATTAGTTAAAGTAGAATATAAGCCTTCTTGAATAATAGCATCTACTTCTGGGTCAGTATAGCCTAGCTCTCTAGCGTGAGTAGCATAAGCCGAAACTCCCTTTAAGCCAAAAATAATAGTATCCTGCACACTAGCTAAGTCTTCATCCTTACCACAAACACCTATCTTAGTACAACCGCCACTCGGTGTCTGTTGACATTGATAACAAAACATATTTCTTGTCTCCTGCTTAGTTTCTTCCTCCTGCTTGCCGCCAAAAAGTTTAGATAACATTTATAAACGCCTCCTTATTTTTTTGCTTCTTTTTTTACTGTAAGTATATTATAGGCTTTTATTTGCATAACTTCTGTGATGTATATCAAAGTTGATTAATATTTTGATGATTAATAGGGAGAAATTATAAATTATTATCGTTCTATTGCTTCGTTCCCGATATAGCTATTATCGAAAGCTTGAGCTAGTTGATATGTTTCAAGCACTTGCCGTTCAGTCGGCGTCCTGCCTCCTTCACTCTCAAAAATAGCCCTCCCGGCATCCGTGCCTCCGGGCTATTTTAAGAGTCGCTCTTTGAAACATATCAACTTGCAAGTTTTCGTTATCAGCACGATCAACGAAACAGTATGAAGATCAACCAGCAAAAACAACAAAAAGCTAGATTTCCGCGCCTAAACATCCCTAAGAAATTAATTGATATCGTGAAAAACGATTACGTTATCAGCACGGCCAAATGGGTGTTTATAAGCGATATTAAAGTTTATTTTTTAGTGCTTCTTGACGAATCGGAGCTCAAATAAAAGCTGGTTTAGCTAATTTTTCTAATTAAAATTAGCTTGCTTTTATTTGAGTGGAGATGAGTCTTAGAAGTACTAAAATAAACTTTTCTAGCGTTAAACATCCATTTGGCCTCCTGCACCAACGAAACAGTATACCAATATTGCTTTATCTTTTGAACTCCAACTATTAACTCTTAATTATTAACTATTAACTGAACTTTTAACGATGATACTCCTCACCGTTAATAATCTTAAAAGCTCGATAGATCTGTTCTAGGATAATTAACCTAACCATCTCGTGAGTAAAAGTCAAATGCGAAAGCGACAGTAAGTAATCTGCTTCTTCCTTAATCAAATCATGCAGTCCTAAAGTGCCACCGATGATAAAGTCCAATTCACTATAGCCCTGTACCTGAAGATTGCCAATAGACTTAGCCAAACCCACAGAAGTCATTGGCTTGCCCTGAGAATCCAAAGCTATACTATAAGAACTATTACTTAACTTAGCTATTAACTTTTCAGCCTCTTCCTCTTTTAACTGCTCCTTTTGAGCCTGACTGAGATTCTTTCTTATCTTTTTAGCTTTAACTTCTACTATTTTTAGATCTACATAGTTTTGTAATCGCTTCTCAAAGTCCGCTACTCCTAACTGGAGATAATCACTTTTTAGACTACCTACTGCTATTAAATTAACTTTCATAAATTAAGCCCTCCCCTCAAAGCAAACATTAAAAGAAGCCAGCCTAAGCTGGCTTTACTTTATTCTGCTGCTGGACGTGAATCTAACTCCAGTCTAACTTCTTTTAATTCTCCTTCTCTATAAAAAGATATATCTACTTCTGCTCCTACTTCTAAATTCCTTAACTGATTTCTCAATTGAGACATGGTAGTTATCTCCACTCCACCAATACTTTTAATAATATCTCCTCGCTGTAAATCTACCCTATCAGTTGGGCTATCTTCTATTACCTCAGCTACAAAGACTCCAGTTTCTTGTTCTAAATTATAATCTCTAGCTAAACTTTGGTTAACCGTAACTCCATAAATGCCTAACCAAGGCCGGATTACTTTACCCTCATTTATCAGCTCCTGAGCAATCTGTTGAGTAGTATTAATCGGAATAGCAAAACCTAAACCTTGAGCTCCCCGAATAATAGCTGTATTAATTCCAATCACTTGTCCTTGCCTGTTTAATAAAGCTCCCCCGCTATTACCAGGGTTGATAGCAGCATCGGTCTGAATCATATCGGTTAATTCAGTTCCCGGCTGTATCTCTAACTGTCTCCCAATAGCACTTACTACTCCAGTAGTTACAGTATTAGCAAAGCCAAAAGGATTGCCGATAGCAATTACCGTTTCGCCTACTCTTAATTCATCGGAATTACCCAATTGAGCCACCGGTAAATCCTTTCCTTCAACTTTAACCACAGCTAAATCGGTAATTGGATCCCTGCCTACCACTGTTCCCGTAAATTCACGCTGTTCCTGTTCGCCTTCATTTAAAAAGACTCTGATTTGATCTGCCCTGCGAACTACATGATTGTTGGTTAGTATATAACCTTCTTCACTAAAGATAACTCCCGAACCTTCTCCTTCTACTTCTTCTTCTCTGGTTCCAAAAAAGAAATCATATGTTGATCGTCTTTCTTTAGTAGTAATTCTCACTATAGCCGGGCCCACATCTTCTGCCACCTGAGCAATGGAGTCATTAACTTTTGGAGAGTTTTCACTTTCCTGGCTTTCCTGAGTTAAGAAATTAGCACCTAAATTTTGATCTTCTTGGTTAGCTAAACTGGGTAGTATCAAGGCTGCTATTAATGCTCCCAGGATAACCCCAATCAAGCCCATTATTAAATAGCTGCGCCAATTATTACGAAAATCACTATCACTAAAAAAATAGTTCATTTCCAGCTTACCTCCTGTAGCTTCTTAGTAAATCAAACTACCTGAAATAGCTCACTTACTTGATTGCGGTAAATAAAGTCCAACTTTAAATCAACATCTAAATCTATTCCCGCATCTACCAACATATTCTTGATAGTCAAGTAAGCTAATTCCGGTACGTTATTATCTTTACTAAGGTGGGCCAACAATATACGCTGTACTGAATTTTTAACTAATTCCACTGCTGTAGCTCCTGCCTCATCATTACAAAGATGACCCTGTTCACTCATTATCCTTCTTTTTAATGACCAAGGATAAGGGCCCGTTTTCAACATTTCCAAATCATGATTGGCTTCCAAAATAACCAGCTCTGCTTCAGCTAAATTTCCCAGCAGTTCTTGAGTCATACAGCCGATATCAGTAGCAATAGCTACCTTTCGGCCCTGGCTATGTAAGGCATAACCTACTGGATCTTCAGCATCATGAGGTAAGCTAAAACAATCAATCCCTATATCTCCAATCTCCAAACCAGCCTTATTCATTACACACCTATTTTCAGCAGTAATTTTACCTAGTTTTTGCTCAGCTACGGCCCAAGTTTTTTCTGTAGCATAAATAGGCAAATCAAAGCGTCGGGAAAGAACTCCCGCTCCTTTAATATGATCTTGATGTTCATGAGTAATTAAGATAGCATCTAACTGCGAGCCTTCAATATTTATCTGCGCTAATCTATTACTGATCTTTTTTCCACTCAGTCCAGCATCAATTAATAGCTTCTTTTTAGCTGAAGCAATATAGATAGAGTTACCAGAACTTCCACTAGCTAAGGAACATACTTCTAAAGAAATATCTACCAGCCCCTTCCTGTTGCTTAATAATTTTCTATAAAGATTCCTCAATAAATAAAGGACTTTTTTACTTTTAAACTGAATGATTATTAATAGGTAACTACTCAGGTTTTAATCTTTATAGATACATTATTGCATTAACGTTAAAAGATAAAATTCAAATTCTATTAGACGCAGACTAAGTTCGGACAAAATCTGACTAAAACATAAGAGATTAAAGAATTAAAGGATTTTAAAATCTAGTCAGAACTTAGTCAGATTTTAGTCTGCGTCAAAAAGTTTTAATGTTTTGAACTTATCTGTGTCTATCTGTGCAATCTGTGTCAGAGTTGCACCTAAGTAGTTGCATTAATAAAAAATTTAACTAAAAGTTTTTTAGAAAGGAGTACTCAAGCACATGGCTCTCAAATTTGCAGAATTTAAAGATAAAGCCTCAAAAACATTAAATATTAATTTAGATAGCTATAAAGAAAAAAGAGTTAAACGCCGAATTAATAGTTTAATGGATAAATCAGATGTTAAAGACTATGATGAATGTCTTAATTTACTAAAAACTGATGCTGAGTTTAAAAAAAAGTTTTTAAGTCATTTTACCATTAACACTTCAGAGTTTTTTAGAAATCCCAAAAATTTTAAATACTTACAGGATGAAGTATTACCTAAGCTTTTAAAAGAAAAAAAGCAGATTAAGATCTGGAGTGCAGCCTGCTCTGACGGTTCAGAGCCCTATACCTTAGCCATCATCCTTAATGAAATGAATGTCAAAAGCGATAGGTTTCAAATTCAGGCTACTGACTTAGATCGAGAGATCTTAAAAAAAGCTAAAGAAGGTATCTATAATGAAAATTCAGTAAAAAAAGTAGAGGATAAAATCCTCAATAAATACTTTACTGCTCAAGATGATAAATATATTTTGACTAATGATATTAAAAATAAGGTTAAGTTCAAACAGCATAATCTTTTATTAGACAACTACGGCTCTAACTGGGACTTAATTCTGTGCCGAAATGTATTTATCTATTTTACTAAGGAAGTCAAAGATACCATTACCCAAAAGTTAAGTAATGCCTTAAGAAAGGATGGGTATCTCTTCCTAGGTAATACGGAATACCTTTTGCAGCCGGATAAGTATAATTTAAAGAAAGACTACACTTCTTTTTATATTCGCCAGGATTAATCTAGATTCTTTTTAGTAATAATATACTCTTCATCAACTAGGTTAGCTGCTCGTTCACTAATCCTAGCTTTGATGAAGATACCCTGGTTTTTATACTCTTCAGTTATTACCTGACCTCGATTATATATCATCTCTAAACTACCAGCATCAGCATAAGGAAGTAATACCTCTACTTCTACCATAGTACTTAAAACTAACTCAGAAATTTTAGCTAATAGCTTTTCTACTCCCGTACCTTCAACAGCAGAAATAGCTAAGCTCTCTTCAACATAACGTTGCTTTAACTCTAAGCTATTAGGATCATCTATCAGATCTATTTTATTAAAAACGGTAATTATCGGCTTGGATAATACATCTAATTCTTTTAAAACTTCCAGCACAGCATCTATCCTAGCTTCATAATCCTCTTGACTAGCATCGACTACATGAATCAAAATATCTGCTTCCTGAACCTCTTCTAAAGTCGCTTGAAAAGCTGCAATCAACTGATGGGGCAGATTGCGAATAAAACCTACTGTATCACTAATTAATACCTCTCGGCCTATGGGTAGCTTTAGTTTGCAAGTGTTAGAATCTAAGGTAGCAAAGAGCTCATCTTTAACCAAAGCTCCTGCTTTAGTCAAGCAGTTAAGTAATGTAGACTTGCCAGCATTGGTATAGCCCACTAAAGAAATAGTAGGTAAGTGCCGCCGAGAGCGCTGAGTAGTTCTAGTCTTCTGCACCTGTTGAATCTCTTTTTCTAACTTGGATATTCTTTCCCGAATTCGACGTCTATCTATTTCCAGTTTACTTTCTCCGGGCCCGCGAGTCCCAATCCCTCCGGCTAATCTAGATAGCTCCTCGCCTTTACCAGTCAATCTAGGTAATAAGTACTTCAGTTGAGCCAGCTCTACTTGTAACTTACCCTCTTTACTATTAGCATGTTGAGCAAAGATATCCAAAATAACCTGCGTCCTATCAATCACCTTAATTCCCAACTCTTCCTCTAAGTTTCTCTGTTGAGCAGGGCTTAACTCATTATCAAAAATCACCAGATTAGCTCCAGTAGCATACTTAAGCTCTTTTAATTCCTGCACTTTACCATAGCCTAGATAATAACGAACATCTGGATAACTACGATACTGACTGGCCCGAGCACAGACCTCAATACCTGCCGTCTCTGCTAAGCTAGTTAACTCAGCTAAAGATTCATCTTTCAGCAAAGAAGAGTCTGCCAAAAAAACTCCTACCAAAATAGCCTTTTCCTCTTTGGATTCTTCCACCTGCACCGTCTCTACAGCTTCTAATTGGCTTTCTAAACTCTGCACCTTAGCTAAATAATCAATATTCATCAAGTCAGCTAGTGAATAGGGCCCGTGCTGTTCACTTCCTAAGCTTAAAGTGCCTCTATCCAGTTGAGGATAATATACTTTAGCCTCTAAGCTACTTTTATCAACTAACACTGGCAAATGTAGAATTAAGTCCAGTCTATATCTCTGCAAAAAGATATCAATTCTATTATCCAAAGCTTCATCTAAAGTTAAATAAATACATCTTAATCCACTTAATCTTTGTTGACTACGCCGCTGCTCTACTCCTCTAAAAAAGTCTTCACTCAAATTTCCTACTTTAATCCTCAATACTTCTCCTCTTCTATTAACTAAAACTGCTACCTCTTTCTCAATCATCTTAACTATATCTATTAACTCCTCCAAAAACTTCCTAGAAGCTAACTCCGCAGCAGCAAAAGGAGGAGTATCCTCCAACAAAGACTCCAAGGCCTCTATCTCTATATTACTTAAAGTAGTTAAATCTCCCTTTAAATCCGAAATAAACATCACCTCGCAAAAGTTTTACTTTAATCCTCTAAATCCATTTTTCTTTGCTGCACATTAGGATCAAAAGGTAAAATCTTATCGTAAGCTATCATCTGCAAAGCCTCTCTACTGCGATTAACAAAGCACTCCTCTAGATGATCAACTCCACACCTTTTGCAAATCCCATCTACTTGCTTCAGAAGGTCTTCAATTTTTGACTTAGCAAAATCCCTAGTCTCTCGTTTAAAATCCACTTCTGCTAAACCTTCCTGTACCTGTCGTCCATTTTCAGTAAAGCGATGTAAATAGTTTTTAGCCTTGTGTAAGTTGCAGTCTTTAACACATTCAGCCAAACAGTCCAGCTCTTCACAGTATTTATTAATAGCTCGCCAAATTTTACTTACTTTATACTGGGGAATAAAGGCCATAAGTAGCCCTCCTTTTCAATTTATAAGCTTGTCATAGTTAAGATATAGATATATTAAGATCAAATTCTCCAATATCAGTCTCTAAATTAATAGTTAATACCTGCTCAGTAGACATAGCTACTGTTTGTCCCTTACCAATAAGTACTTGCGGCGGGACAATATCACAATTATAATTATTTTCATTTAAAGTAGTCAAAGCATTACCACAAATAATATTAGCTAATTCTCCCATTGCTGAAGTAACAAAAGTATCTATCTCTTTCATCTCCATTCCGGACATTCCTTCTACAATATCTAAGACCATATCTTCAGGAAAGCTAAACAGAATAGAACCGTTTAAATCACCAGTAACTCCAATAGAGATATTAGCTTCCTTGGTAGAAACTAAGTTATCATTTGTTTCCAGATCTCCTCTACTAACCTCTAGTTGCAGCATACTATTAAATACATCATTAGCAGCTTTAAAGATAGGATTTACATAATCAGCTTGCATCTTCATTCCTCCTTATCAATTTCAGTTAATTATTATCCACATACTCGCCAATTTTTTGGTCAGCACCAGCAACATGATGGATCAACCAAGTAAGTAGTTTACCACTAAACTCCATAACTAATTCTTCATTACATTTATCAGCTTCAAACTCCTGCTTAAACTCCATAATCTCCTGTTTAAATCTTTCGTGAGTTTGACGATGTTCTTCATAATCAGGATAGTTATATTCTCGTTGAATCTCCTCTTCAGAATCAAAATGAACTACTACATATTCTCCCATAAAGTTCAAAGTTTTTTCAATCTCAGCTGCTTTTTTCTCCATATCTTCCTCACTTCTAACTACCTGCAAAAAATCATTTAAGCGATTAAATAACTCTTTATGCTGTCGATCAACCTCTTCTACCCCTATTTTATACCTTTCCTTCCAGATCATAGCTGGTCACTCCTTTATATATTAATCAATACTAATTACTACTTTATATATTTCTAGATTAAACTCTTATATCCTGCACCTGTTAAAGTAATTTCTTAAGCTTAACAATTAAAACTAATTCTCAATTTTAACAGTAGTCAATAAGTTATTAATGCAAAAACTTCCTGAATGGAATCCATCCAGGAAGTTAATCAGAAAAAAGCACCACAAATAACTATTAGTGGTGCTTAAAACTATAATTATTTTAAGTCAATTACTTTACATTCACCTGTTCCTTTAAGCTTTTACCAGCCTTAAAAGCAGGTACTGTTCGCGCTGGAATCTCTATCTCTTCTCCAGTTTGAGGATTTCTCCCTGTCCTAGCACTACGATCACGTACTTCAAAACTGCCAAAACCAATTAATTGGACTTTAGCTCTTTCCTCACTAGGTTTAGTAGCTTCTGTTGCTAAATTTTCTGTGATCACTTCCAACATGCTATCTACTACTTCTTTAGTATCCTTCTTAGTAACATCAGTTTTATTAGCAATTTGATCAACTAAATCAGACTTGGTAATATTATTTGCCATTATTAACACTCCTCCTATACTTAATTTATTTTTAAATCATTTACTACTAAATTACTTATACAATCACTAGTAATTTTCCTCTATAAAGCTTAAGTTATTCCCATATTAGCAGATTTTAGATTAATATTCAACTCTTAGTTGTAAATAAAGCAAATAAATTCTTAAAATATTAGCTTAAACCTATAACTAAACTAATTTTCAGAACCTACTATCCCCTTAGGAATAGAGAGCTTTTGACCCACATTAATTCGATCTGGGTCTTCAATATTATTTGCTCTCACAATTGCCTCCACTGTAGTTCCAAATCTACGAGCTATTTTGAATAAAGTATCTCCAGGTTGCACAACGTAAACTGTAAAAGAAGGCTTTTCATCTGTTGGCCTATCCACAATTTCAGCCACTTCTACTAATTCAGCTATAATCTTTAGTTGTCTAAACCGAAGTACTTTAGCAAACTTTTTAATACTAATTATTAGTTCAATTGTGCGCTGATTTAATAAATTAGCCCTTACATTCGCTACCGACACATCAATCTGAGCATTCATATCTTCTGTAGCTCCCGGAACCTGCACAAAGTTCTGGAAATCAAAAAACTCACTCACAAAATGTACTGGCTGTTGAAACTCCATCTCATCTTCTATATCAGCTACATATAAGGCGGTACCCTTAATTTCTCCTTCTATTAAGACTCCCCCCTCTTCTACAGTAGCTACTGGATCGAATATTCTAGCATCCACCTCTAATATTCTTTCAATATCTGGTTTTCCAGCTGGCAAATTAATATTTCTAGTAATCCTTTCGGTAACTATATTTTCTCCAATTACCTCTTCTACTCTCAACAGCTCTCTATCAAACTTTACACACTTACTTTTAATATCGGTAACAACTCGCACCTGTCTAGGCTTTGTTACTTTTACGAACATCTCTATTACTATTTCTCCTCTAGCAGTATCAGCATCTACTATGTTAGAAGTCAATCTTCTGATAGTAACGTCAGCAAAAGCACTTAAATCATCATCTTCAAAGACTTCAGGTACATCTATAACTTCAGAAAAGTTAATAACTCCTTCAGCAAAATGTACTGGCTGATCCCCCTCGATAGTTTCAGCTACATAAACTATTCCTACATCAATAGTACCTTCTACTACTACTGCTCCATTGGTGATTTCTGTCTCGACCTCATCTATTAACTCACCTTGAATCCGCAGTATTTTTTCAATAGGCGGCTTCTCTACAGGTATATCTACTTCTCCAGCTACTACAGTAGTCATTATATTTTCATCTATTACATCATCTATCTTTAATAGCTCATCTTTAACCACTACATCCTTCTTTTTAAATCCCCATACTTTAGTAATTAATTTAACCTGCCTAAATTCTGTAACTTTAACAAAAATACTAACAGTTACCGAAACCTCTACTGTTCTTTCATCAATAAACTCAGCACTAACTCTGGTCACCTCTGCCTCAGCTATCACGTGCATATTCTCTTCTACTCCTGGAATGTCTATAAAATCACCAAAGTTTAGCAAACCTTTAAAAAAATGAACCGGTTGCTGAGCTTCCTTAGGATCTGGTATATCTGCTACATATAAAATACCTGCTTTTATTTCACCATCTACGTCCACGCCTCCATCTTCAATTAAAGCCTCCACCTCTACCACTTCGGCTGTGACATCCAGTATCTTTTCAATATCAGGCTTTTCTTCAGGAACCGTCAACTCTTCAGTAATGGATTGTCGAGCTACATCCTCTCCAACCACAAACTCTACTCGTACAACTTCATCTTTAAACTTCAATCCCATCTACTTACTCCTCCTTCCATAATAAAAGCTTAAAAGCTTTCAATTATACTATATGCATTAAAAATGGAAATGTGTACAATTTTTTATGAAATTTTCACCATATAAGTCTATTGTCACATTTGAAGGTAGTTCTCATAAAATAAAATATAGAGTTAAAATCACTATTTAAGAAGGGAGGTAATAAATTATGAGTTTTGGTTATCCTAAAGAAATATTCCCTTATCCAGCAGTTCAGTACATCCCTATTAATTATTATAATCTAGAAATCAACCCCAGCCAAGTTGCTCTTAATCCTCAAATATACGTATTTTCGGAACTAGCAAGGGCTAATCAAATAGCTAGCAGGTATAATATGTCTTTAGCATCAGCTAACGAGTTACAAAGTAATGAATTACTGTTAATGAGTATCGGCGCTCAAGTTGAGGATATTAAGTATAGAGCTTATAGAGTTATTATGGTTACTTCACAGACAGAAAGCTTAATCCATACCTTCAAAATTAAAACTGATTACTTCTATAAGAATAGGTTAATCTTTATTCTTTATCAAGCAACTGGAGCCCAGTTAGCTACTCAAAGGTTTAATCTCTAAGTCAATTTTTGATTAATAAAGTTACTCTCTCTTTTTTAAATAAACAATACCTTACTTCTAAAGCAGTTTTAGCTACTATTTCTTCACCAGAGTGTGATAATTCAAAATCAAGAGGGCTTACCTTTATACTTAAGTTTAATTTACTTCCTTCGAGCTCTCTTTTTTTATTTTTTAAACTAATCAACTGCTCAGTAATCTGCTCTTTATTCATTTGCTGGACTGTTCCTTGTTGATCTATAAATTGAATTGTATATTTTAATCTACATTCTAGCAAAAAAGCACTAGCTAATAACTGTTGATCATAACTATCAATTTTAACTCTTAATTCTTGAATTTGCTTAGCATAGCGAGTTAAATACATTTCATTAATAAGTAATAATTTCTGTTGATTATTTATTAATACCCTATCTACCAAAAAGCAGTCCAGTTTAAGTTTTTTAAGACTTTCTTTTTGTTTAGTTGCTACTTTAACTAATAATTGCCGTTGCAGACTACTTACTATTTTTAGCAAAGGACGCAAAATTAGTTTATCATTTTTAAGCATAGCCTTAATTTCTATTACTTCTAATCTATACTCAAAATTTGTATTTGCTCCTTCAACTGATGATAAAGAAAGTAATTTATTGAATTGTGACTTTAAATTAAGCCTTTTTTCTTGTCCATTTTGATCGATATAGTATAGTTCAAAGCTCAACTGACCACTAACAATAGCTTGGTCAGCTATTATTTTTACTTTAGATTTAACCACCCGACTATGAAGCTCAACTAATTGTCGATAAATAATTCCTAAAGTAAAGCAGTCTTCAATTAGCCAACTTTTATTTAAGGTTTTTAGTCTTTCTTTAGTTTTTATCAACTTTCCTTGCTGAGCAGTATAGACTGTAACTTCCTCAGGCCGATAAAGGGTTAGATTAGCTACAAAAACCGTTAGCAATAATAGATTCTTGCCATTAATAAAGTCCCAACCTTTTATTTGTAACTGATTCAAAATTTCTGTATCTATGCTTAAATCAGATAAATAAACAGACTTTTGAAATTCACCTCGTTCTTCTAAATATTTAAGCTTACCGCTTTGCTTTAAAACAGAAAAACGATAAATGACTGAAGCGGTAATCAAAAGCTGTTCTTGAATTATTTCTTCTTTTAAATCCAGTATTTTGATCTCCAAATCTACAACTTTTTCGACTTCAATATCTAAATTCAGTTTAGCTTTAATTAAAAAATTTACTTCTTTGCTTCCTGTAAATCTATTTAAAATAAGCTTTCTACTTTGTAACCTAGCGGGCTTAGTTAAGTTTTCACTTGTTTTGAAATCTTCATCCATAACTTTCACCACCAGTCTTACTAAGATATATGTCTAAGTAGTAATAAAAATAACTCTAGAATTACAGTTTAAGTTTGGAAAAGCTATAGGGAGGCCAAGGGCCCGAATGATAAAAATGAAAGCCTAAATTAAAGTAAAAAACCCTTAATTTTTTTAATCGCAATAAAAAATCACTAGCTTTAGACTTATCAACTAAATAAACAGAGTTTAATAGCATCGGTTTACTTAAAGCGCCGGTCTGCATATCTACCAACTCATTCATTTGAGCCCTACTTGCAATCTCTGCTAACTGATTATATATATAATCAGTTAGCTCCTCAGCTTCTTGATCGGTTTTCTTGCTCACTTCCTCCTGTAATCTCTTTTCCAAAAAACAATTCTGCTCTTCGTTTACATTATCTAATCTCCACTTTAACTCTTGAATTTGGGAATTACTATCTACAATATAACTTCTCAATTCTTCAAAGTCACAGTATAACTTTAAACTCCATTCTCTATGGTTTTTCACTTTATTTAAGCTTTTCTTAATTTCTGGTAAGATCTGTTTAACGGCTTCTCGTAGCTTAATTTGATGTTTGAAGATAGTACCAAAGCTAATAGGAATTACCGTCGTCCAGTCCATTGCCTTTTCAATTATCTCTTCGTGTCGCCCCACCTTTTCTCTTAACCATTCCAGATTTTTAGACTTCTTACTTAACTCCTTTTGGCTAAAGTCTAACAAAGAGATCTGGCTAACTAAAACCCCTACCTCAGCACAGTTAATAATGTATGGTTTATGAGATTTATCTACTCCCAGTAAGTCTATTTCAAAATCAGCCGGCAACTCCAAAATACAGTAAACATAAAGTCCCTCCACCATACTCCTGGCCTCCTAAATATAAATAATAATCTCTTTAAGCTTTAATTATAAATATTCACCTAATTATCCTTCTATCACTAACTAATAATTTAAAAAGCAGGTACCAATTAAGATACCTGCTTAATACTATTCATCACTTTCCGACTCTACCAAATCTTCTTCCGTTTCTACTGCTTCCCAATTACAACTTTCTTTTATCTTTTCTTGCTTTATAGGTTTTGCTAACTGCAATGACGAAGAAACATCCGGCATAGCTAGTTGATACTTAACTGCTGGCTCTTGGAAGGCCTTAACGAATAACTCAATAACTATTTTTTGAGTTAATTCAGTACCAGCTTCATTCAAAATAGGCTTAACATACTCTACTCTAGCTTTCACAACAACATCAGTACAGTCAGCAGAAACTCCTGGTAAATCAATAAAACCACTAAAGGAAGTTTCATCTTGCTGATGGTATTCTACATTATCCTCACCTACAAAGTAGATCTGTTTATGAATAATGCCTTGTAATACTACTTTATCGGTCACTAGCTGAGTCTCTATCTCCTCTAAGCTAACTTCAATATCCTTGATTTTGATAGCCGGTACATCTAAACTCAAAGTATCCTCATGCAAAATCTGTCCTGTATCCTCACCGAGCACTGGATTTAATCTAACCTCTTTTCCATTAGCATCCAGCTCTACTTTCAACTGAGCCTGCTCAGTAACCTTAACAAAAAAGTTGATTACTACCTTCTGCTCTAAGTTTAATCCTTGAGCATCCAGTTCTCTTTTAATATGTTCAATCTGTGGATGGACCTGCACCTCCATCCCTGATTTAGCCCCAGGTAAATCCACAAACTCACTAAAAGGTATATTCTCCTGCTGATGATACTCTACATTATCTTCGCCTACAAAATAAATCTGCTTATGCAAAATCCCCTGTACAAGCACCTTATCCTCAATAACTTCAGTGCTGATATCTTCCAAGCGGGCCCTAATATCAGTTACCTTAATCGCAGGAGTATCCAACTCCAAAATATTTTCTAACATAGTTTGACTATCGTTTTCGCCAATAACCCTATCGGCTAATACCAGCGGGCCCTCGCCAATCTCCACAAAAATCTGCTGTATCTCTTCTACAAAAACCCGAATACTAATCAATACTTTCTGATGTAATACCGTTCCTGCCGGCAACAGTTCAGCCTTAATCGATTCAATAGCTGTCTTAATATCCACTTCCATATCTGGAGCAGCTCCAGGAACATCAATAAAAGTAGAAAACTCTATATCTTCACTCTGATGTTGAATAATATTATCCTCTGTTACATAAAAAACTTGCTTATGTACGACCCCCTGTACAACTACCTTATTGCCTATTATTTCATGGTGTAGTTCAGTAATATAAGCATCTATATTTCTCACCTTCTGGGCCGGGAATTCCAAATCAAGGTCATTAACTAACATTTCTTGCGTACTACCTTCACCAACTAAAACTGGCAGTTTAAGTAACTCGATTGCGGTACATTGATCCATACTTATCCCCCCTTCTGTATAAAAAAATTGTCTTTAAATCTATACCCCTGACCCCAGTTGCACCCCCTCTTTTTGCTTTATTTAACAAAATTTATTATTTATGCTAACTGCTTTCTAAAAAGATCAATATATTGATCTTCCCAAATCTCTAACTGTTTCTGATCTATAGAACCTTTGAAACTATTATCATTTTTTATTAACAAACTTGAACCTTCAGTTAAAATCTTTAAATGCCTTAATATTAAAATCTTAGTAAAAAATATTCCTGTTAATACCACTATTATTATTATTTCTAACATTGAACTTCCTCCTTCCAACTACAACATTCTCTCTTTACATCATATGCTAACAATAAAAAAATGTGAATCTAAAAAGCACCACGATGAATAATATTTATCCTAATTTTATTATTAATTAACGCTCCTTGACTTTATTTTAAAATTCTCAAAAAATATAAAAAAATGGCTGAGATAAGTATATATACTCATCTCAGCCATAATAATTTAATAACAGCCTAAAACACATCCACTACTACTTCTACAGGTTGAGGCGGTAATCCATCATCTATTATATCTAAAATCAGGGTCTCAGTAATAACCTCCTCAATTACATCAAAGGGATCTTCGACTATGGCCGTTACTACTGTTAATTCCGTCAGTACAGTAATCTTGATAAAGAATTGAATCTCTAGATCCTGAATTAATTCATCCGCAGCTTCGTCAAACTCAAACTCAAGATCTACAATCTCTCCAAAGATTTGAAAGTCTACTCCTATTTCTCCTACTTCTAAGCCTATATCAGCCAAGTTGAGAGTAAATTCTAAAGGAATCTCCTCGATAAAAGCCTCTTCATTATCAGCAGCATCTAGATATTCTACTTCTTTAACTAAAGTACCTGTAATTTCTACTAAATCATCATTGTTATTATCAACAAACTCTATAGCTGCATCTACTATCATAGCATCTACATCGAGAATCTCTACAACTGCTGGCACTACTTCCTCTAAGTCTACTTCAATCGTCAAAGGATCCGGAGTAAAGATACCCTCATCAACTACTACCGGCACTAAAACATCAATGGTTTCAGTAACAATAGTATCTTCAGCTTCGCCAGTACCTTCAACGGCAGTCACTACAAATACCTGCTCACTAACTCCAGCCTGAACTGTGGCCACTACTGTTACAGCTTGGTGCAAAATGCAGCCCTTATCTCTTAATTCAAAAGCAACATTTTCAATTTCCACCGATACATCTACCTCTGCCTCAGGATCTAAGTCTGGGAAAGGCACCACTATTGTAAAGTCCATTTCTTCACTGCGCATTATAGTTTTGCCTTTACGGCTTAAATATTGAATATCTTTATCGATAATACCGGTAACTAAAAATTCACCATTTAGTTGCTGCCACTCTACTGAGTCTGCTCTAATTTCCGCATCAATACTTACTGTATCTTTAGCAGCTGGTGGACATAGTTTGAAGTCAGCCTTTACTATTTCTTGGGCAACGGCCTCTTCATCTACAATTTCTTTAATCAGTTCTTGCTCTACTTCAACTCCTAATACAGGCGGAGGTGGTGGCGGTGGGGGAGCAATGGGTTCTATCTCTTCTACAATAATCTGCTTTACTCCTTCTCCAACTACCTGCCTAGTTTTAATCAAAACATCGTTATCTCCAGTAGCTACATTAACCTGTACCTCTTCAGTAACAGTAACACTTAAATTAAGAACTACTTTCTGATGCACAGTCGTTTCGTTAATCAATTGCACTTTCGCTAACTCTACTACCTCTTCTATAAAAACTTGCATACCTGCCTGTGCTCCAGGAGTATCTATAAAGGTGCTAAAGGGAATATTTTCTTCGCGATGGTATTCTACATCATCCTCACCTACAAAGAATATCTGCTTGTGAATAGTACCTTGCACAATTACTTTATTAGCAATTACTGTAATATCTAAATCTTCTAAAGTAACATCCACTTCTGTAACCTTAATGGCAGGTATATCTAAAACAAAATCACTGACATCCATAGTCTGAGTCTCCCCAGTAGCTACTACTTGATCTAACTTCATTAACTCACCTTCGGGATCTATATTTAAATTAATTTCCTGTGTTTCAGTAGCTTTTACGAAAAACTCTACTACTACTTTTTGATGGATATTAGTGGGTGTAGTTAGCTCTCTTTCAATAGCTTCAATTTCAGGAGTGATCTGGACATTCATTCCTGGCTCTACTCCCTCAATCTCTACAAAAGTACTAAAGGGAATATCTTCTTGCTGGTGATAACCTACATCATCTTCACCTACAAAGAATATCTGTTTATGCAAAGTACCTTGAATAATAACTTTATCAGTGATAACTTCATAGTTTAAATCCCTAATTTCAGCCCGAACTTCCGTTACCTTTATAGCTGGAATCTCCAATTCAAAATCATTAACTATTATTTCCTGTTCCGCGTCTTCACCAATTACTGTTTCTAGTCTAAAAGGGCCCGCATCTCCAACTTCTAAAGGTATCTGTACTGTTTCTGTAATCTTAGCAAAGATTTCTAAAACTACTTTCTGAGTCAGTTCGGTTCCATCAGGGGAAAGCTCAAAATCAACGTGCTCAACTACAGCCTGAATCTGAGCCTCCATGCCTTCTTCAGCACCAGGTACATCTATAAAAGTACTAAAGTTCATATCTTCAGCTCGATGATAAACTACATCGTCTACACCGACATAAAAGATCTGCTTATGCACTATCCCTTGCACAATTACTTTATCATCTATCACCTCATAAGTTATATCTCTAACCTCAGCTGTAATATTTCTAATCTTTTGCGCCGGCACATCTAGTTCTACTTGTTGTAACTTAGCTCTCTTTACTTGCTTACTATTCTGATCTGACATTATTAAAATCCTCCTTTACTTTTAGTTCATTATATGCAGTCCAATAAAAATTGTGTCTAAAAATATCTAAAAACAAAAGCAGGTGCTACTAACACCTGCTTAGCTGCTAAAATCTATATTTAAAGCTGATTATTATTATTTACTGGTCTATCCACTCCAGAAAACCTAAACACACCATTGCGGCCGTTAACAAAAGTATCCATCTGCTCCCAGCGCGATACCTTAACAAAGATCTCAGCCACTACCTTTACTAAAACTTCAGTAAAGACTGACTTAGTTTTACCTTTACAATGACTATCCTGCTTATAAGCAGTTACTTTAGCATCAGAATTAATAGCCATAATATAGTTTTGAATATCTAGAGTAGCTTCTGGATTCTGAACTGGTACTTTCACATAGCCATTTTTCTTAATTCCCGGAACTAAACCGCCGATTTCCACTTCTTCTTCAAAAGGAATCTCAGCAGATTCATGGTGCATACAACCATTAGCCCCTTTATAAATTAAATTTATATAAATATACCCCTGTTTAATTACCTTATTTCTAAATATATGATCCGTTAAGTCTCTGATTTCCAATTGGATATCTGCAATTGCTGTTGCTGGATGATCCAGTTTGATAGTTGTTCCTTCTACTATCTGCATAGTCTCTTCGCCAATCACCCGCAAAGTTTTTAAATGCTTGGTGGACATTTACTTAACCCCCTTTTTTTAAAATTTATAGTTAATCAATCCTTTTTTAAAAAGCTAAACTGAGCTTTAAGTTTTCCTCCTTTCTTTCAATCAATTTATTTTATTATATGATGTATTTTTTAAAGTGTGTTAAATTAACTTAGGTTAAAAAAAGCAACCAGACTAGGTTTTTTAAATTAAAAGCAGCCTGGTTGCTTTAATGGCTCTAATCAAGCTCTAGCTTGCTCAATCAAGTTTTTAAACTTAAAATACAAACTAGTTAAATGGCTGGATGATAAACCGCACAAATGCAGTCAATAGCAATATATACTCTTGGACAATCATCATCCGCATTATTCACAAACATTGTCAAAATATTCCCCTTTATACTAGCTATACAGCCTGTTATCTCACAACAGCCTTCACCTGATTCAATAATAACAGTTACTGTGTCAGTCTCTTGGCTCAACTTTTGTAATACTTGGCGCATTCCTAACTCTTTTCTCTGCTTTTTTACACCAGAATCCTGAACGCAACTAGACTTCATATGCTTTTCACTCATATTATCCCTCCTTCCCTAACATCTTTAATACATAATACGCATTTTCCTCGAAATTTGTGAATAAAAAAAGAGACCAGCAAATACTGGTCTCTTTAATAGCTATACCTTCTATTTAAAATTCTGTTAAGAAAATCTGAGTAAACATCTTTCCGTAAGGGCCCCCATTAACAACTCCAATTCCTATCTTTTCATAATCATCCTTAAGAATATTAGCTCGGTGACCTGAGCTGTTCATAAGAGCATTATGAGCTCCCGTAACCGATGAATTGCCAGCTAAGTTTTCGCCAGCTCTTCTATGCCTAATATCAGCCTCCCGCAGCATATTTAAGAAAGAACCGTAAACCGGAGAGCGATGACTGAAATAATTATTATCAATCATATCTTGACTCTTCTTTCTAGCCAATTCAACTAATCTCATATCTGCTTCTAAAGGCTCTAAACCTCGACTTGTCCTTTCTTGATTAACTAAATCCAACATCCTTCTTTCATCAGCAGTTAAACTACTAGGAGCAGGATCTGGTTCAGGTTCAGGTTCAGGTTGAGGCTCCGGCTGTGGTTGAGGATCTGGTTGTGGCTGCGGATCTGGTTCAGGTTGAGGAGCTTCTCCCCCACTACTTGCTTTGCTTTCAAGCAAATCCCAAGTAGACTGATCCACCTCTCCTGTAGCTCGCACTCCGTTATCTCGTTGAAACTGCATTACTGCACTTCTAGTTCTAAAAGCAAAGGAGCCATTAATAGGCCCAGGATTATAACCTAAATCGCTTAAATAACTCTGTAACTGCCTAACCTCTGTTCCTCTGTCTCTATATTCCAGCAAAGTATCTCCTTGTTCAGGCTGGCTTGGAGAGTTATCCCTCTCATCAGGCTCATTTGAATCACCGTTTTCTGGGGTATCCGGCTCATCTGGAGTATCTGGCTCCTGAGGAGGCGCCTCTTCACTGACTAAAAGATTCCAAGTTGCTTGATCTACCTCTCCTGTAGCTCGTATTCCCTTATCTCGTTGAAATTCTCTTACTGCACTTCTAGTTCTAAAAGCAAAAACACCATTAATCGGTCCAGGATTATAACCAGCATCAACTAAGGCCTGTTGAATTGTTCTTACCTCTGCACCTCTAGACCTATACTCAGCAATTACTCCAGCCTCGGCTTGTCCAATAGCTACTATACTTAAAAGCATAATTACAGCTAAAAAGATACTTATCTTAGTAATTGATTTACCTTTCATTAATTAGCACCATCCTATTTAGTTTATTTAATTAGCAAATCTACCTTGGTCTATAAATTCTTGTGAAAACATCATGCCGTAGGGCCCGCCTTCAATTATTCCAATTCCTATGTGAGTAAAACGATCTCGAAGAATATTCTCTCTATGGCCCGGACTATCCATTAAAGCTTGGTGAGCTCGCTGCACCGTAGAAGCTCCAGCTATATTTTCACCAGCAAATTCATAACGAATCCCTATCTCTTGCATCATCTCAAAAGGTGAACCTAAGCTTGGAGACTGATGGCCAAAATAACCTTCCTCAATCATATTCTTACTTTTAGCTCGAGCTACTTTAACTAACCTTAAATCTACTTGTAGAGGCGTTAAACCCTCTGCTTCTCTTTCCTGATTTACTAAGTCTAACATCTCTTCTTCCTTAGCAGTTAAGGCTGTTACCTGCATTTCAGTCCAGTCTTCAGTAGAAGTCTCTTCTTCATCAACAGGATCTTCAACAATCGGCTCCTCATCCTGATCAGAGTCTTCATAGTCTGACTGCTGATCATCATCTTCTTCCTCTTCCGAAGGAGCTTCATCTTGCGGGGGCTCCTCCTCTTCAATAGGCTCCTCTTGCTCAGGAGTTGATGAAGACTCCTGCTCTTCTAGCTCTGTACTATCGCCCCCTCTCATTAGTCTAGTTAATACGAAAAACATAGTTAAGCCCTTTAAAACAGAATTGATATTACTCCTTAACTCTAAATTATCACTGCTCTCTTGGGCTTGCAAAGGAGTGCTACTGCTAAAAATTATAAAACTAGGTACCAGTAAGCTAATAATCAACAAAAATGAAATTATCTTTTTAGAATCCATAATTATATATTCACTCTCTCTAAGTATAATTTTCATTAATTATAGCATAGCTTAACTGCGATGTTGAATGTAAGTTCTGTCAAACTTCCTCTTTCCACAAGTTTATCCACTATTTTGACTCTCTAGGCCAAAGTTATACACAGAACCATCCACATTATCCACAATTCTCCCCAATAACTGTGGATAATTTAATAAACAGTTATTTAATTTATTTTATTCCCTAAGTTATCTATTAAGAAATCTTTAATTTTAGAAATAACCTGCTTATCTTCAGCTATTTCTACTTCAGCTTTAGTAGTTTGCTTAATTAATCTCTCAATTTCTGCTTTTATTGCTGCTAAGTTCTCCACTTCATTTAACTCATCCGCCAAAGCAGCTTGACATATACTGCTTATTTGGGCCTGATTAACTTGAGAATTATACTCCTCTACTGTAGTTACTAAATCCTTTGTAGATACTAACACTAAATCAGCTAATATTAACAACTTTTCTTGGACAGCAGTTAGTTCTTTAGCTTGCTTATCTAAATAGTTATAAATAACCATTTTAGGAGCTAAATACTCTATAACTGACAGCCAAGTAGCTCTATCAACCCAAAATAAAGGCTTACTTATATTAACCCTATCCAAAGTATCATTAATTAACTGTGCCTTTAATTTATCAGCTTCCTCTTTTGCTAAAGAACCTGTTAGCTGTTTAAAAGGAGAAGCTAAATAAAGATTTTCCTTTAACTTTGCTAACTTTAAACTTTCTTCATAGCATATATTTTCCTGCTCAGCAACTTCACTTTTAGCTATATAAATTACCTGATAAGTTTCACTTAACTTGCTAAGTACTTTAGCTGGCCATAGACTATCAGCTGGCCAAGACTTAGTACCCAAGACAACAATAGCCTCGGGAACTGTTGACTCAGCTGGGCTAGATAAAAGTTGGGCCCATCTTTCTGTAAATAAACTCTTATCTTCACTAAAGCTATCTTTATCTAAAGCTGGAGTTAATTGTTTTTCATCCCAATCCTTTTTATAAACCTTGCTTTCTGAAGAATCAATTACTTGATAATCCTTAGTTTTAACCCTCAATAGATAGTCCACCTTTTCAAAATAGAAAGTATAGCCAGCAGTCAATAAACCTACTCTAGACAATAAGTCTCTTCTAAAAAGATAAATAGATTCATTAATGCTGGCCCACTCTTCCATCTCCCAATAATCCTCTTTATCAACCAAAGAACTCCAACCTTCAGCTAAATCCTTCCGTCCAAACTCCTCTATTTTAGGAGCAACCCCCTCCTTACCTTCATTAACAAAGCTAGGCCTTACTAGTACTGTTTTCGACTCATTTTGAATAGTATTAATTAGATTTGCTAAACAGCTTTTATTAACTCTGATTCCTCTGCTAAATAATAAAATATACTCCCCTTTTCCAGCCCTAATCCCTTGATTATAGGCCTGAGCTCGATTAATACTTTGCTGATTATCAATCAAAGTAACCTCAGTTATAGATTTTAAGTAGTCTAAACTTTCTCTAGAACCTCCATTATTAACTACTATTAATTGATATTCATAGTCTATAGATTCCTCTAAATTATTTAATAAATCTGCAATCTCCTCTTTATCCCCCTGATTAATTATAACTATATCTATTAAAGCACTTGTTTTTTGTTTAATCTGAGCTTGTTTTTCAATTAATTCCCTTTCCAGTTTATCAGTTTGGGCAGCAATTAACTCTTGCCAAGCTTGCAGCATCTGCGACCAAGTATAGTTTTGAGCCGTTAATTTAGCAGCAGCAGCTATGTTCTTAGCTAAAATATTGTCCTTTAACAACTCTAAAGTAATAATAGCTATATCATTTCGGCCAAACTCCTTTAATAAACGACAGTTCTTATCTGCTTCAAGATATTCAGCTTTTTCTTTTTCAACTAAAACAACAGTTGGCGTTTTACAAGCCATAATTTTCAAAGGAACTAAATTAAACTTTACTCCGCTATCATAGACTATAGCTAAATCAGCACTGCTATACTCTATCAATTCCCAGTCTAAAGACAAGGGATTCAGAACTTTATAGTCCACCTTCGTTTCTAATTCAAAATCCCGCTCCCGCAAAATCACTACTTCTAATTGACAAGTATTTTCAATCAATTCCAAACTACTAATTATTTTAGTCAATACGCTATCTGTCAGTTCAGCTCCAGCAACTAAAATCCTTCTTTTCCCAGTATCAATTATCTCTTCCGCTGGCAAAGACCGATAAAAGATATTTCTAACCCCTGGCTTAATAACTTCTGTTTGTTCTTTTAGTTCTGCTGGTAATTTTTCTTTTAAATAATTACTATTTACTACCACTGATAATTTATCGATATTTTGACCAACTAAGTTTCTTAATCCAGCTTCTCCTTTAAAGTAATAGACCACTTCCTGCTCTGCTTCCAATAAGGAAATTACTGCTACCTGATCATCAGTAATTATTAAATCTGCTTCTGAAAATCCAATTAGCTTTAGCCTTTCTTCAAAAGTAATTATTTCTAAGTTTAATCTTTTTTCCAAGTCTTTAAATAAATCTTCAATTAAAAATGGATCTCCTCGAAAAAAACTATCTTTTAAAAAAACACCTATCTTCAACATATAATTTATTCCCCTTCCTCAATAGCTCAAAGCTCAAAACTTATAACAATTATATGTGAAGATTAAAAAATTATTGCTTGATTTAAAAAGTTACCTAGCTTAATTATTAATAAAATTCAATATTCAAGGCTTCTATTACATTATCAATCTTATTACAGATAGTACTTTTTTCAGAACCAGCAAATAAAAGACCTAAAGCTCTATTATTAGCATCTAAAACCAAAGAACCGCTATCGCCTGGCTTAGAAAAAGGCTCACTAATAATCTGTTCGCTAAATATTGCTTTTTCAGTAGCAGTAATATTTACTGAAACCGTAGCATTAACAGCTATAATCCGGGACTTAGTTAGACCAGTAGTTCGACCGCTCTTTTTAACCTTCATCCCAACTTCGGCTTTATTTGTTCCCCTCACATTACCTACTTCTAAAATTCTATTTTTTACCTGCTGTTTAGATACAGGTTTGGCTACAGCTCCATCTATTAAGTTCTCTCCCTGAGCCTTACTTACAAACTTAATCCAATAGGGAAATTTAATTAAATCACTTACTCCATTAGCTATATTTTCTAATCCTTCTACCAATAAAGAAGCATTATCAACTTCAGGCTTCTTAATAGGAGCAAAGTCCTCTAGATAAGCAATAATGTCCTCTTCTTGACTGCCACCGTCTTGCCGTCCAGGCTGCAAAATTGGATCACCTATTTTAGCTCTACCATCATAACCAGAAGTAAGATTAGCTAATACATGGTTATTAGAAAGTATCAAAGGCTCTCCAGTATCCTTATCTCTAACTAAAGCCCCAAATGTTCCCGCAGAAACTTTATAGTGAGCTAAGCTGCTACCTGGATAAGCAGGGCGTCTTCTAGAAGTTCTATTCATTCTGCTAGTTCTATGATTAGCCGATGCTTTTTGAAGTCCTAATAACTCTATCTCTCCAACCTCAATTACATCGGTTTCGGTTTCTTCTATTTGCTCTGGAACTATATTCTTTTCACCTAGCTCATCTTTACATACTTTTTTTTCTACTAAAATAGTCAGTGCCTTTTCATTAGTGTCTTTTCCATTCTTTCTTTTTTGACCACAACCTACCCCTACCACATTTTCTTTGCTAAGTAGCTTTTTCCAGTACTTTTTGACTAACTGACTAAGATCTTCCATGGATATTCATCTCCTTTCGAGCTACTATATCTTATTCAACTCAAAAGAAGATGTGTGAAATAGAAATAACCACTTGTATAGTGTAAGCTACATAAGTGGTTATAAGTTTAGTCTATACTATTTTACTTCAATTAATAATTAACAATGAATAATAAACAGCTTATAGTGTATAAGTTCAAGTTCTAAAAAATCAATATCGTTCTCTTGTTGCACTCTAACGAGGTCTGGGTACCCCTAGGGGATTATGTTATCGTGAAAAATCAATTTCATTATCAGCACGGCCAAATAGGTGTTTCTAAGCGATATTAAAGATTATTTGTTAATGCTTCTTAACGAATCGGAGCTAAAATAAGAGCTGGTTTAGCCAATTTTTCCAATTAAAATTGGCTTGCTCTTATTTTAGTGGAGATGAGTTTTAGAAGCATCAAATAATCTTTTCTAGCGTGAAACACCTATTTGGCCCCCTACGCCAACGCAACAATATAACAATATTATTTAGACTGCAAGTATTCATCAATAGCCTGCGCAGCACCTCTGCCATCGCCCATAGCGGCAATTACAGTAGCATTGCCACCAATCACATCTCCCCCGGCAAAAACTCCTGCTATCGAAGTCTGATAGCTTTCTTCATCTACAATTATATTATGCCAATCATTAGTCTCTAACTCAGGAGTCTTTTTAGATAGTAAAGGATTAGGGCCCTGACCGATAGCCACAATCACCGTATCTACCTCTATAGTAAAGTTAGAGCCTTCAATAGGAATTGGTCGGGGACGACCACTGCTATCCTCTTCTCCTAGCTCCATTTCTACACATTCCAAGCCTTTAACCCAGCCCTCTTCATTGCCAATAATCTTAACTGGATTTCGCAAGAGTTGAAAGTTTACTCCTTCAGCTTCAGCATTTTCGATCTCCTCTTCCCGAGCCGGCATTTCATTTCGAGAGCGTCGATAGACTATAGATACCTCTTCAGCCCCTAAGCGCAGTGCTGTTCGCGCTGAATCCATAGCTACATTTCCAGCTCCAATTACTGCTACTTGATTACCTAGAGTGATAGGCGTTCTATATTCAGGGAACTTATAAGCCTTCATCAGATTAACCCTAGTCAAAAATTCATTAGCAGAATAAACACCATTTAGATTTTCTCCAGGTAAATTTAAAAAATAAGGTAGTCCCGCTCCTACACCTACAAATACTGCTTCATACCCATCTTCCCAAAGATCATCCAAGCTTAAAGTAGCTCCAATTAAGGTATTAAGCTTAATCTCCACTCCCAGCTCTTCTAGTTCCTTGATTTCCTTATTAACGATAGCTTTAGGGAGTCTAAACTCCGGAATTCCATACTTTAAAACTCCTCCTGCTTCGGATAAAGCTTCAAAAAGAGTAACTTGATAGCCTAATTTAGCCAGATCAGCTGCTGCTGTCAAGCCAGCCGGGCCCGATCCCACTACAGCTACCTTAGCTCTATCAGCCTCAGTTTCAATCTCTTTCTTATCGGCTGAATCTTTTTCCAGCTCCCAATCAGCTACGAACCTCTCCAAAGCACCGATATTGACCGGTTCTCCTTTATTACCTAAGACACACTCCGCTTCACACTGCTCTTCTTGCGGACAGACTCGACCGCAGATAGCAGGAAAGGCATTTTTCTCTTTAATAGTAGCTAAGGCTTCAGAAAACTCCTTGGCAGTAATTAATTCAATAAAGTCGGGAATAGGAACCCCTACTGGACAACCATCAACACAGGGACTTTTATCACACTGTAAGCAACGCTGCGCTTCGGCCACTGCCTCTTTTTCTGTAAAGCCCTGAGCAACTTCAGCAAAGTTATTAATCCGCTCTTCTGGCTCTTGCTTATCCATTACCTGTCTTTTAGCCATCTATTCCACCTCCTTCTCTAACTTACATTTATGTTCAGCTTTTTCTTCTTTACTTTGATAATGGCCCTGTCTTCTCATCAATTCATCAAAATCTACTAGATGACCATCAAAGGCCGGGCCCTCTACACAAGCAAACTTAGTTTCTTCACCTACAGTAACTCGACAACCGCCACACATTCCGGTTCCATCAACCATAATTGGATTTAGACTAACTATCGTATCTACATCATACTTAGCTGTTACTTCGGCTACACCTTTCATCATAATCGCCGGGCCCACAGCTATTACCTCATCAACTTCTTTTCCTTCAGCTAACAAAGAATCTAACACCTCAGTAACAAAACCTTCGTGACCTAAAGAACCATCATCGGTACTGAAATAGATTTCATCAGCCACTTCACTCATCTCTTCTTTCATAATTACCATTTCCGCCGTTCTAGCTCCCACAATATTAATAACTTCATTTCCTGCTTCTTTTAAATATTTAGCCTTGGGATAAACTGGAGCTACTCCTAAACCTCCCGCTACACAGACCACCGTACCTATCTTTTCAATCTCAACAGGCTCTCCTAAGGGCCCTAAAAGATCAAGAAAGCTATCTCCTACCGCTAATGAAGCTAGCTCCTGGGTAGAAGCTCCTACTCGCTGTACTACTAAGTCAATAGTACCTCCCTCTCTATCATAATCAACAATAGTTAAGGGAATCCGCTCCCCAGTCTGATCAGCTCGTACAATCACAAAATGACCTGGTTGAGCTTTAGCAGCTACTAAAGGAGCTGCCACTTCAAAAAAATATATTTCTGGTGCTAACTTTCTTTTTGCTAAAATTTTAGCCATGCTAATCCCCCTCATATATTAAAGTAATTAAAAGTTAACAGACAGCTCTTTTATCAGAGCTGCTCTAAAACTAAAAGTAATTATATTATTTCTAATATTAATTCTAGCTTTAATAAAAAAATCCTGCTTTCAACTATCACCTACGCCGATAACCCAGTTGATTAGAAATCTGAGCAGATACTTCAACTACCGCTGGAATTACCACTTCCTCTATATAATCTTCAGTCATTCTAGTGCTAGGGCCCGAAACACTAATTGCTGCCTCCACATCCCCTTCAAAATTCTTAATCGGAGCGGCTACACAACGAACTCCCTCTTCTAACTCCCCGATATCTAAAGCATAACCTTGACGTCGAATCTGCTTTAGCTCTTCTTTCAACTCTTCAGGCTTTGCTTTAGTATTTTCAGTTAACTTACGCAGCTCCATTTGCTCAAGTAACTCAGCTAACTCATCCTGCTCCACATAAGCTAATAAAGCCTTACCAGTTCCTGTACAATAAGCTGGCCCCCTGCTGCCTATCTCCGCAAACATCTTGACCATACTAGTACAAGCCGCCTGATCTATATATACTACCTCGCCTTCATCTAAAATAGCTAAATTAGTAGTTTCATTACATTTATCAACCAGTTTTTGCAGATAAGGTTTAGCAATATTAACTAAATCAAAGTTCTTTTTAGCAGCATTACCAACCTCAAAAGCCTTTAAACCTAAAAAATACTTTCCACTTTCCTCCTGTTTAGCAAAGCCTCTCATTATTAAGGTATGCAAGATCCTATAAACTGTACTGATGTTTAACTCGACCTTTTCAGATAAGTTACTTAAAGTCATCGGCCTTTCTTCATCAGCTAAAGCTTCTAAAATTACCAAAGCTCTATCTACCGATTGAACAATCTTTTTTTCTGCCATAACTCTTCCTCCCCAATACTTAAATTAACGGCTTATATAAAAAATAGCTTAATAATTAACTTTTTAACAAAATCAGTATAACACAGTTTTAGCCCAAAGTAAAAAAATAACACAAGTGATATATATCACTTGTGTTATTTAATTAAACACTCACACAGCCAATTTTAGTATTGTTATCTTTTATTTTAATTTCTACAGTCTCCGTTAATATATCAGCATAACTATAGGATACTCGTCGGGGATTCTGCTCTTCATCAACTTTTACCACAAAAACATTAGAATAGGTCTCTTCCAGAACACCTTCTTTTTGAATAATCTTTTTTCTACCCTGATTAGCCTTAAGGCAAACCTGCTTTCCCACAAAAGACTCCAGGTCATCTTTAATTTGAGTTAAGATGTTATTTGCCATACCTAAGCCCACCTTTCTGTTTTAATCGCATAAGTGATTATACCATAAATAATATAAAAAGTCAATACAAATACTAATTATAACAGAAGCTAAAAGGTATGTCAATAATTATTTAGTATATCTATCAGCTACGCTGGAAGCAGCATAAGCTAAAGGTTTTATCTTAGCTTCATAGCCATTACCTATTACCAAACCTACTACTTCCTTAATTAAATCTCGGGTATCTCCATTTTGACCTACATCTAAATGTATTTCAATATTTAAGTCTGAAATAGAATCCATTAATATCTTTTCTGTTATTTCTTTAGCCACTTCCAAACTTTTTAAGGTCTCGTGATAGATTTTTTCCCTTAAAGTATGCTTCCGCTTAGTTCTCTCTTTAGTATAGTAAAAACGGGCTCCTTTTCCTTCTCTATAAATAATAATAGCAGTAACAAAAATTGCTTTTTCCTTTTGTTGAGAGTCACTACCGATTATTAAACGATAATTATCCTTAGGAAACTCTTTAACAAAAGAAATAATACTATTAAAGGTTTGTTCAAAGCTAAGTCTGCCCTCCGTAGGACTGATAAAGTTCATCTACTTTTCCACTCTCCTTATAATAGTTTGAATACAATATTACTTAACTCAGCAAACTGCTCTAAACTCAACTTTTCTCCCCTTTTTTGCCGGCTTATATCTGCTTCACTTAGGGCCCGATCCACTAGGTCTCTAGATAAATCTATATTAGCCGCCTTACTTAAAGAGTTGCGGATTGTCTTGCGTCGCTGCTGAAAAGAAGCCTTAATCAAAGCAAATAATAGCTCTTCATCCTCCACCTCAACGGCCACTTCTTCTCTAACTCTCATATTTACTATAGCCGACTCCACTTCCGGCTGAGGAATAAAAACTGTATTAGGCACTAAACTGCTTAAAGTAGGTTCTGAGTAATACTGTACCGCCAAAGAAAAGGCACCATACTGCTTGCCATCGGCTGGAGAAGCCACCATACGCTGGGCCACTTCTTTTTGTACCATAACTACCAGTCTATCTAAATCCAATCTATTCTCCAAAAGTTTCATAATAAGCGGAGTAGTAATATAGTAAGGAAGATTAGCTACTACCTTTACCTTCCGATCAGCTAAACCATCTAAGAGGGATTTGAAATCATATTCTAAAGCATCTGCTTGAATAAATTCTAAATTACTATGATGATTAAGATTTTCCGTTAAGATTTTTATCATTCTTTGATCAAGCTCTAGGGCCCAAACCTGAGCCGCCTCTTCAACTAAGCGTTGAGTTAAAGAGCCAATTCCAGCTCCAATCTCAATTACATAGTCTTCCTCTCCTACTTCTGCCTCCTGAACTATCTTTTCAATAATATTTCGATCCACTAAAAAGTTTTGACCTAAGCTCTTTTTAAGCCTAATTCCGTGTTTATTTAAAATTTTTTTAGTTGTGCTGGGATTAGCAATTCTGGATTCCATTTGATTACCACCTAACGTTTATGATCTAAATTAAAAGCTAAGCAAGAATGAGAGTAGAAGCTGATCTCCTACTCTCATTAACTAACAATTTTAAATTAATTACTCCTGTGTAGCCTCCCAATCGGCTAAAAATCTCTCAATTCCTCTATCAGTTAAAGGATGTCCTAACATCTTTTCCAAGACCTGATAAGGAATAGTAGCAATATCTGCTCCTATTTTAGCCACCTCTTTGACATGCTTAGGATGTCTAATACTAGCAGCAATAATCTCTGTATCTATTTCATATTCAGTAAATATTTCTGTGATCTCTGCTACTAACTCCAAACCATCCTGGCCCATATCATCAATTCTACCAATAAAGGGGCTTACATAGGTTGCTCCAGCTTGAGCAGCCAATAAAGCCTGATTAGCTGAAAAGACTAAAGTTACATTGGTTTTAATTCCCTCAGCAGTTAACTCGTTAACTGCTATCAGCCCTTCCTTAGTCATAGGAATTTTGATTACAATATTATCGGAAATCTCAGCTAACTCCTTAGCTTCTTCTACCATCCCTTCAGCTTCAGTGCTAATTACCTCAGCACTTACCGGGCCGTCCACTAAAGAAGTTATCTCGGCAATGATATCTTCAAACTTCTGTCCTGATTCCTTAGCAATTAAAGAAGGATTAGTAGTTACTCCTGCTAAAATTCCCAATTGATTCATATCTTCAATCTCACCAATATTAGCAGTATCAATAAAAATCTTCATTAATCAAACCACTCCTTTATAACATATTTAATCTGAGTTTAAAAAACAGCAAGCAGAAACCTTCATCTAAATTTTATACTTCCTTTAAATGAAGACAGATGTTCTATTAATTAAACTCAGCTAAATTAACACTTGTTCCTTTGAGAAAACTCTCTAATCTTAAAGTCCACTCCTAGATTTTTAGCTATCTTCCGACACTCATAAATATCAACTAAAGAATTATTAACTACGGTTAAAATAACCTGCGGAATATACTTTTTGCATTCTTGAGTAAACTCTAAAATAGCTTCAAAAGCAGAGCTACCAAAATCAGAATTACATAGCTGCTGGTACTTGCTAGCGTTTTTAGCATTTAAGCTAATAGAAATAGTATCTACTAAACCTTCCAGCTTAGGAGCTATATTATCCTGATGGATTAAGTTAGCCTGCCCATTAGTATCAATTCTAACTGAAGTATCAAACTCCTGTAACCAGTTAGCTACTTCCAACAAAGTTTCCAATCTAATTAAAGGCTCTCCGTAACCACAAAAAACTACCTCCTGATAAGAAGTAGGATCTTCAATCTCTTCAATCACCTCTGCTGCTGTAGGCTCCTCAGCCAACCAAAGATTATAGCCACCAACTCCGTCCTGATAATTCCGAATACAGAACTGGCATTGATTAGTACAGCGATTAGTTAAGTTTATATATATAGAATCTCCCAGCTGATAGGTGATCGCCATCTTTACAACCTCCCTAAAAGTTAAAAACACCAACTTTTTACAATAATATTAACATTATAACATACTCAAACTTAAATTACAAAATGAAAAAACTAGGAGATTCCAAAAAGCTGTTGAGCATTTTCAGTTGTTATCCTAGCTACCTCCTCAAAGGAATAAGGCAGTATTTCGCTTAGTTTAAGAGCTACCTCTTTTACATAGGCTGGTTCATTTCTCTTACCTCGATAAGGCTCTGGAGTTAAGTAAGGAGCATCTGTTTCAATTAATACTCTATCCAAAGAGATCTGCTTAATTACCCTCCGTAATTGATAAGCATTAGCAAAGGTTAAAACTCCCCCTACCGCTAAATAAAAATCAAGCTCAATAGCCTGCTGGGCCATCTCCAAATCTCCTCCAAAGCAATGGATCACCCCTCCAACTTCAGCTGCTGCCTCTTCCTTCAAAATCTGCATAGTTTGCTGCTCTGCCTCACGACTATGGATGACCAGCGGTAGCTCTACCTCTTTAGCTAGTTGAATATGTTTGCGAAAAACAGCCCGCTGAATCTGCCGAGGTGAGTTATCATAATGGTAGTCCAGCCCGGTCTCTCCTACCGCTACTACCTTTTCTTGCTCAGTCCAATCCTTTAAACGACTATAAGTATCTTCGGTCATGTCCTTAGAATTATGAGGATGAATACCTACCGTAGCGTAAATCATATCAACTTTTTTAGCTAGTTCAACTGAACGAGCACTAGACTCTTCATCGGCCCCGATATTGATTATTTGCTTTAAACCGGCTTCTCGGGCCCTATCCAGCACCTGCTGGCGATCCTTATTAAATCTAGGAAAATCTAAATGAGCATGAGTATCTATTAACATCGATTCAAGTCCCTCCTCTCCAATATATGATCCTTTATCTTTTGATCGTAACTACTTAAGTGTTACACTTTATAGATATATTGCTTAATTAAATTGACAATTGTCTATATATCGTTAGTCTTTATCTGTCCTAAAAAGGTGTCTTTCCGTTCCACAAGCTTTTTTCTGAGCTATTAGCATTAATTTTAGCTAAAATTAAGATTATTTGTACTCATATCAAGATTTTAGTTCATTTTAGATAATTACGAAAAAATCTTGAAGTCACTCCAAAACAGCCTTTTCAGGACGCGATAAATTCGAAACATTATCATAAGTAGAGTCTTTAAAAACGCACCGCAACAATTCAATTAATTTAATTTCAGTAAGTTAATATAAGATATACCTGATTAGTTACTTTTGATCTTTTAAATCTATCCTCTATCATCTATCATTTATCATTTTATATAACTAGGTTACTTTACTACCTGTCTCAATCTCTCGGTCTATAGTAGTTAAAACCAGCTCTTCATCATCATTGCTAGCTGCTAAGATCATTCCTCTAGACTCTACTCCAAATATTTCAGCCGGCTCTAAATTAGTCACCATTAATACCTGCTTACCCAACAGTTCATCGGGCTGATAGTAATTAGAAATTCCAGCTACCACCTGTCGCTGCTCTTCACCTAAGCTCACCTGTAGTTTAAGCAGCTTATCACTACCTGCAATCTCTTCAGCTTCTACAATCTCAGCTACTCTTAAATCCAACTCCTGAAAATCACCAAAACTAATTAAGTCCTGTTCTACTGTCTCCACTTCTGAGTCCTCCTCTTCTGCTGCCTCTGATTCAACTTGATTAGCAAAGTACTCCTCTATATCCACTCGCGGAAAGAGTGGCTCTCCAGACTGAATCTCTATTCCTGCTGTCAATAAACCCCATTGCAAAGCATCTTCCCAACTCTGCTCTTCAATACTACTCTCTATTCCTAGCTGAGTCCATATTTTCTGCGGTGCTACCGGCAAAAATGGTTTTAAAGCTATAGCTATAATTCTTAAAGCTTCTAGTAAATTATAAAGAACTGTACCTAACTCAGCCTTTTTATCCTCTTCCTTAGCTAAAACCCAAGGAGTAGTTTCATCGATATACTTATTAGTCCTGCGAATAAAGGTCCACAGATTTTCTAAAGCTCTGCTAAACTGTAGCTCTGCCATATTAGCTTCCATTGCTTGTAGCTCTTTTTGGGCCGTAGCCTTTAAATCTTCATCGTAATCAGTAGTAGGGCCCAGCTCAGGAACCACTCCTTCAAAGTACTGATCTACCATAGCCACCGTTCTATTGAGTAGATTCCCTAAATCATTAGCTAAATCAGCATTAAGCCGCTTAATAAAGGCTTCAGTAGAGTAAGAGCCATCGGTACCAAAGGCCACTTCCCGCATTAAGTAATAACGGACCGCATCAACCCCGAAGTCCTCTACTAATTTTACCGGATCTACTACATTCCCCTTAGACTTAGACATTTTACCTCCTTCGACAGTCAAAAAGCCGTGTCCAAAGACTCTTTCCGGAAGCTCCAAACCAGCCGCCATCAAGATAATCGGCCAGATAATAGTATGAAAGCGCAAGATATCCTTACCAACAATATGAACATCAGCCGGCCAAAACTTATTAAACTCCTCTTCATCACTGAGATAACCAGCTCCAGTTACATAGTTACTCAAAGCATCAAACCAAACATAAATTACGTGCTCTTCATCAATAGGTACGGGAATTCCCCAATCAAAGGTTGTTCTAGAAACACAGAGATCCTCCAAGCCATCCTTAATAAAGTTAATCATTTCCTTTTTTCTAGTTTCCGGCTGAATAAACTCCGGATTATTTTCAATATGCTCCAAAAGTTGCTCTTCATACTTAGACATTTTAAAGAAATAACTCTCTTCTTCCACCCATTCTGTTTCTCGCTGACAGTCAGGACATTTTCCCTTTTCTAAATGTCGTTCCAGCCAAAAACTTTCACAAGGAGTACAGTACCAACCTTCATACTTATCTTTATAAATATCTCCCTGCTCGTAAACCTTTTTAAAGATATGTTGAACCACTTGTTGGTGCTTGGCAGAAGTAGTTCGCAAAAAGACATCATAGTCTGCCTCCAATAAATCCCATAGTTCTTTAAAAGAATCTACTATGCGATCTACATACTGCTTAGGACTTACTCCTGCCTCACTAGCTGCTCGTTCAATCTTCTGTCCGTGCTCATCAGAGCCCGTTAAAAACTTAACCTCATAGCCTTGCAACTCCTTAAAGCGAGCAATAGTATCGGCAGCAGTAGTAGTATAGGTATGCCCAATATGCAGTTTATCATTGGGATAATAGATCGGTGTAGTTACATAAAAAGTATCTTTACTCATTTAATTCACCCCTTTTGTAGTTGATTAGTTTGTTGAATAATTACATCAATTTACTTTTAAGAATCAAAATATTCCATTCCCTTGCCGTTCAGTCGGCCTCCTTGCCTCCTTCACTCTCAAAATTAGCCCTCCCGGCATCCTTGCCTCCGGGCTAATTTAAGAGTCGTCCATTGGAATATTTTGATTTAATACCTATTGATTATGGCAATTTTTTTATTCAACAACCTAAGTTAATAATGAACTTTCTTCATTAATTCATTTTTTATCTATCCTCTATCCTTTATCATCTATCATCTGCAAATCAAAAAATCCCCTCATCCCTAACTACTTAGGGACGAGAGGCCTGATTACCTTCGCGGTACCACCCTAATTACTACTAAAAATAGTAATCACCTTAATAGAGATAACGGCTCTATTCACCGATACAGCCTACTTAACTTCGACTATACAGCTCCCGGGCCATCTTCAATACCTCGACTATCTCCGCTTCTCAGCTACCGCGGTTCTCTGTAAATAGTCTCAATACCTACTCTCCCGTTCTTTGCTTTGCTAATATTATCTTCACTTCACTTAAAAATATACATAAATTTAGCAACTTTGTCAAGCAACAAAGCATTTTATTTTTTATATTCCTGTTAGATTATTAAAGCAAGTCCACTTACTTCTCTCCTTTCTCTACAATTTTTGGCTTTAAATCTCACCATTTATTATCACTTTCATAATATATATTAATAAGTTTCAGAAAGGTAGGTGAAGGAATTGAGTAAAGAAATAAGAAAAACTTTGACAGATTTATCCTTCTCTATGTGTTAGGATAGTTGTCGTAAGGACTAAATTCTGTGTATAATAAAGTAACGACAATAAATCCTAAGGAGAA
>NZ_JALKBZ010000023.1 GCF_023227765.1 Fuchsiella alkaliacetigena
GGCATTATTTTTTACCCCCTATAATTATTATAAAGTGTTAACTAACCTTTTGTCCAACATCAATAGGGGGCGTCACATTTACTTTCTTTATATTTATATTTGTAGTAAACTATATCTACTAAAGTTAATTAACCCCAAATATGAGCTGTTTGTTCCTATAAAAATAAATACTCTACCTGATAAACATTATTTAGCATCTATTATACAATAAGATTAGGAAGGGTAGCTTTATTAGTGAAAAAATTTTCAAACATTTAAAGAGGAGAGTAATTAATGCCAGAAAATCTAAACTATTTCTTATAAATTAGGCCAGAATTTTCAAAAGCTTCTGTCTAATTTTGCAGGCAGGAGCTCTTTTTTTATAAAGATGATAATAACTGGAAATTAATGGCTTGATTATGTTATAATTAGCTAGAAAAGTAGTTAAATAAACAGTGGAGGAATTAGAAATGACTATTATAGATATGTCACTTAAAGAAAAAATTTTTATATTTATTATTATCTGTATAATTGTTTTATCAGCAACTATTATAGTTTATATGGGAAATCAAGCCTTGAATTTGATTGAGAAAAATGAAAGTTTAGAAAAAGATTTTTTAGCTAATGCTATTCAAAGAAAAAAGAATGAACAACTTAAAAAAGCAAAAACTACCGCTTTAAGTATTGCTCATAATACTGAAGTACAAACAGCTTTTGCTGCTAGAGATAGAGAAAAGCTTTTAAAAATGCTCAATATGTCCTACGAAGAGGTCAAAGAATACTTTCCCCAATGGCAGTTTCATTTACCAGATTCTACTAGTTTTTTAAGACTACATATGCCCAATTATTATGGGGATGACCTAAGCGGTTTTAGATATACTGTTAATAAGGCTAATCAATCTCAGGAGATAATAGCTGGATTAGAGGGTGGTAGAGCAGGTTATGGCTTTAGAGTAGTAGTACCTATCTTTTATGAAGCTAAACATGTTGGCTCCATGGAATTGGGTTCTGAGTTTAATGAAAATTTTTTACAGGACTTACAGAATGATTTTGATGGAAAATACTTTCTACATGAATTCGATAAAGAAAAAGGTAATTATAAATTAATAGCTACTGCTCAAGATAATGACTATAAAAAGGAACGTTGGAAATTAGGTGATGAATTATTGGAAAAGATTAAAAATGGTTCTCAGATAACTAAAAAAGTTAAGGAGGGATACTGTTCGTTACTAGTGATTCCGGTTAAAGATTACAGTGATCAATTTACTGGCTATATTAAAGTAGTTAGAAATAGAAGTGGCTTTATAGAAAAAATTAATAGTTCAAAGCACAATATGTATATTTTAGGATTAATTAGTGCTCTTTCAATTGCTGTATTTATCTTTATATTTTTAACTTATTCACTTAGACCTTTAGATGATTTATTAACTGCTACTAAAAAAATAGGAGCTGGAGATTTGAATTATCGTATTTCTTGGGGATCAATAGATAATGAATTACGTGAGTTAGCCCAAGCTTTTAACGAAATGGTAGCTAAGCTTCAGAGGTCTAATGCTGAAAGAAATGAATTACTAACTAAAGTACAATTTAAGGAACAAAAAAGACAAGAACTTTTAAATAAATTAATCATCGCCCAGGAGGAAGAACGAAAACGAATAGCTAGAGAACTGCATGATGAAACTGGTCAAGCTTTAACTAGTCTTAATCTCTCTTTGAGCAACTTAAAAAAGATTAAAGAAACTGAGGAGTTTAATAATCAAATTGCCATGATGAAAGATATTATAGATAAATTATTTAATCAATTAAATCAATTAGCTAAACAACTAAGACCAGATGTATTAGATGATTTAGGTTTGAAGGCTGCAATTAAAAATTATATAAAGGACTCTTCTCGGTGGTGGGGTCAAGAGATTGGGCTTTATATTACTGGTCTAGATAGTATTGAGATTTCTAAAGAAATAGAAATTGCAGTATATAGAATTATACAAGAAGCATTAACTAATGCCTTTCGTCATTCAAATGCTAATAATATTAGTGTGCTGATTAAGGCTGAAAATAGTGAGATATCTATTATAGTTGAAGATGATGGTTGCGGCTTTAACTTAGAAGAAGTTATGTCAGCTGCCAAAAATGAAAAGTGTTTAGGGCTTTTTGGTATGCAAGAAAGAGCTGAATTATTGGGAGGAAGGCTGACCATTGAATCTAAAAAAAATATCGGTACTACTGTTTATATTAATATGCCTTTGCAAAACAACTAAACTGAGGAGGGATATTAATGATTGAAGTTTTAATAGTTGATGACCATTCTTTAGTTAGGAGAGGTTTAAGAACTCTTTTAAGTAATGAGGAAGATATTAAAGTAGTAGGTGAAGCTGCTACTGGCAAAGAGGCGATAGCTTTAGCTGAGGAAATAGAGCCTGATATTATTTTAATGGATCTTACTATGGCTGATATTGATGGTTTAGAGGCAACCCGGAGAATAACTAATACTGATTTAGAAAGTAAGGTTCTTATTTTAACGGTACATGAAGATGAAGAATACTTTGAAGAGGCTTTGAAAGCTGGGGGAGTAGGTTATATATTAAAAAAGGCAGCTGACGTTGAGCTTTTATCTGCTATTAGAGCAGTTTATCAAGGGGAAGCATTTATTTATCCAACAATGACTAAGATACTATTGGAAGAATACTTAGCAGAGCTTAACAAAAGCGATGAATTTAGTTCTTCGGAGCAGTCAACAAAGGATGAACTTAAAGAAAGAGGTGGTAATTTAGTTGATAATTACGATTTGTTAAGTGATCGAGAAAGAGAAGTATTTGAACTATTTGCCCGGGGTTATACTAATCAAGATATAGCAGATAAATTAGTAATTAGTGTTAAGACAGTAGAAACACATAAGTTTAGAATGAGGAAAAAATTAAAGCTTAGTAAACGTTCAGAGATTGTCAGACTAGCTTTGCAGAAAAAAATCTTATAATTGAATTAAAAAAAGGCTTTGTAAGGAATATTCCTTACAAAGCCTTTTTTTAATATTATTTCATCTATAAATTAAGTTAATTAGCTGCTAGAAATAAATGGTTTACCTGATAAAAAATATTTGTGATTTGCTATACAATTATAATTAGCAGAAATACTTGGGAGGGAAGGTGTAAATGTGAAAGAAGAAATTAGACCAACTAATACTATTGAGCGATTACCTATTTATTATCGTTGTTTACAAAGATTAGCTAAATCTAACATAGGTGTAATTTCTTCTAGAGAGTTGGAGGAAAAGATCGGTATTCCTTCTACTCAAGTTAGAAAGGATTTATCTTATTATGGGAATTTTGGGCGTAGAGGGGTTGGTTATAAAGTTCCTTTGCTGTTAAAACACTTAAGAAAAATTTTAGGATTAGAAAAAGAATGGAATATAGCTTTAGTTGGGGCTGGAGCTTTGGGGCAAGCTTTAATAAATAATAGAAACTTTGAAAAGTTTGGATTTAATATTAACTATATATTTGATGCTGACCCTAAAAAGATTGGAAACAAATTAGCTGGAATTCAAATTAAGGATGTCAATAATTTAGAACAGATAGTTAAAGAGCAAAAGATCAAGATGGCGATTATAGCTGTTCCAGCTAAGGTAGCTCAAGAGGTTGCTAATAAATTAGTCAAAGGAGGAGTTAGTGGTATTTGGAATTTTGCTCCTGTTAGCATTAAGGTTCCTTACGATGTACAGCTAAAAAATGAAAATCTTTCTATAGGTTTGATTGGCTTAGCTTATTATTTAAAACATGAAAGTTAGGTTTATTTAATTTTTAAGAAGTGGAGGTTAAAAGAATGAAAAATAAGGACTTAAAAAATATCAGAGAGCAGGTTTATATTCTTTTCAGTAATCTTTTACAAAAACCTAATAAAAATATTTATGATGAATTAAAACTTGGCAGACACATGGAGATTTGGGAGCAGTATAGAAAAATCAGTAATACTATTCCAATGCCTAAAATTTGGAATAGTAAAAAGTTTAGTGAAAAGTTTATTACTTTGGAAAGATGGAAGAAGTTATGGAAGAAGAGCTTAAACTTTGATAATCCACGAATATATCTTATTGAGTCAGTATATAAGCCCTGGACAACTGATGAAAGTTGTGAAATGCCTTTTGCTAAAGAAAAAGGACACTTATTAGGCGATTGGGCCCACCATATGAAGTACTTATATGAGGAGTTGGGGATTGAAGTTCCAGTTAACTTTGCTCATTGTCCAGATCATTTAGTATTACAGCTGGAGTTTATGAGTGTTTTAGTTAAAGGAGGTGATTTGGAGAAACAATATAGTTTTATATCTACACACTTAGATTGGCTAGAATGTTTAGTAGAGGCTGCTAAAAAGAAAGGTTTAACTAAGCTTTACTATGATCTTTTGATTTGGATTAAAAAGTACATAGATACCGAAGAAGATTTTTTGGAAAACTCAATCTTAGATAAGGCAACTTAAATATTCTCAAGGGGAAAGTTAGATTAGAGAGAGGAGGAGATTTATTTTGAGTAAACAGGTGGATAGAAGAAATTTTATTAAGTATTCTGCTTTAGCTGGAGTTTCTGCTTTTGCTACTCTTGCTACTGCTTGTAATGATGGTGAGGCGGAGGAGACTGGTAGTGAGGTGCAGGATGATTTTCCAGTGGATGAGAAGATGGGGATTTTAATGGATAATAGTCTTTGTGTAGAGTGTCAAGCTTGTCGGGTGGCCTGTCAAAATGAAAATGAATTACCAGTTGAGCAGGCTTTGATAAGCTTTAAAAGTAAAGAGGTGGGAAGTTACCCGGATGTAAAGTACCATTTCTCACGACATAGTTGTATGCATTGTGAAGATGCTGTCTGCAAGGATGGTTGTCCAGTTGATGCTCTTAGCAAGACTGAACAAGGCTTTACTACTCTTGATTTTGAAAGCTGTATTGGTTGTGGAATGTGTGAACAGAGCTGCCCTTATGGAGTGCCTAGTATTTTTGAGGAAAAGATGTATAAGTGTGATGCTTGTCAGCACTTGGTAACGGTAGGTGAAAGTCCAGCCTGTGTTAGCACTTGTGCAGCAAATGCTATTAAGTATGGAACTTACGATGATTTGGTTAAAGCTGCTCAGCAAAGAGTGGAAACTCTACAAGAAAGGTATCCTGAAGCTAGTTTATATGGGCTAGAAGAACAGGATGGACTGAGTTTGTTGTTAATTTTAAAAACGGAAGCAAGTAAATTAGAGTTGATATAATCTTGGGGAGGGATAAAATGAGTATTACTAGACGTAGTTTTATTAAAGGATCGGCTGTGGCTGCTGGAGCTTTAGGGTTATCTTTGACTGGTTTGGATTTTAAAGGTTGGGCTGCTAAAGCACAAGAAAGCGAAGTAAAGGTTAAACCTAGTCTTTGTAATACCTGTTCTAGTCATTGTGGAATGTGGATTCACGTTAAAAATGATCGACCTTGGAAGGTAACTGGACATGAGGATAATATGCGTAGTCAAGGTAAGTTATGCGCACGGGCCCACGCCGGGCTTTATTGGATTTATGATTCAGACCGAATCAAACAGCCTTTAAAGCGGGTAGGTGAAGAGGAGTTTGAATCTATAAGCTGGGAGCAGGCTATTAGTGAAATCGCTGAAAAGCTGAATGATATTTTAGAGGAGTCGGGCCCGGAGGCAGCAGCTTATGGACATAATCCACGTGAAACAGGAGTTTTTTACGGTAATCGTTTAATGCATGCTCTTGGCATAAGTACTGTTTGTACTCACAACGCATCTTGTAATACGGCTCGAACACTTGGTTTTAATCATACAATGGGCGGAGTTCCACATGCAGATCTATCAAATAGCAACTATGTAGTCTTAATTGGTCGTAATTTAGGTGGAGGAATACGTACTTCTGAACTTATTGAGTTTACCGAAGGAGTTAAAGAAGGAGCTAAGGTAGTCTGCGTTGACCCTAGACAGAATGATTCTGCTAAAATAGCTGACGAATGGATTCCGATTAGACCCGGAACCGATTTAGCATTAGTTTTAGCTATGTGTCAGGTGATAGTTGAAGAGGATCTTTATGATAAAGAGTTTATCGATAATTATACTTTGGACTTTGATAAGTTTGCCGAAACTCTACCACAATATACTCCAGAGTGGGCTGCAGAAATTACCGATATAGAGGCTGATAAGATTAGAAGTTTAGCTAGAGAATTAGCTGAAAATAAGCCTAACTGTCTTGTTCATCCCTCTTGGAAGGGAGCTTTCGGCTCAAATTATGAAAATAGTACTGAAACTGCTAGAGCAGTTGCTTACATTAATGCTTTATTAGGAAATGTTAATCAGCCAGGTGGTCTTTTCTTTAGCTATAATAGTCCCGAGATAGGTTCTTTGGATACTCTTGACCCAGAAGAGCCTCAAACTCCTAGAACAGATGGAGTAGGAGTGGAAGGAGAGTTTCCTTTAGCTACTAGTCATGGTTTACCACACGTGATTGCTGAAAAAGCTGCTGAAGGCATTGTTAAATCAATCTTTATTAGACACCACAATCCAGTTAGAAACTTTCCAGATTATGAGCATATGGTAGCTGGGTATAAAAACTTAGATTTATTAGTAGTATTTGAAACTCATATGTCTGAAACAGCTATATTAGCCGACTATATACTACCCGAATGTAGTTTTGCAGAACGGGAAGAGGTAGTAGAAGCTAGAGGGGGAGCCGATAGAGGATCGGTTTCAATCCGAACGGAAGCTGTACCGAAGGTTCATCCAGAGACTAAGAGTTTTGATGAAATTATAGTACTTCTAGCAGAAGAGTTAGGAATTGAAGAATACTTTGATTTTACATTAGATGAGGTAAATAAAGCTCGTTTAGAGCCTCTAGATATATCCTTAGCAGAATTAAAGGAAAAAGGCTCTATATCTATGGAACTCCCAGAGCCTAGTAATGAGGTAGAATTTAGCACTGATTCTGGAAAGTTCGAATTTTATTCTGAAGATTTTGCCCGTTATGGATTCTCCGGTATAGCTGGCTGGAAGGAGCCTGCTGTTGGTTATAAGACAGCAAACAATGAATTTAAGGTAATTCATGGAAAGCAAGCCTACCATTCACAAACTGTTAGTGCCAATATACCACAATTAGCTCAAATTACTAAGGATTACGATAGCAATAGAATCTGGATGAATAGAGCTAAAGCGGAAGAATTGGGAATTAATGATGGTGATAAAATTAAATTAACTTCACCAATAGCTACTAAAGAAGTTAAAGTTAAAGTAACCGAAAGGGTTCATCCGGACACTCTATATATGCCAGCAGGCTATGGAAATAAAACTCCTTATTATGAAACAGCTCAAAAAATAGACTCTCTAAATCCTAATGACTTAACCCCATATCAAACTGAGTCTATAGCTGGACACGCTATGATGCAGGAAGTAATAGTTAAAGCAGAGAAAGCTTAAGGATAACAGCTAAGTTTATAATTTTTAAAACTCCTGTCTTGATTTCAAGGCAGGAGTTTTAAACTTTTATCATACGCGTTAATTTAGCTTAAGTTTACGCACATGATTTTGATTTAAAAGATTTCTTAAAGCTGTTAGCCTTGTAAAAATCAGAACAGTCTGATATAATAACTTAAAAATTAAATTATTTAATTAAGTAAAGCTTTAAATCAAGGTGGGAGTTAAAAATGTTAGATAAAATACTAAACTTTATCGATAAAATTGATGCTGATCCTATTAAAATAGATCAGCAGTACTGTACAAGATTGCAGTCGCCTAAAAGTAATTGTACCTCTTGTTATGACTTTTGTCCGCAAGAAGCTATACAAATGGCTAATGAAGAATTAAGTATTAGTTTCAGTCGATGTATTAACTGTGGACTCTGTGTTAATAGCTGTCCCAATCAAGTATTTACTCTAGAAATGAATTCTGATCTAAATATTATTAATGAATTTCAAGCTAATTCTAACTCTAATTTTAAGATTAGCTGTCAAGAAGCTAAAAAGGGAAATGGAGCTCATGTTAAATGTTTAGGTAGAATTTCAGTTAATTTACTATTAAAATTACTGTTGGTTGGAGCAGACTCTATTTGGCTACAGCCTGGAGACTGTAGTAATTGTGAGCTTAAAAAAGGAAGAAGCTTAATTGAGGAAGCAGCTGAAAACTGCAATAGCTTACTAAAAAATTATTCTGAACAACCTAGGGTTTTTCTTTCAACTACTAAACCTAACCTAAACTTAGCAGAGTTTCAGTTAAGGCTTGCCGAAGTACAAGATGAAGAGGAAATAAATAGACAAGGAGTCGGACGGCGAGAATTTATTAATAAAGTTAGAGAAGAGAGTATTAACAGTTTGATTGATTTAATCAGCTTTGGTGATGAAAAGGAAACGGAAGAAGAAATTGAAGAAAAAATTAATCCTAATAGGCAGGAATTAATTACTTTAGTCGAGAAATTAGAAAAAGAAGCCCAGGTTATAGATAAAACAAGTTCTCAATCTCTATTTTGGCAGATCAACATTAAGCAAAACTGCAACTTTTGTGGAGCCTGTGTTATGCTGTGTCCTAATCATGCTTTAGATTTAATCGAAAAAAAAGATGAAAATAATGAAGGAAAAAGAATTATTGTCGAGAATAAATTATGTAGTAACTGTAAACTTTGTCAAGAAGTCTGTTTTAAAGAACAAATTGCTATTATAGAAAATAGAGATTATGATTTGAAAGCTAAAACTGCTTATCAAGGAAAGAAAATTGAATGCATAGATTGTAATAAGAGTTTTTATGCTATTAATAAAAACAAAGAGATCTGCAGCTTTTGCGAATGATTTTTAGTAAAAATTTTGAATTTTTTATGAACTTTTTACGTAGCTAACTGTTGACAAAGTAAGTAAGAGCATGTATAATAATTAGTGACGATTATCATTTACATAATTATTATATCTTGCTTTTATTCCTGAATACATTTTAAAGATTTGTTTAATTTTATATTTTTGTTGTGAAAGTGAATATTATCTTTATACAAAGGAGGGGATAAAAGGAGGAAGCTTTTAGTTAGAAGAGAAGATAGTTGTTGCTAATGGTTAAAGACAGTTAATTTTAGTAGATTATTCAAAACTTATCTAACTCACCTCAAATCAAATATTAATTACTTTTTTAATCTCGCTCATATCAAAAGCAGTTAATAGTATGAATATTTTCAATAATGGAACTATTCAAATAGAGAAAAAGTTACCGAGGAGAGGTCGAGTTAAAAACGATTAACAGGAGGGAAAATTGTGAAACTATCCAGAAGAGACTTTCTAAAAGTATCAGCGGCTACTACTGGTGGACTTGCTGTAGCTGGACTTACTGGTTGTCGAGACGATGAGCCTGAGTTAGATTCTTTGGCTGAAGCTGAAGAAATAGTTGCTGAAGAAGATGGTTGGTATCCTAGCACTTGTCAGGGTTGTACTACTTGGTGTGCAATTGAAGTTAAGGTGGTAGATGGGAGAGCAGTTAATGTAAGAGGTAATCCTAATAACCAAGCTCATCGAGGCTCTGTGTGTACTCGTTGTCAATTAGCATTATTACAGGTGTACGATCCAGACAGAGTTACTAGACCAATGAAGAGAACTAATCCCAACAAGGGTAAGGATGAAGATCCTGAATTTGTAGAAATTAGTTGGGATGAAGCAATTGAAGAGATTACTGACAAAATTGTGGAGCTAAGAGAAAGAGGAGAAACTTATAAAAGTGCTGTTTTCCGTGGTAGATATACTGCTTTGAACAGCATTTTATATGGAAATTTCCCAACTTTAATCGGTACTCCGAATAATATTTCTCACAGTGCTATCTGTGCTGAATCTGAGAAGATGGGTCCTTATTATACTGAGTCCTATTGGGGTTATAATGACTGTGATATGCCTAACACTAAGTATCTATTATTGTGGGGAGGAGATATCTTAGCCTCAAATAGACAGGTTCCTCACGCTAATAAAGTCTTTGGAGACGTAATCGACAATGCTACTATAGCTCAAGTTGATCCTCGTTATTCAGCTACTGCCGCTAAGTCCGACGAGTGGTTACCGGTTATCCCCCAAGAGGATGATGCTTTGGCTTTAGCTATGGCGCATGTTATCTTAACTAAAGGACTGTGGTATAAGGAGTTTGTAGGGGACTTCACTGACGGACAGAATAGATTTGTGGCTGGAGAAGAGGTAGATGAAGACTCCTTTGATGAAAACTACACTAACGGAGTAGTTAAATGGTGGAATCTGGCTCTTAAAGATGCCACTCCTGAATGGGCTGAAGATAAGGCTGGAGTAGCAGCAGAACAGATTGAAAGAGTAGCTACTGAATTTGCTGAAGCAGCTCCGCATGCTATTTCTTGGGTATGTCCAGGGCCGACAATGAATCCGCGTGGCTCCTATACTTCTATGGCTATCCATGCTTTGAATGGGCTAGTAGGTTCTAGTGATAACAAAGGGGGAGTACTCCAAGATGCCGGAGTGCCAACGCAAGGTTTCCCTGACTTTGATGATTATTTAGATGACGAGCTAAGAGAAGCTGGCCAAAAGCAAGTAATAGATCAGCGAGGTTATAAGGATATGGCGGCTCTTAACCAAGCAACTTCTGGTGGTGGAGTTGTAACTGCTAATGTAGCTCAGGCTGTTTTAGATGAAGATCCTTATGATCTAGAGTTAGTACTTAGCTATTGGAATAACTTCAACTTCTCTTGTGGAGATACAGCTAAGTGGGATAAGGCTTTAGAAAAAATTGATATGCTAGTGCATATGGGGACTCACGCAGCAGAAATGAGTTATTTTGCTGATATCGTTCTGCCTGTACCACATCACATGTTTGAAAGATGGGGTTATATTAACTCTAAGGCTAATCAGTATATGTATTCCACACTAAATCAACCTGTAATAGAGCCAGTTTGGGATGTTAAGACTGAAGAAACAGAAGTTGTATGGATGATTGCTGAAAAATTAGCCGAAAAGGGTTATCCAGAAATGTTAGACTACTATAAGACTTATGAAGATCCGGAAACTGGCGCAGCACCTACTAATGGCAAAGAGTTTACTTTCTATGCTACTAGAATAGCTACTGAACCAATGTGGAATCCGGATAAATATGAACATGGTACTGAATTTGACGGTTGGGAGGATTTCGTAGACGTAGGAGTTTGGAATGCTGATAAATATGATAACTTTAAAGAACTCTGGGGCAATTACGGCACTGATACTGGACTCTTTGAATTCTACAGTGAAACCTTGAAGCGAGGCTTACAAGAGCATGCTGATAGACATAATATTAGTATAGATGAAGCTTTAGAAGCTAATAACTATTTAGCTAAAGGTGAAGAAGCATTTGTACCTCATTATGAGGAGTCTTATCGAGTAGGGGATGCCGATGAATATCCATTAATGTTTGTTGATCATAAGTCCAGATTTAATCGTGAAGGTAGATCGGCTAACTCCTATATCGGTTACTATGATGTCAAAGATGGTGACCCAGGTGATGAGAGAAATAAAGATGTAGTTAAAATTAATCCTGAAGATGCTAATGAATTAGGAATTAGTACTGGCGATCAAGTAAGGATTTCCTCTCCAACAGGAGAAATAGAATGTGAAGCTAAAGTTTGGGAAGGTGTACGTCCAGGAACTGTAGCTAAATCTTTCGGTCAGGGACACTGGGCTTACGGAAGAGTAGCTAGTGAAGAATTTGGAGAAAAGCCAAGAGGTGGCAATAACAATACAATTTTACCAGATGAATATGATCGTTTAAGTGGTAGTACTGCTCGACATGGTGGTCATAGAGTTAAGGTTGAAAAGATATAAAAACTAAGCGGAGGTGTTTTAGATGGCAAAATACGGCATGGTCGTAGATTTACAAAGTTGTTCAGGCTGTTCTTCTTGTATTACAGCTTGTAAGCGAGAGCATAGTGTACCCGCCGATAAATATTGGTGTGACTCTGAAATAAAGTATGAAGGCAAGTTTCCAATGGTAAAGTTGGAGTATTTATCTACTCGTTGTAATCACTGTGATGACGCTCCTTGTGCTGAAGTTTGTCCTACTGGGGCAATGTTCAAAGCAGATAATGGGTTAGTAAAATACGAAAGAGATGACTGTATCAGTTGCAGGCAGTGTGTAAATGCTTGTCCATATGAAGAAGTTAGCTTTAATGAAGAAGATCCACATAGCTTCTGGGATGATAATACTGCTGTAATAGATGGATTTACTGGTACTCCTCAGGAAACTGCTGATCAAGTAGGAGCAAATCCTGCCTATGCTGGGGAAGGAACTCCGGTTAGAGAAGAAGGGCTAGTTGAAAAATGCACCTTCTGTGCTCACAGAGTACCTGATAAAGATCCTATTTGTGTAAATATCTGCCCTTGCGATGCTTTAGTATTCGGTGATTTAGATGATCCTAATAGCGAAGTAAGCCAGTTATTAGATCGGTATGATGCTAAGGTTAGAATTCAAAAGGGAGAAACTGGGGATAGAAGAAATGCAGATACGGGCCCTAATGTTTACTACATTAGAGAGTACTGTAACTTAGATAAAGCAACGGCCAAGTAAGCTTTCTTTAATGAAATAAAGTTGTTATTCAAATAATATTAGCGGGAATTTTATTCTCGCTAATATTATTTCTTTTAAATTATATTGAGGAGGTATTTTATTGAAATTAGATCAAATTTTATCACAGCAAAAAGCTCAAGAAAATATTTATAAGATTTTATCTGTGCTTTATCATGCTCCAGAAGAAAGTATTTTAGAAAGTGAACTTTTGGATAATTTGATTGAATCTGCTGAGTTTATTTCTGAAAAGTTAGGTAATATGGCTCAAGATATAAAAACAGAGTTTGTAAGCACAGAGAATTTTCAAGACTTAAAAGTAGACCATTCAAAACTATTTGTGGGCCCTTTTGAGTTACTAGCTCCTCCCTATGGATCTGTTTATTTAGAAAAAGAAGGAACAGTTATGGGGGATAGCACTATGAATGTTATTAATACCTATAAAGAATTGGGTTTAGATAGAAGTGATGATTTTAAAGAGCCTCATGATCATATAATAGCTGAGTTGGAGTTTCTTTATTATTTAACCTTTAATTCAATTAAAGAAACTGGTAACGAAAATTATAAAGAAGCTTTAGAATATTTAGAAGCTCATCAGAACTTTTTAGCTAAACACTTAGCTGCTTGGGTAAGCGATTTCGCAGCTAAGATAAAAGAGCATGCAAATACAGAGCTGTATAAAAAGTTAGCTGAACTCACTGAAAGCTTTATTAAAGATGAAGTTGACGATATTTTGGAGCAGTCAATTTCAAAAGTACAAGAACTTATAAATGATTAACTTATAGCCTCCACCTTTATTAAATTATAAGAAATTAACTTTTCTTCACGAGAAAATATTGAAAAGTGCTAACTTTAATGATAAAATTAAGGTTGTGTTAAGAGTTAAACTATTATTTTTTAATGAAGCTAATTGTAAATAGAGTGGAGGAATTATTTATGTCGGAAACTGAAACAAAAATGTCATTAGTTGATCACTTGGGAGAGTTAAGAATCCGGATCTTAATTTCTGTAGGGGCTTTAGTTGTTTTTTCTATTATTAGTTATGTTTTTGCTGCGGAGATAATAGATGTACTAACTAGCCCAGTAGGAAAAGAGTTGGTTTATTTAGCTCCGACCGAAGCTTTCTTTACTCAAATAAAGGTTTCGGTTGTAGTAGGTTTTCTTCTTGCTTTACCTATTATATTCTTTCAAGTTTGGCGTTTTGTAGTACCAGGCCTTAAAGACAGTGAAAGAAAATACTTAATGATCTTAGCTCCCTTTGCTTATATTTTTTTCCTAGGGGGAACTGCTTTTGGGTTATTTGTAGTAATTCCTTTCGGAATGCGTTTCTTTTTAAGCTTTACCTCTGCTAATCTAGAAGCGATGTTTTCTTTAAATAGTTATATTTCTTTTATTATTAGAATACTATTACCTTTTGGTTTAATATTTCAGTTGCCTTTGGTAACGACTATTTTAGTTAAACTAGGGATAATTAGTTCAGAATTCTTAAAAAATAATCGTAAAATTGTTGTTGTAAGTATTTTTGTATTTGGAGCTTTATTAACACCACCGGATATTATATCTCAAACTATGATGTCTTTGCCATTAATACTGTTATATGAAGGTAGTATTGTTATTGCTAAGATAATCGAATAAGACTATTTGATAATATAAAAAGACTAGCTATTTAAATAGCTAGTCTTTTTATATTATTTGTTACTCAGTTCCTTCTACTACTTCAATTATATCCTGAACTGGATACTGTTTTAGACTATCAGAAATTAAGCTTTGGGTATCCTTATTGTTTAAATAGTTATCTTTTCTAAAACCTGCATTTTTACTCATGCTTAAAATTCCTCCTTTCTTAATTATACTTTTAACTATTATGGTTAAAATAATAAGAGACAAATTGAAGAAATTAAGGAGGAAATATAATGTCAACTGAAGAAATTAACTTATATCTACCCATTGAACTACAGGAATTTATATTAAATTTAGCTTTAGAAGAAGAGACTACTCCTGAAGAAATAATCATTGAAATCTTAGATGCTTATTATCAAAATATAGGTCAAGACTATAGCCAACTAGACGAAGGTTTAGATATTTTAGTTGAAAAATAACCTTGCTAACAAGCAGGAAATTTACTAATTATAAAGAAAGCTTATTATAAGAAAGTTTTTTAATCATATTTGAGAAAGGTTAGGTAACGGGTATGGAGTTGCTATCTTTAAAAAAGTTGCTTTTGTTAGTTTTGAGTGGAGGAATGACAGGTTTAGCTTTTTCTTTTCCAAAGTTGTTTTTTTTGAATTGGTTTAGCTTAGTACCTTTATTACTGATAATTAAAAATCAGCAACTCAAAAAAAGCTTTCTTAGCGGAAGTATTGCTGGTTTAGTCTTTTTTTTGAGCACCTTTTATTGGCTATTATATCCACAGCTAATCTTTGAACTTCCGTTTTTATTGGCTATTATTTTTACAGTCTTATCCTGTATTATTTTAGCTATTTTTTGGGGGTTTTTTGCTTTAATAGCTAGTTATGTTTTGAAAAATAGACAAAAATTAGTTTTTCTGCTACTACCTAGTCTTTGGATAGGGTTGGAGTACTTAAGAGAGCTTTTGATTGCTGATTTAACTTTAGGTTTTATCGGTTATAGTCAGGCCTATTTTCCGCTAGTGATCCAAATAGCTAGTATATTTGGAGTTTATGGAGTCAGTTTTTTTATTGTTTTGCTTAACACTTTAATATATAAATTAATATTATATATTAAAGGTGAAAAACAGATAATAGATCAACAGTTGCTACTAGTTAGCTTGATTATTAGTTTGGTATTTATTTACGGAGTAGTTAACTTACATAGTTCTTTTGAAAAAAAACCTAAGCAAGAGTTGAGTTTTGGGTTGATGCAACCTAATATAGCTCAAGAAATAAAATGGGATTATAATTATCGTGAACAGATAATGAATACTTACTTTGAATTAAGTGAAAAATTAAGAAAAAAAGAGGTAGATTTAATTATTTGGCCTGAAACAGCAGTCCCATTTGTTTTAACTGAAAATAATAATTATTTTTGGCAAAACTATCTTTTGGAAAGAATTAAAGAACTAGAAACGGTATTATTTTTTGGTGCTTTAAATAAAAAAGAAAGTAACACTTATAATCAAAACTTTTTAATTGATAAGGAATTAAATATTATCGACAGTTATAGCAAAATGAAGCTGGTTCCTTTTGGAGAATATATGCCTTTTAGAAATATTTTACCTAGTTATATAGAAACTTTAGTTAGTGATAAAACTCCTGGAACTAAGAAAACTAACTTCAACTTTCAAGGAATTACTTGGGCTTCGCCAATCTGTTCAGAAATTCTTAATCCAAATCTAGTTAATAAGTTAACTGCGGATAATAAACTACTAATTAATGTATCTAATGAAGCTTGGTTTAAAAGCAGTAATGCGCCAGTACAGATCTGGCAAGCAGCTATTTTAAGAGCAGTAGAAAATAGAATACCAATTATTAAAGTTTCTAATACTGGGGTTAGTGGAGTAATCGATAGCCAAGGACAGATAGTCAAAAGATTAGAACCTTTTGAAAAAGAAGCTGTAGCTTATTCTTTAGCTTTTAATGCTGAAAATTCTGCTAACTTTTATCAGTTAATGAATATCTTTTTAAAACTGATTCTACTATTAAATGTTATTTTATTTTTCGATTTTATACTTAGCTTGAAGCAATTGAGGTGAGAGGATATGGAAAACAAAGGAATTAATCGTGCTGGCAGAGAATATATTTTAATTTATAGCGAAACAATAGACTGGGACTTATGTATTGGTTGCGGAAACTGCGTTAGAGTTTGTGGTCAGGATGTGTACGTGATGGTTAATACCTCTCAAGGTCAAAAAGCAGATAACCCTAACAAGGATAGATGTTTAGGAGATGGACACTGTTATCAAGCTTGCCCAACTCGGGCTATCAAGTTCAAAAGAGCGCTTGAATAATAAAATGCTAATTTTTTATAAAAAAGTTACGGAAAATATTGAATATAATTTAATATATGATATAATATGTTTGGATTGGACCTAATCAAACTTTAAATCGAGGGTGGTTTGAAAAATGGATAATCCTAGTGAGCTTTCAGAGTGTGTAATGGAACATAAGTTTTGTACTGGTTGTGAGGAGTGCAATTATTGTGACTTGCATGAAGAGAAGGTCTGCAACAACTGCATGGAATGTGTGGATTGTGTAGATGAAAGTAGCGATTTTAGAGCTATTAAGATCGAAGGCGTTAAGTACGGTTAACGATTTAAGAGGTTAAGTGTATTTAACTATGTTATTCAAAAGCAACCTTGATCATCAAGGTTGCTTTTTTAAAAGAAAAAACCTTCGTTAAATATATCTTTAACGAAGGTTTGAGTGGGGAGGCATTAATTATGTCAAAAATAAAATTTCCTCAGGCAGTTAGAAGCTTTATCAAGTATCTAGTAGCAGAACGTGGATACTCTAAGTTAACAGCTCAACATTACGAACATGATCTATCAATTTTCGGCAGATACTTACAAGAAGAATTTGAATATGATTTAGAAGATCTGAGTGTAAATAAAATTAATCGCTTTGAAATTAGTGAGTTTTTAGGCGATATTATATTAATTAAAGATAACAGTCCTGCAGCTAGAAATCGGAAGCTTTATAGTTTACGTTCTTTTTTTAAGTACTTACAAAAAAGAGAAATTATCAAAGATAATCCTACTGATTCCATTGAAGCTACTAAAAGTGAATTGAAATCAGAGCCTATTTATCTTAATCAGAAAAGTATTAAGCAGTATTTAAAAGCTATTAATGATTATAATTCTAAATATTGCCGACGCGATCTGGCTATTAATAAGGTATTTCTTTATTGCGGATTAAGAGTTTCAGAATTGGTAAATCTTAATTTAACAGATATCAACTTTGAAGATTCCTCAATTAAGTTTTATGGTAAAGGTAACAAAGAACGTTATGTGCCTTTGCATAAGGATGTTATTTCATCTATAGAAAACTATCTACCTAATAGAAATAAAATCACTCCTAAAAACGAAGATGCTCGTCGAGCCCTATTCCTGTCCAATCAAGGAAATAGAATTTCTGCCCGTACTGTACAGTTAATGGTTAAAAAATATGCTAAAAAAGCTGGGCTGACTAATGCTAGTCAAATCACTCCTCATAAATTACGCCACACTTTCGCTTCTTTGTTCTATCAACAAACTAAAGATTTAAGAATCTTACAAGAATTGTTAGGTCATAGTGATATTTCTACTACTCAAATTTATACTCATATTGACAAAAAGGAACGTAAGCAAGCCATTGATGAACTGCCTGAACTATAATTTTCACTCCCTCTTTACTAAATCTGGTAATTTAATCTTTTATGCTGAATATAATTGAATAGCTGTTGTTGTTAAGGGGGGGGAGTCTTAATCAAAAAACAGACTTTATTAGAAGGGACCTTCATATTAATGGTGGCCGGCTTAATAAATAGAGTTTTAGGTTTTGGTTTAAGAATGGTTTTAACCAGAATTATCGGTGATAAAGGAATCGGACTTTTTCAAATGATATTTCCTATCTTTCTTACTTTTTCTATTTTGGCTACCTTTGGTTTGCCAGTAGCAGTTTCTAAGTTTGTTTCTGAAAAAATAGCTCAAAAAAATCAACAGGAAAGTGTAAAAATACTCAAACTCGCTATATCATTCACGGTATTTTCAGGAACTCTATTTTCAATCATCTTTTATCTAGCAGCTCCTTTTATAGCTAATAATATACTAAATAATCCCCAAACAGAGATTATCTTGAAGGCAATAGCTCCAGCTTTATTTTTCATAACTAATGCCTCTATCTTGCGCGGCTTTTTCCAAGGCTTAAGAATGATGACCCCTACTGCTATATCCCAAGTTATAGAGCAAATTACTCGAATCATAGTCACTCTAATCATTCTTAAACTCTTAGCTGCTTATAGCCTTCGTTATCAAGCTGCTGGATTAGCTTTAGGAATTACTGCTGGCGAAGGCTTAGGCTTGCTAACCTTAGTTCTACTGTTCTTTAAACTACGTCAAAAACCCAAAAAAAGAACTACTATTTCTCCTCCTAAATCAAATCGGGCCCTATTATTTAAAAAATTGATTAAATTCGGTTTTCCAATCACAGTTAGCAAGTTAGTAGCCTCTACTACTTATAGTTTAGAAGCTATCTTAATCCCCACTAGATTACAGGCAGCCGGCTATTCAGTAGCCGTCGCTACCAGTCTCTATGGACAGCTATCTGGTATGGCTTTACAGGTAATTCATCTGCCCATGGTAATCACTATTGCCGTTAATTCTAATTTAATTCCGGCCATATCCGAAGCAGTTTCTAATCAAAATAGATCTCAACTCTTAAATCGCTACCATCAGGCCTTAAGATTGGTGATCTATACAGGTTTGCCGGCGGCAATCATTTTTTACAGTTTACCTGAAGAGATCTGTGATATCTTATTTGGCTATCCAGAAGCAGGAGAAATTTTAAAATTAATCTCCGTAGGTGTACTTTTCCTTTATCTGCTCCAAATTATGAATGGAATGTTACAAGGTTTAGGTAAACCAAAATTAGTAGTAATTAATTCAATCATCGGTTTAATTTGCGAGGTGCTAATTATTTATATACTAGTCAGCCAACCTCAATTTGGCTTAAAAGGAGCAGGTATTGCTATTATAGTTAGATATTTAGTAATTACTTTGTTGAATTTTATGGCTATTGGTAAGGAAATTGGCTTTGCTCTAGATTTAAAACAGTTAGTTTTCAAACCCTTACTAGGAGGAAGTTTATTATTTTTAGTTATCCCCTTCTTAGAAACTCTACTTTTAGATTTAGGAATAACTGACTTAACTAATCTAATACTTAGTATAACCGGAGGAATGTTAGCTTATACCCTAGTTTTAATTATAACTGGTGGTATTACTAGTCGAGACTTAAATCAATTAATTAATTAACTGCAAAAATATTTAGTTATCGACAAACTCAAATATTACATATAAAAAACTGGTTGACCACAAATGTGTCAACCAGCCCTCTAAGCTTTAATTTTTGCTAAGCAGTTTACTTTAATCTTTTTTATCACCTTTTAATAAATTATCAATACTTTTTTCAGGAGTAATAGTAGAAACCGCATGCTTATAAACCATTTGCTGTTTTCCCTTAGTGTCTAAAATTATAGTAAAATTATCAAAACCTTTAACAAAACCTGTTAACTGAAATCCATTTACTAAATAAATAGTCACCTTGATTTTTTCACGACGAATTTGATTTAAAAAGCTATCTTGAATATTGATTTTAGCATTCATAAATAATAATTCCTCCTTTATATATAATCTATATCATTACTTCTACATCTTTTTATCCTTTCCCTGCAATCTTTACTACTTTTATCCTCAGTACAAAGAACACAATATCCTTCTTTTAAAGATTCTTTTCTCAAAAAAATTGGAGAAACTAATATTCCTTTAGTAACTCCATCTTGTTTGCCAAAATAATAACCTACAGCGTAACCTATCCCCAGGGCTAAAACTACTATCAAAACTAAAAGTTTGCTAGTCAACAAGACCCTTTCCCACCTTTTTCTCCTTTTCGACCAACTTAACGATTAAAGGAGCAGTTAAATAGACCATTATTGTCTTTTCAAAGTCAAGATAAATATTAATTGTCGATAAAAGTAAAACTAATAGAACAACTTGTCTTTTACCTAAAAGGTAAACAAAGTTATTTCGGTAGTTCAATTGATCCTCTTTTAGATCAATTAAGTCATCTAGAAGTTGAATGGTTAAAATAATGCCCAAAGCAGATATTACTTCTAGAAAGCTTAATAAGTAAGCTCCCAGCAATAATAAAATTAAGCTTTCCTGATACGATTTTAATCCGGTAGGTAGTACTTTTTGATAATCATAACCCATCCCTAAAATATAACTAGCCCAAAACAAAGATAATGCGCTGCTATAATCTAGGGCAACTGCCAAAGAAAAGCTTAATAGTGCATAAGGCAAAGTAGCCTGTTTTAACTCAAAAGCTAAAGTTCTTTTCCCACTAGTTTTATCTAAATATCGATCTAAATAATCATCCATTAACTTTATACTTAAACCACAGAAAAAAACCGCTAATAAACTTTTAAAAAAATAGATATCTAGCAATATAAACTACTCACTTTCTATTGATTAACTTATACTTTATTATATTAAATTATTAACAAAATATGCTAAAATAAAAAAAGAGCTGCCTAGAACTGCAGGCAGTTTTCTAATAATAAAATAAGGAAATAGGGTAATTAAAAAATAAACTGTACTTAATGAGGGAACAACTTTCGATTTTCAACTATAATTATATACTATACCTTTTACAGATTTATGACCAAAAACTAAAAGTTAAGTTTTTCTCTTTTCTTCGGTAAAGTAAAGATAAATTCTGTCCCTACTCCTATTTCACTATTAACCTTAACCTGTCCTTGATGTCTATCAATAATTTCTTTAACAATAGCTAACCCTAAACCCGTGCTAGCACTATCGTCTCTAGTTCTAGCTTTATCTACTTTATAAAATCTATTCCAGATATAATCTAATTCTTCCTGAGGAATACCCGGGCCCTGGTCCTCTATCTGCACTTTAAACTCTGTAGTCAAATCCTCAACTTTGATTTTAATTTCTTTTCCAACAGGTGTAAACTTAATAGCATTACTTAATAGATTAAATAATACCTGTTCAATACGATCTCGGTCTATCCAAGTTTTTAAATTAGTATCAGGAATTTTCTGGATTACTGTTAAATCTTTATCTTTAAATTGAGGTTGTAAGTTAAAAACTACCTGCTCAATGACTTCTTTTAAATCATTCTTTTCAAACTCCATTGCAATTGCCTTTCTTTCTAACTGTGATAAATCTAATAAATCATTAACTAACCTAGTTAATCTTTGCACCTCATCTAAAATAATATCTAAATATTCCTCAGTTGAGCTTTCATCTAATAAAACTCCATCTCTGATCGCCTTCACAAATCCTTGGATAGAAGTCAAAGGTGACTTAAGTTCATGAGATACATTAGCTACAAACTCCTTTTGTAGCTGTTCAAGCTCCCAACGTTCGCTGATATCCTGCATTACTCCTACTACCCCTAATAAGTTATCTTGAGTATAAATAGGAGTTATGTGAATTAAAATTCGAACAACCTGGGCCCGATTTGTTAAGCTGAATTCATCAATAATCAGCTCTTCTTTTTCTAAGGCCTTAACAAATATTGATATTAAGTTCTCATCGTCAATCAAATTTTCCAATTTTTTGCCCAAACCTGGACCTTCAAACTCGATTAACCCTTTAGCTTGAGGATTAATTAAAATAATCTCTTGCTTTTGATCAATAGCTACTACCCCTTCATTCATACCTACTAAAATAGACTCCAGTTTAGTCTTTTCTTGGTTTAATTTATCAATAGTAGTTTCCAAACGACTAGCTAAATAGTTAAAGCTTCTACCTAACTGATTAACTTCATCATTACCTTGCATATCTATTCTAGTATCTAAATCACCATCGGCCAGCTTTAAAGCAGCCTGATTGAGTTGATTTAAAGGATTTAACAAAGACTTAGCAAAACTAAAGCTTAAAATCACAGCCAACACAATAGACATTAAGGCAGCAAAAAATAATAAATCCTGTAATCTACCTACCAAGGAAGCTATTCCAGCTATCGGTGAATAAACAAATATTGCTCCAATAATCTGCTCTTCAATAACTATAGGCACCGCTACCGAAAGTACAGGCTGATCAAAGTTAGGGTCCTCACCCCGATTAGTCAAAATACTTCCTTGATAAACTTTTTCTATTCCCTCTTCATCCAACTGAGCTCCAATCCAGCTTTCCCGACAGTTGAAAGTAGCTACAATCAAGCCTTGGGCATCAGTAATCCAGATTTGAGTATCTAAAAAAGTACTAATTGTCCTTAAATCTTCAACAGTTTCTGCATAATTATCTTCATAAAAGGATCTTTCTACTAACTTAGCTATCTTTTGACCCTGTTTTATAAACTCTTCTTCCTTATTGCTAAAGTAATAATCTTCAAATAAGTAGGTTAAGAAAATTCCTAAAGCAATCAAAGTAACTAAAATGACCACTACAAATCTCATCATTAACTTGCTAAAAATGCTCTCAAGCATTAGTCTCTCCCTCTTCTTCTACAACTTCAAACTTATAGCCAACCCCCCACACCGTTTGTAAGTAGCTCAACCCTTCTACTTGATGATCTATCTTACTTCGTAAACGTTTAATATGGGTATCCACAGTTCTAATATCACCAACAAAATTATAACCCCAAACTTGATCTAATAACTGCTCTCTATTAAAAACTTGGCTTTGATTATTAGCTAAGTACCACAATAAATCAAACTCTTTAGGAGGCAAGTCCAAACTTTGATCAGCTACTACTACTTTGTGTAGCTCTTTATTTAACTCTAGCTTAGGAAACTTCAGCGTCTTATGTAAGTCCTCACCTTCAGTTCTCCTCATCCTAGCCTGCACTCTAGCCACTAATTCATCCGGATCAAAAGGCTTAGTTATATAGTCATCCGCTCCTAAGTCAAAACCTTTAATTTTATCGTACTTTTCCCCTTTAGCAGTCAACATAATAATAGGTAATTTATGTCGCTCTCTTAACTTTTGACAGACCTTCCAACCATCTAACTTAGGTAACATAATATCCAATATTATTAAATCAGGATCTTCATTATTAGTTAAGTTAATAGCCTCCGGACCATTCTGAGCCTCTAAGATCTGATAACCCGCTTGTTTAAGATAAACAGTAATTAATTTACGAATATTTTGATCATCATCTACAACTAAAATCTTTTTGTTTTTATCCTCCATTATCAAATTCACCTCTATTTATATTATAATCTATTAGCTCTTCAAATGTCAAAGTAATATATTCAAAGATTCTTTAATATAAAGCTTTTTACCTTTTCAAAACCCTGTCTATAAAGAGCAGAAATTGGAATTATTAATCCTGAACTAAAATCATTATACAGCAATTCCAAACTACGTCGTGCCCTATCCACATCTATTTTATTAGCTAAAACTGCATAGCATTTTTCTGCTTGGCAGTAGTTATAAATCTCTTGATCAACTTTGGAAACTACCGGAGAGCTATTTTCTTCTAAAGTTAATAGATCAATAATATGTAAAATAAGCTCCGAACTTTCAATTTGGGCTAAAGTTTGAGCCATGGCTTTCCGTATCTTCTTATCCGGGTGTATTCCCTCCACTAAACCACAAGTATCTATTAACTCTATCTGTTGAGAAGTTTTTCCGGCCGGTAATTTTAACTTAATTTTTTGGATTTCCTCAGTTTTATGACTTTCTTCAGAAACTAATTCCTCTAAAGCAGCATCTAAACAATAGGTCTGCTCTGCTAAAAAGCCGGCTGGTTTTTTAACTGTTAACTTCAATTCCTCAAGTCCTAAATAGTCAGCAAAGTTTAAAGTAAAACAGGTCTTGCCTGCATTAGTTTGGCCTAAGATTAAACACTTAGTCATAGTTTTTCCCCCTAGACAGCTCCTTCGAGATCTTCAGGCTGAATAATCATTAACTCCTGTCGATTCAGATCATCCTGAGTAATTAATCTAGTGGCTTGAACTCTAATTGCTCTTTCAATTAAATTACGTACTGTCCTAGCATTCCCTTTTTCCGGGCCCGCTTTTCTTCGCTTCTCAGCTAAGATTTTACGTAATTTAGCTTGAGCTGCTTTACTCAACTTATACTCTCTTTCTTCCAACATTAACTTAGCAATTTCGACTAACTTATCTAAGCTATAGTCTTCAAATTCAACTTTAATTGGAAATCTAGAATTTAAACCAGGATTACTCTGTAAAAAAATCTCCATTTCTCGAGGATAACCAGCTAAAATAACCACTAAATCATCTCGATTATCCTCCATCCCTTTAACTAAAGCATCTATAGACTCCTTCCCAAAGTCCCTAGCCCCACCTCTAGCTAATGAGTATGCTTCATCGATAAAAAGAATTCCTCCTAAAGCTTCGTTAATAGCTTCCCGGGTATTCTTAGCAGTATGACCTATATACTCACCTACCAGGTCTGCTCTTTCTACTTCTTTCAAATGACCTTTACTTAGTAGACCTAACTCCTTAAATAATTCCCCGAAAATACGAGCTACAGTAGTCTTACCTGTACCTGGATTGCCTTTGAAAACCATATGCATTACTAAAGGTTTAGCTATTAAGTCCGCCTCTTCGCGCTTCCTTTGTACTTTAACAAAGGCCTCCAGCTCATTAACTAAGTCTTTAATCTTTTCTAAACCCACTAATCTATCTAATTTAGACTTAACCTCTTTTAAGTTTCGTTCCGATTTCAGTTTTTTTCTTTTTAAAGCTAGATTATTGTGATTAATATACTTAGAATTTAAAAGTTCTAATGCTTTCCCAAGGGAGATATTACCAATTTCGAGCTGTCTAATAATTTCTCGTTTATCCAAATCACTCCCCCCTAATCAATCACTCTGCTATTCTATATTATATGTAAGCACTACTTGATTTGTGATAAATTAGAAAAAAACTCCTAATCAAAGGAGCTTTTATTGCAAGTTTAACTTTTTTAGTTGCTCAAAGTTAAAGTTATTTTTTACTAAAGTTATTATTTCAGTTACTAATCCTTCAATTTCATATTTAGCCACCTTAAACCAATTAATTTCTTCATCTTTTCTAAACCAAGTTAACTGTCGCTTAGCAAAATGGCGAGTATTTCTCTTGATAAGTCTAATAGCTTCCTCAAGGTCATATTCACCTTCTAAGTAGCCGATAATCTCTTTATATCCTAAACCCTGCATAGAAACTAAATCCCTATCATAGCCGGCCTGATAAAGCCCTTTTACCTCTTCTACTAAACCCTGCTTAATCATTTTATCTACTCGCTGATTAATTCGTTGGTAAATTTCTTTTCTATCTCGCTTCAAACCAATTTTTAACGCTTGATAACGTGGGGGACGCTTTTGAGCCTGTTTTTTAAAATAAGTACTAGTTTTACCTGTCTGTCGATAAACTTCAATTCCGCGAATCACTCTTCTTAAGTCATTTGGGTGTAATTTCTGAGCTAATTGAGGATCAACTTCAGCTAGTTTTTGATGAACATATTCTGTTCCTTTTTCCTCTGCTTCTTTCTCCAATCTTTCTCGCAACTCCCAATCTGTTTCCATTTCCGGAAAAATAAAGCCTTGGATTAAAGCCTTCAAATAAAGAGCTGTTCCTCCTACCAATAAAGGAACTTTACCTCGCTCAATTATCTCCGGAATCAATTCGTCAACTCTAGCTTGAAAATCCGCTACACTAAACTCCTCTTCTGGAGATAGTATATCCAACATATGATGAGGAATTTTTTCTCGTTTTTCCGGCGCCAGTTTAGCAGTACCGATATCCATCCCTTTATATACCTGCATAGAATCACCAGAAATAATTTCAGCATCCAATTCTTTAGCTAACTCTAAGGACAGTTCTGTTTTTCCTACGGCCGTAGTTCCTAGCAACACAATTAAAGGTTCCTGCATTAGAATCCTCCTTCTTTAGATTCGCTTAAACTTCTTAGCCAACTCCTTAGCTGAAAAATGAATAATCGTTGGCCTGCCGTGAGGGCAACTATACTTATCTTTAGCTGCTTCTAATTGAACTAATAAGTTCTCCATTTCTTCCTTAAGCAAGCGCTGACCACTTTTGATAGCACTCTTACAGGAAATCACAGTAGCTAAGTTTTTAAGCACTTTTTCAGTTTTATTAATTTTCCCTTGTTCTAGTAGCTCTTCTATAATATCACGACAGATCTCTTTAGTCTTTAATTTTCCTAATAGTTGGGGTACGGCCCTGATTAAGTATCTTTGTCCTCCAAAATGCTCGACTTCAAAACCTAAATTTTTTAAAGCTAACTGTTGTTCTGTTAATATCTCTATCTCCGGTCTAGTCAGTTCCAATTTTATTGGTACTAATAGGCTTTGCGATTGAACAGCAGTTTGAGCTGCTTTTTCTAATAATTGATTATAAATGATTCTTTCATGAGCTGCATGTTGATCAATAATATAAAGTCCCTGCGGGCCCTGAGCAACAAGATAAGTATTATTTAGCTGTCCTAGAGGCAAAAACTCACTTAAAGAAGGCTGTTGTTCGACCTCACCTGCTGGTTGATAGTCCAAACTAACTTCCTGTAAATTAACTCCTTTTTTAGCTTCAGCTTTTGTTTTAGAAGCTTGATACTCTTTTTTACTGCTTTTTTCAACTATTTGCTTAGTCTCTTTTGAACTTTGCTTATTAGCATCAGTACTTTCTTTTAATAGTTTTAAACTTTGCTGTTGAGCCTTTTCATCAGTATTATCCTGTTGAAGCACTTCTTTTTCCTCAACTAAATTAATCTTTTTGCTTAAGTCAGCTTGAGCTAAAGCCTCTTCAATTCCTGACTTTACAACTTTAAAAATTTCATCCTTTCTACTAAAGTTAACCTCCATCTTTTGGGGGTGAACATTTACATCTACCAAGATAGGGTTTAACTTAAGCATTAAAGCTACAATAGGATATCTATCTTTAGGAATTAAACTTCGATAAGCCTCAGTTACAGCCTCTTTGAGCAGTTTACTTTTAATGTAACGCCGATTAATAAAGAAAGATTGATGCTTAGCTGAAGCTCGAGTAATCTTAGGTTTAGTAATATAGCCCCGTAGTTGCATATACCGATCCTCATAATCTACCGAAATTAATTCCCGACTAACCTCTTTCCCGTAGATGCTAAACATAGTATCTAATAAACTATCGTTACCTGGGCTCTCTAATAGCTCTCTTTGATTATGGATGAGCTTAAAAGAAATCTCTGGATAAGCTAGAGCTAAACGATTTATAATATCACTGATTTTACTGATTTCAGTAGCTGTAGTCTTTAAATACTTATACCTAACGGGAGTATTATAAAATAAATCCTTAACTATTATATTAGTTCCTACTGGCGTTCCAATATCTTTAACTTCCAACAGCTCTCCGGCAGATACTTTAAGCAAAGTTCCAGCTAACTCTTCTTCACTTCTAGTTCTAATCTCTAGCTTAGAAATAGCAGCAATACTGGCTAAAGCTTCTCCGCGAAAGCCCAAGCTGCGGATAGAAAAAAGATCATTAGCTCGGCTAATCTTGCTAGTAGCATGGCGCTTTAAAGCTAGCTGAGCTTCTTCTCGTTTCATTCCTTGGCCATTATCTATTACTTGAATTAAATCTTTGCCTCCATTTTCGGCTTTGATCTCCAACTTACTGGCTTGAGCATCTATGGAGTTCTCTACTAGCTCTTTAACCACCGAAGCTGGCCTCTGTATTACTTCTCCAGCTGCTATTTTATTAATAACCTCTTTGGGTAGCATCTTAATTTTAGTACCCATTACTACTCACCTCTATCCTTTGTTATAATAACTGGCTATCTCTTTAAGCTAACCCCTCTCTTTCTAACTCTTTTTTGGCCTTTTGCTGAAACTCATGCAATGTATTCATAGCTTCCAAAGGAGTCATGGACATAATATCTAAGCCACTAAGCTCTTGTATGAATTCAATATTAGCTGAATTAAAAAGAGGTAGCTGTGTCAAGTTATTCGTTTCTTCTATTTTTTCCTTCTTATTTAAATCCAATTCTGCATCTTCATTAAGCTGTTCAATCTCTGTTTCTGCTTTCTGTTCTATCTGTTGCTGATAGTCCTTTGTTTCAGCTTCTAACTTAGCCAATACTTCACTAGCTCTGTCAATAACTTGATTAGGAATTCCGGCTCTCTTGGCAACTTCGATTCCGTAACTCTCATTAGCTCGACCCGGAACTATTTTATGTAAAAAAGCTATTTCTCCATTTTGTTCCTTTACAGCCACATTATAATTTTTAACACCCGATAACTGTTCTTCTAATTCTGTAAGCTCATGATAATGAGTAGCAAAGAGTGATTTAGCTCCGATTTTATTTAAATTACTGATATACTCTGTTACAGCCCAGGCGATACTAAGACCATCGTAGGTACTAGTCCCCCGTCCTACCTCATCTAAAATAATTAAACTCTGCTGAGTAGCATTATTGAGTATATTAGCTACCTCATTCATCTCCACCATGAAGGTACTCTGGCCAGTAGTTAAATCATCGGCAGCTCCCACCCGAGTAAAAATCCTATCTACTATACCTATATGGGCTTTAGTAGCTGGTACAAAGCTACCTATTTGAGCCAATAAAGTGATTAAAGCTACCTGTCGCATATAGGTAGACTTGCCTGACATATTGGGCCCGGTAATGATTAAAAATCTATCCTGATCACAGTCTAAATAAGTCTCATTCGGAACAAAGCCTTCCTCATTCAGCATCTCTTCTACTACCGGATGACGGCCCTTTTCTATCTCTATTACATCGCTAGCAGTAATCTCCGGCTGGCAATAATTATTATTAATTGCTACCTCTGCCAGAGAAACCAATACATCTAGCTGAGCTATAATATCGGCTGCCAGTTGAATTCTTTTGGTTTCACTAGCTACTTTATCTCTAATTTCAGTAAATAAACGATATTCTAACTCTACACTTCTTTCTTCAGCTCCTAAAATCTTAGCTTCCTTTTCCTTTAACTCTTCTGTAATATACCTTTCACTATTAGCTAAGGTCTGTTTTCGTTCATAGTTATCAGGAACTGAATCTAAATTAGCCTTAGTAATTTCTATATAGTAACCGTGCACCTTATTAAAGCCTACTTTTAACGATTTAATTCCAGTTCGTTCTTTTTCCTCTTTTTCCAAATTAGTTAACCAATCTTTAGCTGACTGCATAGCTTGGCGTAATTCATCTAAATCTTCATCATAACCGTCCTTAATTAATTCTCCTTCTTTAACATTCACCGGTGCTTCTTCTTTGATAGACTCTGCTATCAAAGCATGTACATCTTCTAAAGTATCTAGTTCTGCATTTAACTTTTCCAATTTAGCTGTTGAGAACTCTTTTAAAATTTCTTTTACTGCCGGTAGCTTAGCTAGAGAGCTTTTTAAAGCATTTAAATCTCTACCATTAGCTGAACCGTAAGTGATCTTCCCCATCAAACGCTCAATATCATAAACTTCTTTTAATTTTTCCTTTAGTTCTTCTTTAAAAAAGATATTATCTTTTAATTCAGCTACTGCTTCAAGGCGTTGCTTTATCTGTTGGGGATTTAATAAAGGCTGCTCAATCCACTTTCTCAACTTACGACCACCCATAGCCGTAACCGTTTGATCTAAAACCCAAAGCAGACTTCCTTTAAAGTCACCATTGCGAATAGTTTCTACTAATTCCAAGTTACGACGAGTATTAGCATCCAAAACCATATAATCTTCAGTAGAATAAGTAATCAGTCGATTGAGATGATCCAAGCTCTGTTTTTGAGTTTCAATTAAAAAACTTAAAGCCGCTCCTGCTGCTTCAATAGCTAAATCTAAATCATCACAACCAAAGCCCTTTAATGAATTTACTCCAAAATGGTCAGTTAACAGCTCATAAGCTTGTCGATAGTTAAAACGCTCTTCAATTTGATTAAGAATTGGATTTAAGTGTTCTTGAATGTAGTTAAATACTCTTTTTTCTTCGATTTCTTTAGTTATTAAACACTCCGCTGGGTCAATTCGAGCTAGCTCATCTATCAATTTTTCTTCAGCTTCATCATCAGTTAACTGAGTAACTGTAAATTCGCCAGTAGATATATCTACCGCAGCAAAGCCAAAACCTTCCTCATTACTAATAATAGCTGCTAAGTAGTTATTACTTTTATCCTCTAACATCTCGCTATCTATAACCGTCCCTGGAGTAATCACTCTCACCACTTCTCGCTTAACTATCCCTTTAGCTTGGCTGGGATCTTCTACTTGTTCACAAATAGCTACTTTATATCCCTTATCTATTAGTTGAGCAATATAAGAATCCGCCGCGTGGTAAGGAATACCAGCCATCGGCGTCTTCTTTCCTTTTCCCTTATTTCGGGAAGTTAGAGTTAGCTCCAGTTCTCTAGCTGCTAACTTAGCATCATCAGTGAACATTTCGTAGAAGTCGCCTAACCTAAACAGTAGTATTGCTTCTTCATACTCTTCTTTAATAGAAAAATACTGCTGCATCATTGGAGTTAGCTTCTGGCCCATTTATTTCACCTCCACCTTTAATAATAAACTCTCTAAAACATCATTATAACATAATTCAAAATTAAGATAAAGAAAAAGACCACAGGCCTAAAGCCTGTGGTCTTTAATTATTTACTTAATTAACAGCAACCTGCTTCGCAACTAGCAGCATCACATGCTTCTTCGCCTTGGATAGCTTTAGTAATAATTTGGTTTACAGTCTGCATTACTTTATTAAACTCCTGCTGGCTTTCCATAAACTCTTTGATCTTATCGTTATCCTGCATCTTAGCTTGAATAGACTGAATCTCTTGTTGTTGTTCTTGAGTAATCTGCTGACCGTTTTGTTGGGCCATTCTTAATTGTTGTTGCTTAGCTTGAAACTCATCAATTAATGCTTTAGCATCCTCATCAGCTTCCACAGCTTCTTCAGTGGCCTTTAAATTCTTATATTCACTCGACTCTACAATCTCTGCTCCTAATTCTTCAGCTTTCTCCATAATCGACATAATTAACGCACCTCCATATTTTCTTAACCTTTTCAGTTTAATCTCATTAACAAATTATCTGATTATATGTTTAATTTTGGTCTTGTAATGACTCAGTAATAACTTGATTTACATTCTGCATTATGTTATTAAATTCTTGCTGTTTTTGCATAAATGCTTTAATCTTATCGTTATCCTGCATCTTAGCTTGAATAGATTGAATCTCCTGTTGTTGTTGCTGAGTAGGCTGTTGACCATTCATTTGGGCCATCTGTAACTGCTGTTGTTTAGCTTGAAACTCATCGATTAATGCTTTGGCATCTTCATCGGTTTCCACAGCTTCTTCAGCTTCCTTCATTTCACTATATTCGTCAGACTCCACAATCTCTGCTCCTAATTCTTCGGCTTTTTCAACAATTGACATAAATTAACGCACCTCCGTATTTTCTTAACCTTCACTATAAGGTTTTCCATAAAAAAAGTTAATCTCCTTTGATTTTTAGAGATTATTCAATTAAACTTCCAAATAATGTCCAACTCTGTGCCTTATTTATATTAACATTTATTAGCTCTCCTGTCAAATTAGAATCACCAGAAAAAATAACTATTTTATTACTTCTGCTCCGACCCGTTAACTTAGAACTATCCTTCTTACTTTCTCCTTCTACTAATACCTCTAAAGTCTTGCCTACTAATTTTTCATTCTGTTCCTGACTGATTTGGCTCTGTAAATCCATTAAGCGCTCTAGCCTCTCTTTTTTAATATGCTTAGGAATCTGCTCTTCTAACTTGGCTGCCGGAGTACCGCTGCGCTGTGAGTACAGAAAAGTATAGGCCATATCGAACTTAACCTCTTTAACCACCTTGAGGGTTTCTTGAAAATCCGCTTCACTTTCTCCCGGAAAACCTACTATAAAATCGGTAGAAATAGCAACCTCCGGCATAGCTTCTCGAATCTCTTTAACTAATTCTAAGTACTCCTCTTGATTATAACCACGCTTCATTTCCTTTAAGATTTTACTGCTGCCTGACTGCATAGGTAAATGAATATGCTCACAGACCTTTTCAGTATCTGCAATAGTTTCAATTAACTTTTGATTAAAATCGCGAGGATGAGAGGTCATGTAACGTATTCGCTCTATACCATCTACTTTATTTAATTCTTGTAAAAGATCAGCAAAATCTATATTTTCACTTAAATCCTTACCATAAGAATTCACATTTTGGCCTAAGAGAGTTATCTCTTTGATACCTTCGCTACTTAATTCTCTAACTTCCTTTAATATATTTTCCACAGGTCGGCTTCTTTCTCGACCTCTTACATAAGGAACTATACAGTAGCTACAAAAGTTATCACAGCCATAAACAATAGTAGTCCAGGCTTGATAATCGGACTCTCTTTTAGCAGGTAGTTCAGGGATTAAGCCCTTTTCTTGCTCCCACACCTCTATTAAAGGATTTTGAAACTGTCTAGCTTCAGCTAATAACTCAGGAAATCTATGAATATTATGAGTTCCAAAAACAATATCTACATGTGAATACTTTTCTTTTATTTCTTGGACTATCTCTTCTTGCTGCATCATACAACCGCAGATACCGATAATCAGTTCTGGATTTTGACGCTTATATTGTTTTAAAGAGCCTACTTTTCCAAAAACCTTTAGTTCTGCATTTTCTCTGACACAACAAGTATTGATAATAATAACATCTGCTTTTTCTATATCTTCAGTTGGAGTATAGCCATCTTCTTCTAATACACCAGCTAATTTTTCAGAATCATGTTCATTCATTTGACAACCGTAGGTTATCGTATGATACATTCCTCTAGTTTCTTCATTTTCATTCATAACTATCAAACATCCTCTCCATATATTGTGTACAACCTGGCTAATATTATAACATAAAAATACCAATTTCCAAACCAAAAACTTAACTTTTGAATTTTCTCTACATTATATATAGGGGAAACAAGAGTCATTTTGGCCAGTTTCTACATTATATATAGATAATTCAGAAACAACTTTTATCAGTTTCTTCATTTATATATAAGCAGGGCCCTATTTCTTACTCTATATTCTATCAATCTGTCTTGAATAAAATTCCAAAAAATAAGCAAACTAAACTAAAGGAGTGTACAAATTATGCAAGCAATCGAAGCTGATCTTGAAGTTGCAAAAATAGATAATGAAAAATTAAAAGAATCTATAGAAACAAGATTTCAAAACTTTGATCCGTTTGAATTTGAGGAATTTATAAAAGGATTATTCTTAGATATGGGATTTGAAGCACACACAACTTCTTCTAGTGGAGACTTTGGAGCTGATATAATACTTGAAGACACAAAAACTGGAGAGGAAATAGCTATCCAAGTTAAAAGATATAAAAAAGGAAATAAGGTTGGAACTGCTGATATGAATCAAGTTGTAGGAGCTAAATCTTATTATGGTTGTGACAAAGCAATGATGATCACTACATCTTCTTGTACTAAGCCAGCTAAGAAATTAGCTAGATTAACAGATACAGAAATCTGGGAATGGGAAGAACTCGAAAGAAAAATTTATAATACTTATTCTGATCAAGTACCTTCATTTTATAAAACAGCTACACCGTCTTGGGATCCCTGGCTTATCTTCTCATTTTTGTTTTGGATTGCTGTTTTAATATTTTATATAGCAGTTTTTTATTAATCTTCTATCTTAACAAGAAAGCAATATATTAAACAGGGCCCTATTAAACTCTGCTATAACCTATATATAATGTAGGTTTTTTGCAGAACTAAATAAAATAGGGCCCTATTTAAATTAATCATTGATACTATCTTCAGCACTCCATTCAGACTCCAACCCTGCATCTTCTCTAAACTGCTTAGTCAAATGATCACTTCTCTTACTTTCCTTAGCTTCAAAATCCATCTCTATCTCGAAATCTGGCTCCTCCTGGAGAGCCCGATCTCTTCAATCAATAAAATCAATCTTATCTGCCAGCTTCCGTTCATACTTCCCTGCTTTCTCAGACCAATCGTGCCCAATTTCTTCATTGATATTATTGATCAAGGCATCGATAACAATATTCACAAATATTTTAACTATCATCTTTTTAATTCTACCCAGCCGGCCCTGTTTATCAATTAACTCCATCACTTTATCCAAAACATACTCTTTCTTAGCCTTTCCATCATCCCATTTATCCTCAGCCTCATCAATTCCTTCAAAGATTATCTCCCAAGTTTCACCCCAGAGATTATTAGCAGTCGATTCTAAAATTGATTTAGCTAATGATACTACAAAACCTAAAAAGACATTTTTAACAGCAGCTATCATTATAATCATCCTCTCAATTTGATTTTAATTAAAAAATAAAATAGCCGGCTACCATGCCCGCTATAAATCCAGAAGCAAATATAATCGTTTTTACTATCAACAACTTAGAGATCAAAGGCCAAAAACTATCATTTTCATTCATTGATCAAAACACACCCTTTTTGTTTCATTTTGTCTAGATTAACTAACTGCATTAATGAAGAAATCCCAGGGAAACATCGGCCCTGGACAGCTTTCGTGATGCTTTTCTATTTTATTTGCCTGCCACCTACTCTTAACCCCTTTGATTAAATGTATCAGTGCAGCTAACTGTTCTGCAGTTGGTGGATGTTTAGTGAAGTTCCCTGTAAGACAAATGCCAATATAATTTTGGTTTCTGCCTCTTGCATGGGCCCCAGCTGCATTCCAATTGCGTGCTGGCTCAATATCACCATTAGCTCTAATGACAAAATGATAACCTACACCCTTCCATCCTTTCTCCTTATGCCACTGATCTATAGTGTTGGCTGATACATCACCACTAGCAGAATGATGAATTACAATTCCTTCCCAGTTCAAATGATCACCTCCTCTATAAATTTAAAAATCACCACTACAGTGGTGAAAAGAGTTTAATTATATCTTCTAAATTAGCACCTAGACTCAACAGTAATGCAGCTGATAAGGTTATGATCAGGATTAACAATGGTCTATTATCCTTCTTGGCTAGCTCAGTAATTACTTCATCTGAGCTGTTTTGTGGATCGCTGCGGGCCCGGAAATCTATAAAACTATCACTGATTGATCTCATCTCCTTAACCAAATCATCAAGTTTTGCTTCCATCTTCTCAAATTCACCTGCTATATTCTCCATCTTTACACCTCGCTTTCCGGCCCTTTTCTCTAGCTTTGAGTACTCTTCTTCTAAATTGGAAACCCTTTCTTTAACTCGATTAATTCTCTTATGCAATTCGTCAACTTCATCCTGCAAGGCTTCTATATAGACGTTGTGTATTTCACACTTTGGTTTCTTGCTAATTATCACCACCTACCTTATCAAATAAAAAACACCCTCTCTGGGTGTCTGCTCTTTCAATATAATAATTATCATTCTACTCTTTTCCAATACTTTATACCATCCTGAAGCTCGGCAACTTCTTCCCAGACCCCTCTCCAATTATCTAGATCACTCGGATTATCTGCTCTAATAACTACATTGCCAACAGGATGCAGCAGATCAAAATCTATATGCTGGCCATTAATTATCACTTCGCCAGTTTCAGTATCTTGCTGTATTTCCAAGTCAACCCCAAGCACTTCATTACCATCGGGATCTATAGCAGATATAGATCCTCTGCTGTCTTCATAAAGTCTAAGATCTTGTATATTTATAGGTCTAAATAGCTCAGAGTCTAAATTTAAGTCCCATATAAAGTAGGGGTCGTATTCAACTAAGGTTAAATCAGATGATTTTTCACTTAGATTATGACTAATTTGCTTAATTTTACAAAAATCGCTAACATCAATACTTTCTAAATTAACTAAGTTACCTATATCTAAATGAGGTACTATATAGGTGCTTAGTTCATATATTTTCCACTCTCTGCATTTTTGATCGTGAAGGTATAAAGTGTTTAAAGCAGCTAAAGTATGATCCTGAACGTATTTATTTGCTTCTAGTTCATAAGTGTTATCTGGAGATTCTACTTGTGTATAATCTATTGAATTACCTTCAAATTTGAATAGAGGATGACCTCTCAGTTTAAATCTTTGAATATAGACTTTAAAATCGTAAGGATTTTCAAATTGAACTTTACCCCCAGTTTCGTCAAACTCTAACTCATAATCGATCTCCACTTCATTACCTTCTTGATCTTCAAATAAGGTTATTGGTTCTTCATCAAGTTCCAAACAAATTGGAGTAATGTATTCAAATCTAATCCAGTTGCTCTTCTCTTTTTTATCTATTACAATTCTGGCTCTGTCATTTCTTTCATCATAAGCTTCTTCTGATTCGATATACTGCCAAACTGTTTGTTTTTCCCCTTGTCTAAACTGAGTATAAGTAACTTCTACAGCGTCATATTCAGCTTCTTTTGTTTTTACTTCTACATTTTCTTTAATATTGCTGGATAAACTGTCGTGAGCATCATTAAAAGTAAGTCGTGTAAAAGGGGTATTAAATACTAACTTTCCATCGTGGTTAATATAAATTTCACCCTGAACACTTTTAGCTAGTTTAGAAAACTCAGACATAATCTTTTCGCCTTTTTCAAGATAAGTATAGGGGACAATTAAATGGTTATCTGTCATAACTTCCATACCTGCTGCATAGCTGGATTCTAGTGGTGATTGAAGTATAATTTTATTATCTTCTTCATTAATTGAGCTAATTACATTAGTTTCATCACCGATAATTATGTTAGCTCCTACAAAAAAATCTTCTGTAGATTCTACTTCTAAAATATCGGCTGCTGCTACCTTGGAAGTCAATTTAGTGCTAATGATATTAGGATTAAATGCACTAGTAAATATCATTTCATCTTCTTCAAAGCTCATCATTGCAGCTAATTGATGGAATAATGAATTTTCAGGATCAAAGCTATTGCAGATATACTGATCTAATAAAACTTTATTTTCAGAAAACTCTCTAGTTATCCCCTCATATATCTTATCATAAACTTTTATATTATAGCTGTGGTGAATATTGCTATTATTTCTGTCATAAGGCTGTACTTCACCTTCAAAAATATTTATAGTATGATCTTCAAATTTACTTTGAACTACAATTTTATCTTCTGGTGCTAATAACTCTTCAATTTCTATGGATTCATGTCTATTTAACTCTATATCAAAATCAATTTTATTAGCTGAAGTCCTATCCTGCTTTGATACTGTCTCGCTGTTGTGGTTAAAAGATTTGGGGTTTATATGTTCATTAAGTATAATATCTTTATCTATATTCTTAATGAAAAATTGAAACTTATCTAAGTTATTAAATTCTTTCATTTTTTCTTTTGTTTCATCAGGTAAAACTATAGCATTAAAGAAATTTTTAATTTTAGCTTCTAAAAGATTACTTTTGAATTTTATCTTATTTTTGAGAGTCCGGCCCTGATAATCAATAATAACTTCCGCATTATAAAGATAAGCACTATTATATAAATAAGGATGTCTGGGAAATTCAAAGTTAAAATATTGGTCTGATTCATCTGTGCTTTCTATAGATATTTCGGAATATTTCGTGCTTATTAGTCTATTGATATTAGTTTCATCAACATTAGTGCTAGTAGTTAATGAAAAGTGGTTAGTAATTAGTCTATTTAAACCTACATTAATTAAGCTATTCTGATAATGTAAACTATTAAGCTTAGTAACATTAACTCGGTTTAACTGAATTTGACTAAGTATATTAACCTTGTGCTTGGTGAAATGATTATTCAAAAGTTTGCTAACATTAACTTCATTATAGAATTTAATTTTGGTTTTATTAATGTAATTAATAATATTAGTTACCCAGCTTCTTGGTTCTCCTACTATTTGGACATCGGAACTTATATAATCAGATTGAAAGTTGAACTCATTTAAAGTACTAACTGATAGATAAAAATCTCCCCTATCATCTGTTTCTAGTTGATAATATGTTTGGTCGCCAATCCAAGTTTCTTCTTTAACATCATCTTCGCCAGATTTAGTACCTACCTTTATATAATAACCTATTATTTCTGATTCTTCTTCTGGTTCTTCCCACTCCCAAGTTGGATCATCTACATATTCATCTTCACAAATAGGTTTAGAAGGAGGTAAGGGAGTATCCCAAGAATCTTTATCTTCATATAGTCTATCATTGTATATAAATTCTCCCTTTTTATAATCCATTTAAAATACCTCCTTTCTAGTAAGAATAATGTGAAGAATATGAATTAAAAACTATCTGAAAATTATTAAATTAAATATCTACATAAAATCTAATATGATTTAATAATAACTTTTTGATTTATACTTGTTTAATAATTCCTGATATAATTCATCATCTTTATTTATTTTACTTTCTTTTATAATAACTTCTTCTGATTGGTTTCTTATTATTGATTCTTCTAAAGCATTAATTAAATCTTCAAATTTTAACTCATGATCAACAGTAGAATTAATATTATCAACTTCTAGTTTTAAATCATTTGCTTCGTCTGTTAAATATAAATCAACATTAAAATCATCAGAATAATCTTGAAAATTTCCTACACAAAATCCTGTATCTTCTATAATATCCCTTGATGAACAACAAATAGACTTTCCATTATCTTTATTTACAAAATAGTTTCCATCTCTTTTGATATTAGCGTTTAATTCATAAAACATAAAACTTAGATACTTAAAATAAGGACATTTGTCCTCCTAAAACAAGATTTGATTAATTTGATAACCATGTGTAAAATATAATCAACCATTAAA
>NZ_JALKBZ010000024.1 GCF_023227765.1 Fuchsiella alkaliacetigena
GCATTTTTTAAATTCAAACTGAGTATAAGAAATAAGATTGAGTTTTAAAATAAAATTTATTCATGCGATTGCCCTGGTAGATAAATTTAAAATGTTGACTTTAGTAGTGGAGTATGCTATAATTTGTAAAGATAATAAAGCAGAAGCCATCCGCTTCTCACCTATTGGCTAGAGCTGATTAGGTTAATAATGAAGCAGAACTTCTTTGATAAGGGGGTAGTATGCTTGATTTGGAACTTTGCGGGTGGTCTATGTCAAAATAGACCATCTTTTTGTTTTAAAACTCAGGAGGTGTAAAAAATTAGTAGGGATTTAAAAGTGAACGAAAAAATTAGAGCTAGAGAGGTCCGAGTAGTAGACAATGAAGGTGATCAGATAGGAATTATGCCTTTAAAGAAGGGGTTGAGTCTAGCTAGAGACAAGGGCTTGGACTTAGTAGAGGTAGCTCCTAATGCTGAACCACCGGTTTGTAGAATTTTGGACTATGGTAAGTATAAGTACGAACAGGCTAAAAAGGCTCAGGAAGCTAAGAAGAATCAGAATGTGATGAATGTTAAAGAGGTACAGATGAGTGTTAAAATTGAAGAGCATGACTTCAATGTTAAGGTAGATATGGCTAAGAGGTTTTTAAATAATAAGGATAAAGTTAAAGTTAAGATTAAGTTTAGAGGTAGAGAGATTACTCATAAAGACTTAGGTTATGATTTAATGGAAGATTTTTATGCTGAACTAGAAGATTTGGCTAAAATAGAGAGTAAGCCCAATGTAGAAGGGCGCGACATGATAATGATTTTAACGCCCGAGAGTGATAAGTAGAGAATTTATTTTAAAGGAGGTAATTAATCGATGCCTAAAATGAAGACTCATAAAGGAGCTAAGAAGCGCTTCACTAAGACAGCTAAAGGTAAGTATAAGCGTAAAAAGACTAAAAGAAATCATCTGTTAACTAAAAAAAGCGGTAAAAAGAAGCAGCAATTGAGAAAGAATGCTGTAGTTGCTAAAAGTGATGAGCAAAAATTGGATGAACTACTACCTTATGAGTAGTTGAAGATAAATTTTGAGGTGAAGGAGGGATTAGGATGCCGCGCGTTAAACGAGGAAATAGACGTTTGAAGAAAAGAAAGAAGGTTTTAAAGTTAGCTAAAGGATACTTTGGTTCTAAAAGTAAGCTTTTTAGACCTGCTAAAGAGCAGGTGTTGAAGTCCTTACATTATGCTTATAGAGATCGTAAGCAGAAGAAAAGAAACTTTAGAAAGCTATGGATTACTAGAATCAATGCTGCTGCTAGACAGCATGGTCTTTCTTATAGTAGGTTTATTCATGGTTTAAGAGAAGCAGAGGTTGATATTAACCGAAAAATGTTAGCTGAATTAGCGGTCAATGATGAGCAAGCTTTTGGTGATTTAGTTGATTTAGCTAAAGATAATATTTAGACTTAAAGGGTATGGAAGTTTTTCCATACTCTTTTACTTTACATAAATTGATAGTTGTAGTATAATAAAGCTAATTAAAATTTGATAGTTAAAACGCTTAATCTTAAAAGGATATATCCTTTTAAGACTGGGGGACCCACTTTTTTTGGGGTGAATCTGGCTTTCAGGCTTAGTAATAAGATTGAAGGCTGGTAGGGTGAACTCTTTCCGTCCGAATCCGACAGCTAACCTCGGCAGCGTAGAAGGGGAAGACTATATTTTATTAACCACAGGTAAGTGTTCCTTAGTCTGTGGTTTTTCTATATCTAATTTTCTTTAAGGTGGTGTGTTTTGTGCAAGGTAATAATAGGTCAGTTTTTAGCACTTTAAGTCCAGCCCAAGTGCTTTCTTTAGGCTATCTAACAGTTATTTTAACAGGCACTATACTACTTTCTTTACCCTTTGCTACTGTAGAAGCGGGAGGAATGGCTTGGTTAGATGCTTTATTTACTGCCACTTCGGCTACGGCAGTGACGGGTTTGATTGTGGAGAATACCAGTACCTTTTTTACTCTCTACGGCCAGATAGTGATTTTAATTTTAATTCAGATTGGCGGTTTAGGATTAATGACTATGTCTACCCTATTGGCGGTGATAGTGGGCAAGAAAATTTCTTTAAAACAAAGATTAGTTTTACAACAGGATTTGGATCAGCTTAATTTATCAGGAGTTATTGATTTGGTTAAATACATATTAGCAGTTACCTTTGTAATTGAAGGCAGTGGAGCTTTGATTTTATTTTTGCGTTTTTGGCAGGATTATCCTCCTTTGAAGGCTCTTTATTACGGGATTTTTCATTCAGTTTCAGCCTTTAATAATGCGGGTTTCGATATCTTTGGTAATAGTTTAGAAGCTTTTACGGGAGATATTGTGGTTAATTTGGTAATTACTACTTTAATTATTTTAGGCGGGATTGGCTTTGCAGTAATAGCAGAGCTGTATAGTGGGAAACTTAAGTTTAAAAACTTTTCTTTGCAGACTAAGCTAGTTTTAAGTGTGACTTTAATTTTGATTGTAGTAGCTGGAATGGGGGTTTTTATGTTAGAATATTCTAATGCGGCTACTATGGAAGAACTCCCTTTGGGAGAAAAGGCTTTAGCTTCCTACTTTTTAGCTATTACTCCCCGGACTGCTGGCTTTAATACGGTAGCTACTGGCAGTTTGCTAAATCCAACACTTTTCTTTATAATTATATTAATGTTTATTGGTGCTTCTCCAGGCTCTACTGGGGGAGGAGTAAAAACTACTACTGTTGGGATTATATTTGCAGTGGTTTATGCTACTGTTACTGGTAAAAGGGATATAGAGATTTTTGAACGGCGTATAGCTAAGGAGGTTATTTGCAAGTCTTTGGCCATTATAACTATTTCTTTAATGTTAATTTTCATAGTGACTATAGCCTTAAATGTTATTGAAGATATGGTTTTTTTAGATCTTTTATTTGAAGCAGTATCTGCTTTTGGAACTGTAGGTTTATCTACGGGAGTAACCGGAAGCTTATCTGAGGCAAGTAAGATATTAATTATTTTAACTATGTTTGCTGGTCGAGTAGGCCCTTTGACTTTAGCTATAGCTGTGGGCGAGAAGGAAAAGCAGCTTAATATCAGGTATCCTCAAGAGGATGTTTTAGTTGGTTAAGTAAGCAAGGAGGAATTGATGATGAAGCAGTTTGTGGTAATTGGTTTAGGACGTTTTGGAGTTAGTGTAGCTACTTTTTTAGCAGGTAAAGGTCATGATGTCTTAGCTATTGATAAGGCTGAAGAGCCCGTTCAGAATATAGCTGATCAGGTTACTCACTCTGTACAGGCTGACTCTACCGATGAGTGTGCTTTAAAGAGCTTAGGAGTCTGTAATTTCGATGCAGCGGTAGTTAGTATTGGTGATGATATTCAGTCTAGCGTGATGACTACTTTAATACTAAAGGAGTTAGGGGTGGAGTATGTATTAGCTAAGGCTCAAAATGAGATGCACGGTAAGCTACTAAATAAGATTGGTGCTGATAAGGTAGTATATCCGGAGATGGATATGGGGGTTAGAGTTGCTAAGAATTTAGTAACTTCTAATGTTTTGGACTATATAGAGTTGGCGCCTGACTATAGTATTATTGAGGTGGTAGCTACCGATAAGTTAATTGGTCATACTTTAAAGGAGTTGGATTTGAGGGCCAAGTTCGGGATTAATGTAATTGCAATTATGCGGGGGCAAGAGATCAATGTTAATCCGGAAGCGACTGATGAGATTCAAGCTAGGGATATTTTGATAGTAATGGGGCATGAAAAGAATTTGGAGAGGATTAAGGAGCATTAATAAAGATTAGGAGGATTTAAACTTATGGCTCATGGACAAGATTTTAAGCAGTCTGACGATTTGGCTAAAGACTTAGGTTTAACAGAAACTTTAACTATTGGAATTGGAGTTATGATTGGGGCTGGGATATTTATTCTACCTCGTTTTGCTATTGATGCAGCGGGCCCGGGAGCAATTTTTGCTTATATTTTGGCTGGGATATCGGCTATGATTACCGCTTCCAGTACCTCTGAATTAGCTAGCGGAATGCCTAAAAGTGGAGGTTTATACTTTTATGTTTCCCGAGCAATGGGTTCTTTTTTAGGGACTATTTCTGGTTTTTCGCTGTGGTTGAGTCTAACCTTTGCGGTTGCCTTTTATCTTAAAGGTTTTGGTGAGTATTTAGCATTATTTTTACCATTGAATGATAATTTATTAGCTATTATAGCTGGATTTTTATTTATTGGAATTAATTACATTGGAGCTAAAGAGACTGGGCGAATGCAAAATATAATTACCGGAGCTTTGATATCTATTTTAACTGTGTTTGTAGTTTGGGGATTTTTTAATGTTGATTTTGCTAATTGGTCTCCCTTTCTTCCTCATGGTACTGGTCAGATTTTACCTACTACTGCTTTAGTATTTGTCTCCTTTATAGGCTTTGGAGAAATTGCGGCAGTTGGGGAAGAGGTTAAAGATCCAGGTTATACAATGCCTCGAGCCTTAATGGGTTCAGTGTTGATTCCTACTATATTTTATGTAGTAGTGATACTGGTTACTTCGGGAATTATTCCTTATCAAGGGATAATTAATATCGAAGCTCCCTTAGTGGAAGCAGCTCAGACCTTTGCTGGAGCATTAGGAGTAATAGCTATTACTTTTGCTGCTTTATTGGCTACTGCTTCTTCGGCTAATGCTAGTGTTTTAGCTTCTACGAGGATTAGCTTTGCTATGGGAAGAGACCGAACTTTGCCGGAATGGATTAATGAAATTCACGAAAAGTTCTTAACTCCTTATAGGGCTATTTTAATAGCAGGAGTTTTGACTCCAATTTTGATTTTAACTACTAATGTTGAATTTTTATCTAAGTCAGCAGGAGTATTGACCTTAATTAATTATGGTTTAATTAACTTAGCTGTATTGATTATGAGAGCTAATCCTCCAGAAGGTTATGAACCGGAATATAAGGCTCCGGGTGCTCCTTGGTTACCAATTCTTGGTGCGATTTCATCTTTTGGAATTATCTTTTTATCTGGAACGGCTACTATTCTAAGTGCAGTAGGACTAATAATGTTGGGCTTGATTTGGTACTTTGTTTGGGGTAAGAAGAGATCAAAAGTAAAGGCAGTAGTTGATGATATAGGTTGGCAAGCTGCCTTAACAGGCAAATTAGCTGTTGAAGAGAAAGTAATACCGGAGGTAGCAGAGAAGCCTGTAGCAGAAGAGTTAATTGTAGAAGAAGGATATCAGGTTTTAACTCCAGTAGCAAATCCTAAAACTGAGAATGCTTTGTTGAGAATTACGGCTGAGATGCTGAAGTCGGCTGCTACCTTTGCTGAAGCTACTGCTTTAAATATAATTGAAATTCCGAGTCAAGTGCCGCTGGATGTGGCTAAACAGAAGGAGGATTTTTTAGCAAAGCATAGGGATGTGCAGAAAGATATACTTCAAGTAGCAGCAGACTTTGGAGAAAGAGAAAATGTTTTAATAAATCCTAGAATTATTTATTCGCGAGATAGATTTAAAGCAATCCATAATTTGATTAAAAAAGAACAAATTGACTTTTTGCTTTTAGGCTGGCACGGAACTTTTAATAAATCAAAGATACGGAGCAGTTTAGTTAAAAAATTAATCAGATTAGCTCCTTGTCCGGTTGGTGTTTTAAAGGATAATGGTTTGGAAAAGATCAAGAATATCTTAATTCCTTATCGCGGTAGCGAGCATGCTCATTGGGGAGTTGAAGTTGCTCAACGTCTAGCTTTTAACTATCCAGAGGAAAGCAAAGTAACGGTCTTAAGAGTCTTGAATCCAGGAGCTGATGCCGAACAAGAAAAAGAAGAGGCTTGGGCTGAGATTGAAGATGTGTTAACAGGTGAAATTGAGGTAGAAGTTAGAGTTGTCTTTGCTAATGATGTCACTGGCGGAATACTAACTGAAGAGTTTAACTATGATTATGACTTAATAATTATGGGTGCTTCTAAGGAATGGCGCTTTAAGAATATGTTATTTGGCTCTAAGCCGGATATCATAGCGGAAAAGGCTAATACTTCAGTGTTGATGGTAAGACGCTATGATCAACAGGTAGAGGAAATAGAAAAAGAAATAGCTAAGGAAGAAAAAATGGATATTTAAGAAGACTTGTCAGCTTATTAGGCTGGAAAATAAGAATTGGATATATTCAAAGTAAATAATAGAAGTAATGGGAGTAGGTGCAATTTATGTTTAATAGCTTAAAGACTAAAATCTTAACGAGCTATTTAATTTTAATTTTATTAATTACCGGGGTAGCTGTGTGGTCGATTAATAATTTCTTGGGATTAAGCAGTGCTATAAATGATATTATGGTAGAAAACTATCGGAGTGTAGTGGCTGCTGAAAATATGATGGGCGCTTTAGAGCGACAGGATAGCGCCCAACTCCTCTTTTTATTTGGCAAGGAAGAACGAGGTCAAGAGTTATTTAGAGAAAGTGAAAGAGAGTTTTTGAAGTGGCTTTCTAGAGCTGAAGATAATATTACTATTGCTGAAGAAGAGGAGATTATTAAGCGGATAAATGACGGTTATCTAAAGTATTTGCAGGACTTTGATCAATTACAGCCTAAATATCGTCAAGATTCTTCTCAGGCTAGAGAGTTTTATTTAGCAGAGATTATGCCTCACTTTAATCAAGTTAAAGAGTGGGCGCAAGAGTTATTAACAGTTAATCAGGAAGCAATGGTTAGTGCTCAACAAAAAGCTAACAGCAATGCTAATGAGGCTGTTTATTCTACAGCTATTGTTTCGATTTTAGCTATTATATTTGCTTTAGTATTTGGAATTTATATTTCTAATTTGATCTTAAAACCTACTGAAAAGCTAATTAAAACAGTGAAGAAGGTAGGAGAAGGAGATTTGACCCAAGAAATTAAGGTTAACTCCAAGGATGAAATTGGCGAACTAGCTTATGAGTTTAATCAAATGACTGAAAGATTAAAGGAATATGAGGAAATGAATGTTACTAAACTGATAGCTGAAAAAAATAAGTCAGAAGCTATAGTGAAGAGTATCGATAGTCCAATCATTGTTACTGATAAAGAGCATCGAATTGTTCTTTTGAATCCAATAGCTGAAAGACTGTTTCAAATTAGTGAAGAGGAAGTAATAGGCAAGCACTTTTTAGAGGTTATTAAGGAAGAGAGAATTTTTCAAAAGATTGAACAAGTAGCTGAAGAAGAAGGTTTAAAATCCGATAATAAGCAGGAAGTTTTAAAGATGGACTTTGAAGAACAAGAACGCTATTATAGATTGATGGTCACTCCAGTACCTGGTAAAGAAGAAAGGGTAAATAGAGTTATTACCTTATTGGATGATATAACTCATTTGAAAGAAATTGATGATTTGAAATCAGATTTTGTTTCTACTGCTTCGCATGAGTTTCGGACTCCTTTAACTTCTATGAATATGGGGCTAAGTCTCTTGTTGGAAGAAACTCCAGGAGGACTAAATAAAAACCAACATGATTTATTGGCAGCAGCTTATGAAGACTGTCAAAGATTAATAGAGCTGGTAGATGATTTATTGGATTTATCTAAGATAGAGTCGGGAGAAATTCAGATTGAGTTTGATGATGTGGATTTAGCTGATTTAGTAGAGGCTTCTGTGAGACCCTTGCAAAAACAAGCACAAGAACAGCAGATTGAGCTTTTAAAGAAAATACCTGCTGACTTACCACCAGTTAAAGCTGATCCTAATAAGATAGTCTGGGTTTTAAGTAATCTAATAGGTAATGCCTTACGTTATACTAAAGGAGAGGGTCAAGTAAAGGTTAAAGCTAATCAAAAAGGAAAACGAGTTTATGTATCGGTAATTGATACTGGAATTGGAATACCAGAGGAGTATCATGATAAGATTTTTGATAAGTTTGTGCGAGTAAAAGGAGATGCTGCTATTAATGTTAGTGGTACTGGGCTAGGATTGGCTATTGTAAGAGAAATAGTGGAGGCTCATAGTGGAAAGATTTGGGTAGAAAGTGAAGTTGATCAAGGAAGCACTTTTACTTTTACTCTACCTGTGGCTAAATAGGAGGAAGAATAATGAGTAAGATATTATTAGTAGAAGACGATAAGAATATAATTTTAGCTATTAAAATATGTCTAGAAGAGGCTGGTTATCAAGTAACGGTAGTAAGGAATGGAGTAACTGCTGTGGAGAGAGCTTTTGCTGAAAAACCGGACTTAATATTACTGGATATCTTATTGCCTAAGTTAAATGGTTATTTAGTTTGTGAAGCATTGCAGGAAGATGAGGAAACTAAAGAAATTCCGATAGTGGTTTTAAGTGTTAAATCAGAACAGAAGGATATTCAAAAGGCTATGCAGTTAGGAGCAGCAGACTATTTAGTTAAGCCTTTTGAGCCTGAAGAACTACTGACTAAGGTTGAAGAAAATATTTAAAGGAGTGATAGTAGTGGTTAGGGTTTTAGTTATAGATGATGAGAAAAATATTCGTAAGACTTTAAGTAGTTGCTTAGAAGTAGGGGATTATGAGGTGGAAACTGCGGTTAATGGAGAGGATGGGATAAGTAAATTTTCGGAGCAAGAATATGATTTGGTTCTGTTAGATATGAAGATGCCTGGAATGGATGGAATAGAAACTTTAAAAAAGTTAAAAAAGATTGATTCTAAAATTGAAGTAATAATGATAACTGCCTATGGTACTATTGAAACAGCGGTAGAAAGTATGAAATTAGGTGCTTGTGATTATTTAAGAAAGCCTTTTTCGCCTACAGAGATTAGAAATATAGTAGACCAGATATTAGCTAGAAAAGAGCTTGATGAAGAGGAGTTAGTAGACTTTGGCTCATATGTTGAGTTTGCTAAGTCCTGTATTAATCAACGTCAGTACGATAGAGCTGTTGAAACTTTAAGAGAAGCTATTAGTATTGATTCTAGTCAACCTGAGCCTTTTAATTTATTAGGAGTTTTATTGGAACTTGATGGTAAAGTAAAAGAGGCTCAAAAGCAGTATCGGGCTGCTTTAGCTTTGGACCCAACTTATAAGCCGGCTCAAGATAATTTGGAAAGAACGAGTAAGTTTGATTATAAGTTACAGGGTATGAACTTAGGTGAAGATTATTATCAGGAAACTGATAATAAGGAAGAGACTAGAAATAGTAAGTGAAAAGGTTGAGGTGATTAATTATGTATATTTTAATAGTTGGTTGTGGTAAAGCAGGTTCTTATTTAGCTAACTCTCTTTCAAAAAAAGGTGAAGAAGTAGTGGTTATTGATAAAAAAGAGAGTGCTTTTAATAACTTAACATCTGAATTTACAGGTTTTACTCTTTTGGGGGATGCTACAGAATTTGAAATACTTGAAGAGGCTAAAATTGAACAAGCTGATGTAGTTGTTGCTACTACTACTAATGATAATGTTAATTCCATGATTGCTCAAATTGCTAAAGAGATATTTGGGATATCTAAAGTTTTAGCTAGAGTTTTTGCTCCCCGCAGGGAGGAAATTTACAGACAAATGGAGATTGATACCGTTTGTCCAACTACCCTTTCGGTAATGGAGTTTGAAAGAGCTATCTTTGATAGTTAAGGAAGGTGAATAAAGGATGAAAGTAATAATTATTGGTGGAGGAAAAGTAGTTTATTTCTTAGCGAAAACATTTTTTTCTAAAGGATATGAGGTTTCAATTATAAATTTAGACCGAGATTACTGTGAAATATTAGCTAAAAAGCTAAAAGCTAATATTATCTGTGGTGATGGTTCAGACCCACGGATTTTAGAAGATGCTGGAGCTTTGCAGGCCGATTTAGTGGTAGCCTTAACTCCTAATGATCAGGATAACTTGTTTATTTGTCAATTAGCAGAATTGAAATTTGATGTACCAAAGACCTTTGCTTTGGTAAATAACCCCACTAATGAATGGATTTTTCAAAAGTTAGGTGTTACTAAAGTGATTAGTACTACTTCTATTGTTTCTTCTTTGATCGAACAGAAAGTAGCGGTTGATGATATAACTAACTTATTACCAGTAGAAGAGGGAAGAGTTACAATTAGTGAAGTGGTTATTAATAATGATTCTCCAGTTGTAGGAAAGCGATTAAAAGAGGTACAATTACCTAAAGAGTCTATTTTGGGTTCAATTATTAGAAAAGAAGAGGTAGTTATTCCTAGTGGAGATACTGAGTTATTGGTAGGAGATAAGGTGATTGCTATTACTATGCCGGAAAATCAGGGCCAAGTTTTTAATGTTCTTTTAGGTTCTGAAAATGGAGGTTAAACTATGAGATACATTGAAGTTTTGAAAAATAGATATAGGTTGATAGTTAAGTATTTAGGGATATTAACCATAGCAGTTGGTTTTTTTCTGTTGTTACCTTTGTTATTTTTGGTATTTTATCCGAGTGAAATTGATCATCTGAATTATTTTTTGTGGCCGGCCTTATTGGCAATAAGCTTAGGACTTATATTTTGGAAGTTTGGAAAAAATAACTCCACAGATGTAATTTTATCTTTGGAAGAAGGAGGAATAATAGTCCTAGGTGCTTGGATAATAGCTATTCTTTTTTCTAGCTTTCCCTTTCTTCTAGCCGATAAATTGAACTTTACTAATGCTATTTTTGAAGCAGTTAGTGGTTGGACTACTACTGGACTGTCAGTAATCAATGAAGCTGAAACTTCCAATTTATTTTTATTATGGAGAAGTTTAATGCAGTTTTTTGGTGGAGCGGGATTAGCTGTAATTATGCTATCGGCAATTATTGGTCCACATGGACTAGGGCTTTACCAAGCTGAAGGTAGATCGGATAAGTTATTACCTCATGTGCGTCGTTCTACTAAATTGATTATGACTATCTATTCTGGTTATACTTTGGCCGGTATTGTCTTGTATTGGTTAGCGGGGATGAGTTTATTTCATGCTTTTAACCATTCAATAGCTGCTTTGTCTACGGGAGGATTTTCCACTAAAGTAGCCAGCATTGGAGCTTGGAATAGTATTTCTATAGAGTTGATTACCTATATTTTAATGTTATTGGGAACTATTAATTTCGCTACTCATTATGTGCTTTTAAGAGGGGATTATAAAACCTTCTTTAAAAATGGAGAAATTAGGATTTTAACTTTTTTAATGACTTTCTTTATTCCCATAATTGCTTATTTTTCTTTGCAAGGTTTATATGAAAGCTTAGGTCAAGCTTGGCGGGTGTCAATTTTTTCGGTGATTTCTGGTTTATCTACTACTGGTTTTTCTATTGAAGTATTTAGCAATTGGAACGATTTTGGAATTTTAGCTATGGTTATCTTAATGTTAATTGGAGGAGGAACTGGTTCTACTGCTGGAGGTATTAAACTGTATCGGATTTATTTATCTTTTAAATCTCTGGTATGGAACTTGAAGTCTCATTTTCAACCTGAAAATATCGTAGTTAAAAACTATATTTGGCGAGGAGAGAAAAAGCTATATATAGAGCCGGGCCATGTTCGAGAGATAGCTAACTATATTTTACTTTATTTAATAACTTATTTTACTGGAGTTTTAATTTTCTTGACTCAAGGTTATAAATTACAGGAATCTATGTTTGAATTTGCTTCGGCGCTGAGTACTGTAGGTCTATCAATTGGAATTACTGCTCCTGATGCACCAAAAATTATTCTTTGGACAGAAATTGTGGGCATGACTTTAGGTAGATTGGAGTTTTTTGTAATCTTCTTTGCTACAGTAAAATTAATTAGAGATCTGAAATTGATAGCTAGAAGTAATTAAAAATAAGTTTTCACAAACTCCCAAGTTATAATTAGCTATTAAAGTGGAGATATTAAGCTATATAGCTTGGGGGGAGACTATTTATGAATTTAGAAAGTAGAGCTGTATCACCAGCTAGGTTTTTGGCTGTAGGCTATGTTATCGTAATTATAATCGGCACTATCCTCTTATCTTTGCCGATAGCTACTGCTGGTGAACAGGGATTAAATTTGCTAGATGCTCTGTTTACTGCTACTTCAGCTACGGCGGTGACCGGTTTGATAGTGGTGGATACTGGCAGTTACTTTTCACTCTTTGGTCAGTCGGTAATTTTGCTCTTAATTCAGATTGGCGGTTTAGGATTTATGACTAGTTCTACTATTCTAGCCTTACTATTAGGTAGAAAGATTAATCTAAATGAACGGATAATTATTCAAGAAGAGCTCAACTATTTTAATTTAGATGGCTTGATTAATTTAGTCAGATACGTAAGTCTATTAACCTTCGGCATTGAACTGCTGGGGGCTGTTTTGCTTTTCCTAAGGTTTATATTTACTTATTCAGCATCTAAAGCAGCTTATTACTCTGTTTTTCACGCTATTTCTGCTTTTTGTAATGCTGGTTTTGCTCTTTGGGCTGATAGTTTGGAGGCTTTTAGTGGGGAATTATATGTTAATTTAATAATTACTTCGCTGTTTATCATTGGTGGAATTGGCTTTGCAGTAATCGCTGATCTTTATCGCAAACGTAGTTTGAATAATCTTTCTCTAAATACTAAGCTGGTCTTAACAGTTACTATTTCTTTGATTTTACTAGGTAGCCTAGTTATTTTTGCTTTAGAGTCTTTTAATCCAGCTACTTTACAGTACTCTTCCTTAAAAGAAAGAGTTATAGCTGCTTACTTTCAAGGAGTGACCCCGCGGACTGCTGGTTTTAATACGATTCCGATTGGAAAAATGACCGAGGCTAGTCTATTTTTTACTATAATTTTGATGTTTATTGGTGCATCCCCAGGTTCTACCGGAGGAGGATTGAAAACTACTACTATTGGGGCTTTACTGGCGGTGGTTTATAGTTTAGCCCAGGGCAGTGATGAAGTAGAGCTTTTTAAACGTAGATTGGGGCGAGCTACTATTTATAAAGCTTTAGCTGTAATTATAATTTCTCTTTTTTGGATTTTAGTAGTGACTATGGTACTGACTATTACCGAAGAGGCTAATTTTTTAGCGGTTTTATTTGAATCGGTTTCAGCTTACGGAACGGTAGGCTTATCTACGGGAGTTACGGGTGATTTAAGTAGTATTGGTAGAGTGATGATTATTTTAAGTATGTTTTTGGGTAGAGTGGGCCCGCTTACCTTAGCTATAGCCATTGGCGAAAAAGAGCGTCAGGGTAAGCTTCGTTATCCGGAGGAGAAAATACTTATTGGTTGATAATTGCTTGTCAACATTGATATGTTTTGATACCATATGTCTAGGTAGGAAAAATTAAGATTAGGGGGCATATCAATGGAAATAAAAAAATCAGATCTATTTGGAATAGGAAAAAAATATTCTTTAAAAACTACTGAAGATGAAATTTTAGTTTTGATAATTCATCATAATGGTAAAAGAGAGTTATATTTTTTAGATGATGAAGAGGATGATGAAGCTAAGTTCAGTGTTCAGCTTACAGACTTGGAAGCTCGGGAAATTGGTGCTTTAATAATGGGTTCAGACTATCAGCCAGCAACTGAAAAACAGGCTCGGATGTTACATGATGATATATTAATCGAATGGGTTGAGGTTAAGCCTACTTCATGTTTAACTGATAAGACTATTATTGAAACTGATTTGAGAGCTAAAACAGGGGTTACTATACTAGGGATTAAAAGAGGAGAAAGTTTTATTGGCAGTCCAGATCCAGAGGAAAAAATGATTAATGGTGATATTATAATGGTAACTGGTAAAAAAGAGGCTATAAATTACTTTAAAGAAATGTGTTACGGGGAGTTGGAAGGATAGATGATTGACTTTGACTTATTTCTTTTATTGGGTGGACTAATGTTATTAATATTAGGTTTATTTGATTATCTATCCTATAGATTTAATTTTTCCTCCTTGATAGTATTTATCTTGTTAGGGATTGGGGGTAGTTTTTTTATAGAAAGCCCTCCTGCTTTACATTTAATAGCTGAGATAGGGATTGTATTGCTATTTTTTTTATTAGGTTTGGAGTTTCCCCTGAGTCGAATGATGGAGATACTACCTAAAGGCTGGTTAGCTGCTTCACTGGATGTGGTTTTTAATGTAGGGATTAGCTTTTTAATCAGCTTTTTATTTGGTTTAGATTTATTAACTTCTTTCTTTATCGGGGCTATTGTTTATGCTAGTAGCTCTTCAATTACCCTTAAGCTGTTAGAAGAAGAGAATAGATTAGCTAATCAAGAGACTGAATTCATACTGATGATTTTAATATTTGAAGACTTAATTGCTCCTATTCTAGTTTCATTTTTTGCTGGTATTTATCAAGGTGATAATTTTTCTCCGGCTTTTGTAGGCTCATTATTTATGCGAATGATCTTATTGACAGTGGGAGCAGTAGTTTTGGGTCATTTTGTTTTTAAAAGAATGGATGGCTTTGTAGAGAAGTACTTAGATGAAAACTTTGTAGTTCCTTTGGTAGTGGGATTAGCTTTAGCTTACTCCGGCTTAGCTATTTATTTAGGTTTGTCAGAAGTACTAGGTGCCTTTTTAGCTGGAATTATGCTTTCGGAAATAGAGCACGCACATGAATTGGAGAAGTTAATTTTACCTTTGCGAAATATTACTTTGCCTTTCTTTTTCTTCTGGTTTGGAACGACGATTTATTTAGGAGGAGGAATAGAATGGCCTATATTGTTAATTGCTTTAATAGTATGGTCAATTATTGCTAAAATGTTAGTAGCTTATTTAGGAGGCAAAGCCTTTGGGTTGAAACAAAAGGTGGCTTTAAGAGGAGGTTTTTCTTTAGTACAACGAGGAGAATTTTCGGCAATTATAGCTGCTTTAGCTCCAGTTGCTTTGAGAAGTTTTGCTGGTATTTATATAGTGTTGATTGCTTTTTTAGGAGTTTTCTTTTTTAAGAAGGCTCCGGTATTAAGTGCAAAGCTTGATAGGAGTATTAGCTTTGCTTTTCTTCAGAGTCAGGAAAAGGGAGGAATTGACTAATAATGTCCGAAATAATTTCTAGCTTACATAATTCTAAAATTAAATTTCTGCGCTCCTTATACAAAAAAAAATATCGCCGGGAGCATCAGAAATTCATCTTAGAGGGGAGTAGAATTATCAGCGATGCCTTAGCAGCAGAGGCTGAGATCCATCAAGTCTTTTATTCGGCGGACTTTTTAACAGACCAGCAGAGCCAAGAATTAATTGAAGATTTAAAAGCTGAAGCTGAAGTGATAGAGATAACTGATTCCTTGCTAGCAGAGCTAGCAGATACTGAAACTCCGCAAGGAATCATAGCTATTGTAGATCAGCCTCAATTTGAGATCAGTGACTTTCTGGCTGAGGAGAATGACTTTTATTTAGTAGTAGATCGAGTGCAAGATCCGGGGAACTTAGGAACTATCATCAGAACGGCCGATGGGGCCGGAGTAGACGGAGTGTTTTTATTAAAGGGCACCGTTGATATTTATAACTTAAAGACTATTCGGGCCACTATGGGGGCCCTATTTAGAGTACCGATCTTTAATTTGGAAGGGCCCGCTGAACTAGAAGAACTACTGCTAAAAGAAGAACTACAGATTGTAGTTGGTGATCTTGGGGCTGAAGACTATTACTATCAATTAGACTATACTCAGCCTACGGCAGTGGTAGTAGGGAATGAAGGAGCGGGCCCGCAGCCGGAAACATTAGCTTTAGCTGACTCAAAAGTAAAAATTCCTCTCACTGAAGGTGCAGAATCTCTGAATGTAGCTATTGCTACTGGAGTAATGCTTTATGAGATTGTTAGGCAGAGGGCTTAACTTTTTATTTTAATTGAAGGAGTTTTTTAATGTTCAGAGATAAAATTTTATAATCACTTGTCAAGGTGATTTAGGTGTGATATAATTTATTTCAAATAAGGGACTTAAAACTCCTTGAAAGGGTGTGGTCTTTAATGCTGACCGCAGTTTGGTTTTGGAGGATTTTTGAAAAGACGGGTTCTATAGAAGCTTATCTAGCTTATAGATCTTTTTTAGACTCATAATCAAACATAAAATTTTAGATAATTCAATATAGGGTAAAGGTGATGAAGGAGTAAAGTAGTTTAGAGTTAATCTTTTAAGGGAGTAGATACCATTGACTGCGAGTATCTGCAAGATATTCTAAATGAAATTCACTCTGGAGCTATCGGCTGAATAGATAAGTAGGTTAGATCGGCTTCCTACCGTTAACAGGAGTAAGAGTTTTAACTAGGGTGGTACCACGAGCTCTCTCGTCCCTGACAGGACGCGAGGGCTTTTTTATATTTTAAGATAGTTTTGAAGGAGGAAATAAAATATGGAAGAGAAATTGGAAAATATTGAAGCAGAGGCTAAAGCAGCTATAAAAGAAGCAACAGATTTAGATGGTTTAGAAGAGTTAAGAGTTAAGTATTTAGGAAAAAAAGGCCAGGTTACTGAAATTTTGCAAGGAATAGGTGACTTAGAGCCGGAACAGAGACCAGTGGTGGGTAAGCTAGGTAATCAGATTAAGTCTAGACTGGAGGCTTTGATTGAGGATAAGGAAGAAGAGCTAAAGGAGTTACTTAAGCAAAAGAAGTTGGAGGAAGAGCAGATAGATGTTACCTTACCAGGGGTTAAAGAGGGGTACGGTTATCAGCATCCTTTGACTCAGACTTTAGCTGAGATTAAAGAGGTTTTTTTAGGATTAGGTTTTAGCATTGCTGAGGGCCCGGAGGTAGAGAAGGATTACTATAACTTCGAAGCTTTAAATATTCCTAAAACCCATCCGGCCCGTGATATGCAGGATTCTTTTTATATATCCGCAGATATTCTGTTAAGAACTCATACTTCGCCGGTACAGATTAGAACTATGAAGCAGTCTGAAGTACCGATTAGAATTATTGCTCCGGGGCGAGTTTATCGAGTGGATGAGGTAGATGCTAATCACTCGCCAGTTTTTCATCAGGTAGAAGGTTTAATGGTAGGTCAGGATATTTCTTTTAGCCAGCTAAAGGGAATTTTAATTGAGTTTGCCCAAGAAATGTTTGGAGCAGACCGGGAAGTACGCTTTAGACCAAGCTATTTTCCCTTTACTGAGCCTAGTGCTGAGGTGGATGTTTCTTGTATTGTCTGTGCTGGGGAAGGCTGTCGAGTCTGTTCACAGACCGGTTGGTTAGAGATTTTAGGTTCGGGGATGGTGCACCCGCGCGTCTTAGAGATGTCCGGTTTAGATCCCCAGGAAGTGAGCGGTTTCGCTTTTGGAATGGGAGTGGAAAGAATTGCGATGTTGAAGTACGGAATTACCGATATTCGACTCTTTTATGAAAATGATATGCGATTTTTAGAGCAGTTTTAATTTAAATTGAGGAGGTAATTTAATTAATGAAGGTATCCTATAAATGGTTGCAGGAGTATATAGATTTTGATTATACCCCGCAGGAGCTGGCCCATAAGCTAACTATGGTGGGTTTAGAAGTAGATCAAGTGGAGTTTCAGGCGGCGGGATTAGCAGATATAGTAGTAGGAGAGGTTTTGGAGATTAATGACCATCAAAATGCTGATAAACTATCGGTTTGTGAAGTTGATTTAGGCAGTACTCAGGAGCAGATAGTCTGTGGAGCTAAAAATATGGAAGTAGGCGATAAAGTGCCGGTAGCTCCTGTAGGCAGTACTTTGCCGGGAGGAATGGAAATTAAGGAAGTGGAGCTTAGAGGAGTAAAGTCCCGGGGGATGATGTGCTCTGCTGATGAGTTGGAGTTGCAGGAAGAGCGAGCCGAGGGGTTGTTGATCTTGCCAAATGATTTAGAAGTAGGAGCCAGCTTTGTAGAGGTCTGGGGATTGGATGATATAGTCTTTGAACTGGATTTGACGCCTAATTATGCTGATTGTTTAAACATCTTAGGAGTAGCTCGGGAGATAGCAGCTATGACTGGTAATCCTTTGCAGATGCCGGAACCTGAGGTCGAGGAGTCGGCGGAAGCAGTTAGTGAGTTGACTTCGGTGCAGGTAGAGGATGAAGAGCTGTGTCCTCGTTATACGGCCCAGGTGATTAAAGATGTAAAGGTTGAGGAGTCTCCCCAATGGTTACAGAGAAGACTGGAGGCAGCGGGAATTCGACCTATTAATAATATCGTTGATGTTACTAACTACGTAATGATGGAGTTCGGACAGCCGATGCATGCCTTTGATTATGATCAACTAACTGAAAATCGAATAGTAGTTAGAACTGCTCAAGCAGGGGAAAAGATAGTAACCTTAGATGAAGAAGAGCGAGAACTTGATGAAGAGATCTTAGTAATTGCCGATGCTGAGGAACCGGTTTGTATAGCTGGAGTAATGGGGGGATTGGATAGTGAAGTAAGCGCGGAGACTACTAATGTACTTTTGGAGGCAGCTAACTTCGATCCAATTCGGACTCGGCAGACGGCTAAAAAGCTAGGTTTACATAGCGAGTCTTCACACCGTTTTGAGCGGGGAGTGGATATTAACGGAGCGGTGCGGGCCAGCAATAGAGCTGTAGAGCTGATTTTAGAGTTAGGAGGAGGCGAAGTAGCGCAAGGAGTAATAGATGTTTACCCTAATCCGGTGGAAGCTAAAGAGCTGGATTTGAGAGTGAACCGAGTTAACTCCCTGTTAGGAACCGAAATTGCTAAAGAAGAGATGATGGAAATGTTAGCTAAGCTAGAGTTTGAGGTGAGTAGTGCTGAAGCAGGAGTGATTAAGGTTAAGGTGCCTACCTTTAGAGGTGATGTGAGTAGAGAAGCCGATTTAGTGGAAGAGATTGCTAGGGTTTATGGTTATGAGCGGATCGAGGCGGAACTGCCAGCGGGCCCGATTATTCAAGGTAAGAAGAACAAGCAGCAGTTTTTACGAGATAAAACTTTAGAGCTTTGTACTGGTTTAGGGTTATCAGAGGTGATGACCTTTAGCTTTATTAGTTATGCAGACTTGGATAGGCTGGGGCTACCCGCCGATAGTCAGTTGAGGGAGGCAGTTGAACTAGCTAATCCCTTAAGCTCTGATTACGAGATTATGAGAACTACCTTAGTACCTAGTCTTTTGGAAGCCTTAAGTAGAAATCTAAATCATAACTGTGAACAGGTAGAGATTTTTGAGCTGAGTAAAGTTTTTATTCCTACTGAGTCAGGAGAATTGCCTGTAGAAAGAGAAGTTTTAGCTGGAGCTTTAATGCAAGAGTCTGAAAGAGAAGAAGTTTGGAACTTAGATGCTGTTAACTTCTTTACTTTAAAAGGAAAGCTCGAAGAATATCTAGAACAGATCGGGATTAGTGATTATCAATTTACTGAAGGTGAAAATACAATCTATCATCCCGGACGAGTAGCTGAGGTAGAGATAGCCGGGGAAGCAGCTGGATTTTTAGGTGAACTACATCCTAATTTAATTGAAGAGTATGATTTATTGCCCAGAACGGTTATCTTTGAACTGGAGTTTGCAGTTATAGTAGAACATACTGTTAGGGGTCATACTTATAGCGAACTGCCTAAGTATCCAGCTTCTACTCGCGATATTGCTTTAGTAGTAGGAGAGGAGATTAACTCTCAGCAGATAGAAAAGGTAATTAAAGAGGTGGCTGGAGACTTAATAGAAAGGATAGAACTATTCGATCAGTATCGAGGTGAGCAGATCGGCCAAGATGCCAAGAGTTTAGCCTACTCTCTTAGCTATCGGGCTAATGATAGAACTTTAACTGTTGAGGAAGTAAATGAATTACAAGCAGAGATAGAAGCAGAACTGGATAATAGATTAGGAGCTAAAATTAGAGAATAAGTTATTGAGCCTACCTGGTACTTTCAGGTAGGCTTTTTAAAATTATTGTTTAACTTTAAAAAGCCTCGCTTATGAGAATAGGCGGGGTTTTTTATATTTTTAGAGGGATATATTAGTTGCTGATTATTTTAAGTGGGACATAAATTATTGATTTATAAATGCATTATAGCGATACATTTCTGTATCAGAAGCGGCTGAGGATTGGTATTAGTTAAGTGTCTAGCTTTTAAGGTTATAGAAAAACAATTAAATAGCCACTAAAGATTCAATAATGAATCATTTTCTAATTTTGGAGTCGGATTAAGTAGTTGGTTAAGTGTTTTTAACTAAGCTAATCAAGGGGAGATAGCTATTAATTGTAGTTTTTTAAGTGATTTTACCGTTTTTTTAGTTTCTGGCACGTAAGTTGCATTTATTAATAGGTGAAGATGATAAATAAATAAAAAATAATTCGGAGGTGTTATTAATGGCAGAAATAGTTTCGATAGAAGCAGCACTAGCTGAGATAGAAGATGGTTCTAAGGTGATGATTGGAGGATTTATGGCAATCGGCACTCCCGAAAACTTAATAGACGCAATGGTAGAGCGGGAAATTAAAGACTTAACGGTTATTGCTAATGATACCGGTATACCTGAGCAAGGGATTGGTAAGTTGATAGCTAATAAGCAGATTAAGAAGATGATTGCAACTCATATTGGGCTTAATCCTGAGACAGGTAGGCAGATGAATGAAGGTGAGTTGGAAGTAGAGCTGATTCCTCAGGGTACTTTGGTAGAACAGATTAGAGCAGCAGGAGCCGGTTTGGGTGGTTTCTTGACACCTACTGGGATTGGTACTGTAGTAGAAGAAGGTAAAGAGAAGATTGAGGTTGATGGTGAGGAGTATTTATTAGAGCTACCAATGGGAGCTGAGATAGCCTTAGTTAAGGCCTGGAAAGCTGATAAAAAGGGTAATTTGGTGTATAGAAAGAGTGCCCGGAATTTTAATCCACCAATGGCTATGGCAGCTGATTTAGTGATAGTGGAAGCAGAGGAAATCGTAGAGGTAGGAGAAATAGACCCGGATCAGGTAATGACTCCGGCAGCTTTTGTAGATCTTATTATCGGAGGTGAAGAGTAATGGATAAGCAGCAAAAAAGAGAGATTATAACTAAAAGAATTGCTCAGGAGTTGGCTGATGGAGATATAGTTAACTTGGGTATTGGGATGCCTACTATGGTAGGAGACTATGTGCCAGAGGAAATAGATATTACTTTACAGTCGGAGAATGGATTTTTAGGATTGGGCCCGGCTCCAGAAGAGGGTAAAGAAGATAAAGACTTAGGTAATGCGGGCGGTCAACCGGTGACTATCAAACCCGGTGGTTCATTTTTCGATAGTGCTACTTCCTTTGCTATTATCAGAGGGGGGCATGTTGATGTAACAGTTTTAGGAGCTTTACAGGTAGATGAAAAAGGTAATCTAGCTAACTGGATGATTCCCGGCAAATTAGTGCCAGGAATGGGAGGAGCTATGGATCTGGTAGTAGGAGCTCAGCAGGTGATTGTAGCTAGTGAGCATACTATTAAAGGTAATCCTAAGATCTTAAAGGAGTGTGATCTGCCTTTAACTGCTAAAGAAGAAGTGAACTTGATAGTTACTGAAATGGGAGTAATAGAGGTTACGGATAAGGGTTTAGTTTTAAAGGAGATAAATCCTGAATTTACGGTAGCAGAGGTACAGGAAGCAACAGAAGCAGAGCTAACTATTTCTGATCAGTTAAAAGAAATGAAAGTTGAATAGGAGGGGATTAGATAATGAAAGAGATAGTAATTGCTAGTGCGGCCCGAACAGCTATCGGTAGTTTTGGAGGTAGCTTAAAGGATGTAGCCGCCGTTGATTTAGGAGCAACTGTGATTGAAGAAGTTTTAGAAAGAGCAGGAGTGAAGGGTGAGCAAGTAGACGAAGTGATCATGGGTAATGTGCTTCAAGCTGGCTTAGGTCAAAATCCAGCTCGACAGTCTGCTCTAAAAGCAGGACTACCGCAAGAGGTGCCGGCGATGACTATTAATAAGGTCTGTGGTTCCGGTTTGAAGACCGTTAATCTAGCTGCTCAAGCTATTAAGGCTGGTGATGGGGAAGTCTTCGTAGTCGGAGGAATGGAGAATATGAGCCAGACTCCTTACTTGCTGGATAATGCTCGCTGGGGAGAGAAGATGGGCCATGGTGAATTAACAGATGTAATGATTAGAGACGGTCTGTGGTGTGTTTTCAACGACTATCATATGGGAATTACGGCCGAGAATATTGCTGAAAAGTATGGAATCAGCCGCGAAGAACAGGATCAGTTTGCAGCTAATAGCCAACAAAAAGCAGAACAGGCCTTAGCTGAGGATAGATTTGCTGAGGAGATAGCTCCGGTAGAGATTCCGCAACGTAAAGGCGAGCCAATTGTTTTTGCTAAGGATGAGTATCCTCGGGCTGGAGTTAGCGCTGAGGGCTTAGGCAAGTTAAGGCCTGCCTTTAAGAAAGATGGTACAGTTACTGCCGGAAATGCTTCCGGAATTAACGATGGAGCTGCTGCTTTGTTAGTAATGTCTAAAGAGAAAGCTGAAGAGCTGGGAGTTGAGCCTTTAGCTACCATTAAAAGCTATGCTTCCGCAGGAGTAGACCCGGCCATTATGGGGATTGCTCCAGTACCAGCTACTCAAAAGGCCTTAGCTAAAATAGATCTGGAAGTTGATGATTTGGACTTAGTAGAGGCCAATGAAGCTTTTGCTGTACAGTCCTTAGCTGTGTTAAGAGATTTAGAACTAGATGCAGCTAAAGTAAATGTCAATGGAGGTGCTATTTCCTTAGGTCATCCTATTGGAGCTAGTGGAGCTAGAATTTTAGTTACTTTACTTTACGAAATGAAAAAGCAGGATTTAGGTTATGGTTTAGCGACTCTCTGCATTGGTGGCGGACAAGGAGCAGCTACTGTAGTACAAAGGTAGCTTTGACTGTTAAAGGGGGGAGGGGATAGCTTATAACTGACAATATTTACTTTGCAAAAATGATTGTTTGAGGTGTGAAAAAGGATTATAATTAGTTATCAATTATTAAAAATTAGGGGGAATATCAATGATAAAAAGATTATCAAAGGTCTTTGTATCCTTAATCGAAGAGTATCTGCCTGATCCGTACTTATTTGCTATTGCTTTAACCTTTATAGTATTTATTTTAGGAATTTTGATGGCGGATAATACACCAGTAGAAATGGTTAATCATTGGGGAGCTGGATTTTGGGACTTATTAGAGTTTGCTATGCAGATGTGTTTAGTATTGATTACCGGTCACGTAATGGCCAATACTCCGTTATTTAGTAATATTTTAAAGAAGGTAGCTTCAGTTCCGAAGACAGCCGGCGGAGCAATTGCCTTTACTACTTTGATTTCTGCTATTGCTTGCTGGGTTAACTGGGGTTTTGGTTTAGTAATTGGCGCTTTATTGGCTAGAGAGGTAGCTAAACAGGTAGAAGGTGTGGACTATCGACTCTTAATTGCTAGTGCTTATTCTGGTTTTGTGGTCTGGCATGCTGGTTTGGCTGGTTCTGTACCTTTGACTATTGCTACTGAAGGTCACTTCATGGAAGAACTGATGGGAGTTATTCCGGTAGCTGAGACTATCTTTACTCCTTATAACTTAATTATTAGTGTTATAATTATTATTACCATTCCTTTTTTAAACAAGATGATGTTACCTAAAGAAGAGGATAGAGTAGTTGTCGATCCAGAGATTTTGAAAAAAGAGGATGAAGAAGCCGAAATAGCTGCTACTGATAATAGTATGGATACTACTGCTGACCGACTTGAGAACAGTACTTTAATCTCCATGTTATTAGGAGCTATGGGAGTTGTTTACTTAATATATTACTTTGCTAATAATGGTTTTGACCTAAACTTAAATATCGTTAACTTCTTATTCTTGACTGTAGGTATTATTTTGCATAAAACACCGCGCCGTTATTTAAAGGCCTTCGACACTGCTGTGAGAGGCTGTAGCGGTATTATCTTACAGTTCCCACTTTATTCTGGGATTATGGGGATGATGATCGGTTCTGGTTTAGCAGTGATGATGTCTGAATTCTTTGTTTCCATTGCTACTCAAACCACTCTGCCTTTCTTCAGTTTCCTTAGTGCCGGAATTGTAAACTTCTTTGTTCCTTCCGGAGGAGGACAGTGGGCCGTACAGGCGCCAATCATGGTACCAGCGGCTGTAGACTTAGGGATAGATGTTTCTAGAATCTCTATGGCAGTAGCCTGGGGTGATGCCTGGACGAACATGATTCAGCCTTTCTGGGCCCTACCCGCTTTAGGAATCGCTGGCTTAGGAGCTCGTGATATTATGGGTTACTGTATAATGGTACTGATTTGGACGGGAATTATAGCTAGTCTAGGTTTGATGTTGATTTAGAATAGGTTACTTTGGTTTAAGAGGGCTCCCAAGTTATTGGGGGCTCTTTTTCTTTAGTTGCAAAAAGAAACTTTTGCTATTTAAAGATCTGATTGACATTTTATATAATATTATAGTATAATTTTATATAAGAGGAATACTATCAAATGGGAGGTGATTAAAATTACTAAGAAGCTTATTAAGCTGATTTTAGTTACTTGTTTAGTTTTTACTTTATTATTTGTTGTTAATATTCAGGAAAGCCAGGCTATAGAAAAAGTAAATACAAGAGCAGTAGGGATGGGAGGAGCTTTCACTGCTGTTGTTGATGATTCTACTGCAATTTATTGGAATCCTGCTGGTTTAGCTCAAAATGATAATTTCTTTGAGTTAAAACTTGATCTTGCTTTTTCTGGATTCCTGTTTGATAGAGAAGGGAATTTGTTTGCAGGAGGACAAATAGGGAATTTTGGAGTTGGTGTTGTGGAAACAAGCCATGTATCTCGTTCTCTATTTAGATACCATAGTGGTAGTATCAAACAACAAGGTATTTTATCTGCTAGCCAAAAAAGAGATAATTTATCCATAGGAGCAAGCATTAAAGGTATAAGAGATCAATACCAAAAAGGAACAGATAAGGTTGAAGGAATCGGTTATGCTTTAGATGTAGGTGTTATGTATGATTTAGACTTAGGTAGAATAGGAGCAAACTTTAAAAACTTTCACTCAGCTTTGGATTGGGAAGGGGATTTAGATAGTTTTGAAGAGCTTCCTGATTCTTTAGATAATCAACTTTCAGTGGGAGTAGCAGTTGATTCGCCTTGGGCTGCTTTACCTGTGATTGATATTGTTAGCGGCGAGATGGTTTTAGATGAAGACTTTGAAAATGAAGATTATAGAGTTGGTGTCGAAGGCTCTATATTTAATAGGATATTTTTACGTGTGGGGGCCTATCAAAATCAAAATGAAGATTGGGCTAGAACTTTAGGAATGGGATTGGAGTTGTCTTTTATTAGTTTCGATTATGCAAATGTAGCTAATGAAGATGATTATCATAGTTTTTCAGCTAAAATTTCATTCTAAAGGTTGTCGCATGCTAGTCTAGCTTTCTATATGGTTCATGATGATAAGAGGTTGAAATAAAAAGGATCTTGCAGGGTAGAAAAATATGAGTCTTTACTTCATGTCCTAGCTTAATAGGACTTTTTCTTTTTTTGTTACCTTAGTTTTGTTTGCAGTTCATAATTTTCTCCTACTCTTTAAAATATTTCATTTTAGCAGATTTTCTTCCTTTTGTAAAGGATAGATAAATATGATATAGTTAGCCTATCAATTAATCGAGCTTAAGAGTAATATTTTAGATTGGAGGTCATAAGATGAAAGTAGCTGAGATAATGACTAAAGAACCAGTTACCTTAACCAAAGAAGATTCAATTAAAAAAGCAAGCCAGATTTTCTATAATCAACAGATAGATGGAGCCCCAGTAGTAGATGAAGCAGGTAAACTACAGGGACTCTTTACTAAAAGTCACTTAATGAAAGCTGTTATCCAAGGCTTGAACAATCAAAGCCCAGTAGAAAAGTTAATGACTACTGAGCTAATTAAGATCGAAGAGGATAAAAGTCTGGAAGAAGCCTGGCAGACTAAAGTAGGTAGGCTGCCGGTGGTTAATGAAAGGGGAGAGCTAGTAGGTATTTTGACCAGAACTGACTTAGTAGAAGCCTTTTATAAAGAAGCGCAGGAAGTTGTAGGTAAGCTGAAGACAGTTTTGGACTCTTCCCATAATGGAATTATTGCTATTGATTTGGAAGGCAAGATTACTACCTTTAATGCTGCTGCTGAGGAGATGTTAGGCTGTTCAAAGGAGGAGGTATTAGGAACACAGATTACAGAACTAATACCTAATACTGGACTGTTGGAGGTTTTAGAGACTGGTCAAGCGCAGTTTGGGGAGAAGATAAGCTTGAATGAGACTACATTTTTGACTAATCGGAGTCCTATCTTTAAGGACGAGCAATTAAAGGGTTCTATGGCTATCTTTCAGGATATCTCTGATTTAGAGAGTATTTCCGCAGAATTAAATGTGGTTAAGAACTTAAATAAAGAGCTGGATGCGATTATTGAATCGGTATCCGATGGAATCTATATTACCGATGGCAATGCGGATACTATCAGGATTAATAGTGCTTACGAAAAGATTACTGGTATTAAGAGTGAAGAGGTGGAAGGTAGAAACATGAAGGACTTAGTTGCGGAAGGAATATTCTCCGAATCAGTTACCTTTCAGGTCTTTGAGCAGCGAGAGCCGGTTAGTGTAATGCACCAGATTAAAACTGGGAAGCAGGTACTGAGTACTGGAAATCCGGTCTTTGATGAGGAAGGAAATATTGTCCGGGTAGTAACTACGGCTAGGGATGTGGCAGAGTTAAATAATATTAAAGAAGAGCTAGAAAAGACTAAACAGTTGACCCAAAGATACTATTCTGAATTAGAAAAGCTGCGCTCTCAACAGTTAGAACTGGATAATGTAGTGATGAAGAGTAAGCAGACTAAGCAGGTTTTTGATTTAGCCTTGCAGGTAGCTAGGGTTAATTCTACTGTTTTGATTACTGGGGAGTCGGGAGTGGGTAAGGAGATTGTGGCCCGAACCATTCACGGAATGAGCGAGCGCGAGGGCTCTTTAATTAAGGTTAACTGTGGAGCTATTCCGCGGGACTTATTGGAGGCTGAGCTATTTGGTTATGAAGAAGGAGCCTTTACTGGGGCTAAAGCGCAAGGTAAACCGGGAATGTTTGAGCTAGCCGATGGGGGAACTCTCTTTTTGGATGAGATAGGGGAACTGCCTTTGAATCTTCAGGTTAAGCTGCTGCGGGCCCTACAGGAAGAGCAGATCATGAGAGTCGGTGGTACTAAAAGCATTGCTATTAATACCAGAATAGTGGCAGCTACTAATCGGGACTTAAAAGAAATGCTAGCTGAGGGTAGCTTTAGGGAAGATCTCTATTATCGGCTTAATGTAGTGCCAATTCATATTCCTCCTCTGCGAGAGAGAAGAGAGGATATTGCTCCGCTGGTTTTCAACTTTCTAGAACAGTTTAATGAAGAGTTTGGTACTAGTAATAAGCTTTCTTTAGAGGCAGTAGAGGCTTTAGAAAGCTATCATTGGCCGGGTAATGTGAGAGAGCTGGAGAACTTGATTGAACGCTTGCTGGTGATGGCTGAAGAGGAAGAGATTAGTGTGGACTACTTACCAGAACATATTAACCAAGGTGAGGATAACAGCTTTGAGGTGCAGGTGGCTAGTCTAATTCCCTTAAAGGAGGGAGTAGCTAAGGTTGAAAAGAGCTTAGTTGAGATGGCCCTAGAGCAGCACGGTAGCACCTATAAAGCAGCCGAAGCCTTAGAGGTTAGTCAGCCTACGGTAGTTAGAAAGGCTCAAAAGTATCAGTTGAATAAAGATAATTAAAATTAATCTCTCTAAAAAGAAGGTCTCAGTATTCTTTTATTTAACTAATGAAAAGGCTTTATTTGACTAAGCTTATTAATTTAAATAGGAGAGTGATTAAAAGAGTGGATTGGGAAGAAATACAAGAAATTTGGGACTGTACTAAGGAAGAATGGAACGACTGGCAGTGGCAGTTAGCTAATAGGATTACCACTGTTGAAGAATTGGCAACTAGTTTTGATCTTTCCGCAGCACAGCTTAGTGAGATTGAAGAGGCAATTGACATCTTTCCTATGTCTATTACCCCTTACTATGCTTCGATGATTGATTTCAATTCAGATTCTTGTCCTATTCATTTACAGGCTATTCCGCAAAAAGCAGAACTAGAAGAGTGTAATTATGAAATGGATGATCCTCTGCATGAAGAGGATGATTCTCCGGTGCCTGGTTTGACTCATCGCTATCCGGATCGAGTACTGTTGATGGTAACTAATCAATGTTCTATGTTCTGTCGGCACTGTACTCGTAAGCGTAAGGTGGGGGATGGTAATAGTCAGGTTGACTTTGCACAGATTGAGGCTGGAATTGAATATATTAAGGATAATCCTCAGGTGAGAGATGTTTTGTTATCCGGGGGAGATCCCTTGTTGATGGACTTGGAGATGCTGAAAAAAGTAATAGCTAAGTTAAAGGAAATATCGCATTTGGATATTGTCAGACTAGGTAGTAGAGTGCCAGTGGTTTTACCTCAAAAAATAGATGATCAATTGATAGATCTGCTTCAGGATTATTCTCCATTGTGGATTAATACTCACTTTAATCATCCGCGGGAGTTGACTGCTGAGTCTAAAGAAGCGCTGCATAAATTAGCTGAGGCTGGTTTTCCTCTGGGGAATCAGACGGTACTATTGAGAAATGTAAATGACTGTCCTACGATTATGAAGGAGTTAATGCACCAGCTAGTTGAGAATAGAGTTAGACCTTATTATCTCTATCAGTGTGATCTTTCCCGGGGGATTGAACACTTTAGGACTACTATTGCCAAGGGAATTGAGATTATGGAGTCGCTATTTGGTCATACTTCTGGCTTGGCCATTCCTAGGTATGTAGTGGATGCTCCGGAAGGTGGGGGTAAGATTCCGGTTACTCCTAACTATCTGATTTCTTCGGCTCAGGATAAGCAGGTTTTAAGGAACTATGAAGGGGAGATAGTGACCTATATTGAGCCTACAATTGAAGATGATCAGTGTCCTTGTCATTGTGATATCTGTAGTGGAGATGAAAGTGAAGGAGAAGTAGGAGTGCAAAAGCTTCTTTCTGATCAGAATAATAAGTTAAGTCTTTAGTTTTAATTACTCTTTATGAACAAGGAGGATTTAGAGATGGCAGTTTCTTCTCAACAGCTGGAAGAAGAATATAGTAGCACTAAGCTGATTAGAGGTTTAAAATATCAAGCTCAACTTGAATATTCTCAGTTAAATCAAAGAATTACTATTAAGTCTTATTCGGGAAGTAACTTAGCTAATTTAGGTAATAGACTTAAGATTGAAGCTAAGCTCCTAGGTTACGGTAAAGTATGGGTCAAGGCTAGAGAGAGCGATCGGGCTGAGTTTGCTAAGGCCGATTTTGAGTTTGAGGCTAGAATACCGGATTTTTATCTGGAGCAGGATGCTTTGATTATGTCTGCGTATCTAAAAAGGAGTAGAAATCAGCTTTTAGATCGGGCAGAGGAAGAGCAGATTATTAGAGATCTTCAGTCTTTAAGAACAGAGCTTACAGAGGTGGAGTTAGCTGCGGGCCATCAGTTTAAAATTGCGGGCCCGGAGGATGCTGACGCTATGGTGGAGTTATATAATAATGTTTTCGATTCTTATCCTAATCCTATTTTTGCTAAAGAGTATATCGAAAAGAGTTTAGAGGATAATCTGATTTACGGATTGATCTACGATGATCAGCAGAACTTAGTAGCTGCTGCTTCGGCAGAAACTGACCCGGAGTATAAAAATGCAGAAATGACGGACTTTGCTACTTTACCTTCAGCACGGGGGCAAGGCTATGCTAGCTATCTTTTGAATAAGTTGGAAGAAGAGTTAAAAGACAGAGAATATCATACTTTTTACAGTATTGCTAGGGCCCTTTCTTACGGAATGAATAAGGTCTTTAAGCTAGCTGATTACCAGTATACCGGCAGGCTGATCAAGAACTGTCATATTGCTGGTCAGCTTGAAGATATGAACCTGTGGTTTAAAATATTAGACTAAAGTTAAAGTGCAAAAAGGCTTCTGATTATCAGGAGCCTTTTTGCTTTTAAATATCTTCATGCCTGATCTCTCTAGCTAAATTTCTATAAGCCTGAGCTCCTGGAATTTTTTTAGCATAGTAGATAACCGGTTTTTGTGCTTCAGCTGCTTCGGCAAATCTGATGCTGCGGTAGATTATCTGAGGATAGACTTTGATCTGTGGTTCGAATTTTTCTTTAATCTGCTTTAGTACTTGACCTGTATGTTTAGTGCGTCGGTCTAACATAGTAGCTAAGATTCCTTTGATCTCTAAACTGCTATTTAGCTGAGTCTGTACTTTCTTAATCATCTTCAGTAAACCGTCGACTCCTCTTAAGGCTAGGTATTCACAGGCAATAGGAATTAAGACTGAATCGGCGGCGGTCATAGAGTTAAGAGTAAGTAAGCCTAAGGAGGGCTGACCGTCGATAAGTATAAAATCATAATTATCTTTAATTGGTTCTAGGATAGCTGCCAAACGTTTTTCCCGAGCTACAGAGTTTATTAACTCCATTTCTGCTAAAGCCAGATCTACATTGGCCGGGATTAAATCGGCTCTAAACTTAGTTTTAATAAGGGTTTCGGGGGCTAGTTCCCCTTTTTGGAGAGCATTGTAGATGGTATTTTCTAAGCTATCGGGCTCATAACCGCAGCAGAGAGTTAGTCCTCCCTGAGGATCTAAATCAATTAAGAGCACTTCGGCTCCTAATTCGCTTAAGGCAGCTCCTAAATTGAGAGTAGTAGTAGTCTTGCCTACTCCTCCTTTTTGATTAGCAATCACTAGCACCTGGCCCATAATATACTCCCCTTTCCAGATTATTATAACATCATTAACTCAGAGCTGCAAATAGCTATTAATTGTTGATTTTTTAGCTTGAATATTATAAACTAGTTTATGTTTGAGTAGTTATTTGTTTTTTGAGATAATAGTTCTTAAATAGAGGAGGAAAACTAAGTGGAAAGTAAAAAAGTTAATTATAGATTTTTAACAGCGTATGCTTTTATAACCGTCTTTACTTACGGAGTGATAATGAATTTACGAGGAGTAGTAAATCCGCTAATTCAGAGTGACTATAGTATTAGCTATTCGCAGCTGGGGGTAGTCTTATCTGTTTACTCTATTGGTTCAATTATTAGTACTTTAATTGGCGGCTTTTTGATTCGCAAGGTAGGTTTAAAGAAGGAGTTTAGAACTGGCTTTATAGTTCTAAGCATCGGCCTAATAATGATCAGCTTTATTGATCGCTATGTTTTTTTGCTAATTACTATGTTAATTATTGGTTTAGGAATAGGGTTGTTGATGGTAGGAGCAAATACTTTAGCTTCGCGGATTTTTATTAAAAATAAGGGGCGGATGATGAATATTTTTCATCTTTTTTTTGGGATTAGCGGACTTTTAGCTCCGATTTATATTAATCAGCTTTTTGATTTAGGCTTTAGTTGGGAGCAGGGTTATACCTTAGCTATACTTTTAGTCGCTTTATTATTCTTAATTTCTTTATTTAGCAGCTTTCCCCAACGTTCAGCACAGGTAAAGGTGAAGGCCTTACCAGTTAAGAAGCTGCTTAAAGATAAAAGAGTACTAGGCTTTATGTTAACCTTTGCTTTAGTAGTGGCGCTTGAATTAGGGATTGTTAACTGGGTAGGTATTTATTTAAGTGATATTCAGCAGCGCAGCAGTACTGAGATCGGTTTTTATGTATCGGCCTTTTTTAGCTTTTTTATTTTAGGTAGATTAGTTGCTAGTATAATTATTGAACGTTTTAATTACTTTAAGTTTATAGTATTTACTATTTTGGCTACGGTAGTGATTGCTGTTGTGGGAGTATTGGGCCCGGACTCTTTTGCTATCTGCTTTTCTATCTCCGGTTTTTTTATTTCGATGACCTTTCCTACTCTACAGGCGGTGATGTTTGAAATATTTGAAAGTGATCTAGCAGCTTTGATTGGAGCTACTTTAACTGCGGGAGAGCTAGGGAATATCTTTTTTTCCAACTGGTTAGTGGGTTTACTCAATGACTTATTGGGAATTAGAGTGGGTTTTTTAGTTTTGATTTCCTATGGACTCTTAGCTGTGGGGGTAATTTACTATATTAATTACCAAGAACAAAGGGCTATTAAAGAAGCTTTAGATAATAAAACAGCATAGAAGGAAGGGGAGAAGACCTTCTATGCTGCTAATTAGACTTAGGAGAGGGGGATTAATTATTGCTGTTGTTGATTTTGCATCTGTTCTCTAACCTTGTATTGGGGCTCTTCGCTTTCAACTTCGTTCACTCTTGATTCTAAGTCTTGAACTACTTGTTCAAGCTGATTAGCACACTGAGTATAAATTTGCTGAGCTTGTTGATTCTGAGTTTCTAAAGCAAAGCTCTCTAAATTAGCTTGTTCTGCCTTTAGTGAGCTTAAGCTTTGGTGTAGATTTTGGCCAACTGTCATTTGACCACCTCCCTTGCTGTTATTAATCTACCCTAATTTAACAGTAATCATAAAGGTAATATCTTGTTTAAAAGTTAAATTAGAGCAGAGCTATAGGAAGGTTAAGTATTTTAAGCTCCTTTAGAAACACAGTCTTGAGCGTTGCTTTGCGGACTGAAAAACAGCATTTCTGGTTCTGCCAATAGAGAAAACTCTTCTAAAGGATCACCTTTAACGGCTAATAGATTAGCTCGTTTAGTTGCTTCAATACTACCTAATTCTGCTGCTAAGCCTACTATTTGCGCATTATTAGCAGTAGCCATCTTAATTATTTGTAAAGGACTAAGCGAAGTTTGATTAAATAGTTCTAATTCTCTAAAGTAAGAAAAACCGTGTAAAACCTGATAAGCACCTGCATCGGTACCAATACCTAACTGTACTCCTATTTCCTGGGCCCGCTCTACCATTTCTAACTGACGTTGGTAAGAACGAGTGATTACTTCAATTTGTTGTTCAGAATAGTTTTCTTTAACCTTCAATTGGTCGGCTACGGGAACTACCGTAGGAACCCAAGGAATTTTTGCTGCGGCCATTCTTTTTAGTGATTCTTCGCTTAAGAAATAACCATGTTCTATGCTATCCACTCCAGCAGCAGTGGAAATTTGAACTGCTTCTTCGGAACTAGCGTGAGCCATAACCTTTAAATTTCGTTGATGAGCAGCTTTTACTATTTGTTTTAGCTCAGCTGTATCAAATTGAATAGCTCCTACCTTACCGTATTCACTGAAGCTGATGATTCCTGAAACCAGTACTTTAAGTTGATCTACGCCGAGTTTAGACATTTTCTCAACTTCTTTTTCCAACTGATTTTTATTTTTAAGGCTAGGACCTAAAAAGGAACCGTAGTAGCCTTCTTTGTGAATTGCCTTGCCGGTAGCTACAATTTGAGGCTTTAAATTAGCTTTAGGAGCACTTTGATTTCTGGTTTGAAGTCCGATTTGAGCTTTATCACCACCATCCCGAACGGCTACTATTCCTCTATTTAAGGTGTTATTTAACTCTTTAACAACTCTTTTTCCGACTTGGATTGGGGAGTCCCATTCGTCTAGGGCCCGCTTAAAGTCGATTCCATCTAAAGCTAGATGCACATGAGCATCGATAAAGCCCGGCAAAACTGTATAGTCATTAAGGTTAATCTGAGGATAATTATTTAAGGATGATACTGAGCTATCAGTTAAGGAACTTTGTTTGATAATATCCTTAATTTCCTGATCTTCGATGATAATAGCCTGCTTTTTGAGAACTTTATTGCCGATACCATCAATTAGCTGTCCTGCTAGTATAATTAGCTTTTCTTCACTGGTTAATTTTTTAATTTCCATAATTTTATTGACTCCTTCTATTAGATGCTGCGCCCTGAAGCGACGCTTGTACTTTAGTTAGTCATTACTCTGGGGATGATAATCCTTGAGTAAGCGACGCGAAGCTAGTACCCTTGCGGTTTACTTTTGGGGTGACTAAATTCGGACAAAATCTGACTAAAGCATAAAAGCTGAAAGAATTAAGCTGCGTCAAATTTGTTTTTAAACTTGTCGATTATGATCCCACATTGTATAATTATATAAAGTTATCTCCTTTTTGACAAGGGAATTTACAAGGAATAATTAATAATTGGGGATAAATAGGGAGGTGCGGAAAAGAGTCTTTCTTGATCTGCGTAGAAGCAGGAAGCATTTTCAAAGATGATTTGGAGGAAGGAACAGACCAAACTTCTTTTTCTAAGCTCGAAATTATGGATAAAAGCTCTGAAGTTGTGAAAAAGAAGTTTGAAACTAGCGCCAATGATTTATAGATTGATGATGGTTTTAATTAAAGCGATAATAAGGGGCTATACTTTGCTGAAGAAACCTTTAAATTTATCTATTAAAGAGCTCTTTTCTTTGCTCTTTTTAAGCTTATTTTTTTCTTGAATTTTTCTGATCTGCTGAATAACTTCTTGATCGCGCTGTTCCAAGGATTGATTTAGTGTTTGCGCATTTTCTTTGATCATTCTTTGAGTTGTTTTTTGTTGATTACTTAATTGGTCATAGAGGGCCATTACGGCTTGATTAACCTTTTTATCCAGTAAGTCTGCTAAATCTTTTTTGATCTGCTCTCTATTAGTGGCTAGATTTTTTTCAACTAGCTTTGCTAATTCTTCCTTAATAACTGCTTTCTCTAGTTCAGTTGTGCTGTCTTCTCTTAATATAAACTGTTCTTGATTTAAAAACCAGCGCGGGCCTTGTTTAGTCTGTAACTTCTTTCCATCTAACTTGCCAGAACGTAGCCAGCTATAGATTGTAGATTTGCTAACTTCTAAACTTTTAACAGCCTCTTCTACAGTCAGACAGTATTTTTGGTGGTCGGTATTCATTTCGGATGCTCCTTTTCTAGTTATTTACAGTTATTACTATATATTATATTAGATATATTATTTTAAAAATCCTTTTTAATTAAGCAAAAAATAACTTTTTAATACAGATTATTTCCTTGAATAAGTATAAAATTTTTGGTATCATTAAATAAATTGGATATTTTCGTGACCAATAGGGGTGCCTGCGGGCTGAGAGAGCTTAATAGCTCAACTCTTGAACCTGATCTGGATTATACCAGCGGAGGGAATTGGCGTTTACTTATTAAGCGCACATCCTAGCTGGATGTGTTTTTTATGTTATTTAGTAATTTTTTGAGCTGACGACTGATAGCTGACTGCTGATAAGTTATATTGAGGGGGGTGAGCTGATGGAGATAACGGTTAATGGTAAGCCGGAGTTACTTAATCGGGAAATTAATTTAGAGGAGTTTATTGATGATAAAGGACTTAGTGATAGCAAAGTAGCTATTGAATATAATGGAGAGATTCTACAGCCAGCAGAGTGGCAAGAAGTAGTTTTGACGGCGGGAGATGTACTGGAGATTATTAAGTTTGTAGGAGGAGGATAATAATTATGACAGATAAACTGGAGTTAGGTGGAGAGAAATTGGCAAGTAGACTTTTGATGGGGACTGGTAAGTTTCCTAGTAAGGAAATTATTCCCCAAGCAATTAAGGCTGCCGATTCGCAAGTAGTGACTATGGCTTTAAGAAGGGTGGATTTTGATTCACCAGCGGAAAATGTGATTAACTATATTCCGGAGGAGGTAATACTTTTACCTAATACTTCTGGAGCTAGAACTGCTGAAGAAGCGGTGCGGATTGCTAAATTAGCTCGAGCTGCTGGCTGTGGAGACTGGGTCAAGATAGAGGTGATCAGTGATCATAAGTATTTATTACCCGATAACCAGGAGACTATTAGAGCTACTGAGATTTTGGTTGAGGAGGGCTTTGTAGTTTTACCTTATATGAGTCCGGATTTGATGGCTGCTAAGAAGATGGCAGCAGCCGGAGCAGCAGCGGTGATGCCTTTGGGAGCTCCGATTGGCACTAATAAGGGGTTAAGAACTCAGGATTTAGTTGAAATTTTAGTAGAAGAGATAGAGGTGCCGATTATTGTTGATGCCGGGATTGGTAAGCCTTCGCATGCAGCTCAGGCTATGGAGTTAGGAGTGGAGGCGGTGTTGGTGAATACGGCTATTGCTACGGCTGATGATCCAGTGAGAATGGCTAAAGCCTTTGCTCAGGCAGTTGAAGCTGGACGAGAGGCCTATTTAGCTGGAGCGGGCCCGGTTAGGGATTATGCTGAAGCTTCTTCGCCGTTGACAGGCTTTTTGGAGGAGGGATAAGATGAGTTTTTATGATCGCTATCAAGACTTTAAAGACTTGGATTTTAAGCAATTCATGGCTGGAGTAGGAGAGCAGCAGTTAGAGGAGATTTTATTTAAGCAGAGTTTGGACTGGCAGGATTTCTTAGCTTTATTATCCCCTCAAGCTGGGAGTTATCTGGAGCCTTTGGCGCAGCGGGCCCGCGAGGTGAGTATTCGTAACTTCGGACGGGTAATTCTACTTTACACTCCTCTTTATTTAGCTAATTACTGTGTTAATCAGTGTCTTTATTGTGGTTTTAAAGCCAGTAATGAGTTGCCGCGTCATAGGCTTTCTTTAGCCGAAGTAGAAACCGAGGCTCAAAAGATTGCCGAGATGGGAATTAAACATCTTTTAATTTTAACTGGGGAGTCGCGGCAGGACTCTTCTTTAGAGTATATTTCTAGCTGTGTGGAGATTTTGAAAGAGTACTTTCCGGCTTTAGCAGTGGAAATCTATCCTAATAGTGTAAGCGAGTATCGATCTTTGATTGAAGCGGGGGTTGATGCTTTGACTATTTATCAAGAGGTCTATGATCGGCAGGTCTATGAGCAGGTTCACGTTCAGGGCCCTAAGCAGAACTATAGATATAGATTAGATGCTCCAGAACGGGGCTGTCAAGCAGGAATGCGTAGTGTGAATATTGGCTCCCTATTAGGTTTAGCTGATTGGAGAAGCGAAGCTTTCTTTACTGGCCTGCATGCTCAGTATTTACAGAATAAATATCCTGAAACTGAGATCAGTGTTTCAGTGCCTCGTTTGCAGTCAGCTTTAGGTGGTTTTGCTCCTAATTCAGTAGTAGAGGATCGTCATTTAGTACAGATTATCTTAGCCTTGAGGCTCTTTTTACCGAGATTAGGAATTACTTTATCTACTAGAGAAGCACCCGAGTTAAGAGAAAACTTGATTTCTTTAGGAATTACTAAGATGTCAGCCGAATCTTCAACTGTGGTAGGTGGTTATGCTGTTAATCAGCAAGGAATAGGCCAGTTTGACACTACTGATCAGCGTAGTGTAGAACAGATTAAGGAGTTAATTAGAGGTCAAGGCTATCAACCAATCTCTAAAAATTGGCAGCGGATTTGATTAAGGAGGTTGTAACAGTTGTTAAAATACTAGTAAAAACTATATAAAAGTTATAAAAACGCTTGAAGATCTATCTATATTTTGATATACTATAGATAGAGGTGATAAAGA
>NZ_JALKBZ010000025.1 GCF_023227765.1 Fuchsiella alkaliacetigena
TCTAATCCTTCGTAAACACTGCTATAATAAGTGTTTGCGTGGGGTCTGTTTACCTAGTAAGTGTCGAACTCGGGTTTAAAGAAAGAAGTCAATTAAGAGTCCTTGCTGAGCAAAGCCAAAGGGTGAGGTGAATCTTCCGGCTTGATTATATATATTGAAATTAGCCAGTTCAAAAAGACTATCTAGCTCTTCTTGTTCAGCTCTAGCTTCCATAAACTGAGAGGGGGGAGTCCTTAAGGCTTCTTCTGCTCTGAGCTCTGTTTGGGCAGCTAAGCCTATTCTACCTCCTATTTCTCTTTCTACAGTTTCTATATCTTCCTCTAAACTGCTAGTTAGTCTATCTTGATCTATGCTTAATCCTTCTTCTCTATCTACTTCAATACCTATATCTCTTAGTCTACTGCTGCTAAATTGAGCCGGGCCCATCAGCCTACTTCGTAGCTGGTCTAAGTCGCCATTAACTCTTTGGTCTTGAGTAAGTTCTAAAGCTTCATTAAAAGCACCTGCAAACTCTTCAATTCCAGTTTGAATAGCTTCAATATCGCTTTCAACTTCGATATCCGTAGTTCCTATATCTAAGGCTTCAATCTCTATCCTTTCATCATCAATTAAAATCTGGTCGCCTTGAACTTCAATTTCCTCTTCACTGAAATCACTGATTTCTACTTGAGTATCTTGGGCTTCTTGAATAGTTTCTAAGTTTAGTTCTTCGATTAATTCTCCTTCTATATCTTCAATAGTGAATTCCTGGGCAGTACCTACTTCAGCAGCGCTAAGTTGTAGCTGTACTTGATCATCTTCCACTTCAATTACCTCAGCAGTAATATCTAATTCGGCTGCTTCGATTTCTTCGGTAATCTGTTCTAGAGCGGCTTGCATTTCAGTATCAGCGTCTAAATTCACAGTGAATTCTTCTTCTATACCATCCTGTTCAATGCTAAAGGTAAACTCCTCTTCTTCCTCAATACCGAGGAATTCTCCTGCTGTTTCTTCGGCTTCAATAGCCGTTGAAAGCTCTTCCTGGGCAGTTGCTAGCTCTTCAACTTCCAAAGTGAACTCTCCCCGTACGGCTTCGGTGTCTACAGTTGCTTCGGCTATTTCAGGATCACTTACTTCAGCTGTTCTGGCTGCAAATACTGAATCTTCTAAAGCGGTGTCTGCGCTGGGAATAGTTAACTCAGCTGCTGTATCCCTTAGTTCACCAAAGGTAGTGCGAAAATCGCGAGCAAAATCAAGGGAATCGCTAATTGAAAGCCCACGCTGCTGTTGTGGTGCTTCAAAACTCATATTGGCTAAACGATTGCTAATATTAGCTTGAGTTATCTGTTGTAAAAGTTGTTGCTGGGATATATTTTGATTAAATAACGGGGATGGGTTTCCAGTTGAGCCTATGCCTTGTACCATAGTTATCCCCTCCTTTTGAAATTTCTTACTTATATTATAAAGTGTTTTTTGAAAAAAATCAATACAATATTGAATATATATAAAACCCGGCAGTTGAATTCAACTGCCGGGTTTGAGTAAAGAAAATTAAATTAGTAGTGGTAAAAGAGCAGGTCTATATAGGCCTGCTTTTACTTTCAAGTTTTTCACTCAAAGTCAACTAAAAGGTCTTCTAATTTTTCAGTATCGAAGTCCTTTTCTACTAATGGAGCCTCGTCTAGTTGAGGAAAACGGTCTTTAAAAATAGTCTTTTCCTGTTTATAGATAATTCCAATGGGAATTTTAGCTCCCCATTCTTCAGCTCGTTTTAGGGCAGTTGAATAGTCATAAGGATCGTAGTCGTCTTCTAGCTGATAGACTCTCTCTTGGTACCATTGTAGGGTGTTTACCTTATTAAAGGAAACACAGGGTTGAAGAATGTCTACTAGGGCATAACCAGGATGTTCTAGCGCTGCTTTAATCGTCTTCTTTAAGTGTTCGGTATCGCCGCTGAAGCTGCGGGCTACAAAGCTAGCCTCCATTGCTACTGCGAACTTAATTGGATTAAAGGGTTCAGCAGTCACCCCTTGCGGTTGAATAAGGGTGGAGGTATCGGCTTCACTAGTTGGCGAAGCCTGTCCTTTGGTTAAGCCGTAGACTTGATTATTGTGAACTAAATGGGCCAGATCCGGATTGCGACGGATATTGTGCAGTAGGTGGTTACCTCCTTCACCGTAGGTATCACCTTCGCCGGATTCGACAATGGTTTTTAGCTCAGGATTGGCGATTCTTTGACCGATAGCTGGGGGTAGGGCCCGACCATGCAGTCCATTAAAGCCATTAATTCGCAGGTGATGAGGCATTTTAGCTGCTTGACCGATCCCGGTAAACATTACTACCTCTGTTGGTTTGATCTCTAATTCGCTTAAGGCTTCGATTAAGCTTTTGCGAATAGCGAAATTGCCGCAGCCAGGACACCAGGCTGTTTCCTTATCTCCTTGGTATAGCTCTTTAATGCTCATTATTTAATCACCTCTTTTATAAATCGATTATAGATTTCAGTGCCAGTGAAAGGACGACCATCGTACTTTAAAATATTATGATGGCTAGTGAAATCGCTTTCGCTTTCCAATAGGCTGGCAAATTGAGCAGTGGAATTTCCCTCTACTACTACAATTTTAGTTCCGGGAGCATACTTATTCAACTTTTCAGTAGGAAAGGGCCAGACATAATTAAAGGACAGTAGTCCTACTGCATAGTCATCAGCAGCTAGTCTTTTTTGGGCTTCCAGAGCTGGCCCGTAAGTAGAACCCCAGCAGACTATTAGATAATCTATTTCATTTTCGCCGGCAAACTCAGGCTCTAATGATTCTTCTTTAGTTATGGTTTTCATTTTTTGAGCTCGTTTATCTACCATTTTAATTCTAGTTTCAGCATCTTCAATAATATTACCGAATTGATCGTGTTCATCACTATCGACTAGAACTACTTGATCCTCCAGCTGTCCAGGGTAGGCGCGCGGTGAGATACCATCTTCGGTTAGCTTATAGCGCTGATAGTTGTTAATATTTTCTGCTTCTTCTTCATTAATTAGCTTTCGTTGAATATCTAAAGCTCTATGACTGAATCTAATTACATTCATAGTTGAATCGGCCAAAAACTGATCGCTTAAGACTACCACTGGTAACTGATACTTATCGGCTAAATTGAAAGATCGGAAGGTTTGATAAAAGCAGTCTTCAACACTACGTGGGGTAGCTACGATTAACGGAAACTCTCCTTGTGAGGCGTTAATTACGAACTGCAAATCAGCCTGTTCAGTTCTAGTGGGCAGACCAGTAGCGGGCCCGGGTCGTTGCACTTCAGCAATTATTAAAGGCGTCTCGGTAATTCCAGCTAAGCCTAGTCCTTCACTCATTAAGGCAAAGCCACCTCCAGAAGTACCAGTCATAGCTCTGACTCCTGTGTAGGAGGCTCCTAAAGCCATATTAATAGCAGCAATTTCATCTTCAGCTTGTTCTACTACAATTCCTAGCTCCTCCTGTTTACTGGCTATATAGTTCATTACTCCAGTAGAAGGAGTCATCGGATAACCAGCATAAAACTTAACTCCTGCGGATATGGCTCCTAAACCGAGAGCTTGGTTACCGTTGATTAAGATCTGTCCTCCTTTATTTACGAAGGGTAAAGAAATTTTTTTCTCTACTTGTTCGTATCCTTTTCTCAAGGCCTGGAGATTAATATTTATAATCTTCTCGTTATCGAAGTACTCCTTTAATACCTCTTCAGTTGTTTTTAAGTATAGACCTAGTGCTTTTAATAAAGCACCAATAAATACTGTATTAGCTACTTTGGGATTTCCTAGTTCTTGAGCAATATCGCTTGCTGCTACAGAGAGCAGCTCTTTATTGTCGACTTCTACTTCTCCATCATAGATAATAATTCCCTCTTCTACTACTAAGTCACGATGTACTTTAATGCTTTCTTCGTTTAAAGCTATCAGTATATCCTCTTTTTGGGCGGGCCCGGTTAATCTTTCATCTCCAAAGCGGATACTCATAAAGTTATGTCCACCTCGTACTCGAGACATATAGTCTTTAGTAGAGTAGATATCATATCCCATTTCAAATAATGTTTTATTTAAAATATCTTCTACTGTTTTCAGGCCTTGTCCTGCTTCTCCTGCAATTACTACGTTTAAATCCATAATCTTACCTCCTTTTATTTTATAATTCTGTATCAATAAACATTTTCCTGTTAATATAATAATTTTTAGGTGCATTTTAACATAATTATGGATTTTTATAAAAAAATTCTACTTTTAAGTTATTGAATAGCGTCTTTTGTTGAGGAAAAGTTTATTTATTCGATTTGATTATAATAAATATAACAAAAAATAATAACTAGAAGGAGGAGAAATCAATTGAGTGCAGAATTAATTAGTTAGACTTATTTTTGAAATAAGTTTTACTTATACTAGGAGGGGTTAATTTATGAAAAAAGGAGTATTTTTGGTAGTTGTTTTACTGTCGATGTCGTTATTGTTGATGGCTTGTGGTACAGGGGGAGACTATCAGTACTATTCAGCCGAGGAATTAAAGGATAGTTTGGAGGGGGGAGAGTCTTTAATTTTATTAGATATTCAGGTTGAAGAGGAGTTTGAGGAGCACCATATAGAGGGGGCTATTCCTACTTATGCTTATCCAGCTCAGTCAGAGGAAGACTTAGCTAAGTTAGATTCAGTCTTGCCTGATCTTGAGTCCTCTCAAGACCCGATTATAGTTATCTGTCCTGGAGGCGGCGGCGGAGCTACTGGAACTATTGATTATTTAGTAGAGCAAGGAATTGCTGCAGACAGGATGTATATTTTAGAGGATGGACAGAGTGCTTGGCCTTATCCAGAACTATTAGCTAACTAGTTTGAGAATTAATTTTGAGTGTAGGCTTCCTCCCCTTAAAAGAAGAAAGCCTACACTCTATTTAATAGTTAGAGGAGGCAAAAAGTTGAAATTAGCACTACTTAGGTGTTTGCAGACTGAAGAGGTATGTAGTGGTCGTCACTGTTTGGAGTTTATAGATAATCGAGAAGGCTCTTTAGCAGATAGAGAAGAGGAGATTGAGTTTGTAGCGCTCAGCACCTGTGGAGGCTGTCCAGGCAAGACGGTCAAGGAAAGTGTAGAGAATATGGTAGAGGCGGGAGTAGATACTATAATCTTTTCTTCTTGTATTAAGCTAGGTACTCCCATTGGCTACGTCTGTCCTCACGTTGATAAGTTAAAAGCTAAGATAAAAGAAGTAGAGCAAAGCTTAGAGATTATTGACTGGACTCATCAGGAGACCTTTAATCAAATTATCTGGCATCGAATTAAAAGTTTTAATCTAGGCAATTTTTTAAATAGGGGAATGAGTATTTGATGAAATTAGGAATTATACGTTGTGCAAATAAAGAGGCTACTTGTGGAGCAATTTCTTGTTTGCAGGCTGTTAAGGATAGGACAGGAGACTTAACAGGAGTTAAGAAGGTTACTTTGTTTGGAGTGCTTACCTGTGGGGGCTGTCCGGGGAAGAAGATAGCTATTAGGGCCCGCAGAATGATTCAAGATGAAGGAGTAGATAAAGTTTGTTTAGCAGACTGTATTAGTAATCAGACAGATAACTGTCCTTGGAATAATAATATTTTAGACTCTGTAGAATCAGCGATCGGTAAGAAGAGGCTTATTTATTTGGATAGGTCAAAGGAGGAAATTTAAATTGAGTACAGAAGCTAAGGAGAAGCAAAATAATAAGGTATTGAAGTTAGTAGTGACAGGGGTAATAATTATTGTAATTGCTCTGTTGCTTAGATATATAGGGGTTCAGAAGTATATAAACTTAGATAATGTAAATAGACTTCAAAATTGGATTCAGGATTTCGGTATAGCTGCTCCAATTGTATATATTTTGATCTATATAGCAGCTTGTATTTTCTTTTTACCAGGTTTGCCTTTAGGAGTTTTAGCTGGGATTGCTTTTCCGCCTGTGGAGGCTGTGATTTATGCTTCCATAGCTTCTACATTAGGAGCTACTGCTGCTTTTTTAATTGGGCGTTATGCAGCGCGAGACTTAATTGAAGACTGGATTAAGGATAAGCAGCATTTAAATAGAATAGATCAAGGGGTTAAGGATAATGGTTGGCGAATGTTGATGATTACCCGCTTAATACCTATTTTTCCTTTTAACTTACAGAACTATGCTTATGGATTAACAGATATTAAGTTAAGTACTTACTTTTTTGTTTCTTGGGGTTGTATGTTGCCGGGAACTATAGCCTATGTTTTATCAGCTTCTGCCCTGGCTCAAGGTGATGGAAATATAGGTCGTACCTTTATGTATTTAGCTATCGCTGGAGTTTTTTTTGTAATAATTTCTTTAATTCCTAAGTGGTTAGAAAAAAGCCATGGTGAGATAATTAATGAAATCAAGTAAGTTAAAAGCCTCCTTTATTTCAAAACAAAGGAGGCTTTCTTATTGCAAAAAAACTATATTCTTTAGCTAATGGTTTATAGATAAAGCTTTAGTTTGGATTGAAGAAGTCCCAGAACCTATCTCTAATCCGGTCAGTTCTACTTTCGAGCTGTTTTTGCAGCTCGTCTTCAGGCATATGCTTAGTACATATTTCTTCAGGTTTCTTTTCATAAATGTAATTACCTTCTTCATCTTCTAGGGGTACTTTAGTTTCTGGGTCGACCTTTCTAATAGGAACTCCATCTCTATCTACTCTGATTCCAGTCTCTTCTTGATAGGTATAGACCTCTACTTCATCCTCGGGACAGTGTTCAGTGGCTAAAAGACCAGATTCAGTGTTAACTTCAACCTCTATAGTAGGTTGATGGAGAGTACATTCTTCTGTAGGTTCTGTTCCTTCAATAAATACTTCTTCTTCAATTGTATGTTCAGGACAGTAGTCGCCAGGTAGCTTTCCGCTTTTATTACAGATCTGTTTAGTAATTATATTATCGGGTCTGGAGAACTCTTCTACAGATCTATCACTAGTTATTTTTTCCATATATTCTCCCCATAAACGAGAAGCATGGGAACTGGAGATAACTTCTGTCCTTGGATTTCCATCATCATCCTTAAGAACTTCGCCGTCACTGTCTTTAAGCTTATATTCCATTTTTCTAGGGCTATCCTCACCAATCCAGAGACTGGTAACTAGATCTGGAGTATAACCTACAAACCAAGCATCGGCATTATTAGAAGAAGTTCCGGTTTTACCAGCGGCTGGCCTGCCAAAGTTAGCCCGCCAACCGGTACCCCACATGTCGGGACCACGGTCCAAATCAGCTCCCCGACTAATAGCCGATCTCAACATGTCAGTTACCATATAACTAGTTTCTTCTTCGAAGATAATTTCCTGTTTAGTTTTATTTTCTACTAATACATTGCCGTTGCTATCTTCAACTTTAGTAATAGCTATAGGCTCGGTTCTAATACCTTGGTTAGCTAAAACTCCATAAGCACTGGCCATACTTAAAGGCGTAGTGCCGCGAGTAATTCCACCTAAGGATAGAGCTAAATTTCTATCGTTTCTATCTCCTTCCCTAACTAAACTTTCAATTCCCATACTTCTAGCAGTTTGGAAGGTATTATCAATTCCTACCTCATCTAATAGTTTAACGGCCATGACATTAACAGATCTAGCTAGGCCTACTCTTAAAGTGGTGGGCCCTAGATATTCGTCATTATAGTTTCTAGGAGTCCAAGTTCTTTCATTATTATCCACCGTATAAGTTTTAGGAGTATCATCGATTATAGAGCCTGGCGAATAACCCTGGTTAATGGCTGTAGCGTAGACAAAGGGTTTAAAGGCTGAACCAGGCTGTCGATGAGCTTGGGTAACTCGATTATATTGATCCTCACCTCGACCGCCGATCATAGTTTTAATATGCCCGCTTTGAGCTTCAATGGTAGTTACTGCAATTTGAGGCTGTATATCTCCCATTCCTTCACTTCTATCTTCGGAAGGAATATAGCTTTCTAAAGCTTCGTTAACAATCTTTTCAGCTTGCTGTTGCATTTCATAATCTAGAGTGGTATAAACTTGTAATCCTTCGTTATATACTGCTTGAGCTCCGAATTTAGAGATTAACTGATCTCTAACATGGCGCACAAAATAAGGAGCAACCTCTTCGATTTCTTCAACTCCTCTTTCAGTTTCAACAGGTGCTTCTTTGGCTGCTTCAGCTTCGTCAGCGCTAATAAAGCCGTAGTTTTCCATCTGGCTTAAAACTATATTTCTTCTTCTTTTAGCAGCCTCGGGATTATTATAAGGCGAATAGTAATTAGGGGCCCTAGGTAGTCCGGCTAATAAGGCACTTTCAGCTAAGGATAAGTCCTCTATATCTTTATCGAAATAATATCTAGCAGCAGTACGTACTCCATAAACATCGTGTCCTAAGTAAATTTCATTTAAGTAGAACTCTAGTATTTCGTTTTTAGTATACTTTCTTTCAAATTGAATAGCCAAATAGGCTTCTTGAATCTTACGATAAAAGGTCTGATCTAAGGTAAGCATAGCGTTTCTAGCTAACTGTTGAGTAATAGTACTTCCGCCTTGAGCAATCCTTCTTTCAATTATATCCACCCAGAGTGCTCTTCCAATAGCTCGTAAATCTATACCGTAATGTTCGTAAAAACGAATATCTTCAGTAGAAATAATAGCTTGTTGTAGACTATTGGGGATTTCATCTATAGAAGCATAGACTCTATTTTGCTGATAAAGTCTTGATAGCACTTCACCATCAGCAGAGTATATTTTTGTATTTCCAGTAGGTTGTAAGTGACCGTAATCGGATATATCGGGAGTACCTCTTAAAATCCAGGCAGTAGCCCCTATTAGGGCCCCGGATAAAACAGCAATTAACAGAATAACGGAAACTAGTATAAATTTTAGTCTTCGGGAATTATTGCTATTCATACAAATCCTCCTTTGAAATTCTAACTTAGCTATATTATATACTACACTTAAATACTATTTATACATTATATAAATCAAATAATCAAGATATAAGTTAAACAATCAAGCTGTTTTTTATCCATAATCATTATAACATAAAATTAGTGAGATATATAGTCATATTAGGAATTTGGCGAGATGATTTATTGATGTTTGATTATGGTTGTGTTATAATATTATAGCATATTTAGTGAAGATAATACTATTAAGATTAATGCTATAGTAAAGACTTTGAATTTAGGAGGAAAAACTATGGATATAGAAATTGAAGAAGAGCTGAAAGTTATTAAGCGCGGAGTTGAGGAATTAATTTCTGAAGAAGAGTTAATAGAAAAGCTAAAAAAAGATAGACCTTTAAGGGTTAAGTTAGGCTTAGATCCTTCTGCACCGGATATTCATTTAGGACATACTGTAGTCTTACAAAAATTAAAGCAGTTTCAGGACTTAGGTCATCAAGTAGTTTTGCTGATTGGAGATTTTACTGGCCGAATAGGCGATCCCACTGGTAGGTCTGAAGCTCGGGAGCAGTTGAGTGAAGAAGAGATTTTAGAGAATGCTAAGACCTATAAAGAACAGATCTTTAAGGTTTTGGATGCAGATAAAACTGAAGTGGTATTTAATAGTGATTGGCTAAAGGAGATGAACTTTGCGGAGGTGATCGAGCTAGCTGCGAATTATACAGTAGCTAGGATGTTAGAAAGAGATGATTTTGCTAAGAGATATCAAAATAATAAGCCAATTAGTATTCATGAATTCTTTTATCCCTTAATGCAAGGTTACGATTCGGTAGCTATTGAAGCCGATGTGGAGCTAGGTGGAACTGATCAGAAGTTTAACTTATTAGTTGGTCGCCGCTTACAAAAGGAAGCTGGGCAGGAGTCACAGGTGATTATGACTATGCCTATTTTGGAAGGCTTAGACGGTGAAAATAAGATGAGTAAGAGTTTGGATAATTACGTAGGGGTTACCGATAAGCCTAGTGAAATGTACGGTAAGCTGATGTCTATTCCTGATAAATTATTAGTTCGCTACTTTAAGCTACTAACCGATGTATCTTTAGCAGAGTTAGCAGAGATTGAGAGCGGTTTAGAAAGTGGAGAACTACACCCGATGGATGTTAAAAAGCGCTTAGCTACAACTATAGTAACTAAGTATTATGATGGAGAGCAAGCTCAACAGGCAGCTCAAGAGTTTGAAAATGTATTTAAAAAAGGAGAACTACCCGATGATATTCCTGAAATAGAGCTTTCGGAGGACGATTTAGAAGATGGTGAACTATGGATTGTGAAGCTAGTAGCTGCTACCGGTTTAGTCGATAGTAATAGTCAGGCGCGGAGAATGATTAAGCAGGGAGCGGTAAGTATTGATGATCAAAAATATGAACAGATAAATGAAGATATTGCTGTCACAGATGGAATGATAATTCAAATAGGCAAGAGGCGCTTTGCAAAAATAGTTTTAAATTAAATATTCTTTGCACATAATCACCTGCTAATGCATAAAATATTAGGAGGTGATTTTTTTGTTGAATATCTCCTTTAAAAAAGTTATAATTGTAGCTTTGTTAGTAATTATACTGCTGACTTGGTTAACAGTTTTTTTAATAGAGACTAAACTGCGACCTGCTTTGCGAGAGATATCTAAGGTTAAGGTTAATAATTTAGCTAGTATGAGGATCAATCAGGCTGTGCATACTGTTTCTGCTGAATTCGATTATAATGAATTAATAACTATTGAGACCGATGAACATGGAAATGTTACCTATATTCAACCGGATGTAAATCGGATTAACGATGTTTCTTCTACGGTTACCTTAGAAATTCAAAATTACTTAAGAAAGATGAGACATCAGCCGGTTGCTTTACCAGTTGCTCAGATTTTTGGAATTGAGGTTTTAGCTAGGCATTCACCTGAGCTGGTTGCTGAACTAATTCCCTATGCTTCGGTAGATACTAAGATTATTGATTATTTTCAGTCAGCGGGAATTAATCAAACTAGACATAGAGTTGATTTAGATGTAACTACTAGAGTTAGAGTGATAATTCCTTTTTTGAGTGATGATATTCAAGTTCATACTACTGTTCCTTTGACCGAAGCAGTTATAGTAGGTGAAGTGCCGGAGGTTTATGTTGGTTTAGAAGAAGGTGTGCTCAGCAAAATAGAATAAAAGAAATAAGGACTATGTAGTGCTTTAGCTACATAGTTTTTTTCTTTTTGGAATTCTTTTTCTGTTTATAAATTAAGACTTCAGGATATAATAACAGATACAATATGGTTATAGATTCAGCTTTGGAGGTAATTATATGCAGTACAAAGGATATGAAATTCTGAATTTACCGGTGATCAATCTAAAAAATACTGAGAAGATAGGTGTTGTGGAAGATATAGTTTTTGATCCCGAAAAACAACAGATTATAGGTTTAGTATTAACTGGTAAGGGATGGCTAAAAGAAGAGCAAGTTATTCCTTATCAAAAGATCAACAGTATAGGTCGGGATGCTGTTACAATTAAGGATGAAACAGTTATTGAGGAGTTAGATGGAGAAGTAGAACATTTAGACGGTAGTTCTGGTAAGGTGATGGGCTCTACGGTTTTAACTAATCAAGGTCAGGATTTGGGAGTTATTGACGATATATTTTTAAATCCGAGTACTGGTCGGATTAATGGTTATGAGATTAGTGATGGAGTAGTAGAAGATATTATTAATGGTCGGGGAATTTTAAGTGCTTCAAATGAATTTAAGTATGGAGACGATGTAGTAGTAGTTCCAGATGTAGCTAACTATCAACAATTTGAAATGAAGGAGGATTAATTAATGAACTTTTTTAACAGAAGATTTTGGGAAGGAATGTTAGTCGGTGGTTTAACCAGTGCTTTGATTATGACTGTTATGGAAAAGGAAGACTCTGTAATGTCCAAAGGAGTAGAAAGCTTTACTAATTATTTGCAAAAAATGAACGATAAAATGGAAGAGTCTACTGTATTGGATAAGAAAAGAGATGATAACTCGGTAACTTTAACTAATTCTAAAGCAGAACAGCAAAAAGAAACTGATAATGAAATAGGAGCAGAGATGGATTCAGGTATTGAAAAGCAGATGGAGATAATCCAAGAACATCTGGATAATTTAGATAATGATGAAAAATCTCATTAATTAAGGACTGATTAATCCTGACAGATGCTAAGCAGAGAAGAAAATACTTTTTGCTATTAGTTTTAATAGCTGTTATTTACTTTTTGTATTTAGTGAGAAGGGTTCTATTACCCTTTATTTTAGCTGTAGTAATTGTTTACTTAATAGAACCCTTTATTGATTGGCTGGTAAATAGAGGGCTAAAACGAAGTTGGGCCTTAATTTTAATCTTTCTTTTGGTGAGTGGGGGAGTTTTACTGACTAGCTTATTGATAGCTCCTTTGTTGGTAGAGGAGTTAAATGCTTTAGCTGGTCGGCTTCCTCAGTACGTTAGCAAGATCCAGAGTTTTATTGAAGACTTAAACCAAAGCTACGAAAGAATTGCTTTACCGCCTACAATTAAATCAGTTTTTGATAATATGATTAACAGAATTGAGATGGTTACCTTAAGATTTGTGGAGCGAACTACGGAAGTGATCTTGTTATCCTTGTCTAGAATACTCAGTTTGGTTTTAGCTCCGATTCTAGCCTTTTATATCCTCAAGGATATTGAAAGTATTAAGGACAGTCTGTGGTCTTTAATTCCTAAAAAGCAGCGGCAGGAGACTAAAACTCTTTTGAAAAAGATCGACCGGGTACTTTTGGACTATTTAAAAGGACAGCTATTGGTTTCAGCTTTAATTGGTCTGCTGTCGGTGTTAGGATTATACTTTTTAAGGATTAGGTTTAATATAATTATCGGTATTTTTGCAGGGATAATGAATATTATTCCTTATTTAGGACCAATTATGGGTACTATTCCGGCGGTTATTATAGCTTCTTTTGATTCGTTTAAACTAGTTATTGCAGTAGTAGTCTTTTTTGTCTTGATTCAACAGCTGGAAAGCAGCTTAATATCGCCGAAAATAGTAGGTGATAGAGTAGGTTTGCATCCAACTTTAATTATCTTTTCTCTGTTGGCTGGAGGAGAGTTGTTGGGAGTAATAGGAATGTTTGTAGCTGTCCCTATAGGAGCAGTGGTTAAGGTGCTTATAGATCACTTAATTAGTAGGCTGGTTTAGTTGACAAGATAGCTCTTTTCTAGTATTATATAAATTAAGTTATTTGTGGTATTATGCTGTAATTTAGAGAGCCTTTTTTTCATTGAAAGGGGAGAGTTTACTTATGGTTTTGACTGGTGATGAAGTTAGACAGAAATTTTTAGATTTTTTTGAAAGCAAAGGACACTTAGTTTTGCCAAGTGCGCCTTTAGTACCTAAAGATGATCCTACTTTGTTATGGATTAATGCTGGAATGGCTCCTTTTAAGGATTATTTTGATGGACGAGCTACTCCTCCGCGTACTAGAATAGCTACTTCACAAAAGTGTATTCGAACTAACGATATAGAGAATGTAGGCCGCACGGCTAGACATCATACATTTTTTGAAATGTTAGGTAACTTTTCTTTTGGAGATTACTTTAAAGAAGAGGCTATTAAGTGGGCTTATGAGTTTTTAGTGGGCGAAATGGACTTAGATCCACAACGCTTTTGGATTTCTATTTATAAAGATGATGATCAGGCCTTTGATATTTGGGCTAATCAGATTGGAATTCCTGCCGAAAGAATTGTTAGGTGGGATAAAGATGAAAACTTTTGGGAGATTGGTACCGGGCCCTGTGGACCTTGCTCGGAGATTCATTATGATATGGGAGTTGAATTTGGTTGTAGTGATGATTGTCAGTTTGGTTGTGAGTGTGATCGTTATAAAGAGGTTTGGAATCTAGTCTTTACTCAGTATAACTTAACTGAAGCTGGAGAGTACAAGCCTTTACCTGATAAGAATATAGATACTGGGCTGGGTTTGGAAAGATTAACCTCTATTTTACAAGGAGTCGAGAGTAATTTTGAAACCGATTTCTTTATGCCAATTATTGAAGCTATTGAAGAGCATAGCCAGCATGAATACCAAAGTAGTGAAGAGGCTAAGATGGCCTATCGGGTGATTGCAGACCATATTCGCAGTATCACCCTAGCTATTGGTGATGGGGTTTTGCCTGCTAATGAAGGTAGAGGTTATGTGATTAGGCGAATTTTAAGAAGAGCAGTTAGGTATGCCGGAGTATTGGAGCTGGAAAGTCCATTTTTACATAAGCTAGTTTCGGTAGTAGTACGAATTATGGGTGAAGTTTATACTGAAATTAAACAGAAAGAAGAACAGATTAAGAAAGTAGTTGAACAGGAAGAGCTGCGCTTTCAAGAAACTTTGGAGCAGGGGATGAATATTTTAGAAGAATTAATTCAGGGTTTGGAAGAGACAGATGAGCAGACTATTTCTGGTTCAGAGGTATTTACTCTCTATGATACTTATGGTTTTCCTAAGGAATTAACGGCAGAGATTGCTGAAGAAAAAGGTTATCAGATAGATGAAGCCGGTTTCGAAGAAGCTATGGCTAAGCAGCAGGCGCGGGCCCGAGCAGCTCGAGAAGAACATCAACAAGGACATGTTGAAGCTGAATTATTTAAGCAGCTAAGAGAAGAAATAACTGAACCCGAATTTGTAGGTTATAGAAACACCGAAGCTGAGGCTGAAGTTTTAAAAATAGTAATGGAGCAAGAGGAGGTAACTAGCTTAGCTGCTGGTGATGAAGCTTGGGTGATTTTAGATAGAACTCCTTTTTATGCTGAGAGTGGAGGTCAGGTAGGAGACCAAGGAGTTCTTTTAGGCTCTGATTTGACAGCTACTGTAGTAGATACCCAGTATAAAGCGGAATTAATAGCTCATCAGGTAGTAGTTGAAGCTGGTAAGTTGGAGTTAGGTGCTCAAATAACTGCTCAAGTGAGAGCTCCTCAACGTCAACATATTAAGCGTAATCACACTGCCACTCATCTCTTGCATAATGCTTTAAGAAATGTATTAGGAGAGCATGTGGAGCAGTCTGGTTCTTTAGTAGAAGCTGAGCGATTGCGTTTTGACTTTACTCATTTTGAATCGCTCAGCAGTGAAGAATTAGAGGCTATAGAAAAAGAGGTAAACTATCAGATTAGGGAAAATTTAGAGTTACAAGTATTAGAGACTACCTTAGAAGAGGCTGAAGAATTAGGAGCAGTAGCTCTCTTTGATAATAGCTATGGTAATCAGGTACGGGTAGTTAAAGCCGGTGATTATAGTGTAGAACTCTGTGGAGGAACTCATGTAGATGCTACAGGAGAAATTAGTCTATTTAAGATAATAAATGAAGGGGGTATTGCTGCTGGCGTACGCCGGATTGAAGCGGTGACTGGAAAATATGCTTTAAAACGTATAAATCATCAAGAAGAGTTGTTAAAAGAAGCAGCTAGCAAACTAAAGGCCGAACCGGAACAGATAGTAGCCAAGGTAGATAAGGTGCAGGAGCAAGTTAAAGAATTAGAAAAGCAAATAACGGCTCTTAAAGATAAGTTAGCTAGTACTCAAGCTGGGGAGTTGCTTACTAATCAAGAGGAGATTAACGGAATTAATTTAGTGATGGAGCAAGTTGAAGGCTTAGATGCTGAAGCACTGAGGAGTATGGGAGATAGCATCAAGTCCAAACTGGATTCAGGAGTTATTGTCCTAGCTTCTGATTTGGATAATAAGGTATTGTTAGTAGCTATGGTAACTGATGATTTAGTTGAAAAAGGATTTAATGCTGGTCAAATTGTAGGTCAAGTTGCTGAAGTAGTAGGCGGTGGCGGCGGTGGTCGCCCAGATATGGCTCAGGCTGGCGGAAGTCAACCGGAGAAGCTGGATGTTGCTTTTGAAGAGGTTAGAAAGATAATTAAAGCTAGCTAGTTTTTTAGTAGGATAAATGAAACTGAGGGTGGGGTTAATGATGAGTAGAAATGATGAGACGATGATGTTTAGAGTAGAGCAAGAAGAGCGGAGAGAAGTTGCTACTGTATTAGCTGAAGTACATAAAGCTTTAGCAGAAAAAGGTTATAATCCTATTAACCAGATTGTTGGTTATATACTATCTGGGGATCCTGCTTATATTACTAGTCATCAGGATGCTAGAAGTAAGATTAGAAAGTTTGAAAGAGATGAATTAATTGAAGAGTTAGTTAAAAGTTACTTGGAAAAGGAAGAGTTAGTTGATAATTAATTATGGAGTGGATAATTAGTGAAGAGGCTATTTTGTTTATTAATTTTAAGCTGTTTACTATTTCTTCTTGCAGTACCGATTGCGGCCCAAGAAAACAATAGGGATCTGGTAATATTTACTATAGATCGGGTCAGTTTAAACCAGATACAGGCAGCAGAAACTCCTAATTTGGATCTGCTAATGGAAGAAGGTGCTTTAGGATTGATGAATACTCGCACTGCTGGAGGTTTAACTTCTCCTAATGCTTACTTAACTATTGGAGCTGGACAGAGAGCGGTAGCCGGAGGAGCTGGTAATTATAGCTTCAATATCGATCTGGATTGGCAAGGTCGATCGGTAAAAGAGCTGTACAGAGCTAAAACTGCTAATCAGCCTGAGGAAGCTGAAGTAGTTAATATCAGGTTAGCAGAGTTAATTCAGCAGAATCAGAGAAGTGATTACCAGGCTCAACCTGGTTTTTTAGGGGACCAGCTCCAGGAAGCAGATAAAAAAATAGCTGTTATTGGCAATAGCGATTACTTAGATAAAAGTACTGAGTATAACTTAGGTAGAGAGGCAGCTTTATTAGGAATGGATAGCCAAGGAAAAATTGCTTTAGGGGATATTGGTCAGCAAACTGTGCTGAATACTGACCAATATCCCTTTATTTTTTTGACTGACCATAGTTATCTATTGAGCAAGTTTAAGGAGTATCGCTCTCAAGCGGAGTTAATTATAGTTGAGTCTGGAGATACGGCCCGAGCAGACACTCTTTATGGCAGCTACTCTCCAGAGGAGTTTAACAGTTTTAAGCTACAAAGCTTGGAAAGGGTTGATAATTTATTAGGAAAGTTATTGGCAGAATTAGATTTGGAACAAGAGAGGATAATGGTACTTACTCCTACTCCAGCAGCTGAAGCTAGAAGAGAGGGCCAGAATTTGGTTCCCGTTATTTTAGCTGGCTCAGAAATAGAGTCTGGTTTATTAACAACTAGTACTATTAGGAGAACAGGACTGATTAGCAATTTAGACATAACTCCTGTTATTTTAGATTTATTGGGGTTAAGTCAGCAATCAGTCCAGGATTCTATACATATTTCAAGCAGCGCTTCTCCTTTAGTCGAGCTTCAGGATTTGGAAGAACAGATTAAAAAGACTTTTTCTTGGCGCCCCATACTGATTAAAAGCTTTATTTTAAGCCAAATAGTTGTTTTAATATTAGCGGTTTTGTTAGTTATATTTAAGCCTCAATCTTTATTATTTTTATTTAATTTCGTAGAACATTTGCTTTTGATTTTATTAATTATTCCTTTCTTTTTTCTCTTTTCTTCTTTCTTTTTAGGGATTAATCTGTATCTAGCAATAGCTGTTTTTTTAGTATTGAGTTTGATAATTGCTTATCTGTTGAAGAGATTAGAGTTTGATAATTTAGATCCCTTATTAATAACTGCTAGTTTAATTTCCTGCTTATTAATTATTGATCTTTGGACAGGAGCTAGGCTGATTAGGAGTTCGGTGTTGGGTTATTCACCGATAATTGGAGCTAGATTTTACGGCTTAGGTAATGAATTTATGGGAATGTTGATTGGAGCTGTGTTGATAGGAAGTACAGGCCTTATAGATAGATTTCCAGCTTTACAAAAGTATAGCAAGTATATTTTAGGGAGTAGCTTTTTTTTAGTAGCCTTTACTATAGGCCATCCTAGACTAGGAGCTAATTTCGGAGGGCTAATAACTTCTGTGTTAGCTTTTGTATTTACTTATTTATTGATTATAGATTATAGCTTTAATTTAAAGTCAGTTATTAAGGCCTTAGTGATTATATCTTTGGGAATTGTCGGGGTTATATTAGCTGATTTGTTGCTTCCTACTACAGAAACTACTCATATAGGCCAGACTGTTTTATTAATGAAAAATGAGGGTTTTAAAGAGGTATTCAATATTCTTTCTAGAAAATTAAGTATGAATTTAAAGTTATTAAGATGGACTATTTGGACTCAGGTAGTAGTAGCTTTTATAGTAATTTTAGCATTTTTATTTAAGTATCCTTTAGGAATAGTAAAAAATTTAATCCAGGACTATCCCTATTTATGTTATGGTTTTAGTGGGGTAATCTGGGGGAGTGTGGTAGCTATGCTGGTTAATGATTCGGGGATAGTGGCTACAGCTACTTTGTTGTTATTTCCAGTGCTTAGCTTTGTTTATTTAGTTATGCAAAGGATTGATTTAGCGAATTAAGAGAGGAGTGGATAATGCGAACTTTAGGTTTGGACTTGGGAGAACAAAGGATTGGAGTGGCCGTTAGTGATGCTTTAGGCTGGACTGCTCAAGGAGAAAGAGTGATTGAAAATACTTCTTGGGAGCAGGTAGTGGCTGAACTTAAGTCTATAATTGTCGAAAAAGAGGTAGGAAAGGTTGTAGTAGGTTTGCCTAAGAACATGAATGGTAGCTTAGGACCTAGAGCTGAAAAGACTTTGGAATTTGTGGCTAGGTTAAAGGAAGAGCTAGAACTGCCAGTTATTACTTGGGATGAAAGACTGTCTACTTTAGCAGCCCAAAGAACTTTGTTAGCAGCAGATGTGAGTAGAAAGAAAAGGAAACAGGTGATAGATAAAATGGCAGCAGTGATTATTTTGCAGAATTACTTAGACAGCCAATAAGCTTTAGAAAGGGTGATGGAGGATGTCAAAAGAAGGTAAAATTACTAAGCTTGATTTGGAAGCAGGTGTTTTAGTATTAGAGAATGCCCAAGGTAAAGTGATTGAGTTTTCTATTGAAGAGGAACTGGAAATTGAAGATGATAAATACTTTATATCTGTGGAAAAAGAAGCAGAAGAGGTGGCTGAAGGTTATGCTTTTAGATTGGATAAAGATGAAGCGGGAGTGGAGGTTTTAGTACCAGTAGTAGATGAAGAAGAATTAGATAAAATTCAAGCTGAAATAGAGGCTCTTCGTCAAAATTAGCCTTTAAAAGTATAAAGCCCCAAGAAAATGGAGATACTAGTAGTAAATCCAAGGCAAGGGGGGCTTTATATGTTATTAAGAGAATGTTTTTTAGAAGATCGATACTTTAGGATTGAAAGTACAACTCATGCTCTGCAACGGATGAAGGAACGAGGTATTGAAAGTACTTTGGTAACTGGGATTATTCTCAGTCTAGAAGATAAGCTGTTGGAATATAATAATTCTGGTAAGGAAATAGCGATTTTAGACCAACAGAATAATTTGGCTGTTATAATTGAAGTTCGACAGGGGAAGGCAGTAGTGATCACAGTAATTGACAGGGCTAATATACATATTAAGGATGGTACTTTATTAGAAGAGATAGCTGAAGAAATAGCTTAAGAAAAGTTTAACTTGCAGATTTGCAGATTGGTTATCGGAATTTCGATAACCATCTGCTTTTTTATATTTGATTTGCTAAATTAAAAGTAATTGTTTATAATTAAGTAAAGAATTTAGCTTTAATTAGTCTGCAAGGAGTGAGGTTATTTGCTAAAATTAAAGAGTGGCGGGGTAAAGAAAAGATTAATTTTTTTGTTAATTATAGTTATTTTGTTGTTTGGTGGAAGTGGTATTTATTATTTGAGTAGTCCTGTTGAAGAAGAGCAGGTTAAACAGCAGCAAGTGGAGATTAAAGCTGGAATGAGCAGTAATCAGGTGGCTGCAACTTTAGCGGAAGCGGGATTAATTAGAGAGCCGCTATTATTTAGAGCAGCAGTTAGGATAAGAGGAGTAGAACATCGTTTACAGAGCGGTTATTATGATTTTAATACGGCTATGTCGCTTAATGAAATAATAGATAGTATGGTAATGGGAAGAGTTTTTAAGCAGCAGTTCACTATTCCGGAAGGGGCTACTGTGGAAAGCATAGCTCAGCGAATAGCTACCCAAACTGATGTTGAGGCTGAAGATTTTTTAACAGCAGCGGAAAGATTGAGCCAGGATTTTAAGCTTTTGCAAGATTATGATCTTAGTCAGCGCAAATATCCTTTGGAGGGGTATCTTTTTCCTGATACTTATCGAGTTGTTCGTGGAGTTAGCAGCGATAAATTAGTTGAAGTGATGCTTAGACAGTTTATGGCTAAACTGGATGGTGAGTTGTGGGCCCAAATTGAAGAAAGCGAATATAAGGTGGATGAGATTATAAATATTGCTTCTTTAATTGAAGGTGAGGCTAAATATGATCAGGAAAGAGAACTGATTGCTGGGGTTATCTATAATCGTCTAGAGAAGGGAATGCGCTTACAGTTAGATGCTACTGTTCAGTATGCTTTGTCTGAACGCAAAGATAGGATTTTATATAGAGATTTGGAGATTGAGTCTCCTTATAATACATATCGTGTTGCTGGTTTGCCTCCGGGCCCGATCAATAATCCTGGTTTAGCTTCAATTAAAGCAGCTTTGAATCCAGCAGAAACCGATTACTTATATTACTTTGCTTTAGAGGATGGAAGCCATAAGTTTAGTAAAAGCTATCAAGAACATCTTCGTTTGCAGAATGAATTAAGGTATTCAGATTAGAATAAGAAATAGGAAGTGGTAGGATGAGTAAGAATATATTAACAGATTTTGTGAATGAACATCTACAGGAAATTACTCCAGAACCTAGTGAAGATTTAAAGCGCTTACAAGAAGAGGCTTTAGCAAAAGATATTCCTATTATTGATACTGAAGTAGGGGAGTTTTTGTCTTTGCTGATTGCCATTCAAAGACCGCAAAAAATACTGGAGTTAGGAACCGGGACCGGCTATTCTACTTTGTGGTTAGCTAAGGATAATCAAGCCCAGATAGTAACTATTGAGTTAAAGGAGCGAGAAGCTAAAGTAGCTAGAAAAAACTTTGCAGAACTGGGCTTAGAAAATAGAGTTGAATTATTAGTTGGAGATGCGGTGCAGATAATGGCTGATTTACAGCAGGAGTTTGATCTGGTTTTTATTGATGCAGCTAAAGGGCAGTATGTGGAGTATTTAGAGAAAGCTTTAGCGGTAACCAAAGAGCAAGGGGTAATTGTAGCCGATAATATTCTCTTTAAAGGAATGATCAGCAATGATGAGCTGATGCATCCTCGCTATGATACTTTGGTTTATAGGTTGCGCGAGTATATAGATAGAGTTATGGAAGATCCAGGCTTGAAGTCATCTATTTTACCTTTAGGTGATGGCTTGGCAATTAGTTTGAAGTTGGGGGATGATGTTTAATGAGTAAAGCTGAACTATTAGCTCCAGCTGGAAATTTGGAAAAGCTGAAGATAGCTGTTCTTTATGGAGCTGATGCGGTTTATGTAGGTGGACAGCAGTATGGACTGCGTCAAGCAGCTGATAACTTTGAGGTTGAAGAGTTAGAGGAGGCTTTGGACTTTGCTCACTCGCGAGGGGTTAAGCTTTATGTAACTTTAAATATGATCCCTCATAATCAGGATTTAGTAGGGCTAAAGGAGTATGTAAATACCTTAGCAGAGCTAGGAGTAGATGCGGTAATTGTAGCTGATCCAGGAGTACTAAGTGTTGTGCAAAAGGTAGCACCTGAACTGGAGATTCATTTGAGTACTCAGGCTAATAATGTTAACTGGCAAAGTGTGAATTTTTGGGCTAAGCAGGGAGTTAAGAGAGTTATTCTAGCTAGAGAGCTTAATCTAGGAGAGATTAAGGAAATTAATCAGCGAGTAGAGGTGGATACTGAGGCCTTTATTCACGGGGCCATGTGTATCTCCTATTCAGGTCGTTGTTTACTGAGTAACTATTTGGTGAATCGAGACTCCAATCGGGGCCAGTGTGCTCACTCCTGTCGCTGGAACTATAGCTTAGTAGAGGAACAAAGACCAGGCCAGTACCATCCGGTTTTTGAAGATCAAAGCGGCACCTATATCTTTAACTCTAAAGATCTGTGCATGATAGAGTATATTCCCGAGTTAATGGCTACTGGGCTAAGTAGCTTTAAGATAGAAGGGCGAATGAAAAGTATTAACTATGTAGCTACGGTGACTAATATTTATCGACAGGCTATAGATACTTATTTAGCTGCTCCGGGGGAGTATCAGTTTCAAAAAGAGTGGTTAACGGAGTTACAAAAGATTAGTCATCGTCATTACAGTACTGGCTTTTATTTGGGGGAGCCGGGCCCGGCAGGACAGAACTACGACTCTTCGGCTTATCTGCGTAACTATGACTTTATGGGCTTAGTACAGGAGTATCTGCCGGCTAGCCAAGAAGCAGTAGTTGAGGTTAGAAATAAGTTCTTTGTTAATGATGTAGTTGAGTTTTTTGGTCCTGAGACTGATACTTTTACTCAGCCTTTAGAATATATTAAAAATGAGGAAGGAGAGCTAATTGTTGATGCTCCCCATCCCCATCAGTTGATTACTATACCAGTTAGCCAACCGGTACAGAAGTATGATTTGCTTAGAAGGGAGAAATAGGACTAGTATGAAGACTGTCAGGATTAAAGTAGAGGTAGAAAAGTCAGAAATGGCCTTTGTTGATGAAATATTTAAGGCTTATGAGGGATTAGCTATGGTAACTATTCTCGGTGGAGAACGAGGATTGATAGAGCTAAAACTATCACCTAGTACTAAAGAAGATGTACTGGCTATTTTAGACGATTTAGCCGATAAGATTGAATTGAAGATTTTAAAAATAATAGAATGAATTTGCTAGGACAGGCACAGCTTTTATTTCTGGCCCATATAAATATAACTAGACTATCTTTTTCTTAGGGAGGGATAAGCTAAATGCCTGGTTTATTGATTGAAATAGGCAACAACTTTTTAAAGGGAATTATGTTGTTAGTCTCTTATGTGAAGAAGAATAATGCTTTTCCTCATCCTCTAGAGCCAGAAGAAGAAAAGGAGTATCTAGAACGATTAAAGGAGGGTGAGGAAGAGGTTAAAGATATTTTGATTGAGCATAACTTGCGTTTGGTAGCTCATATTGTTAAAAAATTTGATAAGGCTAATTTATGGCTATTACAAAACTTTTACCCTTTATAAATTATCTCAATTAGCTCTTTTTTCTTACTGAGTCGAAGTTCCTTGATAATTTTGTTTAACTTTGCTTGTCTTTTGGATAATGGAAGTTGCTCTTTTAGTAAAACTCTACATAATTCCCTCGCCTCTAAATTTGAGAGTTTTTCCTTTCGATTTTCTTGCTCTAGTTTTTGTTTTATTTTTTCAAACTTAGTTGTTAAAGCTTCTTGTTCTTTATTTAGTCTTTCTTTTGCCTCGCTTAATTCTGTTAAGTTGATTATGTCTTTTTCATAAGCCTTCATTTGTCTTTGGAATCTTTTATCTAAGCTATCTAATTTACTTTTAAGTTTTTGTTGTTCTTTTTTAAGTAGAGAGCTATTAGCTTGTTTGATCTTTTTAGGAAATTTGCTAGCTATTATAATCTTTGTTAAATTTTTTAAAAAAACACTTTCTACTTTTTCTATTCGATGCATATTAGTATAGCAGCTTCGTTCTTTTTGATTAGTAATGCAGCGCGTATAGTTATAACGTTTATCTTTTTGGCGAATAATCTGTCTACTTAAGCTACCTCCACATTCATAGCATTTGAGAAAACCTTGTAATAGATAACCTGGTTTTGTTTGCGAATGATGTCTTTTTTTTCTTTGAGAGATTAACTTTTGAACTAACTCAAAATCTTCTTGATCGATTAAGGCAGGATGATTATTTTCGATGCTGATTTCTTGCCAATTAAAGGTTCCGATATATGCTTTATTTTTTAAGATTTTAAGAATAGTAACATTACTCCATTTCATTATTTCTCCGGTACTCTTTTTAAAAGCTGCCTTACCCAAATCAGTTAAGCCTGATTTTAAGTTTTGGCTGATTTCTTTACTGCCTTTCCCTATTATATACTCATTAAAAATATACTTTACTACTTTAGCTTCCTCTACCTGGATTTCATATTTGCCAGTTTGGGAATTGATTTTATAACCAAGTGGTGGTTTACCTAAAGCTTGCCCTCGTTTAGCTCTTTGTAGTTGTCCTTTTTTAACTTCCTGAGCTAGATTTTCTGAATAGAATTCTGCTACCGATTCTAAAATACCTTCTACCATCTTACCAATAGCATCTTTACCAAAGTTTTCTGTAATAGATATTACATCTACTTCACATTTTTTTCTTAATAAAGACTTATAGAGCACACTATCTTTGCGATTACGAGCGAATCTATCAATTTTATGTATTAACACTGCTTCATAATTATCAGGATTGTTCTTAATTTCTTGGATCATTTCTTGAAACTGTGGTCGTTGATCATCTTTAGCGCTTTGGCCAGAGTCTATATATTCTTTTAAGATCTGATAGTTATTTTGTTGAGCGTACTTATGTAGTTGTTCTAATTGAGCATTTATTGACAATCCTTTTTTTGCTTGTTGAGAACTTGAAACTCTAACGTAAATTACAGCTTTTTTTAATTTAGACACCTCCTATAAATAAAGTTATATTTTTCGCTTATTTTTTTTATTAATAAAAAGTTACTTAATCATTATCTAATAGAGTTTCCCCATTTTTTTATATACAAACTTTTTGATCTAATATGCTCCAATAATTTGAATAATTTTGAAATTTGTATAGAGTAATTTCTTGAATTTATAGATGATTGAGCATTTTTAACCTCTGTATTTTTACTAATAAAGAAATTATAGTAAAACAAATGATTGAAATTAATTTTTGGGGAAACTCTATATTATCTAGTCTTGCATTAAGCCTAGTTCTATGTTAAGATGAGTTTGGTTTTAAGTAATAAACAAAAAAAAGTAGCAGAGTTATTTTTTAGAAAAAAGATATACTGATCAATAACACCTTATTTACTAATTAAGCTTTAAAAGGAAATTAGTAATAAATGTTCTGATTTTTTGAATATTATTTAATAAACAGGGGGGATAATATGGAATGTAGTCAGTTATTTTATTTTTTGTAAATTAGTTAACTTAGCTAATACTAAAGAAAATACAGAAGATTTAATCTCTATTGGTTCTATAGGTTTAATTAAAGCTATAGATACTTATGACCCCAGTAAGCAAGTTAAACTGGCTACTTATGCATCTAAGTGTATTGAAAATGAGATCTTAATGTATCTCCGTCAAAATAAGAATGTAAAACAAGAAGTTTTGTTGCAGGATCCTATAGGAGCTGATAAAGAAGGAAATGAACTTACTTTAATAGATGTTCTAGGTACTGAAGCTAATTTAGTATCAGCTGAAGTTGAGTTAAACTTAGATCAGGAAAAATTATATGAAAAGATGGAGAAATTAACTGATAGAGAAAGAAAAGTAATTATCTTTAGATATGGATTAAAGGATGCCCGAGAGTATACTCAACGAGAAATAGCTGATAAACTAGGTATTTCCAGATCTTATGTATCTAGAATTGAAAAAAAAGCTTTAAAAAAATTGAATTCACTTTTTTGAAATAATTATAATTTTTTTAATGAAATTGATATAATAATTCTTTAGTTATTGGTGGAGCTTTTTAGGGTTGTTTTAACTTACTCACATATTAACTATAATTTTATTGGATAATTAGATTGATTAAGGGTATAGATAGAGGTAGAACTGATGTTATTACAAAGAAAGGCTAAAGAAATATTTGAGCAAATGCTTAAACCTGACTTTTATTATCAAAATATTTTACAAATAAATATAAATCAGTTGAAGAGTTTAAAAGTTGAGGCTATAATTTGTGATTTGGATAATACTCTTTTAAATTGGGAGTCTAATAAGATAAGTCCAGAGGTTAAGAGGTGGTTATTTGAAGCCGAAAAAGCTGGTATATCTATTTTTATTTTATCTAATGCTTTGACTAGCAGAGTCAATCAGGCTACTGAAGAATTGGACTTCCCCGTTATCGCTAGAGCTTTTAAACCTAGTAAGAAATATTTCGAAGTAGCTATGGATATATTAGCAGTAGAAAAGAATAGAGTAGCCGTGATTGGTGATCAATTATTTACCGATGTTTTAGGTGCTAATAGACTAGGCTTGATAAGTATTTTGCTTGATCCTTTATCGGAAAAAGATTTTGTAGGTACTAAATTAATTAGATTAGTGGAAAAAAAATTAAAAAAATGTTTAGAATTAAAATAAACATTTGACAAGGAGGCAAAGTCAAATGCATAAATTTTTCAAATATAAATTTTTGTTAACCTTAGTAATGCTGATAGTCTTAAATCTGAGTTTATTTAATTTGGAAGTTGCAGAGGCTAGAAATAGCTATAATTTTGAATTAGGAGATAGGACTTTAGGTTATGGTGATGAAGGAGTAGATATTGTTTATTTACAGGTGCAGTTACGGATTTTAGATTATTATCAGGGAGATATTGATGGGTTATTTGGCAGAAAGACTTTAGAAGCTGTCAAGGAGTTTCAAGCAGAGAAAGAGCTGACTATCGATGGAGTAGTAAGCACTAGTACTTTTGAACATTTAAAATTAGGGAATTACATTGAACAAAGCTATTTTAGTGAAGATAAATTAATGGCTTTAGCTAGAGCTATTAATGGTGAGGCTCGCGGAGAGCCTTTTAGGGGACAGGTAGCTGTAGGGGCAGTAATTTTAAATCGAGTAGATGATAATGGATTTCCCAATAGTGTAGAAGGAGTTATCTATGAACAAGGTCAGTTTAGTGCTGTAATTGATGGTCAAATTAATTTACCTCCTACTTCGAAGTCTATTAAAGCTGCTAAAGCTGCTTTAGTTGGTTATGATCCGACTAGAAATGCTCGTTATTTTTATAATCCTCGGATTGCTACTAGATTAGAATGGATTTCTAATCGACCAGTGACTGTTAGAATCGATAATCATGTTTTTGCGGATTAAATTAACTGAGATAGTTTTTCCAAGATAAGGTCAATGACCTTATCTTGGATTTTTTTATTTGGAGATCATTGCTAACAAATAAAAGTATTTATTTGTTGATTTAACTTGAAGAGTTAGCTATTTAATATTAAAATGTTATTAGGTTTGATAATTAAAATAAGATTGGAGTGATATCAGTTGGAATGCGATGTAATAGTGGTAGGGGCAGGGCCCGCCGGAGCCTATGCTGCTTATAACTTGGCTCGAGCCGACTTAGAAGTACTTCTATTAGAAAAAGAAGAACTACCTAGGTATAAGGCTTGTGGAGGGGGGCTAACAGCTAAGACTAAAAAATTATTAAGTGATTTTGATTTAAGTGGTGTAATTGAAGATGAGATTAGAGATGTTGTTTTTACTTATGATTCTACACTTCCAGTTGAGTTCGAATTTTTAGACCCTCTTGTTTATATGGTGATGAGAGATAAGTTCGATGAGTTTTTAGTGAATCGGGCGCAGGAAGCAGGAGTAGAGGTTTTAACTGGTACTGAAGTGACTGGCTTGACAATTACTGAAGAACAAGTAGAGGTACAGAGCGGGGAGGATATTTTTGAAGGACGTTTATTAGTAGGGGCTGACGGAGTAAAAAGTTTAGTAGCAGAGGATTTGGGTTTAGTTCAGGACTGTGAATTTGCTATAGCCTTTGAGAAGGAATTAAAGGCAAGTGAGGAGCAGTTAGCGGAGCATAGAGGAAAACTTAGCATAGACTATGGAGTTATCAATAAGGGGTATAGTTGGATTTTTCCTAAAAGGGAGTACTTATCTGTAGGAATAGGAACCTATGCTCAAGGCTTAAGCTTAAAAGGTAGCTTAGAAAAGTATTTAATTGGAGAGGATTTAGCTGAAAATGAAGCCGTTAAAGCCAAAGGACATTTACTGCCTATTGGTGGCAAGGAAAGAAAGTTGACTGCTAAGCGGGCCCTATTAGTAGGAGATGCTGCTGGCTTGGTAAATCCTTTATCAGGAGAAGGACTATTCTATGCTTTAAAAAGTGGAGAATTGGCTAGTGAAGTAATAATAGAAACTTTAGCTGGAACTGCTTCTTTAGATAGGTATACTAAATTAATCAATCAGCAACTTTTGCCTGGATTTAAAAAGGCAAAGCTAATTAGTAAACTCTTTTTTATGTTTGCTAAACCTATTCATAAGTTAGTTAGTAAAAAAAGTTGGATTTTAGAAAAATTAATTTTAACGGTCTGTGAAGGAGAGGACTATTCAAACTTATATAAGGCTTTTAAGTCAGAGGTATCTTTTCCAAGCTTTAAAGGATAGTCGATAAAAAGGAAAATGACAAGCAGTATTATTAATACTGCTTGTCATTATTCTTACTTATATAAGTAAGTTAATTCGATCAAGCACTTTCCTCAGTTGTTGTTGCCATTTCGTTTAGACACTCAGAGCAGATGATCTTATTCTTGAATTCAATTGTATTCTCTGCATTACTACAGAAAATACAGGCCGGCTCATACTTCTTGAAGATAATCTTATCTTCATCTACATAAATTTCTAAAGCATCTTTAGTTTCTATACCTAAGGTTCTTCTAAGTTCTACCGGAATAACCATTCTTCCTAAATCATCTACTTTTCTTACAATACCTGTTGACTTCACCTGTCTCCCTCCTTATTTTTATTGCCATTGACTACATATTTCGACAATATTTATACTTCAATTATATAGCAGATTATTGAAGTTGTCAACCCTATCTGGTAATTTTTTTCAAGGTTTTTCTGTCATATGGATATTTTTTTGTAATTCAAGTTATTGTTTTACATAAATTTGATCTTTCTTATTAAATGAAAGCTTTAATAGTACTTTGATAAAGAAAGATAAACACTTATCTTTTAATGGTTTTTAGTTAAGAATATAAATAAGATAAGTTAGGGAAAGGAGCAGTTTTGTCGATGGAGTTAATAACAGTAAATGAAGTTAGAAAAGCAGCTCAGAAAATACAAGGAGTAGTTAAAAAGACTGCTTTGGATTATTCACGAAGTTTTAGTAATTTTAGTGGGAAGCAGGTTTATTTGAAGCTGGAAAACTTACAAAGGACAGGCTCCTTTAAAATTAGAGGTGCTTATAATAAAATAATTAATTTAGATTCTAGTGAAAAAGAAGGAGGGGTAATAGCTGCTTCAGCAGGTAACCATGCCCAAGGGGTTGCCTTAGCAGCTATGCAAGCTGGAATTGAATCTACAGTAGTTATGCCCAAAGGAGTGTCTATTGCTAAAGCAAAGGCTACTAAAAACTATGGAGCTCAAGTAATCTTAAAAGGGGAAACTTATGATGATGCTTATAATGTAGCTGAAGATAAAGCTCGAAAGACGGAAGCTACTATTATTCCAGCTTTTGATGATAAAGATATAATTGCTGGTCAGGGAACTATTGCTTTAGAAATTTTAGCTGATTTTCCGGAAGTGGAAGTAATATTAGTTCCGGTGGGTGGGGGAGGATTATTGGCAGGAATAGCTACTGTAATTAAAGAGTTAAAGCCAAAGGTGGAAGTGATTGGAGTGGAGGCTGAACGGGCTGCTGCTATGAAATCTTCATTATTTGCAGGAAAATTGATTTCTTTAACTGAAATAGATACTATTGCCGATGGGATTGCGATCAAAAAGCCAGGTCGATTAACTTATTCTATTATTTCCGAGCTTGTAGATCGGATTATAACTGTGACTGAAGAAGAAATTGCTTATGCTATTTCTTTATTATTGGAAAGATCAAAGTTAGTAGTTGAAGGAGCAGCAGCTACAGTTTTAGCAGCTTTGTTACAAGGACAGCTTCCATTTAAGGGTAAGAAAGTAGTAGCTGTCTTAAGTGGAGGGAATATAGATTTAAATATGATGGCAGCAGTTATTAATCGAGGGCTGATTAAGGCAGGTCGGAGAATTAGGTTAGCTACCTATCTTCCTGATAGACCTGGAGTTTTAGAGAAGCTATTAAGGGTTATTAGTAAGGTAGAAGCAAACATTATCTCCGTTAGTCATAATCGTTCCAATCCTGATCTTTCTTTGCAACAGGCTGAAGTGAGATTGGTTTTGGAAACTAGAGATCAAAAGCATACTGAGACGGTAATTAAGGCTTTAGAGAAGGCTGATTATGATTTAAAAAGGTTAAGATGAAAATAAAAACTAAAGGAGGAATTTAAGATGAGTAAAGAAATTATTAGTACTGAAGAAGCTCCGGCGGCTTTAGGGCCCTATTCACAAGCTGTTAAAGCAGGAGCTACTTTGTTTATTTCGGGACAAGTGCCTATCGACCCTAAAACAGGAGATGTGGTGCGAGGCAGTATACAGGAGCAGACTAAGCAGGTGCTTGATAATCTGGAAGCTATTTTAATTGAGGCAGGCTATGGACTAGAGAATGTAGTTAAGGCCGAGGTATTTATTGCTGATTTGGAAGAGTTTGAGGACTTCAATGAGGTTTTTGCTGACTACTTTAGCGAAGAGCCTCCGGCTAGAGCTTGTATAGAAGCAGCTCGCTTACCGATGGATGTTGGCTTAGAGCTTTCGGCTATAGCTGTTAAATAGTTGGCAATAGACCGATAATGTTTTATAATTGAGGAGGATTAAGCGGTGGAAGAATACATTTTAGCTCTGGATCAGGGAACGACTAGTTCACGAGCAATTATTTTTAATAAGCTAGGAGAAATTGTTAGCCAATCTCAAAAGGAGTTTAGACAGATTTATCCTCAAGCAGGCTGGGTGGAGCACAATGCTAATCAGCTCTGGGGAACTAGCAGTGGAGTAATGGCTGCTGCTTTATCGGAGGCCAATATTCAGCCTAGGGAAATTGCGGGACTGGGAATTACCAATCAAAGAGAGACTACAGTAGTTTGGGAGGCTGATACTGGGGAGCCTATCTATAATGCTATTGTCTGGCAGGATCGCAGAACAGCTGATATCTGTGATCGTTTAAAAGCGGAAGGGTTAGAGGATAAGATTAGAAAGAAGACTGGTTTAGTGTTGGATGCTTACTTTTCTGCTACTAAGATTAAATGGATTTTGGATAATGTAGAGGGAGCTCGCTCGAAGGCAGAAGCAGGAAAGCTGAGGTTTGGAACTGTAGATAGCTGGTTAGTCTGGAAGCTAAGTAATGGTCAGCTACATATAACTGATTATAGTAATGCTGCTCGAACTTTATTGTACAATATTCATAGCTTAGAATGGGATCAGGAGCTCTTAGATATCTTTGAAATACCTAGGTCTATGTTGCCTGAGGTTAAGCCCAGTAGCGAAGTCTACGGATATACAGCCGATGCTCAGTCCTTTGGAGCTCAGATCCCTATTGCTGGGATAGCTGGTGATCAGCAGGCTGCCACCTTTGGTCAGGGTTGCTATGAACGGGGAATGGTTAAGAATACTTACGGAACAGGCTGCTTTATGCTGATGAATACGGGTGAAGAAGCCGTTATTTCTGAGCATAACTTATTAACTAGTATTGCTTGGGGTTTAGATGGTCAGCTAAACTATGTTTTGGAGGGGAGTGTCTTTGTAGCTGGAGCAGCTGTACAGTGGTTAAAGGAGGAGTTACATCTGCTAAATGAGGTTGCAGATTCGGAGTATTTTGCTAATAAAGAAAGCAGTACTGAGGGAGTTTATGTAGTTCCAGCCTTTACTGGTTTAGGAGCACCTTACTGGGATATGTACGCTCGGGGGGCTATTTTGGGACTTACTAGAGGAACTAATAGAAATCATATTATTAGAGCTACCTTGGAATCTTTAGCTTATCAGACTAAGGATGTCTTGGAGGCTATGCAGGCTGATGCTGCTTTGGAGCTAAAGGAGTTGAGAGTTGATGGCGGAGTGGCAGCTAATGATTTTTTAATGCAGTTTCAGGCAGATATTTTGGCTACTGAGGTGGAACGACCTGTGGTTACTGAAAGTACTGCTTTAGGAGCAGCTTATTTGGCTGGTTTAGCTGTGGGTTACTGGCAAGATAAAGAGGAAATTTTGAGTAAAAGAAGGGTAGATAGAGTTTTCAAGCCTAAAATGAATGATTCTAAGCGAAAAGAGCTCTATGCGGGTTGGCAGAAGGCAGTTAAACGAGCTATGAGCTGGGAAGAAGATTAAATTTAAAGATCCTACTGGCCAGCTGACCAGTAGGATTAATATTATAGTTCATATACCTCTTCGGCGCTCAATAGATTGAAATCTCTTTCTTTTAACACCTGATTGGCTCTTTCAATTTCCTGAACTCTAAAGACTACCAGAGCATCTCCAGAAGCTCTACCGATAAAGGCGTACATATATTCTATGTTTATCTCTTCTTCTTTAAGTACAGCTAAAGCTTTAGCTAAACCTCCTGGAGTATCATCTACTCCTACTGCTACTACTTCGGTTTCGTTAACAGTAAAACCTTCTTCTTTTAGTATTGCTAAAGCCTTATCAGGCTGGTCAACGATTAGGCGGAGAATGCCAAAATCTGAGGTATCGGCAATGGATAGGGCCCTAATATTTATTTCTGCTGAACCTAGGGTCTCTGTTACGTCAGCCAGACGACCGGACTTATTTTCTAAAAATATAGAAATCTGTTTTACTTTCATTTTAAGGATGCTCCTTTCTATAGCTCTCTTTTATCTACAACCCGCTGTGCTTTACCTTCACTGCGGGGAATAGTATGAGGTTCTACTAATTTAACATTAACTGAAATTCCTAATACACTTTCGATTTCGCCGTGAATCTTTCTTTCTAAACTCTCTAAACGTCTTACCTCATCAGAAAAGATAGCTTCTGATATTTCAACCTGTACTTCTAATTGATCTAAGCTGTCTTCGCGCTCTACTACTAATTGATAGTGGGGCTTAGTTTCACTGATATCCAATAATATACTTTCGATTTGAGAAGGGAAGACATTAACTCCTCGAATAATTAGCATATCGTCAACTCGTCCACTGATTCTTTCCATTCTGACTGAGGTACGTCCGCAACTACATTTCTCTTGGTGTAAAACTGAAATATCTTTGGTCCTATATCTAAGTATAGGTAGTCCAGTTTTAGTAATAGTGGTGAAGACTAATTCGCCTTTTGTACCATAGCCTAAATTTTCTCCCGTTTCAGGATCGATAATTTCAGGAATGAAATGGTCTTCGAAAATATGTAGTCCGTCCTGAACTTCGCATTCACTGGCTACTCCGGGCCCGATAATCTCACTTAGTCCATAGATATCGATAGCGGTAATTCCTAATAGTTCTTCAATTTCTCGGCGCATATTATCCGACCAAGGTTCAGCCCCAAAGATACCGTATTCTAATTTTGAATTTTTAATATCAAAGCCCATTTCCGCAGCTACTTCAGCTATATAAAGGGCATAAGATGGGGTACACATTAAGGCTGTACTACCAAAGTCTTCCATTAGCCTGATTTGACGTTTAGTATTTCCTCCAGAAATAGGAATTACCGAAGCTCCTACCTTTTCAGCGCCATAATGAATACCTAAACCGCCAGTAAATAGTCCGTAACCAAAGGCATTTTGAACAATATCTCCTTTACTTACTCCACCGCAGCTCATAGTTCTAGCCATTAGTTCAGTCCAAATTTCAATATCATCCTGGGTATAACCAACAACTGTTGGTTGTCCTGTAGTTCCCGAAGAAGAATGAATCCTTACTATTTCCTTTAAGGGAGTGGCAAAGAGACCGTAGGGATAGTTATCTCTGAGGTCTTCTTTAGTAGTAAAAGGTAACTTACTTAAGTCAGAAATTGATTTAATATCTTCAGCTTGAACATCTAATGCTGATAACTTCTGCTGATAAAAAGGTACATTTTCAATTAATCTGTTGATAGTTTCTTGTAAACGTTTGACTTGTAGTTCTTCTAAATTTTGTCTATCCATGCTTTCATATTTCTGATTCCAAATCAACAGTATTCCCTCCTAACTTTACATTAAATATCTTTTTAATTTTAACATATTAGTGGGGGGATATCAAGCAGTGAGGGATTGAAAAGTTGTTAGTTAATGTTTGAATATTAATAGTTGGTAATATATAATTATGATGAGTTAATGATTGATTTTTGGTAAATTGCAGGTGGAGTATAATTTTATTGGTATATTGTTTTAATCAAATGATAAAGAACAAACGAAATTATTTTAACTTTGAATTTGAATTTAATTATAAGCAGTATTTTTAAAAATTAGTGTATAGGAAATGAAAATTCAAGAGTAATAAACTTGTTAATTTAAGTAAAAATTAAACTGAAGGAGGAAATAAGATGAGTGAAGAAAATAGTTTTGAGATAGCAGTTATTGGGGGGGGCCCAGCAGGGATGTCAGCAGCACTGAATGCCAAGATTAGAAATAAAAAGGTGGCTATCTTCGAAAGTCAACAGCTAGGAGGACGAATCTGGTTAGCTCCACATGTGGAGAATTATTTAGGTTTTTACGATATAGATGGAGAAGAGCTAACTCAAAAATTTATTGATCACTTAACCGAGCTGGAAGTGCCGATTATTGAAGAAAAGATAGTACAGATAATTTCTATGGGAGATTACTTTTCCTTAACCAGTAACCAAGAAAACTACCAAGCGGAGCAGGTGATTTTGGCCACTGGAGTTAATAATCAGACTCAGTTGGACGGTGAGGCTGAATTTTTAGGTCAGGGAGTTAGTTACTGTGCTACCTGTGACGGACAGTTATTTAAGAATAAAAAAGTAGCGGTACTAGGTTATGCTGAAGAGAGTATTGAAGAAGCTAATTACTTAGCCGAATTAGCAGAAGCTACTTACTTTATTCCTCAGTACGAAGCAGATTTGCAAGAGCTAGACTCTGCTGTAGAGGTGATTGACTCTGATCCAGAAGCTATTCAAGGGGATAATCTAGTTGAAAAATTAGTATTAGCCGAGGAGAGCTTAGAGGTTGATGGAGTCTTTATTCTGCGGCCTACTGTTCCTACCGGAGAGATTATTTCTGGGCTGGAGCTAGATGATAAATATATTAAGGTGAATAAAAACTTTGAAACTAATATTGAAGGTGTTTATGCAGCTGGAGACTGTACTGGCCCCCCTTTACAGTTACCTAAGGCGGTAGGAGAAGGTCAACTAGCTGCTTTAAATGCAGTTAAAAAGTAGTATTTACTTATTTGTAGAAATTAGAAGCAGGTGATTTGGTGAAAATAGCCTATTTGGACTTACAACAGGGAGTTAGCGGCGAGCTGCTTTTAGCTGCTTTATTGGATCTGGATTTGGATTTTGAAGCTATACTGTTTCAATTAAATAAAATAAACTTTTCTAGTTTAGAGCTAGATCTACAAAGAGGATTACAGTTAACTAAGGAAGCAAGGGGAGCTAAGTTAAGTTTAAATATAGTTAACCCCAGAAAACAGATTGCTGCTCAGGAGTTAAGAGCTTTAATTCAAAACTCTAAACTGTCAACTGAGCTTAAGGAAGATATGCTGAGTATTTTTAAAAAGATGTTTAAGCTAAAGGGTGAGCTGGTTTCTTTTGAGCAAGGGGTTGAATTTTTAGTCTATACTGCGGGAATATTAATCTGCCTAGATAGATTAAATATAGCTAAGATTTATGCTTCGTCTATACAGTTAGGTAGTCATCCTTCAGCTAGAGTTTTGGAGTTATTAAGAGGGGTGACTGTTTTTGCAGATAATGAGAGAGCAAGCTTAGTTAGCGAACTAGGAGCTACTATTATTAGCTATTTAGTTCATAGTTTTGAGGGACAGCCAGAGCTGATTTTAGACGAAAGTGGTTATGGCTGGGCTAAAAGCAATTCTAGTGGAGAAAGGTGCTTGAGAGTTACTTTAGGAGAAACAGCAAAAGCAGCTTCAGCTTATCTTCAAGATAGAATAGCTGTGTTGGAATGTAATCTTGATGATATGGTTGGAGAGTTTTATGAACATGTTTTAGATAAGCTAATGGCTAGCGGAGCTTTGGATGTTTACTTAACTCCTATTCAGATGAAAAAGAATAGACCGGCTCAAAAGTTGACCGTACTGCTTGCAGAAGAGGATTTGAGCTCTATTTTGGAGATTATCTTTAAGGAGACTACTACTTTAGGAGTGAGAATTGATTATAAAGATAGATATAAACTGGAGCGGCAGCTAGTTGAAGTGGAGGTTAAAGGAGAAAAAGTGCAGTTGAAGCTGGGTTATTTAACTGGTGAACTGCTCAATGTTGCTCCGGAGTATGAAGACTGTCGCCAAGTAGCTGCTAAGACTGGCATTTCCTTAGCGGAGGTTTATAGGCGGGCCCTGAGTAACTTTGCGATGCATAAAAATGAATGAAACAGGAAAATTTATTGATAGTAAAGCTACAAAGTGGGTGATGAAATGTCCTATAAATTAGCAGTAATCGGTATTGGTGATTTAAAACAGCAGGATCGTGGGTTAAGTATTCATCTTTTAGAGAGTTTAAAGCGGGACTTTGAGCAAGAGTCTATTCGATTTATTAATGGAGGCAGTGATGGTAAGAACTTATTTGCTATATTGAAGGATATAGCTGCTGAAAAGATAATGGTTTTGGAGACTGCTGCTAATAACTTTGAAGCAGGTAAGCTGAACTATTTATTAATTAACTTTGAACAGTCAGCTAACTTTGCGGAATTGGTTTTAGTTACTATAGAAGTAGCTGAAATAGACTGGGGGAGTAACTTATCTTCAGTAATGAAAGCAGAATATAAGGAGGTTTTAAATAGCATTAAAACTGTAGTTGATGAACTGCTGAGTAATAGTTTCAGTAATCATCATTAATTTAACTTAAATTGATGCCTATGAAATTGAATTAAATAAATTAATACTGTAATATTATTGATAATCCTTAAATAAAGCTTTACTTAGCAAAAATTTAAATAAAATAGGAAGGTTAATTTTATTTTTTATAGAAATAGGCTGTTAGAGTATCTTTTTTTTATCACTAGCATTGCATAAAAAATATTTTCATTTGTCAAGGGCAAATTTTTATTAATTATATATCCCTTAAATGTAAATAAATACAAATAAGATAAAAAAGCAACACCTATTGAGGATAG